>NZ_LSHX01000001.1 GCF_001555965.1 Sphingomonas sp. CCH21-G11
CGATGAATGCCGCCTCCCCCGCCCCCGCCGACCTGCCGAATGCAGGCGTCGACACGCCGTTTGCACGGTTGCTCGCGCGGTTGCCGCGACGGTTGCGCGGACCCGGCTATGCGCTGCTGCGTCGCCCGGCCCTGCGCGCGATCGCTGCCGACCGCTCGACCCGGCCCCTCGCGCTTCTCGCCACCCACGACCTGAGCCGCAGCGGCGCACCGCGCACCGTGCTGGAAATTGCCGCGCCGCTCCTCGAACAGGGATATCGCGTCATCGTGTTCAGCATGGCTGAAGGGCCGATGCGCGGGGCGTTCGAGGAACTGGGCATCCCGGTGCTGATCGATCCCACGCCGGGTGCGACATCGGCCTATCTGCGCGACCTGGCCGATCGCGCGACGATCGCACTGTGCAACACCGTCGTTACGGCGGGCTTCGTCGCAGCCTGGGGCGACCGCGTCCCGACAATCTGGTATCTGCACGAACTCAGCCTGCTCAAGGACCTGATCGATCGCGGCCGGCTGCGCCTGCCCTTCGCGCGTGCCGCGCGGGTCTGGTCCGGGAGCGAGATCAGCGCGGCGATCGCGCGTGCGGGCAGAGCCGATGTCCGCGTCTTCCCCTATGGCATGGCGCCGATCGGCGAAGCGCCGCCGCCGCGCACCGACGGACAGCTGAGGATCGGGGTGTTCGGATCGGTCGAAGCGCGCAAGGGCCAGGACCTGCTCGCCGACGGCCTCGAATTGCTGAACCCGGCGCAGCTTGCCGAGCTCGACGTCCGCGTCTTCGGCCGCGTGCTCGATCCCGCGTTCGCCCGGCCGGTGCTCGCGCGCGCCAAGGCACAGGGCCTGTTCGACTATGGTGGCGAGCTCGATGCCGCGAGCTGCCATCGCGCCATGCTCGACGTCGACGCGGTTCTGGTGTGCTCGCGTGAGGATACGCTGCCGCTCGTATCGCTCGATGCGCTGGGCTGCGGCCGCGTGCTCATGCTGCTGCCCGGCGTCGGCACCCGCAACTGGATCACCGACAATGTCAGCGGATTGATCGCCGCGGATGCCAGCGGACCGGCGGTGGCCGAACTGCTTTCGCGGGCGCTCGCCAGCCGCGCGCGGCTGCCCGAAATCGCCGCGGCCGGCCGCAACGTGTTCGACCGGCATTTTTCCCAGGCCGAGTTCCGGCAGCGGCTGCTCGCCGAGATCGCCGAGCTGACCGGCGGCGCCGGATCGGCCTAGCCGCCGATCAGGACGTCGCGGGGGTCAGCGCACGCCCGGGGGCGGGCCACCGGGGCCGCCGGGGCCGCCCGGAATGCCCTGTTGCTGGAGCTGCTGCTGCATCTGCATCTGACGAACGACCGCCTCGGGCACGAAGTCGATCATCTCGACATCGAAGATCAGCAGCGAGTTGGCCGGCATGGCCTCGCGCCCCGTTTGCGGGTCGGTACGCGCCTCCGCGCCATAGGCCAGCTCGGGCTTGATCCAGAAGCGGAACTTGGCGCCCTTCGGCATCAGCTTCAGCCCCTCGCCGAAACCGGGAACGACCTGCGCCGGCGACATCGGGGTCGGCTGGCGGCTGGCGTCAAAGGTCTCGCCGTTGCGAAACGTGCCGGTGTAGTTGATCAGCGTCAGGTCGGTGTCGGTCGGGGTCGGCCCCTCGCCCGGTTCGATCACGCGATATTGCAGGCCGCTCGCGGTCTCGACGACGCCCGGTTGGCCACGATTCCACGCCAGGAACTGTTCGTTGGTGCCGCGCGTCGCGACCACGCTCGCGGTCCCCTGCCACGCCAGCGCCACCCCCGACAGGGTGGCGGCCGCGATGCCGATCCACAGCCAGACGAGATAGCGTCGCTTGGTCGGTGCGATGGGGACGGCAGTGATCGACATGGAGGTTTCCCGATTTGGTGACGGTGCGTCGCGGCGGGCAAATTGCGCGAATTGCCGCGAAGGGCAAGGGCGTCGACGCCCGACCGCATCAAAAACGCGCAAGAAAAAGGGAGCGGCACGATGATCGTGCCCCTCCCCGTTTCGATACTCAGGTCATCGATCGATCGATTTGCGCGACATCTGTGCCGCGAAAACCGCAAATCCGATCAACGGACGCCGTCGCGCTCCGCACGCTTGCGGTCCATCTTGCGCGCCCGGCGGATCGCGGCCGCACGCTCGCGCGCGCGCTTCTCGCTCGGCTTCTCATAGTGACGACGGAGCTTCATCTCGCGATAAACGCCTTCACGCTGCAGCTTCTTCTTGAGCGCCCGCAGCGCCTGGTCGACGTTATTGTCGCGCACGATGATTTGCATAAAGCCGTCGGACTCCGAATTTGTTCTCAACAGAGAATCTGGTTCTCAATAGAATAGGGTTCGCCGGAACGTGGGTTCGCGACGTTATCGCGGCCCCTAACAGCGTTGCATGTCGATTTCAAGCGATTCCGCCCACAGGCGGCACGCCGATCAGCGGCGGCGCTCGACCACCCATTTCCGCTTGGCCAGACGGCGCATCGGCACCCCGCAATGGGCGCAGCGGCTGACATACTGGTCGCCATCGGGGACGGCGCGCGCCGCATCGCGCTCGTGACGGCCCTGAACGCAACCCACCAAACCGACAACGCGACTGATCATCACAACGACCGCTCGAACAATCTACAAGGTGGCGCCCGCTAGCCGATTGGCGCGCGCTTGCAAAGTGCATCGTTGCGCCGCCCGCCAAGTCGGGCCAGAAAGGGCCGCAATCCATGGTCACCCCCGTCGATCCCCCTGTCGCGCCGGCCGCACCCTCCGCCAGGCCGCGCTGGTGGCGACATCTTTACATCCAGGTATTGGTCGCGATCGCGGCCGGGGCGATCGTCGGCCATTTCTGGCCGGATTTCGGTACCGCGCTCAAGCCGCTGGGCGATGCGTTCATCAAGCTGGTCAAGATGATCATCGCACCCGTCATCTTCCTGACGCTGGTCACCGGCATCGCGGCGATCCGCGACCTGGCCGAAGTCGGGCGCGTCGCCGGCAAGGCATTTGCCTATTTCATCACCGTCTCGACGCTGGCGCTGGTCGTCGGGCTGATCGTCGCCAACACGGTCCGGCCCGGTGCCGGGCTGAACATCGATCCCGCGACGCTCGATCCCGCCGCGACCGCCGACTATTCGGCCAAGGCGCACGAGACCACGCTGACCGGATTTCTGCTCGACATCATTCCGACCACGCTGGTCAGCCCGTTCACGGGCGGCAACATCCTCCAGGTCCTGCTGGTATCGATCCTGTTCGGCGTCGCGTTCGTGCTGGTCGGCGATCGCGGCCAGCCCGTGCTCGACCTGCTCGAGCGGTTGAGCGCGGTCGTATTCCGGATCGTCGGGTTGTTGATGCGGCTGGCACCGGTCGGCGCATTCGGGGCGATCGCCTTCACCATCGGCCAGTACGGCCTTGAAAGCCTGGTCGGCCTGGGCAAGCTGGTCGCGACCTTCTATGCGACGTCCCTTCTGTTCGTGCTGCTGGTGCTGGGCGCGATCGCACGTGCGGCCGGTTTCTCGATCCTCCGGCTCATCCGCTATCTGCGCGCCGAGCTGCTGCTGGTGCTCGGCACCTCCTCGTCGGAGGCGGCGCTGCCGGCGCTGATCGGCAAGATGGAGGACGCCGGCTGCGCCAAGGCGGTCGTCGGCCTGGTCGTCCCGACCGGCTACTCCTTCAACCTCGACGGCACCAACATCTACATGACGCTGGCCGCGCTGTTCATCGCACAGGCGACCGGCGTCGACCTGAGCCTGGGCGACCAGCTGCTGCTGCTCGGCGTCGCGATGCTGAGTTCCAAGGGCGCGGCGGGCGTGACCGGGGCGGGCTTCATCACGCTCGCCGCCACGCTGTCGATCGTGCCGTCGGTGCCCGTCGCCGGCATGGCGCTGATCCTGGGCGTCGACCGCTTCATGAGCGAATGCCGCAGCCTGACCAACTTCATCGGCAACGCGGTCGCGACCGTCGTCGTCGCGCGCTGGGAGGGCCAGCTCGACCGGGCGCAGCTGGATCGCGCGCTCGCACGGTCGACATGAGCGGTGCGGCCCCGGCGCGGTCGACACGGCTGCGTTCGATCATCGGCGGATCTGCGGGCAACCTCGTCGAATGGTATGACTGGTACGCCTATGCGGCGTTCACCCTTTACTTCGCGCCGCATTTCTTTCCCGCCGCCGATCCGACGGTGGAGCTGCTCCAGGCGGCCGGGGTTTTCGCGCTCGGTTTCCTGATGCGGCCGATCGGCGGCTGGCTGATGGGCGTCTATTCCGACCGCCACGGCCGCAAGGCCGGGCTGACCCTGTCGGTCACGCTGATGTGCGCCGGATCGCTGTTGATCGCGCTGACGCCGGGCTATTCAACGATCGGCATCGCGGCGCCCGCTTTGCTGCTGCTCGCGCGGCTGATGCAGGGGCTGTCGGTCGGCGGCGAATATGGCGCGAGCGCGACCTATCTGTCCGAGATGGCGGGCGAGAAGCGACGGGGATTCTTCGCCAGCTTCCAGTATGTCACGTTGATCGCGGGGCAGCTGCTCGCCTTGGGCGTGCTCCTGATCCTGCAGCGCGTCATGGCCGCCGACGCGCTCGAAGCCTGGGGCTGGCGCATCCCGTTTGCGATCGGCGGGCTGCTCGCGATCAGCGTGTTCTGGCTGCGGCGCGGACTGGCCGAAACCGAAAGCTTTCGCAATGCCGACCGCGCAGCGACACGGCGCTCGGGTTTCGTCGCCCTGCTGCGCGAACATCCGCGTGAGACGTCGACGGTGATGCTGCTGACGGCGGGCGGCACGCTCGCCTTCTACGCCTATTCGATCTACATGCAGAAATTCCTGGTCAACACCTCGGGCTTCTCGAAACCGACCGCATCGGCGATCAGCGCGGGCAGCCTCTTCGGCTTCATGCTGCTCCAGCCGATCGTCGGCGCGCTGTCGGACCGGGTCGGGCGCAAGCCGCTGATGGTGGCCTTTGGGGTGCTCGGCGTCGCCTTCACCTGGCCGATCTTCACCACGCTGGAAACGGTCCGCGATCCCTGGCTCGCCTTTGCGATCGTGATGGGCGCGCTCGTCATCGTCAGCGGTTACAGCGCGATCAGCGGCGTGGTGAAGGCGGAGATGTACCCGGCGCACATCCGCACGCTCGGCGTGGCGCTGCCCTATGCCGTGGCCAACGCGGTGTTCGGCGGGACTGCGGAATATTTCGCGCTATGGCTGAAGAACGCCGGGTGGGAGCGCGGCTTCTACCTCTATGTCACGGTGATGATCGGCGTCTCGCTGATCGTCTATCTGCGCATGCGCGACACCCGCCGCCACAGCCTGATCGTCGAGGACTAGAGCAGCATCCCGTCGCCGCCGCGCGTCGCGATGATCCGGCCGATCGCCTCGAACAGCGCATCCATCGCGACCGGCTTGAACAGCACCTCGTCGGCGCCGACCTCCAGGCAGCGTTCGCGCAGGTCGACCGCCGCATCCGCGGTCACCACGATCACCGGCACATGTGCCTTGGCGTCGGCGCGGGCGCGGATGCGGCGGATCGCCTCCATCCCGTCCATGCCGGGCATGCGCAGGTCGACGAGCACGACGTCGAACGCCTCCTCGTCGATGCGCTGCAGTCCTTCTTCGGCCAGCGACGCCTCGACCATCGTCGCACCCGCGACGTCGAGCATGTCGCGGACGACCCGCCGATTCATCGGATCGTCCTCAATGAACAAAATGTTCACGACCCTTGCTCCGATCGTGACGGCCAGGCGGTTTTGCGCTTCATCTTGCCTCTCCCCCTACGCCTCACGCCGCCTGCGGCACAAGGGGAGAAGGGGTCGCGTCGGTCGCCGCGCGCTCAAACAGCGCTGCGACGAGCGCGCGCGCGGCGATCGGTTTGGCGAGGAAAAGGTCGATCCCTGCCGCGTCGGCGGCGACACGATCCGCCTCATCCGGTGCCGCCCACAGGATCGCCGTGCGTGCACCCTGTGTCGAGGCAACGGACGCAAGACGTTGCATTGCCGGAACAACCTCACCCGACTGTGCCAGCGTCGCCTGATCGATCAGCACGAGCGCGAGACGGCGTGAGGCGAGCATGGCGAGGGCTTCGTCCGGATCGCTCGCCAGGATGACCGACCCTGCATGGGGCTCGAGCAGCGCCTTGAGCGTGTTGCGCGCAATCGGGTTGCGATCGACGATCAGGAGGCCGGAATCGCCGTCCGGCACGCTTGCGGTCGGGGCGACCGCATCGATTCGCGGCAGCCGCACGATGAAGGTCGAGCCCACTCCGGGCGTGCTTTCGACGTGGATCGACCCGCCGAGCGCGACCGCCAGGTTGCGGCAGATCGCCAGCCCCAGCCCGGTGCCGCCGAACCGCCGGGTCGTGCCCGCGTCGACCTGTCGGAACGATTCGAAGATCATCGCCTGCTTTTCGGCTGGAATACCGATCCCGGTGTCGCTGACGCGAATCTCGATCCAGCGTGCGTCGTCGGTATCGAGCTGCGCCACCGCCAGGGTGATGCCGCCTGCCTCGGTAAACTTGATCGCATTGGACAGGAGGTTGAACGCGATCTGGCGCAGGCGCGCTGGATCGGATTCGATCCAGCCCGGCGCCTCGGCAAGCGCGAGCGTGAAGTCCAGCCCCCGCGCCTCGGCCTGTTCGCGCCACATGCGAGACACGTCGGTCAGCGTCGCGACCAGGTCGACGGGCATTTGTTCGACCGTCAGGTTGCCGGTCTCCATCTTGGCGACATCCAGGATGTCGTCGACCAGCGCGCGCATCGTCACGCCGGCGCCATGGACCACGCCGATCCGGTCGCGCATTTCGTGGCCCAGCCGCGGATCGGCCAGCATCACCTGGGTCATGCCGAGGATGCCGTTGAGCGGGGTGCGGATTTCGTGGCTGGTCGTCGCCAGGAACTCGGTCTTCGCCGCGAGGGCCTTTTCGAGCGCGAGATTGCTGGCGGCCAGCCCGGTGTTCGCGGCCCGGACCTCGTTGCGGCTGCGGCGAAGCTTGACGACGCCGAAGCTGAGCAACGCGATCACGACCGTGACGGCTGCGGCGATCGCGGCGAACAGGATCCATTGCAGCCGCGCGCGCGCACGCTCGAAATCGATGCTGCGCTTGAGTTCTTCCGCCTTGAGCTGAGCGATGCGCAGCTCCTGGTTCTGGAAATCGAAGCGTGCCGACATCAGCGCCGAGCCGGTCGATGCGGCGACGCGAGTCGCCTCGTCGTTCAGCCGCTTGGCGGCTTCGAGATGCTGGAGCGCCAAACGCGTCTCGCCTGCACGCGCAAAAATGTCATGCGCGAGCGCGTGCGCCTCCGCAAAGGGCGCGTCGGTCGCGGTGATGTCGACCCCGCTGAAGCTCTCCGCGATCAGGCGTCGCGCAACGCCGAGGTCGCCACGCGCCAGCGCGGCCTGGGCACGCAGCGCCAGCGAATTGTGGCTGGTCCCGCCGGTCAGGGCGACTTCTTCACGGATGACCTTTTCGGCGCGGGCGATCTCGCCCGATTCGAGCAGGTTGCGGGCGACGTTGCGCAATACCTGGGATTCGATGCCCACGCTGCCCAGCGTGCGCGCGAGCGCCAGTGCCGACTGATATTCGCGATCTGCTTCGGCGAACTTCTCGACCTGTCGAAGGACGTTGCCGCGGTTATTATGTGCGGCAATGCGAACCGCCGGGTCGCCGGCATAGATTTCGGCCGATTGCTGATAGTAGCGCGCCGCCCGGTCGAAATCCCGCGCCTCGCGATACAGCCAGGCGATGCCCTGCAGGCTGATCGCCTGACTGCGCTTGTCGTCTATCGATCGGAAAACGGTGAAGGCCCGCTGATAGCTCTGCAAAGCTTCGGCCGGCTGCGAGCCGGCAATTTGAATGGCAGCGAGCGAAAGCAGCAGCTTGCCGCGAAGTTGAAGATCGTCGCCACTCCTGCGCACGAGCGCCAATCCCGCGTCGATATACGGCCTTGCCTGTTCCGGTCGATCAAGCCGCGTCAGCGCCTCTCCCTTAAGTCCGTTGGCTATCGCAATGACGTGAGTTCGCTCCGGCGTGATCGAAGCGGTACGCATTCTGGCGAAAATCCGATCGGCGATCGACAATGCTCGCGTAGGATCGGCAAACATTGCCGCCTCGGCCGCGTGGATCATCCGGTCAGTCTCCCGGTCGGAGCCACTATGTTCGGATCGGGCTGGCGTAGCAAAGCTCAGCGCAGCCACCGCCAGTGAAGAAACTGTGATTGCCGCGAAGCGGGACCGGAGCGTCTGCAAGCCCATGTCTCAGGTGATGCCAGAATGCGGTTAACCACTGGCTAAAATCGGCGGTATCAGGAGCTGGAAAGCTTTCGGCGAAAGGTGGGTCGCGGGCGCTGGATCGGTGGCAAGTGGCGGTCCTCGCGCAGATAGGTGAGGAATGCTGCCATCTCGATCGGACGGCTGAGCAAATAGCCCTGGACCATGTCGCAACCCATCACCGACAGCAGTGCGAGCGTTGCCGACGTTTCGACCCCCTCGGCGGTGACTTCCATCTCGAGCGCATGCGCGAGGTCGATGGTCGAACGAACGATCAACGGGTCACGATTGCTGCTGGTCAGCTGCGTGATGAACAGCTTGTCGATCTTCAGCTCGCCTGCGGGCAGCCGCTTCAAATAGGCGAGCGAGGACAATCCGGCCCCGTAATCGTCGATCGCCAGCGCCACGCCGATATCGGCAAAAAGCTTGAGGTGCGCGATCGCCGTGTCGGGATCGCGAATGACCGCCGTTTCGGTGATCTCGAAACCCAGCTTCGCATTCGACCCCCGTATCAGATCGCGGGCCTGATCGACGAAGCGACGGTCGCCCAGCAGCGTACCCGAGATGTTGACGAAGACCGGGATCGCGAATCCGGCGTCCGCCAGGACATGATACTCCCGGATTGCCTCTTCCAACGTCCACAAAGTCAGCGCGGTGATCTGTCCGGCCTGCTCCGCGAGCGGAATGAAATCGCCCGGCAGGATCAGGCCCCGCAACGGATGGCGCCAGCGGATCAGCGCCTCGGCACTGACCACCTGCTCGCGCCGGACATTGATCTTCGGCTGGAATTGCAGGAACATTTCGCCGCGCCGGATTGCGGCGTTCAGGTCATGGAGAAGCGCGAGCGGGTCCTCCTCCCCCTCCTGCCGGAGGTCGCGCAGCGCCACCATGCCGTCGCCCGCTTGCCGAAGCGCAGCTTCGGCAAATTCGATCATTCGGATCGGATCGCTTGCGCCGCGTTCGGCCATCGCCGCGCCGACGCGCACCTGCACCGCGCAGAGTTCATCGCCGACCAGGATCGGCGACGCCAGCTTCTGGCGAAGCCGGTCAAGCAGCGTCGCGACGTCCGCGTTGCTTGCCGCCGACCCCGTGACCTCGATGCAATCGCGCCCGAGCGTCCGGGCGCGCAGCGATGAACTGAACGCGGCGGCCTCCACCGCCAGCTGCTCGGCCACGCGTTCGGCGCGCATGACACCAATCGCGCGACGCAACATCGCGTAATCGGCAATGCGCACGATCGCATAGAATTGGATCGCCCCCTCGGGCGTGTCCGCACGGCTGTCCGCGCGCGCGATAGATTTCACCGACGCGGCGGAGCGCCGGGCGACGACGCGGTCGGCGCCGGGCGATGTCGACTTGCCAGGCTTCGGCTTTGCGCGGGCGTCGTTCGCCACGGCAAGGCTCTGGGCTTCGGCAGACGCCGTGCGCGCAAGGTCGGCAGCTTTGCTCATTCATCCTTGCCCTAGCGTCCCAGTCTTGAACGAACGGTTAAACTGGCCCGCATCCGTCCCGAAATCGGCCCGAATTACGTTTGTTCCATGCTTAATTTTTTGTTAAGAAAGACATGGCGCTTCACGCGCAAATCGGAGAATGACAATGTTCGCTTTCTTTTCACTCGCGTTTCGCGACACGTACGGCGAAGAAATTCGTCCCTACTGACGAACGCAGTCCGGGTCGGGCTGACGAAGTGCCGACCCGGACGTTTCGGTGATGTTGACGGGATGACGTCAAGGGCTCAAGCCTTTGAGCAACCGTTTCTTTTGCTTGAAAGCGGAGGCATGCGTCGGCGGCGGCTAAAGCAGATCTGCACGGCCGCGCAGCAATTCCTTCTTTCATGATCGGGGCGCCGGGGCCACCTGCTCGCATATGGCGCTTGTCGATCTCGAACTGGATTCCACGCCGGCGAATCGGCGCTTGACCCACCTCCAGCAGCTGGAGGCGGAGAGCATTCACATCCTGCGCGAAGTGGTTGCCGAGGCCGAACGGCCCGTGATGCTTTATTCGATCGGCAAGGATTCGGCGGTGATGCTGCATCTGGCGCGAAAGGCGTTCTATCCCGCGCCGCCGCCCTTCCCGCTCCTTCACGTCGACACCACCTGGAAATTCCGCGCGATGTACGCGCTGCGCGAAAAAGCGGCGGCGGACGCGGGGATGGAACTGCTCGTCCACCAGAATCCGGAGGCCAAGGCGCGCGGCATCAACCCGTTCGACCATGGCGGGCTGCACACCGACATGTGGAAGACGGAGGGGCTCAAACAGGCGCTGGTCAAATACGGCTTTGACGCGGCATTCGGCGGCGCGCGGCGCGACGAGGAGAAGAGCCGCGCCAAGGAACGTGTCTTCAGCTTTCGCACCGCCAACCACCGCTGGGACCCCAAGGCGCAGCGTCCTGAACTGTGGCGCCTCTATAATGCCCGCAAGGCGCGCGGCGAATCGATCCGCGTCTTCCCGCTGTCCAACTGGACCGAACTCGACATCTGGCAGTACATCCTGGCCGAGAATATCGAGATCGTGCCGCTCTACTTTGCTGCGCCGCGCCCGACGGTGGTTCGCGACGGCATGATCCTGATGGTCGACGACGACCGCTTCCGCCTCGCCCCCGGGGAAGTGCCGGTCGAACGCTCGGTCCGCTTCCGCACGCTCGGCTGCTACCCGCTGACCGGCGCGGTCGAAAGCACCGCCGATACGCTGACCGCCGTGATCCGCGAAACGCTGCTCGCCACGACGTCGGAACGTCAGGGCCGTGCGATCGACCATGACCAGGCCGCCAGCATGGAGAAGAAGAAGCAGGAAGGGTATTTCTGATGGCGACGGCCCCCGCCTACGCCCCCGACGCGATGATCGCGGAGGACATCGACGCCTATCTGGCCGCGCATCAGCAAAAGTCGCTGCTGCGTTTCATCACCTGCGGGTCGGTCGATGACGGCAAGTCGACGCTGATCGGCCGCCTGCTCTATGACAGCAAGATGATCTTCGACGACCAGCTCGCCGCGCTGGAAGCTGATTCCGCCCGGGTGGGCACGCAGGGCGCGAACATCGATTTCGCGCTGCTCGTCGACGGGCTGGCCGCCGAGCGCGAACAGGGCATCACCATCGATGTCGCCTATCGCTTCTTCACCACCGAACGCCGCAAATTCATCGTCGCCGATACGCCGGGGCACGAACAATATACCCGCAACATGGTGACGGGTGCGTCGACCGCGGACCTCGCCGTCATCCTGATCGATGCGCGCAAGGGCGTGCTCACCCAGACGCGGCGGCACAGCTTCCTCGCGCACCTGATCGGCATCCGCCACGTCGTGCTGGCGGTGAACAAGATGGATCTGGTCGGCTATGACCCGTCGCGCTTCGACGCGATCGTTGCCGATTATCGGGCATTCGCAGCCTCCATCGGCATCGCCGATTTCACCGCGATCCCGATCTCCGGGCTGGCGGGCGACAATATCGCGGCGGCGTCGGACGCCATGCCCTGGTATCGCGGGCCGACGCTGATCGAGCATCTCGAGCAGGTGGAGGTCGACAGCGACAGCGCCGCGGCCCGGCCGTTCCGGATGCCGGTGCAATGGGTCAATCGCCCCGATCTCGACTTTCGCGGCTTTGCCGGCATGATCGCCGGCGGCCGTGTGCGGCCCGGCGATCCGGTCCGCATCCTCCCCTCGGGACGCGAGACGCGGATCGCGCGCATCGTCGGCTTCGACGGCGACCTGGATGTCGCGGTCGCAGGCCAGTCGGTGACGCTGACGCTTGCCGACGAAGTCGATTGTTCGCGCGGCGACGTCATCGCCGCGGCCGATGATGCGCCCCAGCTGGCCGACCAGTTCATGACGCGGATCGTCTGGCTCGATGCCGAGCCGCTGCTGCCCGGGCGGTCCTATTGGATGAAGATCGGCACGCGGATGCTGAGCGCCACCGTCCAGCCGCCGCGTGCGGTCATCGACGTGAACACCATGGCCGAGCTGTCGGCGGCGACGCTCAGCCTCAACGACATCGGCATCGCGGAGGTCTTTGTCGACCGCAACATCGCGTTCGAGGCCTATCGCGACAATCGCGACCTGGGCGGGTTCATCCTGATCGACCGGATCACCAACGCGACCGTCGCCGCCGGGATGATCGACTTCGCGCTGCGCCGCAGCCAGAATATCCACTGGCAGTCGATCGAGGTGACGGGCGAGGCGCGCGCCGCGATGAAGCACCAAAGCGCGCGCGTGCTGTGGTTCACCGGGCTGTCGGGTTCGGGCAAATCGACCATCGCCAACCTGGTCGAAAAGAAGCTCCACGCGCTCGGCAAGCACAGCTACCTGCTCGACGGCGACAATATCCGCCATGGGCTCAACCGCGACCTGGGCTTCACCGACGCCGACCGGATCGAGAATATCCGCCGCGTCGGCGAAGTCGCCAAGCTGATGGCCGATGCCGGGCTGATCGTGCTGACCGCCTTCATCTCGCCCTTCCGGGCCGAACGCGACCTGGTGCGCGCGATGCTGCCGGCCGGCGCGTTCATCGAAATCTTCGTCGACACGCCGATCGAGGTGGCAGAGGGCCGCGATCCCAAGGGGCTCTATCGCAAGGCGCGCGCGGGCGAGATTGCCCATTTCACCGGGATCGACAGCCCCTATGAAAGGCCCGAAGCGGCGGAGATCGTCATCGATACCACCCGCCAGAGCGCGGAGGAGGCCGCCCAGCAGATCGTCGATTCGATCATCGGCATCTGGAGCCCGGTGATTTGACCGCTGGCGCGCAAAGCGACGTCGCTCTTGCGCGGGATATCGCCGAACGGGCGGGCGCGCTGCTGATGGACCTGCGGCGGACGTCGGGACTGGCGGGTCCGGCGCTCGGCGCGGCGGGTGATCGCGCCGCCGACGACCTGATCCACCAGCTGCTCGCCGGCGCGCGCCCCGACGACGCGATCCTGTCGGAAGAACGCGTTTGCGATCGGTCCCGGCTCGACCGCAGCCGGGTCTGGATCGTCGATCCGCTCGACGGCACCCGCGAATATGCCGAGGGGCGCGACGATTGGGCGGTGCACGTCGCACTGGCGATCGAGGGTCGCCCCGCAATCGGCGCGGTGGCGCTCCCCGCGCTCGGCCGCGTCTTCGCCAGCGATCCGCCGTTTCCCCTGCCCGCACCCGCCCCGCGCCGCCGCATGGTCGTCAGCCGCACACGTCCGGCCGAGGCATGCGGCCCGCTGTGCCAGGCGCTTGATGCGGAGACGATCCCGATGGGATCGGCGGGAGCGAAGGCGATGGCAATCCTGATGGGCTCCGCCGACATCTATTTCCATTCGGGCGGGCAGTATGAATGGGACAATTGCGCCCCTGCCGCGGTCGCAATGGCGGCGGGCCTGCATGTCTCGCGCATCGACGGGTCGCCGATTCGCTACAATCAGCCCGAGCCGTCGGTGCCCGACTTCCTGATCTGTCATCGCGCGGATGCCGACCGGATTCTTCGCCTGATCGCCGCGTGATTGCGCGATCGAACTCGACAGGCGGTTGATCCGTTCATATCGCGCACGCCAAGGTGCGAAACGTCGGAGACATGAGATGAGCACACGCGCGATGACGACCCGGCTGGTCGAAAAGCCATGGGGACGCCACCGGCTCTGGCCCGGCTTTGCCGATCCGGCGCCCGACCGCGAACCGGTCGGCGAGGCCTGGTTTCAGGACCCCGAAGGGGGGAATTTCGAGCTTCTGGTCAAATATCTTTTCACCAGCGAACGGCTGTCGGTTCAGGTTCATCCCGACGACGAGCGCGCCCGCCGTGCCGGCTATCCGCGCGGCAAGGACGAAGCGTGGCTCATCCTGGCCGCCGAGCCCGGCTCGACGATCGCGCTCGGCACGCGCGAGCCGCTTTCGCATGATGAACTGCGCACCGCGTCGCTCGACGGATCGATCGAAGGGCTGCTCGACTGGAAGCCGGTGCGCGCAGGCGACTATTTCTATTCGGCGGCGGGCACCGTCCACGCGATCGGCGCCGGCATCACGCTGATCGAGGTGCAGCAGAATGTCGACCTGACCTATCGCCTCTACGATTATGGCCGCCCGCGCGAGCTGCATCTGGAGGAAGGCGTCGCGGTTTCCGACGCGCGGCCCTTCGTCGCGCAGTCGACGCCGATCGCGCTCGGCGGGGGCCGTACCCTGCTTTCGCCCGGCCCCAAATTCGTGCTCGAACGCTGGTCGGCGGGCGACCGCACCCTCCACCTTCCGCCGGGACGTGAAGGATGGCTGGTCCCGATCACCGGCTCGGGCCAGGCGGACACGCTGGCCTGGCGAGCGGGCGAATGCCTGTTGCTTCAGGGGACGGCGCGGATCGACGCCGCCGACGGCGCCGACCTGTTGATCGCGTGTCCTGGCGACGCGCCATTGCACGTGACCTGAAGCGACCGGCCGGGCAAAGAACTGGCCCGGCCGTCACGTGGCCCTTGGCCTTTTCTTTCGCATCTGCGAAGGCGACGTCATGCTGTTGCAGATCTTCAAATTCGCGTTTGTGCTGGCCCTGGCGGCAGTCCTTTTTCTCGCGCTGACCGTCACGCCATGGGCGGGCATGGTCGAATCGGACACGGTCCGCCACGGCTTCGCCTTTCTGGTGCTGCCCGTGCTCGCGACGATCGGCTGGCCCCGCCTGTCGCCGTGGGGGCAATTTGCGATCTTTGCCGGGTTCGGGGCAGCGATCGAACTGGTCCAGGGCTATATGGCGATCGGCCGCGTCGCCAGCCTGGACGACTGGATCGTCGATCTGATCGCGCTTTCCGCCGCCCTGCTCGCGATGGAGGTCCTGGCGCTGCGTCACCGCGTGATCGCGGTCGCCGCCCCGCGCCCGCGGCACGTTTGACCCTTTTCCCGACGCCGCCGAACGGGCATGTCGCGGGGTGAGCCACACCTTCCGCGGAGCCCCGATGTCGCAAGCCCTTACTGCCCGCTCGCTGTTGTTCGCGCCGGGCGACTCGGAGCGCAAGATCGCGCGCGCGGGCACGAGCGGCGCCGACCTGATCCTGATCGACCTGGAAGATTCGGTCGTCGAAGCCAACAAGCCCGCTGCGCGCGCCGCGGTGGCCGAACATCTTCGCGCCGGCCCCCGCCCCCAGCCGCAATGGGTGCGGATCAACCCGCTTGACGGCCCGCACGCGCTGGCGGACCTTGCGGCAGTGGTTGCGGCGCGGCCCGACGGCATCATGCTGCCCAAGGCGACGCGCGCCGACGCCGACCGGCTGCACCATTATCTCACCGCGCTCGAAGCTGCCGCCGGCCTGCCGCCGGGCGGCATCGCGGTGATCGCAATCGCGACGGAGACCGCACCCGCGTTGTTCGGCCTCGGCGACTATGCCGGCACGCCGCGGCTTGCCGCCCTCACCTGGGGCGCGGAGGACAGCGCGACCGCGCTCGGCGCGACGGGCAATCGTGACGAGACGGGCGAGTACGACTTTCCCTACCAGCTGTTCCGCGCGCTGTGCCTCGCGGGGGCCGCGGCGGCGGGCGTCGCCCCGATCGAGACGATCCACGCCGATTTTCGCGACCTCGACGGCCTGGCGCGGGTCGCCGCCCGGGCGCGCCGGGCCGGGTTTCGCGGCATGATGGCGATCCACCCCGACCAAGTGCCCGTGATCAATGCGGCATTCAGTCCCTCCCCCGCCGAAATTGAACAGGCGCAGCGGATCGTCGCCGCCTTTGCCGCCGCGCCGGGCGCGGGCACGATCGGGATCGACGGCGCGATGTTCGACCTGCCACACCTGAAGCGCGCGCAGGCGGTGCTGGCCATGGCGTCGGTGCACGACACGCCGGCTGCTTGATCGGCGTGCATCCCGATGCGCCTGCCTAATTGCTAGGCAATGATGACGCCTGCCCGGCGCGACGGCACCGCACGAAACTGCGCCTCGCATGGCTGGCACGCTTGTTGTAACATGGCTGCGCAGTCACCGGGGCAAGCACATCACGAGGGGTCAGCGCGTGAAGAAGATCGAGGCCGTCATCAAGCCGTTCAAGCTCGATGAGGTGAAGGAAGCGCTGCACGAAGTCGGCGTCAGCGGCATCACCGTCACCGAAGCCAAGGGCTTCGGGCGACAGAAGGGACATACCGAACTGTATCGCGGTGCCGAATATGTCGTCGACTTCCTGCCCAAGGTGAAGCTTGAGGTGGTGATCGAGGACGGGCTGGCCGACCGCGTGGTCGAGGCGATCGCAAACTCGGCGCAGACCGGCCGCATCGGCGACGGCAAGATCTTCGTGATTCCCGTCGAGACCGCGTTGCGCATCCGCACCGGCGAACGGGACAACGACGCGATTTGACGCGGCGCAGCATTCTTGTGAGACATATCGCGTCGGCCGCAATTTCATTGTGCGATTCGCGGCGAGCGGTTTTCCAGACGAAAGGGATGAATTGAGATGGCCAATAACGCCGGCACGATCCTGAAGATGATCAAGGACCAGGAAATCGAGTGGATCGACCTGCGTTTCACCGATCCCAAGGGCAAGTGGCAGCACCTGACCATGGTGGCCGGCGTGCTCGGCGAGGATGAGCTGACCGATGGCCTGATGTTCGACGGGTCGTCGATCGAAGGGTGGAAGGCGATCAATGAGTCGGACATGATCCTGCGCCCCGATCTCGACGCGGTCTATGTCGACCCCTTCTCGGCCACGCCGATGCTGGTGCTGTTCTGCGACATCGTCGAGCCGTCGACCGGCGAGCTGTATGCCCGCGACCCGCGCTCGACCGCGAAGCGGGCCGAGGCGTATCTGAAGAACACCGGGATCGGCGACACCGTCTATGTCGGGCCCGAGGCCGAGTTCTTCATGTTCGACGACGTCCAGTTCGAAACCGCCTACAACACCAGCTACTTCAAGATCGACGACATCGAGCTGCCAACCAATTCGGGCAAGGCGTATGAAGCCGGCAACCTGGCGCACCGTCCGCGGGCCAAGGGCGGCTATTTCCCCGTTGCGCCGGTCGACAGCGCGGTCGACATCCGTGCCGAGATGGTCTCGACGATGATCGAGATGGGCCTGCCCTGCGACAAGCACCACCACGAGGTCGCCGCGGCGCAGCACGAGCTGGGCCTGACCTTCGGGACGCTCACCACCACCGCCGACCGGATGCAGATCTACAAATATGTCGTGCACCAGGTCGCGCAGGCCTATGGCAAGACCGCGACCTTCATGCCCAAGCCGATCAAGGACGACAACGGGTCGGGCATGCACACCCATATGTCGATCTGGGACAAGGGCACGCCGCTGTTCGCGGGCAATGGCTATGCCGGTCTGTCGGACATGTGCCTGTATTTCATCGGCGGCGTCATCAAGCATGCGCGCGCATTGAACGCCTTCACCAATCCCACGACCAACAGCTACAAGCGGCTGGTGCCGGGGTTCGAGGCACCCGTGCTGCTCGCTTACTCCAGCCGCAACCGCTCGGCGTCATGCCGTATCCCCTATGGCACCGGGGCCAAGGCCAAGCGCGTCGAATTCCGCTTCCCCGATGCGCTCGCCAACCCCTATCTCGCCTATTCGGCGCTGCTGATGGCCGGCCTGGACGGCATCCAGAACAAAATTCATCCCGGCGAGGCGATGGACAAGAATCTCTACGACCTGCCGCCCGCCGAGCTGGTCAACGTGCCGACCGTCTGCGGTTCGCTGCGCGAGGCGCTGATCGCGCTGCAGGAGGATCATGATTTCCTGCTGAAGGGCGATGTATTCAGCAAGGACCAGATCGAAGCCTACGCCGAATTGAAGTGGAACGACGTTATCCGCTTCGAAACCACGCCAAGCCCGGTCGAATACGACATGTATTATTCCGGCTGATCGACGGATCGATATCCCGATCGACGGGCGTCCGGGATACCGGGCGCCCGTTTCTTTTTTGGCGGGTCACGGCACTGCAGCTTGCTATTTTGCCCGATCGCGCCCATATCGCGGGCGCTACAGTCGCAAATCGACGGTCTTTTGGAGCTTTGCGGCCCCTCATTCCTTCTTTCCCTGCCCCTTGCAGCGCGAGGTCGCTCGACGTCCGGGCGGCCGACAACATGAAGGAAATGAACATGAGCACCGTCGGAACCGTCAAGTTTTTCAACAGCGACAAGGGTTATGGCTTCATCGCCCCCGACAATGGTGGCCAGGACGCCTTTGTCCACATCACCGCGGTCGAGCGCGCCGGCATGGCGACGCTGAACCAGAACCAGCGCGTTTCGTACGAGCTGGAGCAGGACAAGCGCGGCCGCACCAGCGCGGTCAATCTGCAGGCTGCGGACTGATCCGGTCCCGGGCGCGTCGTCCGCGGCGCGTCCGGCCCCTCCGATCGAACCATCCGGCCACTGGTGCGTTGTCACCATTGACCCTGCCCGCACTTTTCGCGCGCACCCAAGAAGGAGGGCCCGCATGACCGTTCTCACCTATCGCCAACAGGCCGAACGCGCGCGTACCGAAGCCGAGAACGCAACGCTCGCCAATGTCCGCGATCGCGCGCTGCGTGCCGAAGCCGCCTGGATCGGCATGGCCGAGCGCCAGGAACGCGTCGAAACCGCCCGCGCCGCGCGCGAAGCGCGCGATCAGGTCACCGCCTGACCCGCCTTTGCCGGTAGCGGCATGCGGATAAGCGCTTGGGTTTGACCTGACAGCCCGGTAAAGCGGCGGCATCGCCCTTTGCCGGAGCCCATATCTTGATCCTGCCCCTGCTCGCCGCCAGCACCGGCCATCTCCAATTCACCGATCTCGGGCTGGATCCGGTGGCGCTCGACCTCGGCTTCTTCCAGCTCAAATGGTATTCGCTGGCTTATATCGCCGGCATCCTGATCGGCTGGTGGTATCTGCTCAAGCTGCTCGACCAGCCGGGCGCGCCGATGGCGCGGCGTCATGCCGACGACCTCGTCTTCTACGCGACGCTCGGCATCATCCTGGGCGGGCGGCTTGGCTATGTCCTCTTCTACGCGCCCGACCTGTTCGCCAATCCGATCCGAATCCTGCGGCTGTGGGATGGCGGAATGTCCTTTCACGGCGGCGTCATCGGCACCTCGATCGGGATCATGCTGCTGGCGCGCAAGCACGGGCTCAACTGGCTGCGCGTCCATGACTATGTCGCATGCGTCGTCCCGTTCGGCCTGTTTTTCGGTCGTATCGCCAATTTCGTGAATGGCGAGCTGTGGGGCAAGCCGACCGACGTCGCCTGGGCGATTGTCTTTCCGCGCACCGTTGCGGGCGGGCTCGATCCCGCACGTCATCCGAGCCAGCTGTACGAGGCCGGGCTCGAGGGCATCGTGCTGTTCCTCGTCCTCGCCTTCTTCTTCTGGCGAACCCGTGCGCGCTACGAGCCCGGCCGGCTGGTCGGCATCTTTCTGCTCGGCTACGGCGTCGCCCGTTTCTTCGTCGAGTTCTTCCGCGAACCCGACCAGCAGTTCGAGGGCACGTTCTTCGCCACGACGATCCATATGGGCCAGCTGCTCTGTCTGCCGATGATCGCGGGCGGCGTGTTCCTGATCGCCACCGCCAGGTCGCGACGCCACCGCGTCGAGGCCGTCGCCGGCCAGGAAAGCATCGCCTGAAGGGGCGCGCGGCCGTGTCGTCCGACGCCGAAGGCACGTTGCCCGACCGCCTGGCCCGCGCGATCACGCTGGCCGGTCCGATCCCGCTGTCGCAGTTCATGCAGGCGGCGAACGCCGAATATTATGCGACGCGCGATCCGCTGGGTGCGCGGGGCGACTTCACCACTGCACCCGAAATCAGCCAGATGTTCGGCGAGCTGATCGGCCTTGCGCTCGCCGACCTGTGGGATCGCGCCGGGCGCCCCGATCTGCGCTATGTCGAATATGGGCCCGGCCGCGGCACGCTCGCCGCCGACGCGCTGCGCGCGATGGCGACGGTCGGGCTGACCCCGCCGGTTCATTTCATCGAGACGAGCCCGGTCCTGCGCGCGGAACAGGCGGAACGCGTGCCCGGTGCCGAATGGCATATCGACCTGTTCAGCGTGCCCGACGACGTGCCGCTGATCGTCGTCGCAAACGAATTTTTCGACGCGCTCCCGATCCGCCAGCTGATCCGCACCGGCGATGGCTGGCGCGAACGGCTGGTCGCGTGCCAGGACACGCTCTTTCTGCCGATCACGGGCAGGGACAGCTTCGACGCGGTGGTGCCACCCGCCTTTGGCGATGCGCAGCCCGGCGATATCCTGGAAACCTCGCCCGCCGCGGTCGCGACGATGCGCGGGCTCGCCCGTCGGCTGGTGGCGGGCGGCGGCGCGGCGATCATCCTCGACTATGGCTATTCAGGTCCGGCGATCGGCGATACGCTTCAGGCCGTGTCCGGCCACGCCTTTGCAAATCCGTTCGAGCAGCCGGGCAGTCGCGACCTGACCGCGCATGTCGATTTCGCGACGCTAGCGGAGGCGGCACGGGCCGAAGACGCGCTCGCGTACGGCCCGGTCGATCAGGGGCAGCTGCTCGTCGCGCTCGGCATCGACACGCGCGCCGCAGGGCTGGCCCGCACCGCGCCGGAGCGCGCGGACCAGATCGCCGCCGACCGCAATCGCCTGGTCGCGCCGGATCAGATGGGCGCGCTGTTCAAGGGGCTGGCGGTCACCGCGCCGGGCTGGCCCGCACCCGCGGGGTTTGCATGACGATCGTTTTTCGCGATGCGGTGGCCGAAGACGCCCCGGCGCTCGCCAAACTGGCGCGCGACAGCTTCACCGAAACCTTCGGCCACCTCTATCATCCCGACGACCTCGCGCTGTTCCTGGCCGGGCACAGCACGCCACGCTGGCATGACGAGCTGACCGACCCCGCATTTCGCGTTCGGGTCGGCGAGGCGGACGGTGCGGCGGTTGCCTATGCCAAGGTCGGCCCGCCCAGCCTGCCCTTCAAGCCGCGCGGTCCCTCGATCGAACTGCGCCAATTCTATATCCTCAAGCCCTGGCAGGGCTCGGGCGCTGCGGCCGAACTGATGGCGTGGGTGATCGATACCGCGCGGGCCGGCGGCGCGAGCGACCTCTATCTCTCGGTCTTCACCGACAATCACCGTGCCCGGCGCTTCTATGATCGCTACGGCTTCGAAGCGGTCGGCCCCTATGTCTTCAAGGTCGGCAACCATGAGGACGAGGACATCGTCATGCGGCTGGCGCTGTGAACGTCGAGGTCGTCCGCGCGCCGGCGCTTGCGGGCGTGCGCCACGGTTTTCTCGGCCGGCGGGGCGGGGTATCTACCGGCATCGTCGCCGGGCTGAATGTCGGGCTGGGCAGCGCGGATGATCCGGAGGCGATTGCCGAAAACCGCCGACGTGCCTTGGCCGCGGTCGCGCCGGGGGCGGCGCTGGTCACGGTGTATCAGGTTCATTCCGCCGACGTGGTCACCATCGACGACGTACCCGCCGAACGCCCGCGCGCCGACGCGCTGGTCACCGCAACGCCGGGCCTCGCCCTCGGCATCCTCACCGCCGATTGCGCGCCGGTGCTGTTCGCCGATGTTGACGCGGGTGTGATCGGCGCCGCTCATGCCGGGTGGAAGGGCGCGATTGCCGGCGTCACCGATGCGACAATCGCGGCGATGGAGGCGCTGGGCGCGGATCGCGGCCGCATCGTCGCCGCGATCGGCCCGTGCATTGCGCGGGCGAGCTATGAGGTCGACAACGGCTTCGTCGCGCGGTTTTGCGATCAGGACCCGGCGAATGATCGCTTCTTTTCCCCCGGGCGGCCGGACCACGCGCAGTTCGACCTGGAAGCCTATGTCGCGCACCGGCTCGCCACCGCCGGGTTGCGGCGGGTCGAGCTGCTTGGGCTCGACACCTATGTGGACGAAGACCGCTTCTACAGCTTTCGCCGCGCAACCCATCGCGACGAGCCCGATTATGGGCGGCAGATCAGCCTGATCGCGTTGTGACCCCCCTCCCCCACCCGGCAATCATCGGGTAGAGCCGGCGCATTGGCCCGCATCAGACGGGCGACCTGCTGCCGGAGTTTCTTCCCGATGACCAAACCCACCGAAGCCGAGCTGACCGGCGTCACCCCGCGCCGCCGCCCCAAGCCCGACATCGTCGAACTGGGCGGGCGCAAGCTCAAGCCCTCGACGCTGATGATGGGGCATGGCTTCGATCCCGCATTGTCGGAGGGCGCGCTGAAGCCGCCGATCTTCGCCACCTCGACTTTCGTTTTTCCGAACGCTGCCGCCGGCAAGCGCCATTTCGAGGGCGTGACCGGCAAGCGGCCCGGCGGGGCCGAGGGCCTTGTCTATTCGCGCTTCAACGGTCCCAATCAGGAAATCCTGGAGGACCGGCTGGGCGTGTGGGAAGAGGCCGAGGACGCGCTCGCTTTCTCCTCCGGCATGTCGGCGATCGCGACCCTGTTTCTGTCGATGGTCCGCCCCGGCGACACCATCGTCCATTCCGGGCCGCTCTATGCCGCGACCGAGACGCTGATCGCGCGTATCCTGGGCCGCTTCGGCGTGCACTGGCTCGACTTCCCCGCCGGGGCGACGCGCGAGGAAATCGACGCGGTGCTGGGCAAGGCAGCATCGGGCCGCGTCGCGCTGATCTACCTTGAAAGCCCGGCCAATCCGACCAACGCGCTGGTCGATGTCGAGGCGGTCGCCGCCAGCCGTGACGCGATCTTCGCCAATGCGGCCGAAAAGCCGCCGATCGCGATCGACAACACCTTCCTCGGCCCGCTGTGGCACCAGCCGCTGAAGCACGGCGCCGACATCGTCGTCTATTCGCTGACCAAATATGCCGGCGGCCATTCGGACCTCGTTGCGGGCGGCGTGCTGGGCAGCAAGGCGCACATCGACACCATCCGGCTGATGCGCAACACGATCGGCACGATCTGTGACCCCAACACCGCCTGGATGCTGCTGCGCAGCCTGGAGACGCTGGAACTGCGCATGAGCCGCGCGGGCGAGAATGCGGCAAAGGTCTGCGCGTTCCTGCGCGACCATCCGAAGGTCGAGCGCGTCGGCTATCTCGGTTTCCTCGAGGGCGGTGCGGATGCGCGTCAGGCCGACATCTATCGCCGCCACTGCACGGGCGCGGGCTCGACCTTTTCGCTCTACCTCAAGGGCGGCGAGGCGGAGGCGTTCGCCTTCCTCGACGCGCTCAAGATCGCCAAGCTGGCCGTGTCGCTGGGCGGGACGGAGACGCTGGCAAGCCACCCGGCCGGGATGACGCACCTGTCGGTGCCCGCCGAGCGCAAGCAGGCGCTGGGCATCACCGACAATCTCGTCCGCATCTCGATCGGGGTCGAGGATGCCGACGACCTGATCGCCGATTTCGACCAGGCGCTGACCGCGGTGTGAGCGGGCTGGGGGAGCCGCGCGGAGGCGTTTCGCGCGGAGCCGCGGCGAAATTGCGCGGGAACAGGCACGTCGCCCCGGCGCAGGCCGGGGCCGCTGGCAATGTTCGCGCAACGAACGATCTACGCTCTGGCGCGACAGGTTCAATTCGGCCAGCGGCCCCGGTCTGCGCCGGGGCGACGGCTTGGCATCTGTCCTGCTCCACCGCCATTTGACGCCCCCGCCGCGATGCAGCACAGTCGCTGCATGTCCGATCTCGACGCTTTCATCGCCGGCCTTCCCAAGGCCGAACTGCACCTGCATATCGAGGGGAGCCTCGAGCCCGAGCTGATGTTCGAACTCGCCGCGCGCAACGGTGTGGCAATCCCGTTCGCCAGCGTGGAGGAGGTGCGCGCCGCCTACAGCTTCACCCGGCTCCAGGACTTTCTCGACATCTATTACCAGGGCGCGGGCGTGCTGATCACCGAGCGTGATTTCCACGACCTGGCGATGGCCTATTTCGACCGGGTGGCGCGCGACGGCGTCGTCCATGCCGAGCTGATGTTCGATCCCCAGACGCACACCGCGCGCGGTATCGCGTTCGACACGGTAATTCGCGGGCTGCTGTCCGCCTGTGCCGAGGCGCAGGCAACGCACGGCATCACGTCACGCCTGATCCTGTGCTTCCTGCGCCATCTCGACGAGGCGGATGCGTTCGTGACGCTCGAACAGGCGAAGCCGTGGCTGTCGCACATCGCCGCCGTGGGCCTCGACTCGTCGGAGCTGGGTCACCCGCCGGAGAAGTTTGCGCGCGTCTTCGCCGCCGCCGCAGGACTCGGCCTCAAGCGCGTCGCCCATGCCGGCGAGGAAGGGCCACCCGATTATGTCCGCCAGGCGCTCGACCTGCTCCACATCGACCGGCTGGACCATGGCAATCGCAGCCTCGAAGACGCTGAACTGGTCGAGCGGCTGGCGCGCGACGGCATGACGCTGACCGTCTGTCCCTTGTCCAACCACAAGCTCTGCGTCGTCGACCGGCTGGAGGATCATCCGATCGACCGGATGCTCGCCGCCGGCCTCCGCGCCACGATCAATTCCGACGATCCGGCCTATTTCGGCGGCTATGTCGCCGATAATTACCGCGCGGTGGCCGAAGCGCGCGGGCTCGACCGTGCCGCGCTCGTCCAGCTCGCCCGCAACAGCTTCACCGGCAGCTTCCTCGACCCCGCGGACGTCGACCGCCATCTCGCCGCGATCGACGCCTATGCATCGGCGCACGCCTGATGCCTGTTTTCACGCCCATCCCGCATGACGAGTTCGCCGCGCTGGTCCGCACGCTGGCGAACGCGCTGATGACGGGCGACTGGCGACCCGACTTCATCATCGGCATCGGCCGGGGCGGGCTCGCCCCCGGGGTCTATCTCAGCCACGCGACGGGCCTCGCCACGCTGTCAGTCGATTATTCGTCGAAGGTCGAGGATTTTTCCGAAGCCCCGCTCGACCGGCTGGCGGCACGCACCCGCGAGGGCGAGACGCTGCTGTTCCTCGACGACATCAATGACACGGGCGGGACGATCGCCCGGCTGCGCGCGCGGCTGGCCGCCAAGGGGGCGGTGATGGACCATGTGCGCTTCGCCACCCTGCTCGACAATATCCGCTCCGGCCAGCGCGTCGAATATGCCGCCCGCACCATCGACCGCGCGGTGACCAAGGACTGGTTCATCTTCCCGTGGGAAGCGATGGCCCCCGACAGCGTGATCGCCCAGGACGCCGCCGAAGTGCCGGAGCGGACGGCGTAGGCCAGAAGGTCAATCGCGCGAAGGCGCGAAGGCGCGAAGGGGAGGTTCACGCGGAGACGCGGAGACGGGGATCGCGCAAAGGCGTGGTCGAACGCATATCCATCTGCGTCGCCCCGGCGTAGGCCGGGGCCTCTGGGTTATCCGGGATCGAACCTCACTGCCCGCAGGCGGGCGCATAAATGGCTAAAGGCCCCGGCCTACGCCGGGGCGACGCACGGAATTTCAGCGTCTCGGCGTCCTCTGCGCCTCCGCGAGAAAAACCCCTTCGCGCGTTTACGCCTTCGCGCGATTACCCTTATCCGCCGGCCGGGCGTTCACCCATCGCCAACCCGCTCGATGTCCGCACCGACCGCCTGGAGCTTTTCCTCCAGCCGCTCATAGCCGCGGTCGAGGTGATAGACGCGGCTGACCTGGGTCTCACCCTCCGCCGCCAATCCCGCAAGGATCAGGCTCATCGACGCGCGCAAATCCGTCGCCATCACCGGCGCACCCACCAGCCGGTCGACGCCGCGCACCACCGCCGAGCGTCCCTTGACCGTAATGTCCGCGCCCATCCGCGCCAGCTCGGGCACGTGCATGTAGCGGTTCTCGAAAATCGTTTCGGTCAGCACGCTGGCACCCTTGCCCTTGCAAAGCATCGCCATGAACTGCGCCTGCATGTCGGTGGCGAACCCCGGATAGGGCGCGGTCGACAGCGTCAGCGGCCCGATGCCGTTGCTGGCGGCGACATGCAACGCATCGCCGCGCGGCTCCACCGTCACGCCCGCCTCGACCAGCGCGGCGATGGTTGCGCGCATGTCCGCGGCCTCCGCCCCGACCAGGTCGAGCGCGCCGCCGGTGATTGCGGCGGCACAGGCATAGCTGCCCGCTTCGATCCGGTCGGGCATGACGCGATAGGTCGCACCGTGCAGCCGGTCGCGCCCCTCGATCTCCAGCGTCTCCGTCCCGATGCCGCTGATCGACGCGCCCATCGCGACCAGGCAGCGGCACAGGTCGACAATCTCCGGCTCGCGCGCGGCGTTCTCGATCACCGACCCGCCGCTGGCGGTCACGGCGGCCATCAGCGCATTTTCGGTCGCGCCGACCGACACGATCGGAAAGGTGCCGATCGCGCAGCCGCCGGGCAGCGACACCGTCGCCTCCCCCGCACGTCCGACCAGCGGCCCCAGCACCAGGATCGACGCGCGCATCTTGCGCACGATGTCGTAGGGCGCGACGGTCGATGTCAGCCGCGCCGCGCGCATCGTCATCACCCGCCCGAAATCGGTCGGGTGCGCGCCCTCGACCATGGTCGACACGCCCAGCTGGTTGAGCAGGTGGCCGAAACCGTCGACGTCGGCGAGCCGCGGCAGGTTGCGCAGCGTCAGCGGCTCGTCGGTCAGCAGCGCGCAGGGCATCAGCGTGAGCGCCGCGTTCTTTGCGCCCGAAATGGCGATTCGGCCGGTCAGGCGGTTGCCGCCGCGGATGAGGATACGGTCCATCGCGGGGTTACTAAAGAATGTGCGGGACGACACAAGAGCACGGTCGATCTTGTCACATTCGCGACGGGCGTCTGGCGATTAACCCACTTTAATGCGACGATCGCGAACCAATGCTTTTGCGAAGCGAAAAGAGGGGGCGTTTGTGGCGGCTTCGGGGAGTTGTTTCGCGGAAGTGCTGGGGAATCTCGTCGCACTCACGCCGGGCGAGCGCACCGCGCTCGAGCGGCTGGAGGAGCATCGTCGCGACATCCGGCGCGGCGCGTTCGTGCAGCGCGAGAACGAGCCGAGCGCCGAGATGTTCGTGCTGCGCAAGGGGCTGATGATGAGCTACGCCCTGATGTCGGACGGCAGCCGCCAGATCCTGCGCTTCTTCTTTCCGGGCGACGTGCTCGGCGTGTCGGCGATGATCTATGACACCGCGCCGGAAAGCATCTGCGCACTCTCCGACTGCGTCGTCTGCCCGTTCGAGCGGGCGGCGCTGTCGGCTTTGGTCGCCTCGCATCCCCGGCTCGCCGCGCTCCTGCTCGTCGTCAACCAGGTCGAGCGCGTCGCGCTGACCGACCGACTGGCGATGCTCGGCCGCACCTCGGCCAAGGCACGGGTCGGCGCGCTCCTGCTCGAATGGCGCAATCGGATGCGCACGACCGATTCGTCGATCGGCGACAGCTTCACGCTCGCCTTGACCCAGGAGGAGATCGGCGACGCGACCGGGCTGACCTCGGTTCACGTCAACCGGATGCTGCGTCAGCTGGAGCGCGAGGGGTTGATCGCGCGCGAGGGCAGTCGCGTCACCTTGCGTGATGCCGCCGCGCTGGCCGATGCGTCGGATTATGTCGACCGGTACCAGGGCCTGCGGCTCGACTGGCTGCCCGACCCGAACTGAAGGTCAGCCGATCAGGCCTTTTCGAGCGTGCACTGCAGCGGGTGCTGGTTCTGTCGGGCGAAATCGATCACCTGGCTGACCTTGGTCTCGGCGACTTCGTAGCTGAACACGCCGCACACCCCGACGCCGCGCTGGTGAACGTGGAGCATCACGCGGGTCGCCTCCTCCATGTCCATGCGGAAGAACCGCTGGAGGACGAGGACGACAAACTCCATCGGCGTATAATCGTCGTTGAGCATCAGGACGCGGTAGGGTGTCGGCTTCTTGGTCTTGGCGCGCGTGCGCGTGGCGACACCCAATGAGTTGCCGCCGCCCTCATCGTCCTTGTCTTCGGCCATCGAAATGGGGGTCGGGAGATGCTCTGCCATCGTTGGCACAAAATATGGCATCGACCCGGCCAAGGGCAAGGGGCAAGCGCCGCCGAAAAATGCCGGCCGGGGCTAGAAACGGGCATGCGCGCCGGGATTCGTCCAATGCCAGGCCCGCCGTGCAGCACCTAAATCATCGCCGCCTCGAAATCGCCGCCTCGAAACTGCGGATATCTGCCTGGCCCGCATCCAGAGCACCGCGGTTCGCATCCGGACCGATTCGCCCGCCTCTTCGCGCGACTTTGCGCTGAAGCAGCCCGCACGGTGGCGCGAACCATTGCTGAGGCGTGGCGGAGCCGGCGACCGAACAAAATGCCACCCGCACAGCTTTGGACAAAGGGTCGAGCCTGTGCGCGGCGCCGACAATCACCGCGCCATTCTAAAAGAATGCCCGACCGCGCCTCGGCTATGCCCGCGCCATGATGCGAACGCGCCTTCTGACCCTCGCG
Source organism: Sphingomonas sp. CCH21-G11 (assembly GCF_001555965.1). Taxonomy (GTDB): domain Bacteria; phylum Pseudomonadota; class Alphaproteobacteria; order Sphingomonadales; family Sphingomonadaceae; genus Sphingomonas. The sequence goes on from NZ_LSHX01000001.1 coordinate 28,441, forward strand.
GCCCTCGCCACCCTGTCCTGCGCCACCTCGCCCCGGCCGGCGACGGCTCAGGCGCGCGTCGTCGATGATGCGGGCCGGCATCACCTGTCGGTCATCGCGGGCGCGACGATCCTCGACGAAGACGAAAGCGACAGCGCCTTCACGCTGGGGCTCGATTACGAATATCGGGTAAGCGAGCGCATCGGGCTGGGTGCGGTGGCGGAGCGTGCCTTCGGGCCACTCGATTCGACCACATTGCTCGCGACCGCCGACATCCATCTGTGGCGGGGGCTGGCCATCCAGACTGGCCCCGGCGTCGAATTCGCCGAGGGCGCGACGGCGTTCGTCGTCCGGCTCGGCGCGCTCTACGAATTCGAACTGGGCGGCGGTTTCACCCTGTCACCGCAGGCGCATTATGACTTTTCGGACGCCGAGGATGCGGTGGTGCTGGGGGTCGCAGTCGGACACGCCTTTTAGGGCGATCCGCCCGGCCGGGCGCGGGATGCCGCGCATCACGCACGCCGCCAAAAAAAGGGGCGGCCGCATCGCGCGACCGCCCCTCATTTTACGCTACGCTTTCGCGCGAATGATCAGGCCGCGACCTTGATCTTCTCGGCGGCGACCGCAACGCGGCTCGAGATCGGCTGGGCGGCGTCGCCGGCCAGCTTCAGCATCGCTTCGGTGTGCTTCGACGCTTCGGCGACATAGGTGTCGAACGAGGTGCGGAAGAAGTCGCTCTGGACCTTCATGAATTCGGTCGGCGACTTGGCGGCGGCCAGCGACTTCATCATCGCGCTCGCCTGCTCGAACGACTTGCGGCTGAACTCGGCGGCTTCCTGGCCCAGCGTTTCCATGCCCTTGGCGGCGATGCGGGTCGATTCGACGACCGCTTCGACATTGCCCTTGGCCAGCTCGTTCATTTCCTCGACCAGCTTGGCGTTCTTTTCCATAGCCTGCTTGGCGCGGTCGTTCATGTCGGTGAACATGGTCTGGGTCTTGTGCATGGTGTTTTCGATGGTGGTCATGATGGTGCGTTCCTTCTCAACGGACTTTTCGGGGGTGGCGGTTTCCGCCGGATGATCTGATGTGCCGACCGCAATCGCCGGAATCGACGCCGAGGCCGCAGCCTCGACCGGCGGGTTGACGACCGGAGCCGGCGACGCTGCCTTGGGCAGCGCCGTCGGGGTGACGGGCTTCGCGGACACGGGCGCCTTGACCGGCGCCTCGATCTTGGCCGCGGCGACCGGCGGCACCGGCTTGGCGGCAACAGGCGCAGGCTTGGCGACCTTGGCCATCGGCGCGGGCGCCGGAGCCTTCGGCGCCGCGGGCGCGACCGGCGTTGACGCGACCGCGGGCGGGGCCTTTGCCGGGTTAGCCGGCGCCGTCGTCTTCACCGCGCTCGTCACCGGCTTGCCGGCACCGGCAGCCGGCTTCTGACTGGCGGACTTCTTGCCACCTTGGTCTGGACCCTTGCTCGCCATCTCGACTCCTGAAAGTTACGGACACACGTCGCTGCGGCGCAGCATATAGCGTGGCACTTCCGGCTTCGCAAGGGTTTATTGTGCAGTGCAACAATGTTAAATTGCTGCAATCTAACCTGTTGGGATCATCTAGCTTTCACGTACATCCCCGGCGCGTCGTCGAGTGCGGGCAGGCGTCCCTTGCCGGGTATGCGCGCCTTTGCCACCGCAACATGATTCGGCGCCTGGGCGGCGATCCATTCGATCCAGTCGGGCCACCAGCTCCCCTTGGTCTCGACCGCGCCGGCGACGAAATCGTCGAGCGTTTCGGTCGGGTTCGGGTTGAGCCAGTACTGGTATTTGCCCGAAGCAGGCGGGTTGACCACGCCGGCGATGTGCCCCGATCCCGCCAGCACGAAACGGACCGGACCCTTCAGGTGCGTCTGCAGCTTCCACACGCTGGCGGCGGGTGCGATATGGTCCTCGCGACCCGCCTGGATATAGGTCGGTGTCGCGATCCGCGATAGGTCGATCGGCGTGCCGTTGATCTCCAGCGCGCCCGGCACCACCAGCCGGTTGTCGCGATACAGGTCGGTCAGATAGCTGAGGTGCCAGCGCGCCGGCAGGTTGGTGACGTCGGCGTTCCAGTGCAGCAGGTCGAAGGGCGGATAGTCGTCGCCGAGCAGGTAATTGTTGGTGACATAGTTCCAGATCAACTCGCGCCCGCGCAGCAGGTTGAACGTCGCGGCCAGATAGCGCCCGTCCAGATAGCCGTCGGTTGCCGCGGACTGGATCATCCGCAATTGCTCGTCATCGACGAACAGGCTCAGCTCGCCGGCTTCGCTGAAATCGACCTGCGCGGTGAAATAGGTTGCGGACCTGACCTTCTCCGCCTCGCCGCGCGCGGCCAGCACCGCGAGCGTCGCCGCCAGCGTCGTGCCCGCCACGCAATAACCGATGGTGTGGACGCCCGGCACGCCCAGCAGTTCGCGCACCGTGTCGATCGCGTCGATCTGCCCCTGCTCGACATAATCGGCCCAGGTCACATCCTTCATCGACGCGTCGGCCGACTTCCACGACACGACGAACACCGTCAGCCCCTGGTCGACAGCCCATTTGATGAAGCTCTTTTCGGGCGTGAGGTCGAGGATGTAGTAGCGGTTAATCCACGGCGGAAAGATGACGAGCGGCGTCTCGAACACCGTTTCGGTGGTGGGCGAATACTGGATGAGCTCATAGAGCGGCGTGCGCTTGACGACCTTGCCCGGGGTGACCGCGATGTTGCGGCCAAGCTCGAACGCGGTCGCGTCGGTATGCGTCACCTGCCCGCGCGCCAGGTCGGCGAGCATGTTGCCGAGCCCCTTCAGCAGGTTCTCGCCGCGCGTCTCGATGATCCGCTCGATCACCACCGGGTTGGTCGCGGGAAAGTTGGTCGGGCTGATCGCGTCGATCAGGCCCTTGGTGGCAAAACGCACCTGCTCCTTCTGCTTGCCCTCAATGCCCGGCAGCGCCTCGACATTCTTGAGCAGGTGGTCGGCGATCAGGAAATAGCTCTGGCGCAGAAAGTCGAACAGCGGGTCCTCGCGCCATTGCGGTGCCTTGAACCGCTTGTCGCGCGCCTGTTCCGGCGTCTCCTCGAACGCAGGCGCGCGGCCGGGGTCGAGGAAACGTTGCCACAGCCGCATCGAATCCGCCCAGAAATCGGCGCTGGCGCGCGCGAACGCGGTCGGATCGGTCATCGCGGACAGCGGCGTCGTGCTCATCGTGTAATGCCCATGCTCCAGCATCATCTGCTGCGCGCGGCCGAGCACATAGGTCCAGTGCTGCAGGTCCTCCAGCGTGGTGCTGGTCTTGGGTTCGTTGTCCGCCATCGGCCTTGCCTCTCACGCTTTTTTGCCACCTTACCCCGTCGGATCCGTTTCGTCAGCCATTGCGCGCGTCAGGATATTTCGCATTTCCGGCCAATTGCGTTCAAAGATGATTCCACGCGCCGGCACGATCGCGTAAAGCGACGATCCGTATTTCGAAGCAGAGCAGGATGATGTCCGACGAATTCTACCGCATGAAGCGCCTTCCGCCCTATGTCATCGCCGAAGTGAATGCGATGCGGGCAGCGGCGCGCGCAGGCGGTGAGGACATCATCGACCTGGGCATGGGCAACCCCGACCTGCCGCCGCCTGCCCACGTCATCGACAAGCTGATCGAGGTCGCGCAGAAGCCCGACGCGCACGGCTATTCGCAGTCGAAGGGCATCCCCGGACTTCGCCGTGCTCAGGCCAATTATTACGGCCGCCGCTTCGGGGTCGAGCTCGACCCCGAGCGCGAGGTCGTGGTGACGATGGGGTCGAAGGAGGGGCTGGCGAGCCTCGCCACCGCGATCACCGCGCCGGGCGACGTCGTGCTGGCGCCCAACCCCAGCTATCCCATCCATACCTTCGGCTTCATCCTGGCCGGTGCCACGATCCGCGCGGTGCCGACCACGCCCGACGAACGCTATTTTGAAAGCCTGGAACGCGCGATGGCGTTCACCGTGCCGCGGCCGAGCGTGCTGGTGGTCAATTATCCTTCCAACCCGACCGCCGAAACGGTCGACCTCGCCTTTTACGAGCGGCTGGTCGCGTTCGCGAAGGACCAGGGGCTGTGGATCCTCTCCGACCTGGCCTATTCCGAGCTTTACTATGACGGCCATCCAACCCCGTCGATCCTGCAGGTCAAGGGCGGCAAGGATGTCGCGGTCGAATTCACCTCGCTCAGCAAGACCTACAGCATGGCCGGCTGGCGGATCGGATTTGCGGTCGGCAATGCCCGGCTGATCGCGGCGATGACGCGGGTGAAATCCTATCTCGACTATGGCGCGTTCACGCCAATCCAAGCGGCGGCGTGCGCGGCGCTCAACGGGCCGCAGGACATCGTCGAGGCCAATCGCCTGCTCTATCACAAGCGCCGCGACGTGCTGGTCGAAAGCTTCGGGCGCGCCGGCTGGGACATCCCGCCGCCGCGCGCGTCGATGTTCGCCTGGGCCCCCCTGCCCCCGGCACTTGCGCATCTGGGCAGCCTGGAGTTCTCCAAGCAGCTGCTCACCCACGCCAAGGTCGCGGTCGCACCGGGCGTCGGCTATGGCGAGAATGGCGAGGGTTACGTTCGCATCGCGATGGTCGAGAACGAACAGCGGCTGCGCCAGGCGGCGCGCAACGTGCGCAAATATCTCCAGTCGATGGGGGTCAACACCCCGGCCGCCAACGCGGGATGAGGCGCGGCGCGTAATCGGTCGAGGGTCCCATCCTCCGCCGGGACGACGCCCAGATTTCGTCGCCCCGGCGGAGGCCGGGGCCTCTCACCACTCTGGGTGCCCCTTGTCTCAGCGCCCGGGCTGCGCCACTGCCGCGCACCATGACCCGTCCCGGCTTCGCCTTCTCCACCCGCTTTCGCGTCCGTTATGCCGAGATCGACGGGCAGAGGATCGTCTTCAACTCGCGCTACCTCGAATATGCCGATGTCGCGGTCACCGAGTTCTGGCGCTGGAGCGGCATGGACGCGCTCGGGCCGGTCTGGACCGAGGCCGAGTTCAACGTCGTGCAGGCGACCGTCCAGTACAAAGCGCCCTTCCGCTACGACGACATGATCGAGGCGTGGGTGCGCATCGACCGCATCGGCAATTCCAGCATGACGACGCGCGTCGAGCTGGTCCACGCCGATACGGGTGCGCTGCATACGGTGATCGAGATCGTCAGCGCGCATGTCGATCTGGCCGCCGGCCGCGCAACGCCGATCCCGGACGAAGTGCGTGCGGCGCTGATGGCGTTGGACACCCGGGTGGCTTGAGCGATCTGCGTTTCTCGACTTCGCTCGAAACGAGCGGGGGAGTGCATCTAAAGGCTGGTAACGGCTCACTCGCCACCGACCGTTCGTTTCGAGCGAAGTCGAGAAACGGAGGTGCTAAAGCCCGCCCCGCCCGTTCACGTCGTCGGGAAGCGCCCAGAGCAGGTCTTCCTTGCTGAGCACCCGGCCGTCATGCGCGTGGACTGCGACCGGTGCGATCGGTTTCATATCCCGGCTGTCGACCAGGATCGGCGTCGCGGGCGTGCCGGTTTCCCACCGCTCGCCCCATTGCCGCAGCGCGACCATGGTCGGCAGCAGCGCAAAGCCCTTTTCGGTCAGGCAATAGGCGATCTTGCGCCGGTCCTCGGGCAGCGCGTGGCGCTCGAGAATGCCGTGACCGACCAGCCGGGCCAGCCGGTTGGCCAGGATGTTGCGGGCGATGCCCAGTTCCGACTGATATTCCTCGAAATGATGCAGGCCGTTGAAGGCCGCGCGCAGGATCAGGAACGACCAGCGTTCACCCATCGCCTCAAGCGCCGCCGGCAGGCTGCAGTTATTGGCGAGCTCGCGGAGCGGCTCGCGCAATCCGGAATGACCCATAGCCCTCTATTCTATCCGCTTTTGGCGCGGGATGAAAACAACAAAGACACTGCATCGCAGCAAAAGTTTCTACTTGCAACTTATATCGCGAGGCTTTAACGACATCGTTGTAAGTAGCGAATCGAAACTTTCTTCCCCAGCCGTCGATGGAGGTCCTCATGCGTCATCTGCTCGCTCTCACGCTTGCCGGTTCGGCCCTGGTGCTCGGCGCCACCCCGGCGCTCGCCAAGTCCTATTACACCGCCACTCCCGCCGTCGCGCCGACGGAGGCGAGCTTCGTCACCCGCTCGGTTGTGTGGAAGTGCGACGGGGCGACCTGCGCCGCGCCGAAGGCCGGCAATCGTGACCAGGTCATGTGCGAACTGGCGGCCAAGGAAATGGGCCAGCTCGCCAGCTTCACCGCCAACGGCTCGGCGTTCGACGCCGCCGCGATGGAAAAGTGCAACGCGCGCGCCAAGTAATTCGCGCGGCGGCCACGCAACCGCAAAAACAAATATTGCAAAGCAGCGGCACCCGGCCAATCTTGGCCGGGTGTTGCGCCAATATGAACTGGTCGAACGGGTAAAGGGCTATGATCCGTCTGCGGACGAGGCCCTGCTCAACCGCGCCTATGTCTTTTCGATGCAGGCGCATGGCAGCCAGAAGCGCGCCAGCGGCGATCCCTATTTCAGCCATCCGATCGAGGTGGCGGGCATCCTGACCGATCTTCATCTCGATGACGAGACGATCGCGACCGCGATCCTGCACGACACCATCGAGGACACGGTCGCCACGCCGGAAGAGATCCTGAGCAAGTTCGGCCCCGCCGTCGCGCGCATGGTCGACGGCGTGACCAAGCTCAGCAAGATCGAGGCGCAGACCGAAAGCGAGCGCGCGGCCGAAAATCTGCGCAAGTTCCTGCTCGCCATGTCGGACGACATCCGCGTGCTGCTGGTCAAGCTTGCCGACCGGCTGCACAACATGCGCACGCTCCATCACATCAAGAACGAGGAAAAGCGACGCCGCATCGCGCGTGAGACGATGGACATCTATGCCCCGCTCGCCGAGCGGATCGGCATGTACGAGTTCATGAAGGAGATGCAGACGCTCGCCTTTCAGCAGCTCGAACCCGAAGCGTATGAGTCGGTCACCCGCCGGCTCGAATCGCTCAAGCAGGACGGCGGCGACAAGATCGCGAAGATTGCGAGCGGCCTCGGGTCGCTGCTGTCGCGCGGCGGCATCGAGGCGGAGGTGTCGGGACGCGAGAAGCACCCCTATTCGATCTGGCGCAAGATGTCCGAGCGTCACATCAGCCTCGAGCAGCTGTCCGATATCATGGCGTTCCGCGCGATCGTGGCGACCGAGGAGGAATGCTATCGCGCGCTCGGCGTCATCCACCGCCGCTGGCCGATGGTGCCCGGCCGGTTCAAGGACTATATCTCGACGCCCAAGCGAAACGGCTACCGGTCACTCCATTCCAGCATCATCCATGCCGGCGACACGCGGATCGAGGTGCAGATCCGCACGCGCGAGATGCACGCCCAGGCCGAATACGGGCTGGCCGCGCACTGGGCGTACAAGCAGGACGCGGTCCGCCCCGATACCCAGGTCCGCTGGATCCGCGACCTCATCGAGATCCTTGAGAATGCCGAAAGTCCGGAAGAGCTGATCGAGCATACCAAGATGGCGATGTACCAGGATCGCATCTTCGCCTTCACGCCGAAGGGCGAGCTGATCCAGCTGCCCAAGGGCGCGACCCCGATCGATTTCGCCTATGCCGTCCATACCGACCTTGGCGACCAGGCGGTGGGGGCCAAGATCAACGGCCGCGTCGTGCCGCTGCGCGAGGAGATCGCCAATGGCGACCAGGTCCAGATCCTGCGGTCTAAGGCGCAGCGCCCGCGGGAGAACTGGCTGAACTTCGCGATCACCGGCAAGGCGCGCGCCGCGATCCGCCGGCACCTGCGGCACAAGGAACGCGACGAGCGGGTCGCGCTCGGCCGCAAGCTCTACGACGACATCGTCGACCGCCTGCCCGCCAAGCTCGGCGACGATGCGCTGGCGGATGCGCTCAGGCGGCTCAAGGTCGCCGACGACACCGCGTTGATGGAGGCCATCGCCCGCCAGAAATGGGATGACGCGACCATCATGGAGGCGCTGATGCCCGGTTCGGCGAGCGGTGCCGATGCCGGTGTCCCGCCGCAGCGTCACGCAATCATCATCAAGGGGCTGACGCCGGGCGTCGCCTTCAACCTTGCCGACTGCTGCCGCCCGGTGCCCGGCGACCGCATCGTCGGCATCCGCCGCCCCGGCGAGGGGATCGAGGTCCATGCCATCGACTGCCATGTGCTGAGCGACATGAGCGACGCCGACTGGGTCGACCTGAACTGGGGCGACAAGGCGGAAGGCGGCGTGGCGCGGATCAACGTCACGCTGAAGAACGAACCCGGCGCGTTGGGGACAGTGGCGACCATCATCGGCCAGCACAAGGCCAACATCCTCGGCCTGCGCATGGACAATCGCGATACCACCTTCCACACCAACACGATCGACGTGGAGGTCCGCGATTCAACGCATCTGATGCGGCTGATCGCCGGGCTGCGCGCGGTCGACGCGGTCAGCGAGGTCGAACGGAGCTGATTTCCCGCTAACCCGATTGACACCTTTGTCCGGCAGGGTCATGCCATGGACATGCCCGAAATTGCGGTTCCCCACCGGCACAGCGTCTCGATCGCCCCCGGCGACATCGACCATATGGGTCATGTCAACAATGCGGTGTATCTGAGCTGGGTGCAGGACGCGGTCGTCGCCTATTGGGAAAAGGTCGCGCCGGCGGAGGAAGTGGCCCGCCACCTCTGGGTCGCGCTCAAGCACGAAATCACCTATCGCCGCCCGGCTTTCCTCGAAGACGACGTGATCGCCACCGTGATCGCGGAGCGGGTCGAGGGCGCACGCGCCTTCTTCACCACGGTCATTCGCCGCGGCGAGGAGGTGCTGGCCGAAGTGCAGAGCAGCTGGTGTGCGCTCGACGCCTCGACCCGCCGTCCGATCCGCGTCGCCAAGGACATCGTCCGCCGCTTCATCGCGGAGTGACGGGCCCCGTGCGGGCGCATGCCCGGCCGGACGAAGACGCGAACGCCCGATATGCCCCTGCGACCGCTTGAACCGCGGCGCGCTTTGCCCGAAAGCGGCGACGGGGACGGGTCGGAGGATCGAATGTCGCGCTGCTATGCCTGGATCGTTGCGGGGGCATTATGCCTGGCGGGGCTATTCGCCGCGCCGCCGGCGCGCGCCGACGACATCTCCGCGGCGGGGCGCGGGGTGGTGCGCATCGTCACGATCGCGGTCATGGACGACGAAGTCGTCGGCTTCGGTCACGGCAGCGGCTTTGCCGTCGCGCCCAATCGGATTGTCACCAACGCCCATGTCGTGGAGGCCGCCGCGCGCTATCCCGGCAATGTCGTCATCGGCGTGGTGCCGTCGGAAGGCGACAAGTCGTTCCAGGGCCGGCTGATCGCGGTCGATCCGGAGCGCGACCTGGCACTGATCGAATTCGACGGTCCCGGACTGCCCCCGCTCACCCTGTTCACCGGCCCGCCCGGCGACGGCAGCGAGGCGGTGGCGCTCGGCTATCCGGGCAATGTCGACCTTGCCACCGCCCGGTCGGCGGCCGACTTCATCACGCCGGTCAGTCCGGTGCGGACCCAGGGCAATTTTTCCGGGCTGCGCACGCTCGCGGGGACGATGGTGATCCTGCACACCGCGAACATCGCGCGCGGCAATTCGGGGGGCCCGCTGCTCGACCGCTGCGGCCGGGTGCTGGGCGTCAACTCGGCGCTGACCCGCGCCGACGATGGCGATGCCGGTTTCGGCTTCGCCGTCGCCAACAGCGAGCTTACCGGGTTCCTGCGCGGCGCGGGGCAGAAGGTGGCGACCGTGGCGAGCACGTGCGTCGGCATCGAGGAGCAGCTGGCCCAGACCCGCGACGCCGATGCGCGCGCCGCCGCCGAGGCGATTGCGGCCGAGCGCGCGCGCCTGTCGCGCGCCGCGTCGGAGCGCGAGGCGGCCATCGAGGAAGCGCGCGCCAGCAACGAGGAAGTGCGCGAGAACTTCATCGCGGGCGCGGCGGTGCTGCTCGTGCTGGGCGCGATGGCGGTCGGCGGTGCCGGCCTGCTCGAGACGCGCGGCCGCCGCCGCCCGGCGATCTGGAGTGCGGCGGGCGGCGGCGTGCTGATGATCGGCGCGGTCGCGCTGTTCCTGCTGCGCCCCGATTTCGACGCGTCGGCCGCGGTGCCCGAGCCGGCGGAACCCGCGCCGGCCCCCGTCGCGGCGACGCCGCAGGGACGGCTGGTCTGCACGCTCCAGCCCGAACGCAGCCGGGTGACCGTCTCGACCAGCGGCGACGTCGAACTCGACTGGCGCGAGGATGGCTGCGTCAACGGCCGCACCCAGTATGTCCGCGCCGGCACCGGCTGGCAGCGGGTGCTGGTACCCGATGAGGAGCAGACCGTCTCGGTGCTCGATTTCACCCCGGCAAGCGGCGTCTATGTCAACACCCGCTATCTGCTGAGCGCGGCACAGATGGCGGAGGCGCGCCGGCTGCGCGGCGCGCGCGACGGCCGGCAATGCGACGGCGATGCCGGTGCGCAGTCCGCGCTCGCCGATTCACAAAACGCGATCCGCGCCGCGCTGCCGCCGTTGCCCAACGAAAAGCTGGTCTATGCCTGCAAGCCTGCACCGGCAGGGGCGCGCTGAACCCGGGCGTCAGCCGCGCTCGCGTTCGAGCAGCGTTTCCTTGCGCTTGAGGCCATAGGCATAGCCGCCCAGCGTCCCGTCGCTGCGCAGCGCGCGATGGCACGGGATAAGCACCGCGACCTGATTGGCCCCACAGGCCGATCCTGCGGCACGCACCGCGTTGGGATTGCCGGCGGCGGCGGCGATCTGGGCATAGGTGCGCGTCTCGCCCGGCGGCACGTCGCGCAGCGCCTGCCACACCGCTTCCTGAAACGCGGTGCCGCGAACGTCGATCGGCAGGTCGACATGCCGGCCGGGCTGTTCGACCATCGCGACCACGCGAGTGACCAGCTCCGCCAGCGCCTGACCGCCGGGCACCAGTTCGGCATTCGGGAAACGCGCGGCGAGTGCGGTGCCGTCCTCGTCGAACGACACGCGACAGATGCCGCGATCGGTCGCGGCGACCAGCAACGGCCCCAGGCTCGTCGGCGCCACCGTCCAGCGTATGGTGACGCCCGCGCCGCCGCGCTTCCATGCGCTCGGCGTCATGCCCAGCCGCGCCTGCGCGGTCTCGTAGAAGCGGCTGGGCGCGGAATAGCCCGCCTCGTAGATGGCGTCGGTCACGCGGTCCTCCTCGGCAAGTGCGGCGGTCATGCGGCGCGCGCGAAGCCCGCGGGCATAGGCCGCGGGCGTCACGCCGGTCGCGCGCTTGAACACGCGGTGGAAATGGTGGGGCGCATAGCCGACCCGCCCCGCCAGCGCGTCGAGCGACAGCGCGTCTTCCGCCGCCTCGATCAGGTCGATGGCGCGGGCGACCGCGACGCGCTCGCGCCCGACCTCATCGGGTTTGCAGCGCAGACAGGCGCGGAAACCGGCGGCTCGCGCGGCATCGGCATCGGGATACAGCCGGACATGCTCGCGGCGCGGGTGGCGCGCCGGGCAACTCGGCTTGCAATAGATGCCGGTCGTGGTGACCGCGATGATGACGCGGCCGTCCCAGGCGCGGTCGCGCCGTTCGAACGCGGCCATCGCCTGATCGGGATCGGGAAGGATCGTGGACATGCAGACCTGATATAGCGCCGCACCGGCCCCGCCGTCCCGCCAATTGCGATCAAAGCGATTTGGCGCGCAGCGATGCCGCGTCGCGCCGCCCGGGACGGCGTCGGCACGCCGCCAGCGCCCCGCTTGCATCGCGGCGAACCCGATGCTAACCGCGCCGCGACCCATTAGAGGGCGCCCGACCGGCGCCCCCTTTCCCCATGGGACCAACCCGATCCCTTAAGAGGAACCCGCGACCCGTGGATATTTCCGGCGGTATTCAGGCAACGATCAGCGGACGTTACGCCATCGCACTGTTCGAGCTTGCGCGCGAGGCGAAGGCGATCGACGCGGTCGAATCCGACCTGGATCGGGTGCGTCAGGGGCTGCGCGAATCGGATATGCTGCGCCGGCTGGTCACCAGCCCGGTGGTCGGGCGCACCGAAGCCGGCCGCGCGATCGCGGCGGCCGCCGACGCGCTGGCGCTCGGCGAGATCACGCGCAACCTGCTGGGCGTGCTCGCCCAGAACCGCCGCCTCGGCGAGCTGGAGCGGGTCGTGCGCGACTTCCGCATGCTGGCCGCGCGCCATCGCGGCGAGACGACGGCCGAAGTCGTCTCCGCCCACCCCCTTGCCCCGGCCCAGGTCGACGCGCTGAAGCAGCAGCTGCGCGCCCGCACCGGCCGCGACGTCACCGTCGACCTGTCGGTCGACCCCGCGCTGCTCGGCGGCCTGGTCGTCCGCATCGGCAGCCAGATGATCGACAGCTCGATCCGCACCCGTTTGAACGCACTCGCGCACGCGATGAAAGGTTAAGGCACTCGCAATGGATATCCGCGCCGCAGAAATCTCGAAGGTCATCAAGGACCAGATCGCCAGCTTCGGCACCGAAGCCCAGGTTTCCGAAACCGGTCAGGTGCTGTCGGTCGGCGACGGCATCGCCCGCATCCACGGCCTGGACAATGTCCAGGCCGGCGAGATGGTCGAGTTCGCCAACGGCATCCAGGGCATGGCGCTCAACCTCGAAGCCGACAATGTCGGCGTCGTGATCTTCGGGTCGGACAGCGAGATCAAGGAAGGCGACGTCGTCAAGCGCACCGGCACCATCGTCGACGTGCCGGTCGGTCGCGGCCTGCTCGGCCGCGTCGTCGACGCGCTCGGCAACCCGATCGACGGCAAGGGCCCGATCGTCGCCGACCAGCGCAGCCGCGTAGAGGTCAAGGCACCCGGCATCATCCCGCGCACCTCGGTGCACGAGCCGATGCAGACGGGCCTAAAGGCGCTGGATGCGCTCGTCCCCGTCGGCCGCGGCCAGCGCGAGCTGATCATCGGCGACCGCCAGACCGGCAAGACCGCCGTCGCCATCGACACTTTCATCAACCAGAAGGAAGCGAACAAGGGCGACGACGAATCCAAGAAGCTCTACTGCATCTATGTCGCGATCGGCCAGAAGCGTTCGACCGTCGCGCAGATCGTCCGCCAGCTCGAGGAATCGGGCGCGATGGAATATTCGATCGTCGTCGCCGCGACCGCGTCGGAGCCCGCGCCGCTCCAGTTCCTCGCGCCCTACACCGGCTGCGCGATGGGCGAGTTCTTCCGCGACAACGGCATGCACGCGGTCATCGTCTATGACGATCTGTCCAAGCAGGCGGTCGCCTATCGCCAGATGTCGCTGCTGCTGCGCCGCCCGCCGGGCCGCGAAGCCTATCCCGGCGACGTGTTCTACCTGCACAGCCGCCTGCTCGAGCGCGCGGCCAAGATGGGCAAGGACCATGGCTCGGGTTCGCTGACCGCGCTGCCGATCATCGAAACCCAGGCGGGTGACGTGTCGGCGTACATTCCGACCAACGTGATCTCGATCACCGACGGCCAGATCTTCCTCGAAACCGACCTGTTCTTCGCGGGCATCCGCCCCGCGATCAACGTCGGCCTGTCGGTCAGCCGGGTGGGATCGGCCGCGCAGACCAAGGCGATGAAGAAGGTCGCCGGCTCGATCAAGCTGGAGCTGGCGCAGTACCGCGAAATGGCGGCTTTCGCCCAGTTCGGCTCCGACCTCGACGCCTCGACCCAGAAGCTGCTCAACCGCGGCGCGCGCCTGACCGAGCTGCTCAAGCAGGCGCAGTTCAACCCGATGCCGTTCGAGGAACAGGTCGTGTCGATCTTCGCGGGCACCCAGGGCTATCTGGACGCGGTCGCGGTGCAGGACGTCGTCCGCTACGAAGCCGCGATGTTGAGCGCGATGCGCTCGCAATACGCCGACGTGCTCGGCGCGATCCGCGACAGCAAGGACCTGTCGGACGACACCAAGGCGAAGCTGAAGGACGCGCTGACTGCGTTCGGCAAGACGTTCGCGTGATTTGAAAGCCCTCTTCCCCACGGGGAGAGGGTTGGGAGAGGGGCCGCCACAGGCACCACCCTCTCCAACTTCGACTAGCCGGCACGCCGGCAAGTCTTCGTATCCTCCCCCTCCAGGGGGAGGGAGGAAAAGGGTAACATGGCCTCGCTCAAGGCACTGAAAATGCGGATCGGGTCGGTCAAGTCGACCCAGAAGATCACCAAGGCGATGAAGATGGTCGCCGCCGCCAAGCTGCGCCGGGCCCAGGACGCGGCCGAGGCCGGGCGTCCCTATGCCCAGCGGCTGGAAGCCGTCGTCGCCTCGCTCGCCGCCCGCGTCGGCCGCAAGGATGGCGGGCCGCTGCTGCTGTCGGGCACCGGGCGTGACCAGGTGCACCTGTTCGTCGTCGCGACCAGCGACAAGGGGCTGGCGGGTGCATTCAACACCAACATCGCGCGCCTCGCGCGCCGCCGTGCCGAAGAGCTGGTCGCCCAGGGCAAGACGGTCAAGTTCTACACCATCGGCCGCAAGGGCCGCGCGGTGCTGGCGCGCAGCTTCCGCGACCAGATGGTGCATTCGATCGAGCCGGGCGATCTCGGCAAGCTGCGCTTCGCCGATGCCAAAGGCTATGCCGACGACCTGATCGCGCGTTTCCACGCCGGCGAGTTCGACGTCGCGCACCTGTTCTATTCGACCTTCAAGTCGGTGCTGACCCAGGAACCGACCGAGCAGCAGATCCTGCCCGTCGCGATTCCCGCAGCGGCCGAGGGCGCGCCGGCGACCGATGGCGGCGCAGTGGTCGAATATGAGCCCGACGAGGAATCGATCCTCGCCGACCTGCTGCCGCGCAACGTCGCGATCCAGCTGTTCCGCGCGATGCGCGAGAATGCGGCGTCCGAGCAGGGCAGCAAGATGACCGCCATGGACAATGCGACCCGCAACGCCGGCGACCTGATCAAGCGGCTCAACATCGAATATAACCGCACGCGCCAGGCGGCGATCACCACCGAGCTGGTCGAGATCATTTCGGGAGCGGAGGCGCTCTGATGCGGCCGGCGCTGGCGATCCTGCTGGTGGCGACGGTGCTGGGCGGCTGCAATTCGCAGCCGGCCGAGCCGACCGTGCGCGAGCAGGAAGCCGAGCTGGTCAATTCGACCGCCGACCTCAAGCAATGGGACCGCGTGTTCGGCGTGCCGTCGGACACCGTCGCCGCGCTCAACCAGTTCGGCTTCCGCCTCGCCGACTATGGCCAGGCCGGCGAGGGTGCCGCGACCAGGGGCGAGCCGATCATCCTGTCGCAATCGGATCGCCCGGCCCCGAACGAAGGCACGGTCGAGGTGAGCGGCGCGACGGCGGCGCGGATCGACCGCATCGACTTCACCCTCGCGCTGACCGATCCCGACTATGCCGACACCGCCAAGGGCCGCTTTGCCAAGGTGATCGGCGATTTCCTGTTCCAGTTCGACCTCGAACCCGGCGACGCGCTGGCCGCCGTCGCTGGCGAAGCCGATGCCGAAACCCGCATCGCCGGCACGCCGGTGCGGATCGATACGACCGAAGGTGAGGACGGCGTGCGCCGCATCACCGTGACTTTCACGCGTCCGGACGCTAAGGCGCCGGACAATCAGCCAGACCAAGGACAAGCAGATGGCAACCGCGCCTGAAATGACCCGCGCCGCCGGGACCACCAACAATGTCGGCCGTATCGCCCAGGTGATCGGCGCCGTCGTCGACGTGCAGTTCGACGGCACGCTGCCCGCGATCCTGTCGGCGCTCGAAACCGACAATAACGGCAACCGGCTGGTGCTCGAAGTCGCGCAGCATCTGGGCGAGAACACCGTTCGCACGATCGCGATGGACTCGACCGAGGGCCTGACCCGCGGTCAGACCGTCACCGACACCGGTGCGCAGATCCGCGTGCCCGTCGGCCCCAAGACGCTGGGCCGCATCATGAACGTGGTCGGCGAGCCGATTGACGAGCGCGGCCCGATCGGCGCGGAAACCACCGCCCCCATCCATGCCAAGGCGCCCGAGTTCGTCGACCAGTCGACCGAAGCCAGCATCCTCGTCACCGGCATCAAGGTCATCGATCTGCTGGCGCCCTATGCCAAGGGCGGCAAGATCGGCCTGTTCGGCGGCGCGGGCGTGGGCAAGACCGTGCTCATCCAGGAACTGATCAACAACATCGCCAAGGGGCATGGCGGCACGTCGGTGTTCGCGGGCGTGGGTGAGCGCACCCGCGAGGGCAACGACCTCTATCACGAATTCCTCGACGCGGGCGTAATCGCCAAGAACGAGGCGGGCGAGGCGATCAGCGAAGGATCGAAGGTCGCGCTGGTCTATGGCCAGATGAACGAGCCCCCCGGGGCACGCGCGCGCGTGGCCCTTTCTGGCCTGACCATCGCCGAATATTTCCGCGATGTCGAAGGCCAGGACGTGCTGTTCTTCGTCGACAACATCTTCCGCTTCACCCAGGCCGGTTCGGAAGTGTCGGCGCTGCTCGGCCGCATCCCGTCGGCGGTGGGTTACCAGCCGACGCTGTCGACCGACATGGGCGCGCTGCAGGAGCGCATCACCTCGACCAACAAGGGGTCGATCACCTCGGTGCAGGCGATCTACGTGCCCGCCGACGACTTGACCGACCCCGCGCCGGCCACCTCGTTCGCCCACTTGGATGCGACGACCGTGCTCAACCGCGCGATTTCGGAGCTGGGCATCTACCCGGCGGTCGATCCGCTCGACTCCACCTCGCGCGTGCTCGAGCCGCGCGTCGTCGGCCAAGAGCATTACGAAACCGCGCGCGCCGTCCAGTCGACGCTGCAGAAGTACAAGTCGCTTCAGGACATCATCGCCATCCTTGGCATGGACGAGCTGTCGGAAGAGGACAAGCTGACGGTCAGCCGCGCGCGCAAGATCCAGCGCTTCCTCAGCCAGCCGTTCCACGTCGCGGAAGTCTTCACCGGCATCCCCGGCAAGTTCGTCCAGCTGGAAGACACCATCAAGTCGTTCAAGGCGGTGGTGAACGGCGAATATGACCACCTGCCCGAAAGCGCCTTCTACATGGTCGGCGGCATCGACGAAGCGATCGCCAAGGCCGCCAAAATGGCCAGCGAGGCGTAAACGAACATCGCCCTCTCCCCGTGGGGAGAGGGTTGGGAGAGGGGAAGGCCAAACGCCCGACGCCGCCTCTTCCAGCACCCCCTCTCCCCGAACCTCTCCCCACGGGGGAGAGGGAGAAGGACCGACAAATGCTCCACTTCGAACTCGTCACGCCCGAAAAGCTCGTTCGCTCCGAATCGGTGCATATGGTCGTCGTGCCGGGCACTGACGGCGATTTCGGTGTGCTGGAAGGACACGCACCGCTGATGTCGACGATCCGCGACGGCGCGCTCGCCATCTATCGTACCGAGCGTGGCGAACCCGAAACGATCCGCATCGAAGGCGGCTTTGCGGAGGTTAACGCGCGCGGCCTGACCGTGCTCGCCGAGCGCGCCGAGGCCTGATCCGCGCCGCCGGACCGACGGTTTCGCGACGTGGTTAGGCAATTGTAAAAGGTTCGCGCCTATCGCTGGGGTCAATAGTTTTGGCCGGGCGAGAGACAGACGTGAACGCATTCGGGCGACGCAGTGGCGTAAATGGTGCGGGCGGCGGGCGCCCTTCGTTCGGCGTGGCGCGCCCGATGCAGGGCGGTCCGGCCCGCCCCGGCGAACCCGATGTCGCAACGCAGTTCCCGCAGATCCCCGTCCCCGGTGCCAGCCCCAGCGAAGAGATCAGCCCGCTGGTCAGCGCCCAGGGGCTCGACGCGATGGCGCGGCTCGACGAACGCCAGCAGGCGTCGGGCGACGCCGCGAACAGCCGGGTCGAGGGCTTTGAGAGCTCGATCCACCGCATCAAGGAACAGGTGCTGCCGCGCCTGCTCGAACGCGTCGATCCCGAAGCCGCCGCCACGCTCAACAAGGACGAGCTGGCCGAGGAGTTTCGCCCGATCATCGGCGAGGTGCTCGCCGAGCTGAAGCTCACCCTCAACCGCCGCGAACAGTTCGCGCTGGAAAAGGTGCTGGTCGACGAGCTGCTCGGGCTGGGGCCGCTCGAGGAATTGCTCTCCGACCCCGCGATCAGCGACATCATGGTCAACGGGCCGGACCAGACCTTTGTCGAGCGCAAGGGCAAGCTCGAGATCGCCAACATCCAGTTCCGCGACGAGGAGCATCTGTTCCAGATCGCCCAGCGTATCGTCAACCAGGTCGGCCGCCGCGTCGACCAGACGACGCCGCTCGCCGACGCCCGCCTGAAGGACGGCAGCCGTGTCAACGTGATCGTGCCGCCCTTGAGCCTCAAGGGCACCGCGATCTCGATCCGTAAGTTTTCCGCCAAGCCGATCACGCTCGACATGATGGCCAAGGGCGGATCGATGTCGGAGAAGATGGCGACCGCGCTCAAGGTCGCGGGCGCGAGCCGCTTCAACATCGTCATCTCGGGCGGTACCGGCTCGGGCAAGACGACGATGCTCAACGCCCTGTCCAAGATGATCGACCCGGGCGAGCGCGTGCTGACGATCGAGGACGCGGCCGAACTCCGGCTGCAGCAGCCGCACTGGCTGCCGCTCGAAACCCGCCCGCCAAATCTGGAGGGCCAGGGCGAGATCACGATCCGCGATCTGGTCAAGAACGCGCTGCGTATGCGTCCCGACCGCATCATCCTGGGCGAAATTCGTGGCAGCGAGTGTTTCGACCTGCTCGCCGCGATGAACACCGGCCATGACGGCTCGATGGCGACGCTCCACTCCAATTCCCCACGCGAATGCCTGGCGCGTATGGAGAACATGGTGATGATGTCGGACATCAAGGTGCCCAAGGAAGCGATCAGCCGCCAGATCGCCGACTCGGTCGACCTGATCGTCCAGGTCAAGCGCCTGCGCGACGGCTCGCGCCGCGTGACCAACATCACCGAAGTGATCGGCATGGAAGGTCCCGTGATCGTGACGCAGGAGCTTTTCAAGTTCGAGTATCTGGACGAAAGCGCCGACGGCAAGATCATCGGCGAATATCGCGCGATGGGCCTGCGTCCCTACACGCTTGAAAAGGCCAAGCAGTTCGGCTTCGACCAGGCACTGCTCGAAGCCTGCCTCTGATCCTCGCGGGTAATTCGGAAGTGGCGAGCGGCGATCGCGCGCGCTAGGCTGTGCCGCGAATGCGTTGCTGCGTCCTGATGATTCCCGCCACGCTGCTGGCGTCGGCGGTTCCGGCAAGCCGGGCCGAACCGGTCCAGCGCCGGGCGAAGGCGGTCGAGGCCGCCACGCCTGTTCCCGTCGCCGTCACGCTCGCCCCCGATGCGGAGGCGCGCTGGGTGGCGTTTCAGACGACACCGGGCAACCAGCTGCTGTTCGACGTCGAGATCAACGGTGTCGCCGGCCGCGCGATCCTCGACACCGGGGTCAGTCACACCGTCGTGTCGACCGAATTCGCCGGCCGTGCGGGTCTGGCCCCCGCCGGGGAAGGTCGCGCCATCGCGATCGGCGGCCAGATCAACCTGCGCTGGGGCCAGGCGCGGCAGGTCCGCATCGGCGGACTGACGCGCACCGGCGGCCGGGTCGGCATCCTGCCGCTCGCCGCGGCCGCCACCGCGACCGCGTCGCCGATCGACGCGCTGGTCGGGGCGGACATCCTGTCCTGCTGCGCGCTGGACATCGATTATGATGCGCGCCGCTTTCGCCTGCTGCCCAGCGGTCGCCTGCCCTATACCGGGGCGCGCGCGCCGCTGCGGCTGTCCGCCGACCGCCAGGTCTATGTCAGCGAGCTGATGCTGGGCGCACAAACCGTGCGACCGGTGCTGATCGATACCGGCGACGGCTCGTCGGTCACCGTCACCCGGCCCGTCTGGCAGCGCGCGCGAGTTGCCACCCCCGGCCTCACCACCACGCTCGCTTACGGGCTGGGCGGCCCCGTGGTGTCCCAGATGGCGATCGTCCCCGAGCTGCGCGTCGCCACGCTTGCTGCGCACAATGTCGAGGTCCGCATCGAACCGCAGAGCGGCTTTGCGGCGAGCACGGGCACGACCGGGCGGATCGGCTCGGGCTTTCTGATGCGCTACCGCGTGCTGCTCGACCCCATGGCGGGCCACATGATCTTCGTGCCCGGCGCTCGTGCGCTCGACGTACCCAAACGCTCGACCAGCGGCTTGCTGCTCGGCCAGCAGACCGGGCGGCTAAAGGTGCTGCACGTCATGGCGAACAGCCCGGCCGCAAAGGCGGGGTGGCAGGTCGACGACCTGATCTGCGCGGTCGACGGCAAGGACGTGACCCCCGGCCCGACGGGCAGCACCGACGTGACCTGGCTGACCGACACGCCCGGCCGGGTGGTGACGCTCGCCCTGTGCGACGGCCGCGTCCGCGAGCTGACGCTCCGTCGCTTCTACTGATCGGGCCTGAACAGTCCCGGCACCCACTGGCGCTTCATCGGACGAAGACCGGCTTCAATCCGGGCTCGGTCAGCACTTTGGCTGCATCGTCGAACGGAAAAAGCCCGCTCGTCACCGGCGCGGGATCGAAACGCCCGGACTGGATCAACGCCAGCGCGGGATCGACATTCGGAATGCCGCGCCCGGGTCCCGTGTAGAAATGGACACCACGCGCGTACATCTCGAAAAGGGGGAGTTCGACCGGCGCGAAATGGCCGCCGACCGACGAACAATGCCCCTCGACCTCGGTCGAGCGCAACGCGCAGACCAGGCTGGCCGCGTCGGCACTGGCATCGACCGTGATCGGAAAGCTGCCAATTGACCTGGGGGGCGGCCCCTCGACGACGGTCGCGCCATAGCGTTCGGCGATTGCGAGCCGAGCCGGCACCTGATCGACATAGGTGACGGCGTTCGCGCCGGCGGCGATCGCGATCCCGACGGCATAGAGCCCGATCGACCCTGACCCGCCCATCACCAGCACGTCCGCGCCCGGGGTGCGATCGAGATGCGGGACGACATATTCCCAGGCGAAACCGATATTGTCGCCCAGGCTGGCGAGATGGGTCGGTTCGACTTCAGCCGGCAGGACGCGCAGCGCATAGTCCGCAGCCGGGACCCGGACGAGGTCGGAAAAATAGCCCGTCGGCGTAAAGCCGATACCATGCCAGTTGCGCCGCACGAGGTCCGGGCTGTTTTCCAGACAGCGGTTGGGGCGCGCCTGGCCGCAGCGCGCGCAGTGGCCGCACGCATCATAATAACTCATCACGACCCGGTCGCCGGGGCGCATACCGGCAACATCGCGCCCGACTTCGACCACTTCGCCGATCGCTTCGTGACCGATCGCAAACGGCCCGCGCAGCGGCGCGCGGCCAGAGATGATCAGCGGATCAATGTCGCACGTCGTCGCGACCACCGGGCGAACCAGCGCGTCACCCCCATCGATCAGGCGCGGCGATTCCTGCGCTCGCCATTCCAGGTTGCCCGGCGCGACGAAATAGAGGCTCGTCAAATGCACCAATCCCCAAAGGCGTCAATCCGATGAACGCGCTGGCCGATATGAGGTTTATTTCAAGAATCGGCCGCAACGACAAGCCCGATCCGGCCATTATTTACGTGTGCCGTGCATGCACTTGATCTCAGCCCATCAACCGACGCCTGTTTCTCCGATTTACCTTACGGCAAACTGGCCAGACCCAGCGCGGGACAACAGCGCCATGCGTCAGCGCAGCCTTGCACGCGTGCCGTAATCGATGCGGATGGCGACCCATTCGCCATATTTCAGCCGCCCGCCCAGACGCGGCGGGCGCACGCGGAATTGCCACGCGGCCGCCAGCACCGCGCGCGCGATGTTCGATCCCTCCGGCCCCTCGCCCAGCGCATAGCAGTCCTCGACGCGATAGTCGGGGACGGTGCGGCACGCGATCAGCCCCCAGCCCGGCCCCTTGGCCGTCGACAGGTATCCGCTCAGTTCGTCGTCATAGGGCTCGCGATACCAGGACGCGGCATAGAGCGGCTCGCCATTGGGGCCGCTGCCCGCGACGCGCGGCGTGTCGTTGGAGGGCGGTCGATTGTCGGGCGGGCCATAGACGCGGCGCGGTGCCGGTGGTCCGGCCGTCGGGGGCGCGGCGGGGGCGCGCGCGATGTCGGCCGCGGCGAGCTGGTCGCGCGGCAGCAGGATGATCGGCGGCGCGGGTGTGGCAGGCGCGGGCGCGACGCTGGGTTGGGTGGCCGGCACGGGCGGCG
>NZ_LSHX01000010.1 GCF_001555965.1 Sphingomonas sp. CCH21-G11
CGCGCCGGATGCCGCGACGCCTGCCCCGGTGGACACAACGCCGGCTGCGGCGCGGGAGCGGGGGCCGGCACCGTCGTCACCGTCGGCGGCAGTGTGGCCGGCGCATCCTGGGCAACCGCCGGAGCGGTCGAGGCGGCCATCGCGGCGATCAACGCCGCGATGGCCGGGCGAGCTTTTGAAGCTGACTGGGTCATAGCGGGAACGACAAGCCGCGATCGGCAAATTCCGTTCCCGGCGCTGCGACGAAGCGAGCAGCTTGCCTGACCGATGGACGATGCGTCAGCCCCGTGACGGTTTGGGCGGGCGCGGCCGTGCAGGGCCACCGGCACCCGGTCCGTTGCCCCTCGGCCTGCCGGGTTTGCCCGCACCGCCCGGCTTGCCGGCACCGCCTGGTTTGCCCTGCGGCCTGCCGCCGCCGCGCGGACGATCCCGCGGCGGGATCGGCGAGGCGGGGCGCGGCGCGCTTGCCCCCGGCTGGCGCGGCGCCACCGAATAGCCCTCCTTCAACAGCCGCGCGAACGCCGCCTTGACCGACGCGTCGATCGCGCTGCGCAGTTCGGGGGGAAGATCCGCGACGGTCGTGTTGGCGTGAATTGCGTTGAGGTCGCGCAGCAGATTGTTGGGCAGTCCCTTCGACGCCGACTTCAACGCCACGATCGCATCGGTGACGGCGGAAAACAGGATGTCGTGCATCACGTCGGTGGCGGACCGGGTCATGCGTCCCCCCTTAGCCTTCGATACGCGCGCTTGTCGCGGGTCGAATCCGCTTTTCGAGCCGCCCCCCAAATTTTTTTGACCGCCGATGTCGAAATGCCGTCGCCTTGCGGCTCATCGTCATGTCAGCGGGGATGATCTCGCTGATCGACCTGATGGAGCCGATCCGATGCGACTGAAGCTGACCCTGCCCTTCGCCTTGCCGATGCTGGCGATGGCAACCGCGGTGCTGCCCGCCCCGGCCATGGCCGAGGAATATACGATCTTCGTCTACGAAACCCCCGCCGACCTCGCGCTGCGCAGCGACACGGGTACTGCGGGCCAGGCCTATTGGGCGGCCTACGCCAAGTTCGCCGCCGCATTGGCACAGGCGAACGCGATCCGCGGCGGAGCCCCGCTCGCGCTGCCGGAACGGACCGCAGGCCCCGACCCGGTGCTCGGCGGCTATTTCGTCATCGACGCCCCCGACCGCGCCACCGCCGAGCGGCTGGCCGCGCTCGCCCCCAGCGTCAGCCGCGGCGGCCGCGCCGAGCTTCGCGCGACCTATCCCGCCCCGGCCATGCAGCCGCCGCGCTGATCGCCGCTGGCGCAACCCAACCAAATCTGGAACGCTACCGAAAGACGAAGGAACACCCCATGCAGTACATGATCATGTTCACCGAAACCGCCGAAGATTTCGCCAAGCGCGATCATCCCGAACACGCGCCCGCTTATTGGGGGGCGTGGAACGCCTATATCGGCGCGCTGGCCGCGGCGGGCATCATCGTCAACGGCGATGGCCTGCAACCGCCGCACACCGCCACGACGGTGCGGGTGCGCGACGGCCAGCGGATCGTTCAGGACGGTCCGTTCGCCGACACCAAGGAAGCACTGGCCGGCTATTTCGTGATCGAGGTCGCCGATCTCGACGCGGCGCTCGACTGGGCGGCCAAATCACCGGCGGCCGAAGCCGGATCGGTCGAGGTTCGCCCGGTGCTGCCGCCGCCGGGCAACCCGGCCTGATCGGGATGGACGCGCGCCGGGCAGCCGAGGCAGCGGCGCGCGCTTCCTATGGCCGGCTGGTGGCGCTGGTCGCCAGCCGGTCCCGCGATGTCGCGGCGGCGGAGGATGCGCTCGCCGATGCCTTTGCCGCCGCGCTGGCCACCTGGCCCGTGCGCGGCGTCCCCGACCGTCCGGAGGCGTGGCTGCTGACCGCTGCCCGGCGCGTGATCGGGCACGGCGCACGCGCCACGCGGGTCCGCGCCGATGCGGCACAGGCGATTGCGCTGCTGCAGGAGGAAGCCGAAATGCGCGACCCTGCCGAATTTCCCGACGAGCGGTTGAAGCTGCTGTTCGTCTGCGCCCACCCAGCGATCGATGCGGGGGTGCGCACGCCGTTGATGCTGCAGACGGTGCTCGGCCTCGACGCCGCGCGAATTGCGGCGGCGTTCCTGGTTGCGCCCGCAGCCATGGGCCAGCGGCTGGTGCGTGCCAAGGCCAAGATCCGCGATGCCGGGCTGCGCTTCGAGACGCCGGATCCCGACGCACTCGCGCCGCGCCTGGCCGACGTGCTGGACGCGATATACGCCGCCTATGGCACCGGCTGGGACGCGCTGCCCGGTGCTGACGAGGGCGTGCGCGGTCTGACGACGGAAGCGATTTTCCTCGCCCGGCTGATCGTCGATCTGCTGCCCGGAGAACCCGAACCCAAGGGGCTGCTGGCGCTGATGCTTTACTGCGAAGCGCGCAGGGCGGCGCGGCGCGGGCCAGAGGGAGCGTTCGTGCCGCTGGGTGAGCAGGACATGCGACTGTGGGACCGCGAGATGATTATCGAGGCGGAAGCCCTGCTGACCAACGCGGCGATGGCGCACCAGTTCGGGCGCTACCAATGCGAAGCCGCGATCCAGTCGGTCCACAGCGCCCGCGCGGTCACCGGGGTCACACAATGGGATGCACTGGTCACGCTCTATGATTTGCTGGCCCGGCATGTGCCCAGCCTGGGGGTGATGGTCAGCCGCGCCGCCGTGCTGGCCGAGGCGGGCTCGCCAGATGCCGCGCTCGCGGCACTCGACGCACTGCCGGCGGACCGGGTGGCGGCCTATCAGCCCTATTGGGTGACGCGGATGCACGCGCTCGACCGGTTGGGCTGGGTGGCGCAGGCCGTCGAGGCGCGCCAACGGGCGATCGGGCTGACCGAGGATCCTGCGGTGCGCGCGTTCCTGGCGCGCGGCTAACGACGGCGAACCTTACGAATGCCGTTCGTTTCGAGCGAAGTCGAGAAACGTGGCGCGGGCGCTCCGGAAGCCGCTTCTCGACTTCGCTCGAAGCGAACGGATTTCGGGCATTAAGCCGAACCTCAAAGCGCCGCCAAGTCGATCGGCGCGTGCCGGTCCAGCGTGCGCGACTTGTCCGGCATCGGGTATTTCAACCCCGTCGCGCAGTTGAACAGCACCACCCGGTCGTCGCGGCCGATCACGCGGTCGGCCAGCGCCTGTTTGTACGCGGCCAGCGTCGCGCCGCCCTCCGGGCACAGCAGCACGCCGTCGCGCGCGGCTTCGTCGACGGCGGCCAGGATCGCGGGATCGCCGACCGCGACCGCCGCGCCGCCGCTGGCGCGCACCGCATCGAGGATCAGGAAGTCGCCGACCGCGCGCGGCACGCGGATGCCGGCGGCGATGGTGTGCGCGTCCTCCCAGCGTTCGGCATGGCGATCGCCGGCTTCATAGGCGCGCACGATCGGCGCGCAGCCCGACGCCTGGACCGCGAACATGCGCGGACGCTTGGGCCCGATCAGCCCGATCGCCTCCAGCTCGTCGAACGCCTTCCACATGCCGATCAGCCCGGTGCCGCCGCCGGTCGGATAGAAGATCGCGTCGGGCAGTTCCCAATCGAGCTGTTCGGCCAGCTCGAGCCCCATCGTCTTCTTGCCCTCGATCCGATAGGGTTCCTTGAGCGTCGACAGGTCGTACCAGCCATTGGTCTTGCAACCCTCCGCGACGATCTTGCCGCAATCGTCGATCAGGCCGTTGACGCGATAGACGCGCGCGCCCTGTGCGGCGATCTCCCGCACATTGATTTCGGGCGTATCGTCGGGACAGAAGATGATCGTCTCGATGCCCGCGCGTGTCGCATAGGCGGCAGCGGCGGCGCCGGCATTGCCGTTGGTCGGCATGGCGATGGTGCGCACCCCCAGCGCCTTGGCCATCGAAATCGCCATCACCAGCCCGCGCGCCTTGAACGATCCGGTCGGCAGCCGCCCCTCGTCCTTCACCAGCGGCGGTCGTGCGGCGAGCGTGTCACCGACGCGGTCGAGCGGAATGAGCGGCGTCGCCTGTTCGCCCAGGCTGACGATGTGCTCGGCACGGCGGACGGGGAGCAGCTCGCGCCATTTCCACAGGTCAGCGGGCCGCCCCGCCAGCGCATCACGGCCGAGCGCGCCGCGGACGCCGTCGAGATCGTAGCGGACCAGCAGCGGCCGGCCGACGCGCGACAGACCCTGGATCGTGTCGGCTTCGTAGCGCTCGCCCGTCATCGAACATTCGAGATGGGTGACGAAGCCGGGGCGATCGGCGGTGAGGTTGGCGAAGGTGGATGCGGTCATGTGGGCCCTCGTTCCCTCACATCGGGTCGAGGTCAAGGGGGGGTGCGGTCTATGCGCCGACGGAGGCCACGGTGCGTATGGACCCCGGATCAAGTCCGGGGTGACGAGTTGGGAGGCAAGGTTCGCAGATTGGCGGAATAAGCGGTGGGGGGAGGCGGAGCAAATGACCGCTCCCCCTCCCCCGCGTCATGCCGGACTCGATCCGGTGTCCACGCGCACCGGCCGCCTCAAGCGCCTTACGGCACCGTCACGGTTTCGAAGCTGTAGCCCTTCAGTTCCGGCAGCGCCTTGACCTGGGGCTCGACGGTCTTGAGGTCGCCGACCACGACCAGCGTCATCTTGTCGAGCGGGAAGGCTTTCTTGGCCGCCGCCGTCATTGCCGGGCCCTTCACCGCCAGCACCGCGGGCACGTAATTCTCCAGCCAGTTCGCAGGCAGGCCGAGCGTGTCGCGGTTGGCGAGCGTGCCGACCACGGCGGGCGCGGTCGAATTCTGGATGGTGAAGATGCCGGCCATATAGGTGGCGATGCCCGCTGCTTCCTCGGGCGTCGGTGCGGTCGTCTGCAGCGTGCGGATTTCCTTGAACACCTCGGTCAGCGACGCGCCAGTGACGGCGGTGGTGACGTCGGCGTCGAAGGTCCATTGCGCGTCGCCGGGCTGGAACGCGATCCCCGATCCGGGGGAGTAGGTATAACCCTTTTCCTCGCGGATGTTGCGGGTGATACGCGAGCTGAACGCGCCGCCGAGCAGCGCATTGGTGACGCGCAACGGAATATCGTCCGCCGATCCCGCCACCGGCGCGGGGAATGCGACCCGCAGCGTCGACTGCGGTGCGTTCGGGCGGTCGATCAGCAGAACGCGCGGCCCCGGATTGACGCGGGGGGGCAGGCTCAGCCGCTCCGGCCCTGCCGCCCAATCGCCGAACGCCTGCTGGATCGCGGCCTTTGCCGCCGCCGCATCGAAGCGCCCGGCGATATAGAGGTGCGCCCGGCGCGCGCCGTAATTGGCGGCGTGGAATGCCTTGGCCTGGTCGAGCGTGTAGCCGTTCAACCGCGCGGCGGTCGGGAAATTGCGGCCATAGGGGTGGTCGCCGTACCAGCTGCGCGCCAGCGCCGCATCGGCCAGCGCCTGAGGCTGCGACAAGGTAAGCGCCAGGCGACGCTGCCAGTTCGCCTTGACCCGGCCAAAGGCATCGGCGGGGAAGTCCGGGCGGCGCGCGACGTCGCTGATCAGCTGGATCGCGTGCGCGGTATGTTCGGACAGGACGCTCATGCTGATCGCGGTCGATTGCTGCGAGACCCCAACGCCCAGGTCGCCGCCAAAGCTGGCGGCGGTGGCGGCAAGCTCGGCCGCCGACTTGCCGCCAGCGCCTTCCTTGATGAGATCGCCGGTGATGTCGGCGATCCAGGTATCCTCGCCCTCGTTCAGGTTGCCGGCAAAGATGCGCAGCGACACGACCGTCTTGGGCGTGACCCCGAACGGGATCAGCGTCACCTGCATCCCGTTGGAAAGCCGGAAGGTCTCGGTCGCGGGCAGCTTGAACGGCTTGGGCGCGGCGATCGGGGGCGGCGGCGGATAGTCCTGGGCGATCGCCGGCGCGACCAGACAGGTGGCGGCCAGGCCGGCCAGCAGCGTGCGTGCGCGGGTCATCAATTGGCTCCCGAATTGGGGGTGGCGACGGCCGCCTTTGCGGCGGCGCCAGGCACGATCGTGTAGATCGAACGGTTGGTCGGACGCAGATATTCCTGCGCGGTCTTCTGGATCAGCTCAGGGGTCACCTGGGCAAAGCCGGCCTCGATCTGGTTGACCCTGGACGGATCGTTGTCGAACAGCGCATGCACCGCGAGCAGGTCGATCAGGCCGACGCGGCCGCCGCCGTCGATCTGGCTGTAGAGCTGCGACCGCACCTTGGTCCGCGCGCGGGCCAGCTCCTCCGCGCCGACCTTGGTCGTGCGCAGGGCCTCGATCACTTCGTCGACCGCCTTGGTCACGTCCTCGGGCTTGTGCGTCGCGTCGTGGACGAGGCTGAAGCTCCACAGCATCGGCCCGTTGTAATTGTACATGTTGCCGAGCAGCGCGTTGATGCCGCCGGAGATATCGCCGGTGATGCCGGATTCCTGGACAAGCTTGCGATACAGCCGGCTGTCCTCGCCCTGGACGAGGATCTGGTCGATCAGCCCCATGGCATACCATTCGGGCGTGCCGCGCGCAGGGACGTGATAGCCCGCGGCATAGCCGGGCTTTGGCGCCAGCGCGTCGACGCGGCTCTTCACCTTCTCCTCGGTCTGGCGCGGCTCGGAAATGTCGGGCAGCTTGACCGCGTCCTTCTTGGGGATCGCGCCGAAATATTTCTGCACCATCGCGCGGGTCGCGGCGTAATCGATGTCGCCCGCGATGACGAGCACGGCGTTGGACGGGCGGTAGAAGGCGTCGAAGAACTGCTTGGCGTCCTCGACCGTCGCCGCTTCGATCTCGGTCAGGTCGCCGTAGAAATTGTGGCTGTTGTACCAGTTGGTGTTGGCCAGCATCGGCAGATCGATCCACGGCCAGGTGCTGTAGGGCTGGTTGAGGACGTTGACCTTGACCTCGTTGCCGACGACGCCCTGCTGATTCTTCAGCACTTCATCGTTGATGACCGGGCGCGCCATGCGGTCGCCCTCCAGCCACAGGATGCGCTCCAGCGCGTTCGAGGGCACGATTTCGAAATAGTTGGTGAAGTCGAACCGGGTGGACCCGTTGTTGACCCCGCCGGAATTGGTGATCGTGCTGTCGAACACGCCCTTGGGCGCGTTGGCCGATCCCTGGAACATCAGATGCTCGAACAGATGCGCGAAGCCCGTGCGCTCGCGCGGTTCGATGCGGAAGCCGATGCCGTAATAGACGCCGACCGTGACGGTGGGCGCGATATTGTCCTTCGACATCACCACGCGGAGCCCGTTGGGCAGCGTGAAATACTGCGTATCGATCGCGACGCGGGCGGGTGCCGCCTGCTGCGCCAGCGCCGGCGCGGCGGGCGCAAGCGTTGCGACGCCGAGCACAAGGCTCGCCGCCAGAGTTCGGAATCGCATGGCTGATCTCCCCATTCGGCTGTGTTAGCGAGATGCTACAGCGGCTTTGTGCGATCGCCAAGGGGGGTTGCGGGCGGCAGGGACGTTTGGCCCCCGCCGGGGATCGTGCGCGGGCAGAAGGGCGCACTCGCCGGTTTGACAAGCCGCGCCACGGTTCATATATCCGCGTTCACCTGCTGATCGGGAAATGATGCGCCGTCGCGCAGCGCATCGGACGAATGGGTCACGGGTTCACACGACGCCGAAAGCCGCTGTCTTGCCCCAGCCGGGGTGGCACGCGGCCTTTTGGCGTCGTCTGCGTGCGAGCCTTGCCGCAACTGGCGGGCTCGACCTGTTTTTGATCGAACCAGAGGCGACCCCTTTTCATGGCAACCAAGGCAATCGAGAGCAAGGCGATCGAGGGCGGCACGATGAAGCGCCGCATCCGCAAGGTCTTCGGCGACATCCACGAAGTCGTGGAAATGCCGAACCTGATCGAGGTCCAGCGCGAAAGCTACGAGCAGTTCCTGCGCTCCGACCCGTCGATCGGCTATGTCTCGGGCCTGGAAAAGACGCTGCGCAGCGTGTTCCCGATCCGCGATTTCGCCGGCACCGCCGAGCTTGATTTCGTGAATTACGAACTCGAGCCGCCGAAGTTCGACCAGGAAGAATGCCGCCAGCGCGGCATCACCTATGCCGCCCCGATGCGCGTCACGCTGCGCCTGATCGTGTTCGAGGTGGATCCGGATACCGAAGCCCGCTCGGTGCTCGATATCAAGGAGCAGGACGTTTACATGGGCGACATGCCGCTGATGACGGAGAACGGCACGTTCATCGTCAACGGCACCGAGCGCGTGATCGTCAGCCAGATGCACCGTTCGCCGGGCGTGCTGTTCGATCATGATCGCGGCAAGACCCATGCGTCGGGCAAGTACCTGTTCGCCGCGCGCGTCATCCCCTATCGCGGCTCGTGGCTCGATTTCGAGTTCGACGCCAAGGACATCGTCAACGTCCGCATCGACCGCAAGCGCAAGCTGCCGGTCACGACGCTGCTTTATGCGCTGGGGCTGAATGGCGAGGAGATCCTCAACCACTTCTACAACCGCGTCACCTTCCTGCGCGGACCCAATGGCTGGCAGATCCCGTTCGCGCCGGAAAACTGGCGCGGCACCAAGCCGACGTTCGACATCGTCGACGCCAATTCGGGCGAAGTCGTGTTCCCGGCGGGGCAGAAGATCAGCCCGCGCGCTGCGAACAAGGCGGCGAAGGACGGCCTGACCACGCTGTTGATCCCGACCGACGAAATCTATGGCCGTTATTCGGCCTATGACCTGATCAACGAAGCGACCGGCGAAATCTATATCGAGGCCGGCGACGAAGTGTCGGCGGAAAACCTGGAAAAGCTCGACAAGGCCGGGCTCGACCGGATCGAGCTGCTCGACATCGACCATGTGACGACGGGTCCGTGGATCCGCAACACGCTGGCCGCCGACAAGGCGGAAGAGCGCGAACAGGCGCTGAGCGACATCTACCGCGTCATGCGCCCCGGCGAGCCGCCGACGCTGGAGACTGCGGAATCGCTGTTCGCGGGCCTGTTCTTCGATCCCGACCGCTACGATCTGTCGGCGGTGGGCCGCGTCAAGCTCAACATGCGCCTTGACCTGGACTGCCCGGACACGGTGACGACGCTGCGCACCGAGGATATCCTGGAAGTCGTCAAGACGCTGGTGAACCTGAAGGACGGCAAGGGCGAAGTCGACGACATCGACAATCTCGGCAACCGCCGCGTGCGTTCGGTCGGTGAATTGCTGGAGAACCAGTATCGCGTCGGCCTGTTGCGCATGGAACGCGCGGTCAAGGAGCGCATGTCGTCGGTCGATGTCTCGACCGTCATGCCCAACGACCTGATCAATGCCAAGCCGGCGGTCGCCGCGGTGCGCGAGTTCTTCGGATCGTCGCAGCTGTCGCAGTTCATGGACCAGACCAATCCGCTGTCGGAAGTCACGCACAAGCGCCGCGTCTCGGCGCTCGGGCCGGGCGGCCTGACCCGCGAACGGGCGGGCTTCGAGGTCCGCGACGTCCATCCGACGCATTATGGCCGCATCTGTCCGATCGAGACGCCGGAAGGTCCGAACATCGGCCTGATCAACAGCCTCGCGACGTTCAGCCGGGTCAACAAGTACGGCTTCATCGAAACGCCGTACCGCAAGGTGATCGACGGCAAGGTGACCAACGACGTCGTCTATCTGTCGGCGATGGAAGAGCAGAAGCACACGGTCGCCCAGGCGTCGGCCGAGCTCAATCCGGATGGCTCGTTCGCCGAGGAGCTGGTCTCCGCACGTCAGGCGGGCGAGTTCCTGATGGCGATGCGCGACCAGATCACGCTGATGGACGTCAGCCCCAAGCAGCTGGTGTCGGTTGCGGCGTCGCTCATTCCGTTTCTGGAAAACGATGACGCCAACCGCGCGCTGATGGGTTCGAACATGCAGCGCCAGGCGGTGCCGCTGGTGAAGGCGGAAGCGCCGTTCGTCGGCACCGGCATGGAAGAAACCGTGGCGCGCGATTCGGGTGCTGCGATTTCGGCGCGCCGCGCCGGCATCGTCGACCAGGTCGATGCGAGCCGCATCGTGGTGCGCGCGACGGGTGAGGTCGATGCCACCGAAAGCGGCGTCGACATCTATACCCTGATGAAGTTCCAGCGGTCGAACCAGAACACCTGCATCAACCAGCGCCCGCTGGTGAAGGTGGGCGACGTGGTCAATCCCGGCGACGTGATCGCCGACGGCCCGTCGACCGAGTTCGGCGAGCTGGCGCTCGGACGCAACGCGCTCGTCGCGTTTATGCCGTGGAATGGCTATAACTACGAAGATTCGATCCTGATCTCCGAACGGATCGTGAAGGACGACGTCTTCACCTCGATCCACATCGAGGAGTTCGAGGTCATGGCCCGCGACACCAAGCTGGGGCCGGAAGACATCACCCGCGACATCCCCAATGTCGGCGAGGAAGCGCTGCGCAACCTCGACGAGGCGGGCATCGTCTATATCGGCGCCGAAGTGGAGCCGGGCGACATCCTGGTCGGCAAGATCACCCCCAAGGGTGAATCGCCGATGACCCCGGAAGAGAAGCTGCTCCGTGCGATCTTTGGCGAAAAGGCGTCCGACGTGCGCGACACGTCGCTGCGCTTGCCGCCGGGCGTCGCCGGGACGGTCGTCGAAGTGCGCGTGTTCAACCGTCACGGCATCGACAAGGACGAGCGCGCGATGGCGATCGAGCGCGAGGAAATCGAGCGGCTGAAAAAGGATTCGGACGACGAGCGTTCGATCCTGAACCGTGCGACCTGGTCGCGGCTGCGCGAGATGCTGATCGGTCAGGTCGCGACGGCTGCACCCAAGGGCCTGAAGAAGGGCGTCGAGATCACCGACGAGCTGCTCGATTCGGTCGAGCGCCACGAATGGTGGAAGTTCGCCGTGCAGGACGACGCGATGCAGTCGAACCTGGAAGCGGTGAAGGCCCAGTATGACGAAGCGGCGAAGAAGATTACGGACAAGTTCCACGATCGCCGCGAGAAGCTGGAGCGTGGCGACGAGCTGCCGCCGGGCGTGCTCAAGATGGTCAAGGTGTTCGTTGCGGTGAAGCGCAAGCTGCAGCCGGGCGACAAGATGGCCGGCCGTCACGGCAACAAGGGCGTGATCAGCCGCATCCTGCCGCAGGAGGACATGCCCTTCCTGGAGGACGGAACGCCGGTCGACCTGGTGCTCAACCCGCTGGGCGTGCCCAGCCGCATGAATGTCGGCCAGATCTTCGAGACGCATCTCGGCTGGGCGGCGCGCAACCTGGGGATGCAGGTCGCGACGATGCTGGAGGACTGGCGCGAGGCCAATCCCGACGCGGCGGCGGGCCAGATGCCCGACGCGGTGCGCGAGCGGCTGAAGACCGTCTATGGCGAGCATTATGCCGGCGAGATCGAGCAGCGCACGCCCGAGCAGATCGAGGAGCTGGTGCACAATGTCCGCACCGGCATTCCGATGGGCACGCCGGTGTTCGATGGCGCGCGCGAAAGCGACGTGTCGGCGATGCTGGACCTGGCCGGCCTCGATACGTCGGGCCAGTCGGTCCTGTATGACGGCCGCACGGGCGATGCGTTCGACCGCAAGGTGACGGTGGGCATCATCTACATGCTCAAGCTGCACCACCTGGTGGATGACAAGATCCACGCGCGTTCGATCGGGCCGTACAGCCTGGTCACCCAGCAGCCGCTGGGCGGCAAGGCGCAGTTCGGCGGCCAGCGCTTCGGCGAAATGGAAGTGTGGGCGCTGCAGGCCTATGGCGCGGCGTACACGCTCCAGGAAATGCTGACGGTGAAGTCCGACGACGTGGTCGGGCGCACCAAGGTCTATGAGGCGATCGTCAAAGGCGACGACACCTTCGAGGCCGGCATTCCGGAGAGCTTCAACGTGCTGGTCAAGGAAATGCGCTCACTGGGCCTGAACGTCGAGTTGAAGACCGCTGAACTGGGCTTCGACGAGGACGGCGTCCAGATCGCTGCGGAGTAGCCGACACCACCAATCCCCCTCTCCCGCTTGCGGGAGAGGGTCGGGGTGAGGGCCTAATCGCCGACTCGCCCTCACCTTCCCACCCGCGTTGCGGGCGGGCCCCTTCCTCTCCCGCAAGCGGGAGAGGGGCTGAAGGATGGAACAGAAATGAACGAACTGACCAATTTCGCCAATCCGATCGCCAAGCCGGAAACCTTTGACCAGATTCAGATCGGCATCGCGTCGCCTGATCGCATCCGGTCGTGGTCGTTCGGCGAGATCAAGAAGCCCGAGACGATCAACTACCGCACGTTCAAGCCCGAGCGTGACGGCCTGTTCTGCGCGCGCATCTTCGGTCCGATCAAGGATTACGAGTGCCTGTGCGGCAAGTACAAGCGCATGAAGTACAAGGGCATTGTCTGCGAAAAGTGCGGCGTCGAGGTCACCGTCTCGAAGGTCCGCCGCGAGCGCATGGGCCATATCGAACTGGCCGCGCCGGTCGCGCACATCTGGTTCCTGAAGTCGCTGCCGAGCCGCATCGGCCTGCTGCTCGACATGCAGCTCAAGCAGCTCGAGCGCGTGCTCTATTTCGAGAGCTATATTGTGATCGAGCCGGGCCTGACCCCGCTTGAGAAGTATCAGCTGCTGACCGAGGACGAGCTGCTCGACGCGCAGGACCAGTATGGCGAGGACGCGTTCTCGGCCGGCATCGGCGCGGAAGCGGTCAAGCAGATGCTGATGGACCTCGACCTCGAAGGCGAGCGTTCCGCGCTGCTCGAGGAACTGGCGGTCACCAAGTCGGAACTCAAGCCCAAGAAGATCATCAAGCGGCTGAAGGTCGTCGAAAGCTTCCTGGAATCGGGCAATCGTCCCGAGTGGATGATCCTGGACGTCGTGCCGGTCATTCCGCCCGAGCTGCGTCCGCTGGTGCCGCTCGACGGCGGCCGGTTCGCGACGTCGGACCTCAATGACCTGTATCGCCGCGTCATCAACCGCAACAATCGCCTGAAGCGCCTGATGGAACTGCGCGCGCCGGACATCATCGTCCGCAACGAAAAGCGCATGCTGCAGGAAGCCGTCGATGCGCTGTTCGACAATGGCCGCCGCGGCCGCACGATCACGGGCGCCAACAAGCGTCCGCTGAAGTCGCTGTCCGACATGCTGAAGGGCAAGCAGGGCCGCTTCCGTCAGAACCTGCTCGGCAAGCGCGTCGACTATTCGGGTCGTTCGGTCATCGTGACCGGGCCGGAACTGAAGCTGCACCAGTGCGGCCTGCCCAAGAAGATGGCACTCGAGCTGTTCAAGCCGTTCATCTACGCGCGCCTCGACGCCAAGGGGCTGTCGATGACGCTCAAGCAGGCCAAGAAGTGGGTCGAGAAGGAGCGCAAGGAAGTCTGGGACATCCTGGACGAGGTGATCCGCGAGCACCCGGTTCTCCTGAACCGCGCGCCGACGCTCCACCGCCTGGGCATCCAGGCGTTCGAGCCGGTGCTGATCGAAGGCAAGGCGATCCAGCTTCACCCGCTGGTCTGCTCGGCATTCAACGCCGACTTCGACGGGGACCAGATGGCCGTGCACGTGCCGCTGAGCCTCGAGGCGCAGCTGGAAGCGCGCGTGCTGATGATGTCGACCAACAACATCCTGTCGCCCGCCAACGGCAAGCCGATCATCGTGCCGTCGCAGGACATGGTGCTGGGCATCTATTACCTGTCGATGATGAAGGAAGGCGAGCCGGGCGAAGGCATGCTCCTGTCCGACATGGCGGAGGTGCACCACGCGCTCGATACCGGTGCGGTGACGCTGCACACCAAGGTGACGACGCGCGTGCCCCAGGTCGACGAGGCCGGCAACAGCTACCTCAAGCGGGTCGAAACGACGCCGGGCCGGCTGCTGCTGGGCGAGAAGCTGCCCCAGTCGCATCGCGTCCCGTTCGAGACGATCAACCGCCTGCTGACGAAGAAGGAAATCGGCGACGTCATCGACACCGTCTATCGCCACACCGGCCAGAAGGAGACGGTGCTGTTCGCCGACGGCATCATGACGCTGGGCTTCCAGCACGCGTTCAAGGCCGGCATCTCGTTCGGCAAGGACGACATGATCATCCCCGACGCCAAGGAAGCGATGGTCGACGAGACCCGCGCGCTGGTGAAGGATTATGAGCAGCAGTACCAGGACGGCCTGATCACCCAGCAGGAAAAGTACAACAAGGTGATCGACGCCTGGTCGCGTTGCGGCGACCAGGTCGCCGTCGCGATGATGGACGAGATCAAGGCGGTGAAGAAGGACCCGGAAACGGGCCGCGAGAAGCCGATCAACTCGATCTACATGATGGCGCATTCGGGCGCGCGTGGTTCGCAGGCACAGATCAAGCAGCTGGCGGGCATGCGCGGCCTGATGGCGAAGCCGTCGGGCGAGATCATCGAAACGCCGATCATCTCGAACTTCAAGGAGGGGTTGACCGTCCTTGAGTACTTCAACTCAACCCACGGCGCCCGCAAGGGCCTGGCCGACACCGCGCTCAAGACGGCGAATTCGGGCTACCTGACCCGCCGTCTGGTCGATGTCAGCCAGGACTGCGTCGTCATGGAGGAAGATTGCGGCACCGAACGCGCGCTGGAAATGAAGGCGATCGTTCAGGGCGGATCGACCATCGCGTCGCTGGGCGAACGCATCCTGGGCCGCACCACGGCCGAGGACATCGTCGACGTGAAGACGGGCGAAGTCGTGATCCCGGTCGGCACGCTGCTCGACGAGGCGCACATCACCCAGATCGAGGCGGTCGGGACCCAGGGCGTCAAGATCCGCTCGCCGCTGGTCTGCGAAGCCAAGATCGGCGTGTGCGGCAAATGCTATGGCCGTGACCTGGCGCGCGGCACGCCGGTGAATATCGGCGAAGCGGTCGGCGTCATCGCGGCGCAGTCGATCGGCGAGCCGGGCACGCAGCTGACGATGCGGACGTTCCACATCGGCGGCGCGGCGCAGCTCAACGAGCAGTCGAACCTGGAAGCGACCAGCGACGGCACGATCGAGTTCCGCGACGTGCGCATGATCGTCGACCAGCGCGGCCGTCGCGTCGTGCTGTCGCGTTCGGCGGAGCTGGCGATCATCGACGAGGAAGGCCGCGAGCGCGCGGTGCACCGCATCCCGTACGGCGCCTATGTGATGTTCGAGGACGGCGACCAGGTGAAGACCGGCGACCGGCTGGCCGAATGGGACCCGTTCACCATGCCGGTGATCACGGAAAATCCCGGTATCGTGAAGTATGTCGACCTGATCGACGGCAAGACGCTGACCGAACAGGCCGACGAAGCGACCGGGATCACCCAGCGCGTCGTCACCGAATATCGTGGCAAGGCGAAGGAGGATCTTCGTCCGCGCCTGACCCTGCTCGATTCGGGTTCGGGCGAGGCCGGCCGCTACATGCTCGCGCCGGGCGCGACGCTGTCGGTCGAGGACGGGGCCGAGGTGAAGGGCGGCGACGTGCTGGCACGTGTCAGCCGCGAAGCGGCCAAGACCCGCGACATCACCGGCGGTCTGCCGCGCGTCGCCGAACTCTTTGAGGCCCGCAAGCCCAAGGAGAACGCGATCATCGCCAAGGTCAGCGGCCGTGTCGTGTTCGGCAAGGATTACAAGGCCAAGCGCAAGATCGGCATCCAGCCCGAGGACGGCGGCGAGGTCGTGGAATATCTGGTGCCGAAGTCGAAGGTCATCGACGTGCAGGAAGGCGATTACGTCAAGCGCGGCGACAACCTGATCGGCGGCAGCCCCGATCCGCACGACATTCTGGAAGTGCTCGGCATCGAGCCGCTGGCCGAATATCTGGTCAGCGAAATCCAGGAAGTCTATCGACTGCAGGGCGTGAAGATCAACGACAAGCACATCGAGGTGATCGTTCGCCAGATGCTGCAGAAGGTCGAGATCATCGAAAGCGGCGACACCACGCTGCTGGTCGGCGAGCAGGTCGATCGCGAGGAGATGGACGCGATCAACGAAAAGCTGGCCCCCGGCCAGGCGCGCGCCCAGGGCAAGCCCGTGCTGCTCGGCATCACCAAGGCGTCGCTGCAGACCCGCAGCTTCATCTCGGCGGCGTCGTTCCAGGAGACCACCCGCGTCCTCACCGAGGCGGCGGTCCAGGGCAAGCAGGACACGCTGATCGGCCTGAAGGAAAACGTGATTGTCGGCCGCCTGATCCCGGCGGGCACGGGTGCGGGCATGAACCGCCTGCGCGTCGCGGCCTCGTCGCGCGATGCCGCGATGCGGGTTGCCGCGCGCCGCATGCAGGAAGTGTCGCTGATCGCGCCCAATTCGGCGGCTGAAGAGCATGAAGCCGAACTGGCGCGCAGCACCCGCGATGCCCAGGGCACCGGCGACGATCCGCTCGGCAAGGTCGCCGCCAGCGGCCACGGCACCGATGCGGATGCGGGCGAGTATCTGAACGAGGAATAAGCCCCCTTGCCCGGATACCGGCTGTCACATGAAAACGCCGCCGTCGGGGATGCCCGGCGGCGGCGTTTTTCGGTCAGCGGGTCATGCGTTTCTCGACGTCGCTCGAAACGAACGGGCGCTGAGCTCGAACCGAACGAGCCCTGAGCGCGAAACGGACGGGGCTGAGTGCGAAACGAACAGGCTGTGAATGCCTCGCGCCTCCGAACCCCGTTGATTTCGAGCGAAATCGAGAAACCCACCTCGATTGCCCGCGCTCGATCCGGCGCTACATCCCGCCGGACTGGCGCAGTTCGCGCGCTTCGCGGCGGCGGACCATCAGCGCCAACGCGGGATCCGCCGCCCCCGACAGCTGGATGACGTAGCGTCCGGGCTGGAGATTGAAGGTCACGATCTTGCGGATGCCCGAGCATTCCGGGCCATGTCCGTGATCGACCGATGCGATCGTTCGTCCGTTCTGGACGATGTCGACCCACGCGGCGCTCCCGAGCGCGACCTGATGCAGCCCCGGCTGGATCACGTTCAGCTCGACCAGCCCGGCATGGCCGCCGGTTTCCGGCTTGCGCCCGGGCGGCACGACGAAGCGGGCAAGGCTGCCGGGCACCAGCGTCACGTCAAATGCCTGGTCGACGCGGATCACAGACATGGTCGCGGACGATGCGGCGGCGGATACGCCGATCCGCATCGGCCAGCGTTGCCATTCGCGCGGCAGCGCCGGTTCGACCGCGCAGGTTGCGGGCGCAGCCTGTCCCGACGCCGCCGACGGCGCGAACAGGGCGGCCAGGCTGCTCAGGATACCCATCAACATGCGCGCTCCCCACCATCGCATCGAGGACGTCAGTCCAGCGCCAATCGGCCGACTGGTCAACCCGGCACATGCCGCTTAACGGCCGAACCACCCCCAGGCGAGCGCCAGCGCCAGCGCGGCCATGCTGGCCGCCAGCGCGATTGCGGCATCGCGCCCGCGTGATCGGGCATAGCCGATGGTGATTCCCAGCTTTACCGCCATGTTGGCGAGCACCGTGCCGCCAAGCGCCAGGGCGGCCAGCGTCGGCGCGATCGCACCGGCATCGAGCCCGCCGACGGTGACGATCGCCGCATCGACATCCAGGCTCCCCATGATGAGGATCAGGATCGCAATCCCGCTAGCCCCGAACCGCCCCTCCGCCCAGCGTACCACCACCGCCGCGATCGCGATGAACACGACAAAGGCGAGCGCGGGCAACAGCGCGATCGGATTGCCGGGTGGCGGCGTGCGATGGCCCGCAATCGAGGTGCGCAACAACCAAAGTCCCGCCAGCGCCGAAACGACGAAAGCCGGCGCGATCAACACCAGAAACGCAGGAAAAACCATGGGGGCAAGCATCGCGACGAGAACGCCGACACGCAGATACATGACGGCAGATGCCAGCGCGATGCCGGCGCATTCCGCCCCGCCCGCCGTTTCGGATCGCAGCGTCTGTGCCAGCGACTGGGTGACGGCGGTCGAGCTGTAGGCGCCGCCGATCACCGCCGTCGCGATCGTCCCGTGCCGCGCCCCGAACAGCCGGTTCGCGACAAAGCCGGCAAAGGAGAAGCCGGTGACCAGCACGACGACAAGCCAGAGCGACTGCGGGTTCCAGGCGTCATAGGGACCGTAGTTGCCCGCCGGGAGGAAGGGCCGTACCGCGACCGCGATGACGGCGAAGCGCGCCGCCGATTTCACGTCCTGCGCGTCCAGCCGGTCGATAAAGGCGTGCAGCTCGCGCCGGGCCGCAAGGATCAGCATCGCCAGCGCGGCACCGGCGATCCCCAATACCGGCCGCCCACCGCCGGCGAGCAGTCCGAGCGCGAGCGTGACGATACCGGCAATGGCCGATGTGGCGTCCAGCCGCGCGGCCAGGGTCGCGCTGCGCACGTAACCGATGACGATGGTTGCGGCGGCCGCGGTGATCAGCGCCGCGGCGGCGAATATCTGGTCTCCGCGTCCGATCAGCCCGGCCATGCCGCCGAGCAATCCCAGCAGGCTGAACGTCCGCACGCCGGCAACCCGGCTGCCCGCTGCGGCATCGCGCAGTTTCCAGCCACGTTCGATGCCGATCAGCAGTCCCGCCAGGACGGCGGCCCCGATGCCCAGATATTCATCGTCCCAGGTCATCGCCCCGCCATTCGTTCGACGCCCCCCCACCGGACATACTGCAGCGACGCGATCGTCGCCATGGCGGTTTCGTTTTACGCGCACACCCGATAGGACGGCGCGGCATGGCCCCCGACCTGATCCTGCTCACCGCGCTCCTGATGGGGATTGGCGCGTTGCTCTACACCTCGGTCGGCCATGCCGGCGCATCCGCCTATCTGGCGATCATGGCGCTCGTCGGCTTCGCGCCCGAGACGATGAAGCCGACCGCGCTCGTCCTCAACATCCTGGTCGCGAGCTTTACCAGCTGGCGCTTCGTGCGGGCGGGCCAGTTCGACCTGCGCACCGCCCTGCCCTTCATCGCCGGTGCGGTGCCCTTCGCATTCCTCGGCGGCGCGGTGCAGCTGCCCGCCGAGCTTTACCGCCCGATCGTCGGCGTGGTGCTGTGGCTGGCGGGCATCCGGCTGTTGTGGCCGCGCCCGCTCGACCGCCAGCGCATGATTACCGCGCCCCCGGTTCTGGCGGGACTCCTCGGCGGGGCGGGAATCGGTCTTTTGTCCGGGCTGACCGGCACCGGCGGGGGCATCTTCCTCAGCCCCGTGCTGCTCTTTTGCGGCTGGGCGGCGCCACGCCGCGCGAGCGGCATCGCCGCCGTCTTCATCCTGTGCAATTCGATCGCGGGGCTTGCCGGAAACCTGTCCAGCGTCGGGCGCCTGCCGGCAGAGCTGCCGTGGTTCGTCGCCGCCGTGGCGTCGGGTGCGCTGATCGGCACGCATCTGGGCGTCGTGCGCCTGCCGTCGACGCGGCTGTTCCAGGTGCTGGGGCTCGTGCTGCTGATCGCGGGTGCCAAGCTGGTGCTGACCTGACATCCCGCGAAAAAGTGCCGCCGCCCGGTGGGAACGACCGGGCGGCGGCGCCGGGGATGGCAAATCGGAGGGCAACCACCCCCGGCCTGGATTGACGCCGTCGATCGAAAGGGGGCGACGATCGATCGGCGTCCCGGCGCGGCCCGGGAAATTGCCGCGCCAAACCGTAACGTCCCGTCAGATCAGGGCAGGACCACCCCGTCGATCACGTGAATGACGCCGTTCGACTGGCCGACATCGGCGATCGTGATATTGGCGGTGCCGCCCTTGGTATCGGTGAGCATATAGCCCGAACCCGACTTGCTGACGGTCAGCTTGGCGCCGTTGACCGTGGTCAGCATCGCCTTGCCGCCGCCGGCCGCGACGGCCTTGGCGACATCGGCCGCCATCAGCTTGCCCGGCACGACATGATAGGTGAGGATCGAGGTCAGCGTCGCCTTGTTCTCCGGCTTCACCAGCGTCTCGACCGTTCCGGCGGGCAGCTTGGCAAAGGCGGCATTGGTCGGCGCGAACACGGTGAACGGACCCGGGCCGGACAGGGTGTCGACCAGCCCCGCCGCCTTCACCGCGGCGACCAGCGTCGTGTGATCCTTTGAATTGACCGCATTTTCGACGATCGTCTTGGTCGGATACATCGCGGCACCGCCGACCATCGGGTAATCCTTGGCGATCACCGCCGATCCGGCGAGCAGGGCGACGGCGCCCAGCGCCGACATCGACACGCGGCTGAGAACACGCTTCGTCATTCGAGCTTCCTTCCTGAATTCCCGCAACCCTCATCGGGGGATGCGGAGGAAGCTACGCAGCCCGAAGCGGGCCGGATGCATCAGAGCGTGGAAATTTTTCCGGCGGCGACCGGCGCGCTGCCGGGCGCGGCGTGGGGTGCACCGGCCACAGGCTCGATGGTGATCGCCAGCGTCGCGCCGTCGCGGATGAAGGCGCGGTTCTCCGGCGCGACCGCGACGATGCTCGTGCCCGTCTGGGCCACGAGGCCAAGCGACCGCGGTACGCCATCGTCAGGGATGACCCAGAGCTCGGGCGC
The DNA here is from genome assembly GCF_001555965.1 of Sphingomonas sp. CCH21-G11. Classification (GTDB taxonomy): domain Bacteria; phylum Pseudomonadota; class Alphaproteobacteria; order Sphingomonadales; family Sphingomonadaceae; genus Sphingomonas. The sequence goes on from NZ_LSHX01000010.1 coordinate 20,343, forward strand.
GAGCTGCGGCCCGGCGCGCTCGCCCTCCGGCAGAGCGATGGCGCGAATGCGCAGCGCCCCGGGTTCGGGATCATATCGCGCCGCGAGCAGCGCGCCGTCCGGGCTGCCGGTCAACTGCGCAAGCACGAGCTGGTCGGGCGCGCGGACGATCTCAACGGGTGCGGGTGCCGGACGCAGGATCATCACCAGCGCCAGCGCCGCGGCGACTGCACCGGAGACGAACGCGCCCGAGCGCCATCCGCGCACGCGGCGCTCCAGCATGACGACGCGCGCATCGTCGGCATCCCCCGGCGCTTCCGCCGGACCGCCCAGCCGCCGGTCGATGCCCGCCCACACGCCGTCGTCGGGCGCGACATCGGCGGCGGCGTCGTTCATCGGTGCAAGCTGGCTCGCCCAACGCTCGACCGCTGCCGCGAAATCGGGATCGCTGAGCCGGAGGCGCTGGGCGGCCGCGCGTTCGGCCCCGTCGAGCACGCCGAGCGCCAGTTCGGCCGCGAGCACGTCGCGCTCCTCGTCGGTCATCGCGGGATCAGGCATCGCCCACGCACTCCCGCATCTGGAGCAGGCCGCGGCGCACCCAGCTCTTCATCGTGCCGAGCGGCACCTGCAGCCGGTCGGCCAGCTCGGCATAGGTGAACCCGTCGAAAAAGGCCTGGCGGATCGCATCGCGCTGGCGCGGGTCGAGCGCGTCGAGGCAGTCGAGGACGCGCGCGCGCTGTTGCGCCGCGCCGATCGCCGCCACCGCATCGGGCCGGTCATCGGCGACGTCCATCGCGTGATCCTGATCGACGAAGCGCGCACGCGGCTGGGCGCGGCGCCAGTCGATCGCGGTGTTGCGCGCGATGACGCTCAGCCACGTGATCGGGCTTGCCCGCCCCGCCTCAAACCGCCCCGCGCGGTTCCACACCTTGATGAACACGTCCTGCAAAATATCCTCGGCGATCTCCCGATCTTTCGAGATACGCAGGCAAATGCCGAATAGTTTCGCGGCGGTCATGTCATAGACGTCGCGCAATGCGTCACGATCCCCCCTGCCCACACGCTCCAGCGCGGCCGTCAGCCTGGCGCGGCGCGCATCGTCGTCCTCCCTCGTCATGATGCGATCCTAAACCTTACCAAGCACCCGTAAATCCCCCCGCGCGCGCCGGGAAAAACGGGCTCGTCCGCCGAAAAGATGCGCGAATGCGCGCCGACCCGCCTATTGGCCGCCGCGCGCCTGCGCATATCGCTGTTCCAGAAATTCGGCCACGCGGCGATAGGCGTGGACGCGATTATTGAGCCGGGCGATGCCATGGCCTTCGTCGGGAAAGCGCAGATAGGTCACCTGCCCACCATTGGCGCGGATGCCGGCGACCAGGCGGTCGCTCTCGCTCACCGGATCGCGCGGATCATTGGCCCCGTGCATGACGAGCAGCGGGGCCTTGATCTTGTCGACATTGTTGATCGGCGACAGCTTCGCGAAAAAGGCGCGCACCCTGGGATCGGCGATGTCGCCGAATTCGAGCCGGTCGGCGGCCTTGAGCGCCGGGCTTGCGCCCTCCAGCGCGGTCACCCAGTCGGACACGCCGACCGCCGAGACGCCGGCAATGAACAGATCGGGATAAGTACCGAGCGCCTGATTGGTCAGGTAGCCGCCATAGGACCCGCCGCCGACCGCGACCCGCGACGCATCGACCCGGCCGGTGGACTTGAGCCAGGCCACGGCATCGGCGAGGTCGCCGACCTCGTCGACCTTCTTCTCGCGGTCGTTCAGTTCGGCGAACGCCTTGCCCTGCCCGGTCGAGCCGCGATAGTTGAAGTCGAGGACGGCGATGCCGCGCGACACATAATATTGCGTCTCCGCCGAAAATGTGGGCGCGGCATAGGCGCTCGGCCCGCCATGAACCTTGAGGTAGACCGGCGGCAACGGCGCACCGGCCGCCAGGCGCGGCATGTAGAGCAGACCGGTGAGCGGCGCGCCGTCGCGAGCGGGAAACGCCACCGGTTCGGGCACGACCATCGTCGCCAGATCGAGCCCCGGCGTGTCGGCAGGCACCGCCACCGTTGCGTGCGCGTCCGGCACGCGCCACACGCGCACCTCGCCCGCAGTCGTCGGCCCGTTGGCGTTGATGACCAGCACCGGCGCCCCGGCCGCAAATCGCATCGTGAAGACGCCGCGCGGCAGATCGGGCACCGTTACGTCGCGGCCCGTGCTGAGGTCGCGCACATACAGGTGCGAAAAGCCGGTCTCGATCGTCGTCCAGGCCAGATAACGGCCGTCGGCGCCAAGCGTCACGCCGTCGATGTCGCGGCCGGGATCGGCAAGCACGGTCGTCTGCCGCGTCGCGATGTCGTAGCGGATCAGGCGGTGATGATCGCTGCCCTCGTTGCTCGCGAGATACAGGCTTTTGCCGTCGGGCGAAAATTCCGCCCCGATATATTCGGCGGTGTCGCGCGGCTTGAACAAGGGTTCGGCACGCCCCGTCGCGATGTCGAGCAGATAGAGATTGTTGCCCTGGCCGCCGCGCGTCTCGCTGACCACGACGCGATCACCACCCGGCTGCCACGCAACGGGATAGAAGCCGCCCTTGCCCTCGAACACCAGCCGGCTCCGGCCGGTTGCGGTATCCGCCACATGAATGTCGAAGTCGCGGCCGTTACGCTCGGTCGACGCATAGGCGAAGCGTTGGCCGTCAGGCGACCAGGTGCCGAACTGGCGAAATGCGGGCGTCTTGGCGATGACTTCGCGCTCGCGCGTGCCATCGGCCGACAGCCAGTACATGCCGACCCGCTCGTCCCCGTCGGTATCCGCGCCATAGAGCCAGCCGCCGCCCGGCGCGGCTTCGATCCAATCGACGCCCGAGCCATACGTCAGCTGGTCGGGCACGCCGCCCGTCGCGGGCACCGCCCAGATCTGGGGCACGCCGGTCACGTCGCTCAGATAGGCGATGGTGCGGCCGTCCGCGCTGAGTACCGGGTTGCGCGCACTGCGCACCAGCAGGAAGCGGGCGACGTCCGCCGCCGCATTGTCCGCGCCACGCAAGGTTACGGGTGCGGCGCGAACGACGTCCTCGGGCAGGAAAATCGGATCATTCGTTTGCGCCGATGCGCTGCCCGCAACCAGCAACAGCCCCAAGGCAATTCGACGCATCGCCACCCCCGTCCCCCGTTCGATTCGGGCGCACCCTACACGCGCGGTCAGCGACTGCGAAGCGGCGCGACCCCGCGGGTCGCGCATTGATCGCGGTGACGATCGAGCGGCCGGGGCTGCGCTCAGGCGAGGCTGGCAGCCAGTCGCTCGCGCTGGCTGTTTTCGCCGATCAGCTCGACGCGCAGCCCCGACCGCTGCTTGCGCTTGAGCGTTTCCGCCAGCAATTCGTTGCTGGTGTGATCGACGAAATGCAGGCCCGAAAGGTCGAGCTTCAGTCGTCCGCGCGCGGGCAACCGGTCGAGCAGCTTGGTCAGCCGGTTGATCTGCAGAACGGTCGCACCGCCGGTCAGGGCGACGCGATGGTCGTCCGCGCTGCCGCTTTCATGGACCTTGAACCCGATGCGGCGCAGTTGCGGCACCAGTTCCAGCATCGACATCGCCAGGCCGACCATGACGCCGGTCAAAAGGTCGACCGTCACCACCAGAATGAAAGTCACCGCCCAGGTCGCCGCCGGCAGCAGGCCATATCGCTCGAACAGGTGACGGGCATCCTTGAACTTGACGAGCTTCCACCCGGTCACGACAAGCACGCCGGCCAACGTCGCGGTCGGCACCACCGCCAGCACCGCAGGCAGGAAAGCGACGAACGCCAGCAGCCAGATGCCGTGCAGCACCGTCGATGCGCGCGTTGTCGCGCCCGCCTGGACATTGGCCGAGCTTCGGACGATCACGCCGGTCATCGGGAGCGCCCCGAGCATCCCGCAAAGGAAATTGCCGACGCCCTGGGCGCGCAGTTCCTTGTTATAGTCGGTCTGGGTACGATCCTGCATCCGGTCGACCGCCGCCGCCGACAGCAGCGTTTCCGCGCTGGCGATGAAGCCGATCGCGATCGCCAGCCCGATCACGGTGGGATCGGCCAGCCGGGCGAAGTCAGAACCGCCCGCGATGTTGAGCCCGCCCAGGATGTTTTCGGGGAGCGAGATCCGCTTCACCGCGGTCATCCCAAGCAGCGAAACGAGGGTGCCCAGCATGACGCCGACGAGGGCGCCGGGGACGAGCTTGAGCGCCGCTGGCTTGAACTTTTCCCAGCCGACCATGCCGGCGATCGTGACGAGGCCGACGATTACCGCGGCGATCGTGCTGCCCTGGGTCAGGCCGATGAACTGTTCGGGAATGGCCTTCAGGTTGGCGAGCCCCGAACTGCGAGGGGTATCATCGAACAGGACGTGAAACTGCTGGACGACGATCAGCGCGCCGATTCCGGCAAGCATGCCGTGAACGACTGCCGGGGAAACGCCGCGAAACCATCCACCCATCCGCGCCGCACCGGCCACGAGCTGGATGACGCCGGCCAGCATCAGCACCGGCCCGAGCGTCTCGATGCCGTGCTTCTGGATGAGGTCAAAGACAATGACCGCCAGCCCCGCCGCCGGCCCGCTGACCTGCAGCGGCTGACCGGCGAGCAGACCGACGACGATACCGCCGACGATGCCCGTCACCAGCCCGGCTTCGGGCGGCGCCCCGGAGGCGATCGCGATCCCGAGACAAAGCGGCAGCGCGACGAGGAAAACGACGAACGATGCCGCCAGATCGCGCATCGTCGGCTTGTCGAAGCCCGCTTTCGGCCCGGTCGGTGTGTTGCTCATGTCCATCGTTCGCGACGCCTTTCACCTGTCGGCTGCGCGCCGGCGTTTGGCGGGAACGTCTCCCGAGCCGACCGACACGCAGCGTGGTCGCTGTGAAGATGGCGCGGCTTCTTTGCTGCGGCGCAGCCCGCACGTAACAAAGTGTTGCTGGAGCAGGCGCGGCGATTCAGGCGTGATCGGGCAGGAACAGCGTCGCGCGCAGCCCGGGATCGGCGTTTTCAAGCGTCAGCGTGCCGCCGTGTACGCGGGCGGCCTGATCGGCCACGGCAAGGCCGAGCCCCAGCCCCTTCGTATCGCGCGCACGCGCATGATCGCCGCGCATGAAGGGTTCGGTGACGCGCCCAATTTCTCCCGCGTCGATCCCCGGCCCGCGGTCACGCACGATGATGTTGAGCCCCGCACGACCACCCGCGCCACGACCGGCCTCCAGCCCGATCGTCGCCGATCCGCCATAATGCACGGCATTGTCAACCAGGTTGGTGATCGCGCGGCGCAGCAGCACGGGGCGTGCCATGGCGTTCAGACCCGCGGGACCGGCATAGCTAACATCGTGCCCCATGTCGGCGGCGTCGTCGGCGATCGTCTGGAGCAGGCTGGCGACATCGATCCGGCGCGGCGCTTCCAGCTCGCCGCCGCGCATGAAATCGAGGATCGAGGTGAGCATCGCCTCCATTTCGTCGACATCCTCGCGCATGGCGTCGGCATCCAGTGCGGCCGCCGGCGCCCCGATCCGCATCTTCAGCCGCGACAGCGGCGTGCGCAGGTCGTGGCTGACCGCGGTCAGCGCCTGGGTGCGGGTGTCGATCAGCTGCCCGATCCGGTCCTGCATGGCGTTGAGCGCCTCGGCGAGCTGGCTCAGCTCGCGCGGCCCCGCGCCCTCGACATGGACGCGATGCTCGAAGCCGATTTCGCCCGCCGCGGCCGCCAGCGCGCGCAGCGGCGCGGCAAGCGTGCGGACCAGCACCGCCGCGACCAGCACGACCGCCAGCGCGACGATCGCGACCGACAGCAGCGTCTCGATCGCCGTCGCCCACGGCGTCAATGGTTCGTTCGACTTGAACTGGAGCCACGTCCCGTCATCGAGCCGGACGCCGCCGATCAGATAGCTCTCGCCACCCTTGTCCCGCGTGCCCAGGCGCAGCGCATGGCGGGCGAGCGTCGGCTCCCACAACAGGATTTCGCTGACGATCGCTGCGGTCTTCGCCGATTTGCGATCGATGCCGGGCGGCTGACGCGACCAGTCGAAGCGGACGTGGCGGGTCGAAAGCGCGGTTGCGGTCTGTACGCGCGTGGCCGGGGCGGCCGTCTGGATCACGCGTTCGGCGACGACGAGCTGTTCGGCGATCCGCTGCGACTGTTCATTGCGCATCAGCAGTCGTTCCGCCTCGCCGAAGACGAGCACGCTGCCCAGGAACTCGACCAGGATCGCGGCGAGCAATACGAGGGCCACCCGCCCGGTCAGGCCCGAGGGCCACAGGCGGACGCGCCTCATCGCCGTTCGACCGAAGGCAGGAACATGTAGCCGACGCCGCGCACCGTCTTGATCAGGTCGGCACCGCCCGCGTGCGAGCCCAGCTTCGACCGCAGCCGGCTGACCAGCACGTCGACCGAGCGATCCGACACGCCCGCGAGCCGATCGCGCGACTGTTCGAGCAGGAAATCACGGCTGACGACGCGCTGGGCGGTGTCGGTGAGTGTGATCAGCAGGTCGTATTCCGCCCCCGACAGCATCACCTGCGAACCGTCGGGCGCGACGAGTTCGCGACGCGAGGTGTCGATGCACCAGCCCTGGAAGCGGACTTCGCGCGCCGCTGTCGCGGCCATCAGCGCGCCCCCCGCGCGGCGCAACACCGCGCGGATCCGCGCGATCAGTTCGCCGGGGCCGAACGGTTTGGAAAGATAGTCGTCGGCGCCGATTTCAAGCCCGACGATGCGGTCGCTTTCCTGGCCGCGCGCAGAGATGATGATGATCGGGATGGATGTCGTCGCGCGCACCGCACGACAAATGTCGAGACCGTTGGTGCCGGGCAACATGATGTCGAGCAGCAACGCCTGAAAGTCGCCGGCCTCGAGCAGCGGGTACATTTCCGCAGCGGTCGACACGCCGACCGGCTCGTAACCGTAATCGCGAAGCGCGCGCGCGACTAGGATGCGCAGCGGTGCGTCATCCTCGACGATCAGGATCTTTCCGGGCGACTGCATCGGGTCGGCAAAGTCGACTTCTATAATGGCCGCAAGACCGCGCGACGCGCCGGGTTAATCCGACGCGGCACGACAGGTCAACTCCGCTGCCAGCGCGCTTCCCCGGTGGTCCGGCCGATCAGCGGTGATTGCGGTCGCGCTCCGGCATCACATGCGCCTCGATTTCGGCCGCGTTGCGTTCGGGCTGATCGGCCATCGGATGACGGTTCGACCGGCGCTGGAGGAACACGCCCAGCATCACCACCGCGATCAGCGCGACCGCAATCAGCGTAAAAAACATAAGGCTACCAATGGTATCGCTCGTATCCATTTCGAGTCTCCTTCTAGACAAGGCAACGGCGGGCGGCGCCAGGTGTTCCCCAGCATGCTTGACAGCCCGGCAACCACGCTCGACGATGAAGGGACATCCCGTCATCGAAGGACCATCCGACTTGCTGCGAATGACCGCGTTGCTGCTGGGCGCCAGCCTGATCACCGTTGCGCCCGCGCTTGCCGATCCCGTTCGCCAGACCAAGGGCGGCTGGGAAGACAAGTTTCGCCAGCTGGAGGGTGAGGACTGGCCGACGCCGACGGATTACCGCAACGCATCGGGCGCACCGGGGCATCGCTACTGGCAGCAAAAGGTCGACTATGACGTGCGGGTCACGCTGGACGAGGCGCGCAGGACGGTAACCGGGACCGAGACGGTCCGCTATCGCAACAATTCGCCCGATGCCCTGCCCTATCTGTGGCTGCTGCTCGACCAGAACCAGTACAAGCGGGACTCGATCGCCGAACGCACCCTGACCGTGCCCGCGTCGGACAAGATCACGATCGGCGAGATCCGCCGGGCCAAGCGGATGCAGGAATGGGAAGGTGGCTTCACCATCGCCGCGGTGCGCGGGCCCGACGGCCAGCCCCTACCCTTTACCATCACCGACAGCCTGATGCGGATCGAGCTGCCCCAGCCCGTCGCGGGCAATGGCGGCGAGACGACGTTCTCGATCGACTGGTCCTTTCCGCTCGCCGAACAGAAGGTCGTCGACGGACGGTCGGGCTATGAATGCTTCACCCAGCCCGGCGAGGACGGCAACTGCATCTTTCAGGGCGCGCAGTGGTTTCCGCGGCTCGCGGTCTATTCGGACTATGAAGGCTGGCACAACAAGGCGTTTCTGGACGCGGGCGAATTCACGCTGGAATTCGGCGACTATCGCGTCGCGCTGACTGTCCCCGCCGATCATGTCGTCTCCGCAACCGGGCTGCTGCAGAACCCCGAGCAGGTGCTGAGCGCCCGCCAGCGCGAGCGGCTGGAAACCGCCAGGACCGCCAAGGCGCCCGTCTATATCGTCACGCCGGAGGAAGCGGAGGCAGCCGAGCGGGGCAAGGCCGGCGGCACGCGCGTCTGGGAGTTCGCGGCCAGCAACGTGCGCGACTTTGGCTGGGCGTCGTCGCGCAAGTTCGCCTGGGACGCGATGGGGGTGAAGCAGGCATCGGCCGAGATGCCGCTGGTCATGGCGATGTCGTTCTTCCCCAAGGAAGCGCGGCCGTTGTGGGACGCCTATTCGACCAAGGCGATCGCGCACACCATCGATGTCTATTCGCGCTTTTCCTTTCCCTATCCCTATCCCGTCGCGCAGTCGGTCAACGGGCCGGTGGGCGGGATGGAATATCCGATGATCACCTTCAACGGACCGCGCCCGGTGAAGGACAGGAAAACCGGCGCACTGACCTATACCGAGCGCGCGAAGAACGGGCTGGTCGGCGTGGTGATCCACGAGATCGGGCACAATTATTTCCCGATGATCGTCAATTCCGACGAACGGCAATGGACCTGGATGGACGAGGGGCTGAACACCTTCCTTCAGTTCCAGGCCGAGAAATTGTGGGACAAGGATTTCCCCTCACGCCGCGGCGAGCCCAAGGACATCGCAGAATACATGCTGTCCGAGGATCAGGTGCCGCTGATGACCCAGTCGGATTCGGTCCTGCAGTTCGGTGCCAACGGCTATGGCAAGCCCGCGACCGCACTGACCATCCTGCGCGAGACGATCCTGGGTCGCGAGCTGTTCGACCGCGCGTTTCGCGAATATGCCAATCGCTGGCGGTTCAAGCACCCGACGCCATATGATTTCTTCCGCACGATGGAGGAAAGTTCGGGCGTCGATCTCGACTGGTTCTGGCGCGGCTGGTTCTATTCGACCGACCATGTCGACATCTCGCTCGACAAGATCGTCGAGGGCAGGATCGTCGGCTCCGACCTGGAAGGCGAAGCGGCGGCCAAGCGCCGGGTGCGCGACGCCGAGCCCAAATCGCTGACCGCGACCCGCAACGCCGGCGAAGCGACCGTCGTCGAGCGCGATCCCGCCACGCGCGACTTCTACACCGACCGCGATCGTTTCGCGGTGACGCCGCAGGACCGCCGCGACCTGGCGGAAAAGGTCGATGACTTGACCGCGGAGGAGCGCGCCGCGCTGGCGGTGAAGGACAAATTCTATCGCTTCACCTTCGCCAACAAGGGCGGTCTGGTGATGCCGGTGATCCTGAAGCTCGATTTCGCCGATGGCGCGAGCGAGACGGTGCGCATTCCCGCGGAGCTGTGGCGCTACGATCCCAAGCAGGTGACGTGGCAATATGTCACCCCCCGGACGATCACCGGCGCGGAGCTGGATCCGCTTTGGGAAACCGCCGATGCCGATCGCACCAACAATGTCTGGCGCGGCCGGATCGACCGGGTGGCGATCGAGATCGAGGACGCCGAGGAGGTCGAGGACCGGATGAAGGACAGCGACCTGCAGGTGAAGCCGGGATCGCTGCGCACCTATCCGGCGCCGCCGTCGAAGTGAGGGGGGTATTCGTTGCGCTGGCGATGGCGATGCTGGCCGCCACGCCCGCATCGGCGCATCGCGGGCATGATGCGATCAGCGTGGTAATGATCGAGAAGGATGGCACGGTGACGGTCTCGCACCGTTTCGAAGCGCATGACATCGAGCCCGCGCTGGCCCGCATCGCGCCGAACGCCCAGACCAGCCTGGACGACCCGGACGCGATCGCGGCGCTGGAGGCCTATCTGGCACGTCGCTTCACGCTGATCGTCGACGGCAAGCCGGTGGCGCTCGCCCACCGCGCGACCGACCTGAGCACCGCCGAAGTCCGCGTCGACTTCGCCGGGCGCGCGCGCGGCCGCATCGACGCGGTGACGTTGCGCTCGGGCATCCTGACCGACGTCTATCCCCGCCAGCAGCATCAGGTGAATGTCCGCGCCCGCGGCACGGTGCGCACGGTGCAGCTGAGCGGCGGAACCGCGCGGACGGTGAGCTTCGAGTAGCGCAGACGAGACGTCTTGATCTGACCCCAAATCACGATCCGTTCGTTTCGAGCGAAGTCGAGAAACGAACGGGTCACGCGGATGTGCGCTACGCGGCTCAGCCCGCCACCACCTTTGCTTCACCCGCCGGAACCACCAAGGTCGCGCGCGTCGAGATTTCGCCGTTTCGGTCGGAGATGCGATCCATCACCCGCACCTTGGTTTCCCAGCGCTCGCGGGTGACGTCGCACAGCATGTAACCGCGCTGGGCATTGTTGAACTTGAGCTGCGGATTGTTCGCCTGGACCCACACCATGTCGGGGCGGACATCGACGCCGTCGCCGCCCGAGGTGATCGAGGTCGCGACGAATTCGGTCGCGATCGCCTTTGCCCCCGGATTGCGCCCGTCGAGGTGGAGCTCTCCGGCATAATTCTGGTGCTCGTCGCCGGTCAGCACGACGACGTTGTCGAGCCGGCGATCCTGAATCCCCTTGAGCAGCCGCGCCCGCGGGATGCGATATCCGCCCCAGCTGTCCAGATTATACGTCGCACCGGGTTCCCCATTGCGGTCGAGGTCCATGACCATCACCTGCTGCGCCAAAGCCTGCCACTGCGCGTCGGACTTGCCGAGACCGTCCATCAGCCATTTTTCCTGTGCCGCGCCCAGCATCTGCGCATCGGCCTGGTTGATACCCGGGCAATCGGGCTGCCAGCGGTCGCCGCACGGCTGGTTGGTGCGATACTGCCGGGTGTCGAGCAGATTGAGGTCGAGCAGATTGCCGAAGCGCGCGCGGCGATAGATCTGCATCTGCGGCCCGACCGGCAGCGCCGAGGCGCGCAGCGGCATATGCTCGTAATAAGCCTGCATCGCCATCTGGCGGCGCAGCGCGAAAATGCCGGGCGGCGTATCGTCCTGATCGAGCAGGTCGACCCAGTTGTTGTCGATTTCATGATCGTCCCACACCGTGAACCACGGCGCAGCGGCATGCGCTGCCTGAAGGTCGGGATCCATTTTGTACTGGGCGTAGCGGCGGCGATAGTCGACGATCGAGTAGATTTCGTCGCCGTCGTGCTGGCGGATCGTCTCGACCGGTCCCTCGCGCGTGTTGCGCACGCGGCCGCCCCGGCCTTCATAGATATAGTCGCCATAGCAGAACACGAAGTCGGGCGCTTCGGCGGCGAGCTTGCGATAGGCGGTAAAATAGCCCTGCTCGTAATGCTGGCAGCCCGCCACCGCGAAGCGGATGCGATCGAGCGCCGCACCGGGTAGCGGCGTCGTCATCGCCCGGCCGACGCCGCTGCGCTCGCGCCCGGCAACGAAACGATACCAATAGGGGCGACCGGGCTTCAGCCCGGCGACCTCGACGTGGACGGCGTGGCCAAGTTCGGGCCGCGCGAGCGCGGTGCCCTTTGCCGCGATGGTGCGAAAGCCCTGATCCTCGCCGACTTCCCAGTCGACCGGCACCGCGAGCGCCGGCATCCCGTGGTCGAACGCCAGCGGTTCGGGCGCGAGGCGGGTCCAGATCACGAAGCCGTCGGGCACCGGATCGCCGGCCGCGATGCCGAGCTGGAACGGATCGGTGCGAAAGATCGGATCGGCGATCGCCTGGCGCCAAGGCTGGACGGCCAGCGCGGTCACCGCGGCTGCGCCAAAGCCCTTGAGCGCACTGCGCCGCGAAACGTCAAGCCGCGCCGAACGCAGCCGATCCCAGTCACCCATGACGCGATATCCCCATTTTCCGGCGAGCCATTGCTGCCCGCATTCCATAGCCGGGTCTATAATCGGCAACATGTCATCGCCGTGACAGGCCGTCGTCCGGCCGCCCGGCCGCGACGATCGTGCGCAACATCGTGGAAGGCCGCACCGCTTTGCCAAAGCCGCCGGCCCGGCGACACGCGCTCCCCCCCCCTGTTGCCACCGGCGCGTATCGCCCATAAGCGCCGACATACTCGTTACGGGCAGGGGAAATTGCGATGCAGCGTCATTCGACACCAATGCGTGGAGCGCGGCGTTGACCCGCGCGGCGTTCGCGCGGATCGCGCTCGTCCTTTCCCTCGCGTTGCCGGTCTATTTCGCGGTCGCGGCGCTCGGCACCAAATTCGGCTGGTGGGGCTGGCAGACGGGGCTGTTGACCCTGATCGTCACCTGGGGACCGCGGGTCATCGGCCTGGCGTTCGTCCTCGCGCTCTTGGCGCTGATCGCCGCGCTGGTCCGCCGGCCGCGCCGGGGCTGGCGGTCGGCGCTGGTCGCGCTGCTGATCCCGGCGGTCGCGCTCGGCTATCTCGGCTATGTGCGCAGCCAGAGCGCGGCCATCCCGCCGATCCACGACATCGCCACCGATGTCGCCGACCCGCCGGCCCCATCGCCCGCGCTGGCGAAGGCGCGCGACGCCGCGGGCGCCAACCCGGTCGCGCCGCTGGACGCGCCGCTTGCGACGCTCAAGGCGTATCAGGGACCGCGCTTTGCCGACATCGCCAGGCGTTCGATCGGCGAATTGAGCACGACCGCCTATCCCGACGTCCGCCCGATCCGGGTCGCCGCGACGCCCGATGCCGCGTTCGACGCGGCGCTGGCGGCGGTGCGCACCGCGGGGCTGCGCGTTGACACGGCCGACCGGGCGAATGGCCGGATCGAGGCGGTAGCGACATCGTTCTGGTTCGGGTTCGACGACGACCTGATCGTGCGCGTCCGTCCCGACGGCGCCGGGTCGCGGATCGACCTGCGCTCGATTTCGCGGGTTGGGCTGAGCGATCTGGGCGCCAATGCCAGGCGGATCGAGGGGGTGTCGGCGGACATCCGCGCCAAACTCGACTCAGCGCGCTAGCCGGCGGAAACGCGCGATAAAGCGCCGGTCGATCCGGTCTTTGAGCCACCACACCCACCTGCCCTGCGCAGCAAACGGCCCCCAGGACAGGATCGCCCGCCCGTCGCCGGTCGACAGCAGGTACAGCGTCCAGCGGCGTGGGCGATAACGCCGCGGCGGCGGCCGGCCATCGATCGCGGCGCGCAGGTTGGCGGCGAGCACCGGCCCGGCGAACACGGCATGGACGCCCGATGGCGGCAGCGCCCGGTCGATCCGACGCGCCACGTCGCCGGCCGCATAGATGCGGGGATGGGAAAGCGATCGCTGGGCGGCATCGACGCGGATGAAGCCCGCGGGATCGCGCGCCAGGCCTGAATTGGTGAGCCAGTCGGGCGCACCACTGCCGATCGCGGCGATGACCCTGCGAGCCTCGATCATGCGCCCGGCCGCGCATAGCGGGCCATCGTCGCGCATCTCGCCGTCGGCCGCGACGATCGCGATGCCGCGTTCACGCAGGGCATCCTCCGCGCGACGCCGAACGCCTGCGGCAAAAGCGGGCAGCAGCCCGTTGTCGCGGGTGACCAGCGTGACCGGCCGATGTCCGGCCGCATCGAGGGCAAAGGCGAGCTCGACGCCGGCCGCTCCGCCGCCCAGCACCGCCATCGCATCAGCCGATGGGATTTCCGCGATTTCGGCCATCAATCGCTCGATCGGCCGAACGGCCAGCACCGTCGATCCATCGCCAGCGCCCGGCGGAAGTCGAGGCGTGCTGCCCGTTGCGATGGACAAAAAATCCCAGCCGATTTCCGAACCATCGCCGAGACCGAGCCGCCGGGCGACCGGGTCGAGCTGGATCGCACGGGCCAGGAGCAGCTGGACGCCGGCGCGCGCGCAGAGCGGCTGCAGGTCGATCCCGGCATCGCTGGCCGTGTAACGTCCGGCAATCCAGCCGGGCACCATTCCCGAATAAAGCGCAACGCGAGCCGGCGTGACCAGGATCGTCTCGGCCGGGGGCGGACCGCGCCGAATCCAGTCGGCGAGCACGCCCAGATGCGCGTGCCCCCCGCCGACAAGGACGAGTCGACCGCTCATGCGCGAAGCGGCCGCGGCATCGCGTGGTCCGGCGGGGTGCGATCCAACCCGCACGTCGCCCACGCCGAATCACCCGCCTCGACGGCAAGGAATTGGCGTTCAACGGCCCGACGATCGTTCGGGGCGCTTCGTCTTGTGATCGTCAATATCGGTTTTGCGATGATGACTGCCGCTTTCTGTTTATTGCGCAAAATGTCGCTAAGATCATGGATAATAAGGAATTAACGTCGCTTTTGCGTACGGCTCGGCCAACAATTCCCTAGCGTTGCATATCCGCGCCACCGCTTCCCGTCGGGAGCAGGTGAGCCAAGGCTCGCCCTGGCGCAAGAGATTGGGGGCGTACATGATCGGTGCAGTTCGTAGCCAGAAATTCGGTGCAACGGCATGGGCCATCGTGCTGAGCGGCGCAGCATTGGCGACTGCGGGAGTCATGGTGGTGACGCCGTCGAGCACCCTGTCCGGCACCGTCGTCACGCGCGCGGATGCGGGTCCCGACCAGACGATCGTCCTGCCGCAGACCGAGACGACCCTGACCGGGCGACTGCCGAGCGGGACGCCCATCTGGGCAGTCGTCAAAGGGCCAAGCGGGGTCCAGATTCACACGTCCAGACAGTTGACCACCAAGGTGACGTTCCCCGGGGCCGGTGTGTGGACGTTCGAGCTGCGGACCAAAGGCACCCGCACCGCGACCAGCACCGATCGGGTCACCGTGACGGTGCAGCCCGCCCCCGAACCCACCCCGGTCGCCAGCGCGACCGTGCCCGCAACGGCGACTGCGCCCTGGCTGGTTCCCCAACGCATCAACGCGCTCCGCTTTGCGTCCCGCGAGGGACTGACGACCGTCTGGGGCGATTATTGGGAGAGGACCGAGGACCCGACCTATGTCCTCGAGCAGCAGCAGACGCAGGAACTGGGCAATGCCGCCAACGGCGCGAACGCCACCTATGCCGGGCTCGACCTGGGCGACGGGATCGATGGCGTCATGCTGCGCGTCTCGCTGCCCGCCGGGAGCAGCGCGGTCGAGGTCCGGATGAACTCGGCCACCGGACCGCTGGCCGGCCCGGTCTGCACCATCCCCTCGACCGGCGGCGTCGGTTCCTACCGGACCATTCGCTGCGCGGTGGACCCGTCGATCGCGCGCGGTGCGGACAAGACGCTGGCGTTTCGCTTTACCGGCAGCGATCCCGCGCTCCGGTTCAACTGGTTCGGCTTCTGGGCGCGCGGCACGGTCCAGCAGATCGATTCGCTGTCGAAGGTCCAGCGAACTGCGGACGCCAATCCGGCGACGCCGGTAACACCGCAGGCGGGCACGCCCACGCGGACCGAGGCGCTGCTGCCCACGTCCGATATTCCGGCGGCGCGCACCTACGGCAAATGGTCGCCGAGCCAGGCGGGTGATTGCCCGAAATGGTTGCACGACACCTATTGGGTGCGCGGCGACGACGGCAAGGCCTATCCCACCTGGCACCCGGCGGTCGACTACAACAAGGAAACGGGCGCCTACTGCACGTTCGGGCATGAGCACGGCAGTGACCCGAAGGGCTCGGCCGTCTTCAATCTCGCCGGAAACCTCGCCTTTGGCTATGTCAGCGAAAACCACGAACCCAACGCACCCGCGTTGCAGCGCATCGAAGATCATGTCGGCTACAAGGTGATCGTCGCCAACGCATTCCAGCTGTACAACGCTTCCAATCCGGCACAGACCAAGCGGTGCAGCCTGCTGACGTCGCTCCATGTCGGCACGCATTCGCCCGACGCCTTTGCCAACAGCGCCCATGAGGTGCAAACCGCCGGGCAATGCGAGGGGCTGGAGCCATTCGCACTTCGCTACTTCACGCTGTTCGGCATTCCCGGCTCGTTCAAGGAACCCGAAGCGGAAGGTTGCGGCCTGGGCGTGTCCCCCGGGATCGCGCCGAGCCCCGCCAACCAGCCGGTCGGCGGCGTCCATCGCGCCATTCCCAGCGCGGCATGCTTCCTGCGTGGCAGCACGGACGACCAGAAGCGCCTGGCCAGCAACCGGCTCATCGAATTCTGGCTGACGGGTCTGACCGGGGGATCATTCTATTACACGATCGGCAACCCGTCGCGCTTCTATGATCCCAGCCTCGTCAACCGTCTGGGGCGCATCGTCGACCTGTGCTATGATCCGACTCATCCCGTCGCGTCGTCGCAGCAATGCCAGGAGACCGTTGCGTCGTCGGCGTCGCGCATCGGCTTTGACGATCCGCGCTCGAGCTTCCGGGGATCGGTGCATGTCAACACGCACTTCTCGACAATGGCGTTCGCCAATTCGGCGAGCAGCACGATCTATACCAATGCCTGGGGCCAGAACATGTCGCTGACCCCCGATCCGTCGCGCGGGATCATCTTCCGCCAGACCGTCCCGACGGTCGGTTTCCACTACAAGGTGGACGGCCAGGCGAGCCGGGTGCCCAACGTCGATCATTCGGCGGGTGGCCGCAACGGCATCAGGTCGCCGAATTGACGGGGCGCGGAACGAGCGGCTGGCCCAGGGCCGCGCGTCCCGACTTATCCCGCCGGGCGGTGTTGACGGCAGCGGCCCTGATCGGGGCGCTGCCGGTCAGCCTGATCGCTGCATGCGGACAAACAGAGCAGGACGGCAGCGCGGGCGACGCCGGCATAGCGTCCGAACAACCGGCTGCGTTCAGCGCCCGGTTCCTCCTTCCGGGTGCGGGCGGGGTGCGGCTCGACTTCGAGACGGCGGATCGTTTCAGCCTGTCCGCCGACGCCGGGCCAGGCAGCACGATCGTCGCGGACGGCGACATCTATCTCTATGTGGCGCCGTCGATTGCCTCCGCCGGGAGCGCGCGCCTGCTCCTGCTCGGTCGGCTTGCCCCCGATGCTGCGGGGGCGGACCGGACAAGCGCCAATCCCGCGCTCAAACCGGCGCGCCTGGACAATGACCGGGCCGAACAGTGGCAGGTGCGAGCGCCGCTCTTCGAAGCCGTGGGTCCCCCCCGCCCTGACGACGGGTCGGGTCGCCGCTTGATCGTCGCCCGGCTTCCGGAGCTCGCGCTCGCGCAATATGCGGCGGGCGCGCGCCTGTCGGCCGGCATGAACATGAGCCTGTGCGGCGACGCGGTGGCGCGGCTGATCGCAACCTGGCCTGCCGGCATCGTCGGCAGGGGTCTTGCCGTGCTCGATGATTCTGCGGGGATCCACCTGGAGGGCCCCATCCGGCCGCTCGCCGCCGCGATCGCCCTTCCCCGCGACATTCCCGTCGAAGATTATCGCATCGGGCCCGCCTAAACGGACACGCGAGCCGGCGCGCTGCCGCCGATCCTGTGGAAGGCGCGCCCAATGACTGAACGGCCGGGACCCATATCCGCGTGCGGCATCAACCGCGATGATTTGGAAAATTGGTCGGGGAAAGAGGATTCGAACCTCCGGCCCCTGCCTCCCGAAGGCAGTGCTCTACCAGGCTGAGCTATTCCCCGACCGGGGCCGGCCCCTGGCGGGACCGGTCGTTGAGAGCGCGCGCTATAAGCGGGTGGCGCACGCCCCGCAAGGGGGGATGCGCCACCAATTGTTCAGCGCGCCCGCGGGGCCGCTTCGGACGCGTTTTCCGGCAGGCCGCCGAGCTCGGTCACGAGCTTGGTATAGGCGTCGAGATAGGCGAGGACGATCACCTGGCCGATTTCGGTATTCTGATAGCCGCCGCCGCCGGCCCCGAACACGCCGGCCCCGGTGAACAGCCCGCCGCCCGCGCCGAAGCTCAGGTCGCTCTTGCGGGCGTACCCCTCGACCAGCGCCTCTTCCTCGGTCGTCCGTGCATTGACGACCGACAGCGTGACATTGGCTTCGCGCTTGCGGATATTGATGCCGCCGATCAGGCCGCCCGCCGCGCCGCCCAGCAATCCGCCGACCAGGCCACCCAGCGCATTGCCGCCCGAATTGCGATTCGACGACACGATGTCGGGTTGCAGGAAATAGTCCGCGGCGCGCACCTGGCCCTTGCCGAGGTTCGACCCGGCCTGAAGCTCGCCCTGATCGGCGAGCGCGCGTTCCATCGCCCGGTTCTGGAACGAGCGGCCGCGATTGACGAGCGTGAAGCAGCCCGATTGCTGGACGAAGACGCGCAGAATCGCCTCCGGGCTGCCCAGGCTCAGTTCGCGCCACCACTGATTGTCGGGCTCGACGATCGCGACGGCACCCAGCTTCTTGGTGCAGCGCGGGATCTGAGCGGTCGCACGCTCCTGATCGCGGCGGCCGGACGATGCGCCCTTGGTGGTGCCGTCCTTGTTGGTCTTGCCCGAAGACGACGTGGCGGTCTGTGCCTGCGCAGCGGTCGCCAGCACGGGCGACAGGGCGACCGACAGGGCGGCCGCGGTGGTGAACAAAGCGCGCATCTCGAAGAACTCCCCCTTCACTTCACGGGACGCCGCGCCGTCCGTTGCCGGCATGCGTCCCAACCGAATGTCCGTTCGGGCACCACAACCCCACGCGCCGTCAGCCGGACGCACGTCCATTATCAAAGCCGCCCGTCGCACGTAAGTACAAACCGCGTCGCCGTGGCCCGAAGGGAGGCATTTGGCTTTGCGCGGTTCGGTGCTATCGCGCCGCGATCATGGCCACCGACATTTCGCGCATCCGCAACTTTTCGATCATCGCCCATATCGACCACGGCAAGTCGACGCTCGCCGACCGCCTCATTCAACGCACCGGTGGCCTCACCGAGCGCGAGATGAGTGCGCAGGTGCTCGACAACATGGACATCGAGAAGGAACGCGGCATCACGATCAAGGCGCAGACCGTGCGCCTGGAATGGAAGGGGCATGTCCTCAACCTGATGGACACGCCCGGCCACGTCGACTTCGCTTATGAGGTCAGCCGCAGCCTGGCGGCGTGCGAGGGCGCGCTGCTGGTCGTCGACGCCGCGCAGGGCGTCGAGGCGCAGACGCTGGCGAATGTCTATCAGTCGATCGAACATGACCACGAAATCGTGCCGGTCATCAACAAGATCGACCTGCCCGCCGCCGAACCCGAAAAGGTCAAGGCGGAGATCGAGGACATTATCGGCCTGGATGCCTCCAACGCGATCCTGGCCAGCGCCAAGTCGGGCATCGGCATCGACGAAATCCTGGACGCGATCGTCGACCGCATCCCGGCGCCGACGGGCGATCCGGACGCGCCGCTCAAGGCGATGCTCGTCGACAGCTGGTACGACCCCTATCTGGGCGTCGTCATCCTGGTCCGGGTGATGGCGGGCACGCTCAAGAAGGGCCAGCAGGTCAAGTTCATGCAGGCGGGCACCACCCACCTGATCGACCGGGTCGGCTGTTTCCGGCCCAAGATCGAGCAGCTGACCGACCTCGGTCCCGGCGAAATCGGCTTCATCACCGCGCAGATCAAGGAAGTGGCGCAGACGATGGTCGGCGACACGATCACCGACGCGAAAAAGCCCGCTGCCGAGGCGCTGCCGGGGTTCAAGGAAGTGCAGTCGGTGGTGTTCTGTGGCCTGTTCCCGGTCGATGCCAACGACTTCGAAAAATTGCGCGAGAGCATTTCCAAGCTGCGCCTCAATGACGCCAGCTTCACCTTCGAGATGGAGACGTCAGCCGCACTGGGCTTCGGCTATCGCTGCGGCTTCCTGGGCCTGTTGCATCTGGAGATCATCCAGGAGCGGCTGACGCGCGAATACGACCTCGACCTGATCACCACCGCGCCCAGCGTCGTCTACAAGATCCAGCTGACCCATGGCGGCGGCGAGATCGAACTGCACAATCCCGCCGACATGCCCGATCCCAACAAGATCGAGGAGATCAGCGAACCGTGGATCAACGCGGTCATCTATGTCCCTGACGAATATCTCGGCAGCGTGCTCAAGCTGTGCCAGGACCGGCGCGGCATCCAGAAGAACCTGACCTATGTCGGCGGGCGCGCGCAGATGACCTACGAGCTGCCGCTCAACGAAGTGGTGTTCGATTTTTATGACCGGCTGAAGTCGATCAGCCGCGGCTATGCGTCGTTCGACTATGAGCAGATCGGCCATCGGCCTGGCGACCTGGTCAAGATGAACATCCTGGTCAACAACGAGCCCGTCGACGCGCTCAGCATGATCGTCCACCGCGACGCAGCGGAAGCGCGCGGCCGCCACATGTGCGAGCGGCTGAAGGACCTGATCCCCCGCCACCTGTTCAAGATCCCGATCCAGGCCGCGATCGGCGGTAAGGTGATCGCGCGCGAGACGATCGCGGCGCTGCGCAAGGACGTGACCGCGAAATGCTATGGCGGCGACGCGACGCGCAAACGCAAGCTTCTGGAAAAGCAGAAGGAAGGCAAGAAGCGGATGCGCGAATATGGCTCCGTGCAGATCCCGCAGGAAGCCTTCATCGCTGCGCTGCGCATGGGGGACGACAAGTAACCTGACGGTCGCCAAGCCGGCGAAAACGGGCATCTCAGGCGATCGGCTCCATGGCCTGAGGCCCCGGCCTGCGCCGGGGCGACATGACGAGTTGAGCCCGACAGTCGCCTACCTCGCCGACCGACGTGCCTCGGCGCGGCGGCGCGCGAGGTCGGCAATTCCGTCGCGCCGCTTTTCGAACACGCACTCGCCGAGTTCGCGCTGGACATCGGCCTTCATCGTCGCCTGCACCGATGGCTCCAGCGCGGGCGTATCCGTCGCGGCGAGGCGTGGTGCCAGCATGCCCGCGCACTGGACAAGCGCGTCGCAGCCGATCGCGTCGATCGCGCGATCACCTGTCGATTGGCGCGTCTTGCACCGCACCTTGTCCTTCACGATCCGAAAGCTTCCCCGCCAAAGGCCCAGGCGCTTGCCGATCACGACAATGTCGTCAGCCTCTTCAGCCTGTGTTTCCTGAAGCGGCGCGGCGACCAGCGCGATCGCCAGCAGCAGTCCGCTCATTTCACAATCTTCCCCGCCAGCATCCGCGCCATCGCGGAGAAATCGCGGCCGCCCTGCCCGGAATCGACCAACTGTTGGTACAGTTCCGCCGCGCGCGCGCCCATCGGCGTATCGGCACCCGATGACGCGGCCGCCTCCATCGCAAGCCGCAAATCCTTCAGCATCAGCGCGGCGGCGAACCCGCCCTGATAGTCGCGATCAGCCGGCGTTTCCGGCCCGACGCCGGGGACCGGGCAATAGCTCGTCATCGACCAGCTCTGCCCCGACGAGACCGAGCTGATGTCGTAGAAGCGCTGGAGATCGAGGCCGAGCTTTTCCGCCAGCCCGAAAGCCTCGCAGGTCGCGACCATCGTCGCGCCGAGCAGCATGTTGTTGCAGATCTTTGCCGCCTGCCCCGCACCATTGCCGCCGGCGTGGATCACCGCCTTGCCCATGTCGGCCAGGATCGGCTCGGCACGCGCAAAGGCTTCGTCGAGGCCGCCGACCATGAAGGTGAGCGTGCCGGCCTGCGCCGCCGCGATGCCGCCGGACACGGGCGCGTCGACCGCGGTCAACCCCTTGCCCGCCGCCGCCTCGGCGACCCGGCGCGCGGTATCGACGTCGATCGTCGAACAATCGATCAACAGCGCGCCGGTATCCGCTGCACCGAAGACATGATCGCGATAGACCTGTTCGACATGGCGGCCGGCGGGCAGCATGGTGACGACCACCTCGGCGTCCGCACACGCCGCATCGGCGCTGTCGGCGGGCAGGCAACCCGCGTCCTTCGCGCGCGCGAGTGCGTCGGCGGAGAGGTCGAAGGCGCGGACGTCATGCCCCGCCTTGGCCAGGTTCGCGGCCATGCCGCCGCCCATGTTGCCCAGCCCGATGAACGCGATACGTGCCATCAGTCATTCCTCTCACGGGTTTTCCGTCGCAGCCATCCAGCAAACGCGCCCAGCGCCGCAGGAACGGCAGTTACCGTATAGACGATGCCGGCAAATGCCCAATCCATGCTGTGTGGCACCTCCCCGGGCAGCAACAGGCCAACTAGCCCACCGGGCACACCGCCCAGCGCCGCGATCAGCAGCGGATGGACCCTGGTCCATCGCGCAAGGCACGCCGCGATCACCGCAATCGCGATCAGCAGTCCGGCAACGGCACCCAACTGCTCAACGCCCCGTCCAATTCCCCGGCCGCTTCTCGACGAACGCGGTCATGCCTTCCTTCTGGTCCTCGGTGCCGAACAGCCCGAAGAACAGCCGGCGCTCGAACGCGACACCCTGGGCCAGCCCGGTCTCGAACGCAGCATTGACCATTTCCTTGTTCGCCTTGACTGCGAGCGGCGGCATCGCGGCAATGGTGGCGGCGGTCTTCACCGCCTCAGCGACCAGCTCGTCGGCGGCGACCACCCGGCTCACCAGCCCGGCGCGCTCGGCTTCGGCGGCGTCCATCATCCGCCCGGTCAGGCACATTTCCATCGCCTTCGCCTTGCCGACCGCGCGGGTAAGGCGCTGCGACCCGCCCATGCCGGGCGAGACGCCCAGCTTGATCTCCGGCTGGCCGAACTTCGCGGTGTCGGCGGCCAGGATGAAGTCGCACATCATCGCCACTTCGCACCCGCCGCCCAGCGCATAGCCCGCGACCGCGGCGATGATCGGCTTGCGCGTGCGGGTGAACTGGTCCCAGCCCGCGAAAAAGTCATGGCCGTACATGTCGGCGAAGCCCCGGGTCTGCATCTCCTTGATGTCCGCGCCCGCGGCGAACGCCTTGGCCGAACCGGTCAGCACCGCGCAGCCGAGCGCCGGGTCGGCATCGAAGGCCCGCATGACGTCGAGCAGCTCGGCCAGCACCTGGCTGTTGAGCGCGTTCAGCGCCTGGGGCCGGTTGAGCGTGACCAGCAGCACGCCGGGGGCGGGCGTTTCGGTCAAAAGGGTTTCGTAAGGCATTCAAATCTCCGCACAATGCAGCTTCACAATAGCCGTTCGGTTCGAGCGAAGTCGAGAAACGCGAGCCGGGCCGAACCGAAGGACGTTTCTCGACTTCGCTCGAAACGAACGGAAGGCAGGGTGCTCTTCGCGCTCAACCCGGCGTCCATTCCTGATCGGCTGGCAGCGGCGCGAAGATCTGGTCGATCAGGTGGTCGCTCACCGCGTCGGCAGTTGCCGGCTGCCAGCGGGGCGCATTGTCTTTCTCGACGATCACCGCGCGCACCCCTTCGATAAAGTCGTGGCGCTGGCACACGCGGGTCGCGACCGCATATTCCTGGCGCATCTCGTCTTCGAACGTCGGCATGGTCGCGCCGTCGAGCAGCAGCTTGAGCGAGACCTTCATCGTCTGTGGCGATTTGGTCCGCAGCGTCGCCAGCGTCTCTCCCGCGAAGTCGCTCGGGTCGCTCTCAAGCGCGGCGAGCACCTCCTCCAGTCGGTCGCTCGCAAAGAGCCGGTCGATCGCGCTCGCATGCGTAAAGATGCGCGCATGGGCGGGCGGTACCGAAAACTCGTCGAGGATCGCCGCAATGGACTGCGGATCGCGGACGATCTGACGCTTCACCTCCTCCAGGATGTCGCCCGACAGATAATGGGTGGCCAGGCCCAGCGCGAGGCATTCGGAGCCGTCCACGCGCGCGCCCGTCAGCGCCAGATACTGGCCGATCCGCTTGGGCAGGCGCGACAGGTACCAGCCGCCGCCGACATCGGGGAACAGGCCGATGCCGGTCTCCGGCATGGCAAGGCGGGTGTTGTCGGTCGCGACCTTGAACCGCGCGGGCTGCGAAATGCCGACACCGCCGCCCATGGTGATGCCGTCCATGAACGCCACAACCGGCTTGGCATAGGTGAATAGCCGGTGGTTCATGCGATATTCTTCGTGGAAGAACGCGCGCGCCGCCACGCCGTCGCCCGCGCCCGATGCGGCGATCATCCGAATGTCGCCACCGGCGCAGAAACCGCGGCCCTCGGCATGATCGATCATCACGGCCTCGACCGACGCGTCGTCCTGCCACGCCACCAGCGCCTCGTTGACCGCGGCGCACATCTCGGTCGTCAATGCATGGATGGCTTTGGGCCGGTTCAGCCGGATACGCCCGACCTTGCCGTCGAGCTGGGTGAGCACGTCTTCAGTCATGGCGCACCTTGTTTGTTCGGCTGGATCAGGTCCCACCGATTGCCGAATTTGTCGGCGAGCACGACGACGCGACCATATGCCTCGTGCCGCTCGGGTTCGAGGATGGCGACCCCGTTGGACCGCAGCCGCTCGACATCCGTATCAAGGTCCCCGCTTTCGAGGAAAAAGGCGACGCGGCCTGCGGCCTGACGCCCGATCACCGCCCGCTCGGCATCATCCCTGGCTTCGGCAAGCCTGACGCGCATCCCGCCGGGCGTGCTGATTTCGACCCAGCGATGCCCGGAGACGTGCATCCCGTCCTCGGCGAGCGAGAAACCCCACTGCCCGGTATAGTGCGCGATCGCGTCACGCATTTCCGGCACGATCACGGTCACCATGAACAATGCGGGGCCGATCACTGGCGCAACAGGTCGCGGCCGACGATCATGCGCATCACCTGGTTGGTGCCCTCCAGGATCGAATGGACGCGCAGGTCGCGCCAGAAGCGTTCGATCGGATAGTCCATGAGGTAGCCATAGCCGCCATGCAGCTGGAGCGCGTCGTTGACCACCTTCGATCCCGTGTCGGTCGCCAGCCGCTTCGCCATCGCGGCAAAGCGCGTCTTGTCGGGCGCGTTGGCGGTCACCTTCGCGGCCGCGACATAGAGCAGCGCGCGCGCCGCCTCCAGCTCGGTCGCCATGTCGGCCAGCATGAACTGGGTGTTCTGAAAGTCCGCGATCGCCTGGCCGAACTGCTTCCTGTCCTTCACATAGCCGATCGCTTCATCGAGGCAGCGCTGCGCGCCGCCCAGCGAGCAGGCGCCGATGTTGAGCCGCCCGCCGTCGAGCCCCATCATCGCGATGCGAAACCCCTCGCCCTCACCGCCCACGAGATTTTCGACGGGCACGCGGACCTCCTCCAGGATCACCTGGGCGGTGGGCTGCGAATGCCAGCCGAGCTTGCGCTCATTCGCGCCGAAGCTGACACCCGGCATGTCCTTTTCGATCGCCAGGCAACTGATGCCCTTCGGCCCGTCCTCGCCGGTGCGGCACATGACGAGGTAGAGCTCGTTCTCGCCGCCGCCCGAGATGAACTGCTTGGTGCCGGTAACCACGAAATGGTCGCCGTCGCGCACCGCCTTGGTCTTGAGCGCGGCGGCGTCGGAGCCCGATGACGGCTCGGTCAGGCAATAGCTGGCGATCCATTCCATGCCGACCAGCTTGGGCAGGTATCGCGCCTTGAGGGTCGCGCTGCCGAAGCGGTCGATCATCCACGCCGCCATGTTGTGGATCGAGATGAACGCGCTGGTCGACGGGCAACCATAGGCCATCGCCTCCATGATCAGCGCCGCCTCCAGCCGGCCCAGCCCGATGCCGCCTGATTCCTCTGACACATAGATTGCGGCAAAGCCGAGCTCCGCCGCCGCGCGGATCGTGTCGCGGGGGAAAATGTGCTTCTCGTCCCACTCAGCGGCGAACGGCGTGATGGTATCCGCGGTGAAGCGACGCGCGAGCTCCTGGATCTCGCGCTGGTCGTCGGTCAGATCAAACTGAGTCATGCCCATCCCTATTTCGCTGTTCGCGCGCGGAGCCAAGCCCGCGCCTCGTCCATGTCCAGAAAGACGCGGACATTGTCGCGCTTCATTACCCGTTCGGCCTGGAGCTTGTTGAGCGCGGAGCCGACGACGATCGCGGTCGGCCATGGCTCGCGCCCGGGGCCAGCCAGCCGAATCCGCGCCAGCACCGCACCGACTTCCTCCGACTGGACGGGGAACCCGCGCGAATCGCTCAGCGTCCCGGCACATTTTTCGGCCAGACGCAGGTCGCGGCTCGCATCCTGCAGCGCGGCTTCGAACGCCAGCGCGATGGGCAGCGTCCAGAATCCACTCAGACGGAGGAACAGGATCGGGTCCCGCGGATCGAACCGAATGTCGAAATGCTCGGCAGTGTTCATAGCGCGGCCTCCTGCAGCACACGCTGGCGGAACAGCCTGGCACCGATTTCAGGATCGTCGCGGTCGTACCAGCGGGGTGCGGGCAGCCCCTTTTCCCACGCCAGCATCTCGGTACGCGTCCCGTTGGCGGACGGCGTGTCGGGCGCGAGGCGGGCGATCGGATCGGCAAAGGCGGCGTCGGCGGTGATGATCGTCCAGCCCTTTGCGCGCAAGGCCCTGACAAGATCGGGCAGCCATAGCGCCGCAAGGTCGGTTTCGTGCATCAGCATGACGTGCGCGGGGGAGCGGCCGAGGGTCTGGCGAGCGAGACCGTCATAATATTCCGCCGCGCCGACCAGGGTCTCGACATAGAGGTCGCGCAGCGCGGCGCGGTCGATCCGCTTGCCGGCTTCCTTTGCCTGCACCGCCAGCATCTCGAAATTCCAGTCCGAACCATCGGTGGTGACATAGGCATTGAGCAGGCCGCGCGCCGCCAGGCCCGCGCGCACCGCGTCCCGCTTCGCCTTGTCCTTGCCGCCTTCGTCCAGATAGGGAAAGCGGAACCAGGGACGATAGCCGGGTCGCCCCTTCAGCCACGCCTGCGAACGGTCGATGCCGGCGAGATAAGCGTCCGCGCGCGTCGCGCGCAGCGCCGGATGCGCGAAGCTGTGGTCGGCGATGACATGGCCTGCGGCAACATAGGCGGCGATGTGGCGCTCGCCGTCGCCGCGATCGGGCTTGCCGACATTGCCCGGGATGACGAAAAACGCCGCCTGCCGCACGCCCGCCGCCTTGAGCGCGGCGATCAGACGCCTGGTTCGCTGGTCGGGGGTCAGGAAGGCGCCGGGCTGGCGCGGCACATCGTCAAAGGTCAGCGCGATACGTTTGTCCTGCGCCTGCGCAGGCGCACCGAACGCGAAAAGCGCGATCAGCAGCAGGATGACCTGGCGCACGATCATCCCATCGTCGGGATCACGAACGCGTTGCTGCCGTCGGGCGCGCCGTCGGGCCAGCGTTGCGTCACCGTCTTCACCTTGGTCCAGAAGCGGACACCCTCCATCCCGTGCTGGTTGGTGTCGCCGAACGCGCTGCGCTTCCACCCGCCGAACGTATGATAGGCGACCGGCACCGGGATCGGCACGTTGATGCCGACCATGCCGACATTCACCCGAGCGGCGAATTCGCGTGCAGCATGGCCGTTGCGGGTGAAGATCGCGACGCCGTTGCCATATTGGTGGGCGCTGGGCAGCCGCACCGCGTCCTCAAAGTCCGCTGCCCGGACAATCTGGAGTACGGGACCGAAGATTTCCTCGCGATAGCTCGCCATGTCCGGGGTCACCCGGTCGAACAGGCTGGGGCCGATGAAGAAGCCCTGTTCGTGACCCTGGAGCGTGAAGCCGCGGCCGTCGATCACCAGCTCCGCGCCCTCGTCGACGCCGGTCTGGATCCAGTCCTCGACGCGTTTTTTGTGCGCAGCATTTACCACCGGGCCGTAATGCGCCTCCGCATCGGTCGACACGCCCACCCGCAGCGCATGAATTGCCGGAATCAGCTTTTCGCGGAGCCGGTCGGCCGTCTGCGCGCCCACCGGCACCACCACCGGCAGCGCCATGCAGCGTTCGCCCGCGCTGCCGAATGCCGCAC
This sequence comes from Sphingomonas sp. CCH21-G11, assembly GCF_001555965.1. Classification (GTDB taxonomy): domain Bacteria; phylum Pseudomonadota; class Alphaproteobacteria; order Sphingomonadales; family Sphingomonadaceae; genus Sphingomonas. Next base: position 48,046 of record NZ_LSHX01000010.1, read on the forward strand.
CGGCGAGATCGGCGACGACCTGGTCAAGGTCGGCATCGGGCATGACGATGCCGTGGTTCTTCGCGCCACCCATCGCCTGCACGCGTTTGCCCGCAGCGACGCCGCGCCGATAAACATAATGCGCGATGTCCGACGATCCCACGAAGCTGACCGCCCCGATCGCGGGGTGGTCGAGGATCGCGTCGACCATCTCCTTGTCGCCATGCACGACCTGAAGCACGCCCTCGGGCAGCCCGGCCTCGCGCATGAGTTCGGCGAGGCGCACCGGCACGCTGGGGTCGCGTTCCGACGGCTTGAGGATGAAGGCGTTGCCGCACGCGATCGCGACACCGAACATCCACATCGGGATCATCGCCGGAAAATTGAACGGGGTGATGCCGGCACCGATGCCCAGCGGCTGGCGCATCGAATAGACGTCGATGCCCGGCCCGGCACCCTGGGTATATTCGCCCTTCAGAACGTGGGGGATGCCGCAGGCGAATTCGATGACCTCCAGCCCACGCTGGATGTCGCCCCTCGCATCCGCGATCACCTTGCCATGTTCGGAGGACAGCATGTGGGCGAGCGCGTCCATGTTCGCCTCGACCAGTTCCTTGAAGCGGAACATGACGCGCGCCCGGCGCTGCGGGTTGGTCGCCGCCCAGCCGGGCTGCGCCGCCTGTGCCGCGGCGACCGCGGCGTCGAGCACCGCCTGATCGCCCAGCACGACATGCGCCTGCACCGCGCCCGAATTTGGGTCGAATACCTCGCCACGGCGAGTCGCCGCGCCGCCGGGCTGGCTGACGACGAAATGGTCGATCACATGCATCAAACTCTCCAGCGGGCTTTCGCGTTCGGCCGTTATGGCTCTTTGCTCGGGCTTTTGCCCAGCGGGGGCGGCATTACAAGCCTTGCGCGCTCACAACTTCCGCAAAATCGCGGCAAATTGCTCCACATCGCGTGCGGTCTGGTACAGGCCAAAGCCGATCCGCAGCACGTCGCCACGCACGTCGGTGATGACGCCGTCCGCCAGCAGCGCCGCCTGCCAGCGTGGCGCGTCGGGATGGCGCAGCGCCATGAAGCGTTCCGTCCCGGTCCCGGGCGGGTTGAGCCATTCGGCCTCGCCGAGCGCGGTCGCGGGCAACCCGGCACGGAGCTGATCGCGCAGCATGATCGCATGCGCGGTGATCGCGCGCGTATCCAGCCCCTCATCCGCCAGCATGTCGCGCACCGCGACGAAGCGGTATAGACCCGACGGATCGAAGGTCGCCCCCATGAACCGCCGCGCGTCGGGGGCAAAGCCGATCCGGCCCGGCGGTGCGGCCAGATCCTCGAACTCGGCATACCAGCCGGTGATCCCCGGGCGCGGCACATGGCCCGGCGGCGCGTGCATGATCGCCACACCCTCCCCTGCCATCGCGTATTTATAGCCACCGGCGAGGTAAAAGACCCTGTCGGCAAGGGGGGCGAGGTCGGTTTCGACCGCCATGAAGCCGTGATAGCCGTCGACGACCACCCATGGCCCTTCGGGCCGCGCCAGCGCCGCCACCGGCGCAAGATCGCCGGCCAGCCGGCCAGTGCCGAACATCACCTGGCTGACCAGAATGATGTCAGGCGCGAAAGCGCCGGTACGCGCGACGATCCCGTCCGTCCCTTCGCCCGCGGGCACGCGCGCCACGATCGCCTCCCCCGATTCCTCCCAGCGCAATGCCTGGCGGCGAAAGCTGTGGAACTCGCCATCGCTGGTCAGGATGCGCACCGGACGGTGCGGCACGCTCAGGATCAGGCGGACGAGGAAATCGTGCGTGTTGCCCGCGAACACGACGGTCGCGGGGTCGGGCAGGTTGAGCTCGGCCGCGACGTGCGCCTGTGCCGCCGGCCACAGTTCGTCCAGCACGCGGTCCCATTTGCGATCGGCGAGCCGCGCAGCATCGGTCCAGGCGGCGAGCTGGCCGACATAGCTCGCGTCGGGCCACAGATGGTGGCTGTGCGCGGCGAAGTGCAGCCGTTCGGGATCGGCGGCGATCGCGCGCTGGAACAGATGCTTGTAACTGGCGGTCACAACAGTGTCCGCAGCGACCAGAGTTCGGGAAAGGCACGCTTGCGCAGCGTCGATTCGAGATAGGGGACGCCGGCGGTCCCGCCGGTGCCGCGCTTGCCACCGATGATGCGGCTGACCGTCAGGACATGCTTGTGCCGCCACGCCGCCAGCGCATCATCCAGGTCGACCAGCTTTTCCGCGAGCTGATAAAGCCCCCACCAGCGTTCGGTCTCGCGATACACCTGCGCCCACGCCGCCTCGACCTGGGGATCGGGGACATAGGGCTGCGTCCAGTCGCGCGCCAGCGCGGTGTCGGGAAGCGCAAACCCGGCGCGGGCGAGCGCGGCGTTCGCCTCGTCCCACACGCTCGGCCGGGCAGCGGCGGCGGCGGTCAGCGGCCCGTGGCGCGCGCCCTCGCGGATCCCCAGCATCACTTCGACGGCGCGGAACTGGTCGGATTGGAAGCCCGAGCTGGTGCCCAGCACATGGCGAAAGCGCGTGTAGTCGGACGGGGTCATGGTCGCCAGCACATCCCAGGACAGCGTCATCACCGACTGGATGCGCGAGACCCGCGCCAGGCTTTTATAGGCTTCGACCAGCCGATCCCCGCCGATCAGGTCGAGCGTCAGGGTCAGCTCCGCGATCGCCTGCTTCAGCCACAGTTCCTTGGTCTGATGGATGATGATGAACAGCAGCTCGTCATGACGATCGGAAATCGCATGCTGCGCGGTCAGGATCTGGTCGAGCGCAAGATAGCGATCATAGGTCATCGGGGGTTCGGTCATCCGGCGTCGCGCTCCGATCGCGGCGCAGCGGCAGGAACCGCCGCGTTGCGCCAGCGCGCGACGGGAACGACCTCATCGCCATCGGCACCCCGCCGTCGCTGAATCAGCGTCGCCAGCTGCTGGCGGGTGTCGCCGATCGTCGCCCGCGTCCATACCCAGAATGTGTCGGAGGAAAAGCGCGTGCCGGCGGGCGGCGAGAGCTGGGCATCGGCGAAATCGCTCAGCACCAGCTGGCCGTTGCGTGCACGGATCGCCAGCAGCCGTTCGGCCGCCGCATTGTCGGGAAACAGATAGCGCAGCATCTCCGGCGTGGCGGCATTCAGGTTGATCGCCGTGTCGCCCGGCAGGGCGGTCACCAGCCGCTCCAGCCGTGCCGCGACATCCGGGGCCACCCCCGCCAGCCGCAGCGGGCGCAGATCGCTGACCGGGCCATATTGGCGAACGAACCCGATCGCCTGGATGATCTCGTCGCGCGACAGGCCAGCATAGGTGCCGATATTCTCGAACATCGTCACCGCACCCGCATCGCCGCTCAGCACATTGTTGATGTTGAACCGGTCCTGCGCGTCGGCGATCGCAAGCTCGAAACTGCCGCCGTCGATCTCGACGCGCTGCTGCGCGACGGCACCCCAGGGTTCGCCGCGATAATCGACGTCGGCGGCGTCCGCCACGTCACGGCGCAGCGCGGCGAGCGCCGACAATTCGCCGCCGCGCGCGATCGCCGCCGCGCGCGCCGCTTCGCGCCCGCGCAGCCCCTGATCCAGTGCAAGCTCCTCGCGGTTGATCATCAACAGCACCAGCCCCGCCGCGATGGCGACGAACAGCAGGACGTTGATCAGGATCATGCCCTGCTCGCCGGGCGGGCGGCTCCCATGCGTCATTGTTCGCCCCCGACGCGTGGTCGCGCCGGCAGCGCGACGATCCGGCGCAGCAGGCCCTGTGGCCCGCTGCCCGGGGCAAGCGTCACCTCCATCTCGATCGCGCGCGGCCAGCGTTCGGCACTGTCGGGATCGGGTGGCCATGCGGTGCGCCAATCCTGATCGAGATAACGCCACCGCGCCGCGGCGATCCCGGGAAGCACCAATTGCGGCCGGCCGGCGACCACGCGGAACAGCCCGCCGGCCGCGCTTTGATAGCGAATAGGCAATGGCGGCCCACCCTGACCGGGTGCGACGCGCATGAACGAAACCGCCGCGGCATCGCCGGCAATCGGGCCGTTGGTCACCTGATCCAGGTCGCTCGCCACGGCGAACATCGCGCGATTGACCTGCGCCATGCGATCGAGCCGCGCTTCGGTGCGGCGCTGGACGCCCAGGATGCCGTCGACCATGGCGATGCCCGCCACCGCGATCAGCGCGAACAGGCCGAGCGAGATGACCAGCTCGATCAGCGTAAAGCCGGCGCTGGCATGTTCGGGAAGCTCATGCGTGGTCGGACGCTCGCTCATGTGCCCTGCGCGACAGCGACCTTTTCATACACGCCGTTGGTGGCGGCCAGGATCGCGAACTGGCGCGCGCAGCTGCCATCGGTGCGAAAGCGGACCGGCCCCGTCACGCATTCGAAGCCGCGCGGATTGAGCAGCCCGTCCCGGCTGAGCAGGTCCTGGGCGCGCAACCCGCTGACGATCGTCGCCGCGTCATAGGCGAGCGCCGCGATCGCGCCCGGGTTGCCGCCGTGACGCGCCTCGAACCGGCTGGCGAAGCTGTCGAAACGATCGGGATCGGGGCTGGCCATCCACGCCCCTTCGAGCGCAGCGATCGCCGCCGGCTGATAATCCAGCGCCTGCACGGTCACCAGTAACTGGACGCCGGTGCTGCGCAGGTTGCGCGCCGCCGCCAGCGCGGCTTCGCCGCCGCCGGGCACCAGGACCGCATCGGGCGCGTCGCCGAGGTTAGGCGCGGGCTGGCCGGCAATCACATCGGCCGCTCGGACCGTCATGCCGAGTTCGGCCTGCACCGAGATGGCGGCGGCCGCTGATGCCGCAGACCACGCCCCGCCATCGCCCAGAAGCAGCACGTCGCGCACGCCGCGCGAGCGCGCGTAACGCAGCATCGCGGTCGTTGCCTGGCTGGCAGTGATCCCGAACACATGCGCGCCCGGCGCCTGCACCGCCCGATCGTTGGTAAAGGCGAGCACGGGCACGCGCCCGCCCGCCGCCGTGGCGACCGCGCCCGCCTCCTCCGACAGCAGCGGACCCAGGATCATCGCGCATTTGCGGCGCAGCGCCGCCTGTGCCGCCTGCGCCGAGCCGGCCGCGGTGCCGCCGGTGTCGAACTGGACAAGCGCGCCGGGCGCATTTTCGACGAGCGAGGCCGCCTGCGCCATGCTAAGGCCCAGCGCCGCGCGCGGACCGGTGAGCGGCAGCAGCAGCGCGACCGGCCGCTTGTCGGGCTTCGGCTTGGCGGCGGGTGCAGTCGCGGCGTGCGCGAGCAAGGGAGTGGACGACAGTGCAGCCGACGACAGCACCAGGCCGGTTTGCAGCAGCTTCAGCGTTTCACGACGGTTCATCACCGGCTCCGGAGTCGGCAAATTTCGAGGGTCGCCGGCGTCTTATCCTGTTCGCCGGGATCGGCATAGCCTCGTATCTGCTCGCGATGGTCGTGACCATGCCCGCCAGCATCATCATCCGCAACAAACCCTGGCGCACGGGCGTGTCGGGCACGGTATGGCACGGGGAGGTGGGCGTCGCGGGCGGAAGCACGCTGCGCTGGGACTTCGCACCACTGCGTTCGCTGACCAGTCTCGGGCTCGCCGCGGACTGGCGCGCGACGGGCGTGAACACCGATCTCGGCGGGCGCATCCTCGTCCGGCCCGGCCGTTGGGTGCTCGATGCGGTCAGCGGCTCGGCGGACGCCCGGCTGATCGAGGCCGCGTGGCCCGACCTGGGCTTCACCTGCGACCTGACCATGCAGGTCGAGATGAAGAAACTGGTGCTCGGCAGCGGCGGCGGTCAACGCGCGGAAGGGACGATCGTTACCGATCCCGGCGCCTGCACCCCCGCGCGCGGGGGCACGACGAGCCCGGTCGAGGCGCTGCGCCTGACCGCCGAGCCGATCGGCAACGAAAGCCGTATCCGCCTGACCCCACAGACGCAGCGTCTGAAGACGCTCGTCGACGCGTCGTTGGGCGAGGACGGCACGCTGTCGGTCAGGATGACGCCCGACGGTGCCGCCGCGCTGCCCTTTACGGGCATTCCGGCGGGCGCAAGCATCCGGGGATCGCTGTAGGCCGATCGGCCCGACAGGGTCACTGGTTCGGGCAGGTGTGCCCGCCCCTAAATCTGCACCAGATTGTTGAGGTTGATGATCGGCAGCAGGATGGCGAGGACCATCAGCAGCACCAGCCCGCCCATCACCAGCAGCACCAGCGGCTCGACCAGCGCGACGAGGGTCGAGACCAGCGCGTCCAGCTCGCGCTGCAGTTCGTTCGACGCACGGCCGAGCGCCGGGGCGAGACGGCCGCTCGATTCGCCCGAGGCGACGATCGCCACCAGCATCGTCGGGAACACGCCCGCCTCGGTCATCGCCCCGCGCAGGCTGACCCCCTCGCGCACGCGCGCGGCGACACCCAGCGCCTTCTCGCGCACCCACAAATTGGGCGTGACGGCAGCAGCCGCCTGCAGCGCCTCCACCAGCGGCACCGCGCTTTCCACCAGCGTGGCGAGCGAGCCCGCGAAACGCGCAGCGTTGAACTGGCGACTGAAGCGCGCGAACGGCCGATGCGCGTTGAACCAGCGATGGACGCGCAGCCGGTTCTCCGGCCGCCGGTTCCAGCGCCCGAACAGCACGAAACCAGCCAGCGCCGCGATCACGACGATCAGTCCGTAATTCTGGATGAAGGCGCTCATCGCGATCAGTGCGCGGGTGAGGAAGGGCAGGTCGGCCCCGCGCGAGACAAAGACGCGGACGATGTCGGGCACGACATAGACCATCAGCAGCACCATCATGCCGAAGCTGACCGCCGCGAGCAGCGCGGGGTAAAGCAAGGCGAGCTGCAGCTTCTGGCCATTGGCGTGGCGGGTTTCCACGAACTCGGCCAGGTGGTTGAGGACGTGGGTGAGCTTGCCCGACTGCTCGCCCGCCGCGACTGAGGCGCGGTAGAAATCGGGAAAAGCGCGCGGATACTGGCCGAGCGCGGCAGCGAAGCTTCGGCCGTCGAGGATCGCGCCGCGCACATTGAGCAGCAGTGAATTGATCGCCGGCACTTCGGACTGGGTGGCGACCAGCCGGAGCGATTCCTCGATCGGGATGTCGGAACCGACCAATGTCGCGATCTGGCGCGTGATCGTCGCCAGCTGGCGCGCGTTCGGCCCGCGCCGTCCCAGGCCCGGCAGCCGGATCGCGCCGGCTGCAGGCCCGCGATCATTGGCGGGTTCGACCCGCAGCGGCAGCAGCGCCTGTTCACGCAGCAGCGCGCGCGCCGCGGCGGGCGACGAAGCTTCGATGATGCCCTTTTTTTCCGCACCGCTCCGGTCGGCGGCACGCCAGGCATAGGCAGTCATGGGCCGCAATCCTCACCCGATGTCGACGCGCGCTTTAAGCACAGCCGCATGACGGGCGACAGCCCCGCCGACGGATAGTCGAAGCGACTATTTGCGATCGCGCGGCGGCGGACCAGTGTCGCGGCGACCTTGACCGTGTCGACGGAGGACATTGACGATGACCGCGATCAACAGCGTTTCCCCCGCGATTGCCGACCGCCCTTCGCTGCCGGCGGATCCGCTGCCGCTCGATCGACTGGGCCGCGTCGATACCGATGCAATCGGTCGCGAGATCACGGCGCTGGCAGCGCAGGACCCGGCCGCCGCGCTCGCCCGCTTCAATCAGGCGGCACCTGCCCTCACCCCGGTGCAAACCGGGGAGCTGATGCGCGAAACGATGATCGCCGACATCCCCCTGCCGTCGGTTCCCGAAATCCCCAGCATCCCGACGCTGCCGAGACTGCCCGGCCTGCCGCGCCTGCCCAGCGCCGCGGAGCTCGCGCGCATGGGAACCGACCAGCTGGAGCGATTGGCGGATGCGGTCAGCGAACGACTCGCCGCACTTCCGCACGGTGCCGCCGACGCGCTTGCCGATTCGATGCGGGGCGACCGGGCCCGCCCGCTCACGTCGGACGAGCGTAGCGCCGTTCGCACCGCCTATGGCAACCGGGTCGACCTCGATAATGTGCGCATCGTCAATGGTGCGGGCTACTCCCCGGCCGCGCATGCGGCGTTCCGAATCGGCGGCAATCCGGCGATCACGATCGGCGACACGATTTACCTGGCACCGAGGTCCTATTCGTCCGACCTTGGTCAGCCCGGCGCGGAGCGTGAACTGCTGCTTCACGAATTCGCCCATGTCGTACAGTATGAAGAGATGGGCTATGGTTCGTTCGGGGCGAAATATGCCAGCGACCTCGCCGCGCACGGGGGCGACCGCAACGCCGTCTACCGGTATGACGAGCGCCAGACGACTTTTGCGCAGGAGACGATCGAGGGTCAGGCCGAGATGGTCGGCGATTATGCCCGCGTGCGCGAATCCACCCGGCCGGAGGATCAGGCGAAAATCCGCGATCTTGAGCGGCGTCTGGAGGGCACGGGCATCTATGGCCTTTGAGCGTCGGCGAGGCGCCGTCCTCGCCGCGGCCGCGCTGATCGCGCTTGCGGGCTGCCAGCAGGGCGTGGAGATCGACGTCGATCAGCGCGGCGGCGAGGTTCGGCTCAACATCCGGCGGGCATCCGGCGACGACCCGCCCTGCATCGACAGCGTCAGCGTCTATCCCGCCGCCCCCGCCGACGCATTGCCGGTGTGGGACATCAGCCAGGATTCGCGCAGCACCGCCTGCGTGAACGTCTTTGTCTATGGCATCCCCCCCGCCGACTTCGGCAGCGACGGGGCAGCTCCGCTGCGCCCGGGCGCGCGATATCGGGTGAGGGTCGCCGGGACGGGCCTGTCCGGCGCGGTCGAGTTCGACTATCGCCCGACCCGCGCTGATCCTCGGCGATCCGGCGGACAGGGGCGTCAGGCGTCCTCGCGCACGACGCGGGCAACTTCCTCGACCGTGGTCAGCCCGGCGCGCACCTTGGCGACGCCATCGTCGATCAGGCCGGGATTGCCGCCGGCGCGCGCCGCGCGCTCCAGCTCCGCCTCGCTTGCACCGTCATGGATCATCGCCTGGAATGCGTCCTCTACTGCGACAACCTCATAGACACCGGCGCGACCGCGATAGCCGTCGCCATGGCATGCATCGCATCCCACCGCGCGCCACACCGGCTCGCCGACGCGCAAACCCCCGCCGAGCAGCGCGACATCGCCCTCGCCCGCCGCATCCTGCCGCCGGCAATCCGTGCACAGCTTGCGCACGAGCCGCTGGGCGACCAGCCCGACCACCATCGGCGCGAGCAGATATCGTTCGACCCCCATGTCGATCAGCCGCGTGACCGATCCGACCGCCGAATTGGTGTGCAGCGTCGACAGCACGAAGTGCCCGGTCATCGCCGACCGCACCGCGACCTGCGCGGTTTCCTGGTCGCGGATTTCGCCGACCATGATGACGTCCGGATCCTGGCGCAGGATCGCGCGCAGGCCGCGGGCGAAGGTCATGTCGGTGCGCGGATTGACCTGGGTCTGCGCGATGCCGGGCAGCTCGTATTCGATCGGGTCCTCGACCGTCATCACGTTGCGCTTGCGGTCGTTGAGCCGGGTGAGCGCCGTATAGAGCGTCGTCGTCTTGCCCGATCCGGTCGGGCCGGTGACCAGCAACATGCCGTTGGGCCGCTCGAGCAGCCGGGTGAACACCGCGCGGTCGCGCTCGCTCATCCCCAGGTTGGCGAGGTCGAGCGTCATGCCGCCACGCTCCAGCAACCGCATCACCACTCGTTCGCCATGCTGGGTCGGGATGGTCGAGACGCGCGCGTCGACATCATGGCCGCCGATGCGCAGCGTGACGCGCCCATCCTGGGGGACGCGGCGTTCGGCGATGTCGAGCTTGGCCATCACCTTGATGCGGCTGACGAGCAGCGGCGCGAGCGCGCGCTGCGGCTCGACGATGTCGCGCAGCACCCCGTCGATGCGGAAGCGCACGACCAGCCGGCGTTCCTGCGTCTCGACATGGACATCGGACGCCCCTTCCTTGATCGCTTCGAGCAGGATCGCGTTGATGAGGCGAATGACGGGCGAATCGTCGCGCGTATCGAGCAGGTCGTCGACCGATGCCGCGCTGTCGGCGAGCGCCGCCAGATCGACCTCGTCCATCTCGAACTCGGCCGCAGCCCCGGCGCGTTCGGCATAGGCCGCGCCCAGTGCCGCATCGAAGACGGCGGCGTCGACTTCCTCGAACCGCGCATCGGGCGCGATCCGCTGGACCTCCAGCAGCGCCTCGAGCGGCGCGTCGGCGCGATGACGGCATGCGAAGCCCGGTCCCCGATCGTCCGCGGACAGGACGACGCCATGGCGGCGCGCATAGGCGTAGGGCAGGCGCGCGGCGGCAGGCGCAGGCGCTTCGTCGGCGGCGGGCTCGGTCAGCGCGAGCGGATCGGCGGACGTCATCGCGTGAACTCGATCGTCGCGGCGACATGGCCGCTTGTCGGCAGGCGCGTGATGTCGGCGCGGGCGATCCCGACCCCGCTCGACTGGCGCGCATCGGCCAGGAACGCGATCAGCGCGTCATAGCGCGCATCAGCGATCGTCGCGCGCGCGCCGCCGCCGCCGGCCGGAACGATCGCAGCACTGACGCCCGCGCGGCTGGCAGCCGCGGCGACCTGCGCCTCGATCGGCCCGTCGGCCTGGGGCTGCGGCGCGGTCACCAGCGTCCCCGCCGCGCGGATGCGGGCGTTCAGCGTCTCGAAGCCCCGAATATCCGCGATCGCATCGGCGCGCGCGGCCTGCAGCGGCTTCACCACGCCGTAGATCAGGACCGCCAGCCCCAGCAGCGTGGCGAGCACGCCAACGAGCACGCGCTCCCGCAACGATAGTCCCGCCCACCACAGCGACAGGCCCGACAGGCGTTCGCGCCACACGGCCATCACGCGCCCTCCGCCACGATGCGGACCAGGCCGTCGGGCCCTGCGGTCGCCTGTGCGCGGACCCCGGCGGTGCGCAATGCCGCGTTGACCCGCTCGGCCAGCCCGGCCTCGCGCGCGTCGAGCTCGACGGTCAGCGTCGTCCCGGCAAAGCGCATCGCGCGCACCGAAAGCTCTGGCGCTACGGGCGCCAGCGCAGCCGACACCCGGCCGAGCAGGGGCAGGAACCGCTCACGCGCCTGCGGCACCGGCAACATCCGGGTCGCGTCGGTCGCGACATCCTCGCTGATGACCGCGCCCGGCGCCATCAACGCGACGAGCGCGCGGGTATCGGCCTCCCGACGATCGGCGATCACGCGAAGCATCGCGGTATCCGCCACGGCGATCAGCGTGTGCGCGGCCACGCCCAGTCCGACGATCCAGCCCAGGCGGCGCCACTGACCGGTGCCGCCGATCCGGACCCGCCGGACATAGTTGCCCTGGCGCAGGTCGAGCGGCGGACGCTGCAGTCGCGCCGCCAGCGCATCCGTCTCGCCCGCTGCCGGAACCGCGGGCGCCGCGTCCTGCATCGCGCCCGGCAGCGCGTCGCCCAGCGACAAAATCGCCGGCCGCCCCGCCCGATCCCAGGCAGCGGCGAGCAGGCCTGGATTGACCGCGAAGCCAGCCCCGTCGCCGGTGCGCACCCGCGCCCTGCCATCGGCCAGCGCGACCGTCCAGCCGCCGTCGGCCGCCTGCGGCAGCGCCAGCGCATCGGGGACCAGCGCCGCATGGTCGAGCCCCGCCGCTTCGAGGTCGGCGATCCAGGCCGCCATCACCGCATGCCTGACCACCCCGACCAGATAGCGTTGGTCGCCGATCGATGCCCCCAGCGCCAGGTGGACGCTGTCGACGGGATCGGCGATCTGGTCCTCGACCGCAAAGGGCAGCGCCTCCAGCCGGCGGGCGCGGCTGCGCAGCGGCAGGTCGACCGCGATCACGCGGACCTGCTCGCTCGGCACCAGCACGGTTGCGGGGCCATCGGGATCGACTATGCTCGGCTGCCCGTCCGCCAGCGTCCACACGCCGTCGGCCGGGCCGGCTGCGCGCTCGTGTCGAACGGTGGTCATCGCCGCCGCGGGAAGCCCGGCTGTAACATTGCTTTCATTCATCGAACGCATGGGACGGGGATGCACATAGTTTTGAGACAATTCGACGACATGTTGGTCGATGACACCGTGGCACCCGGCACGGGCGACGGCAAGCGTCCCGCGCACATGCGCAGCGGCGAGGCCGGGCTGACGCTGGTCGAGATCATCGTCGTGCTGGCGATCATCGCGCTCGTGGCGGCATTGATCGTCCCCAATGTGATCGGCCGCCCGGATCAGGCGCGCGTCACCACCGCGACGACGGACATCGCGAGCATCTCGGGCGCGCTCAAGCTCTATCGGCTCGACAACGGCACCTATCCGACGACGTCGCAGGGGCTGAAGGCGCTCGCGGTCCGGCCGGCGACGCCACCGGTGCCGGCAAGCTTTCCCGAGGGCGGCTATCTGTCGCAGACACCGGTCGATCCGTGGGGCAATCCCTATGCCTACGAATCCAACGGCACGACCTTTTCGCTCATCTCGCTCGGGCGGGATGGCAAGCCGGGCGGCGAAGGACTGGATGCGGACATCGGCGGCGCGCGGAACTGATCGCCGATGCGGGTACGCCACGCCGAAGCCGGGTTGACCCTGATCGAGATGATGATCGTGCTGGCGATCATCGGGGTGATGGCGGGCGCGGTGACGCTGGGCATCGGGGCGGCGACCCGCGCGCCGAATGTCGAGACGGAGGCGCGCCGACTGGCAGGGCGAATCCAGGCAGCCGCGGACGACGCGATGCTGGGCGATCGGATGGTCGCGTTCACCGCCGCCAAGGACGGCTACGGCTTCGCGATCAACAGCGGCAACGGCTGGGTGCAGCGCACCGACGGTGCGCTCGCCTTTCACCAATTGCCGGACGGGATCGTCGTCACGCTGGACCAGCCCCCGCCGATCATCCTGGGCATCGACGGCGGCCGCGCGCAGCTGTCCGCCACGATCGCCAGCGGCGCCCAGCGGTGGCGCGTGACCTATGACGGCCTGACCGCCACCGCGCGGCCGGCGACCGGGCGATGAGACCGCGTCGCGCGTCGGAGGCACCGGAGGCGGGATTCTCGCTGATCGAGGCGCTCGTCGCGCTGGCGATCCTGGCGATCGCCACGGTCGGCCTGGTGCGCACCGTCGAAACGCATATCGATTCCACCCGCGCGCTGGAAAGGCGGGCAACGGCGATGTGGGTGGCGGAGAATCGGCTGGCGGAGCTCGAGCTCGGCCTGCCGGAAGCGAATACCGGGGAAGTCGACCTGCTCGGCCAGCCGTGGCGCGTCACGGTCGATCGCCGCCGCACCGGCGACCCCGAGGTGGATCGGGTGCGGATCGAGGTTTTCGCGCGCGGGGAGAAATCTTCGCTTGCCGTGCTCGACGGCTTTGTCGCAGGTGCGGCCTCGTGACCGGGTTTCCGCTCTCCTCGCGCCAGATTCGCACTACGCTCGATATCCTGACGGCGCTGATGGTGATTTCGGTGGCCGTCGCGCTGGCCGGACTGACCTGGCGGATTGCCGGCCATGCCGGCACCGGCGCAATCACCGTGCCGGGCGGTCGGGGTGCGGTCAGCGCGCCCGTCGATCCCGGCCAGATCCTGGCGCTCGCGCCGTTCGGCACCGCCGCCACCGTCGCCGAAGCGGGCCAGCCGACGAGCATTGCGGCAGTGCTGAAGGGCGTGATCGCCGCGCAGTCGCCGGACCTCGCCGCGGCGTTCATCGAGGTCGGCGGCCAGCCTGCGCGCGCCTTTCACGTCGGTGAAGGGCTGGAAGGCACCACGATCACCGGGATCCTGCGCGACCGCGTGCTGATCGACAATGCCGGTCGGGCCGAGTTTCTTGCCTTCCCGAACCTGACCCCGGGCGCGTCCGGCCCGGCTGCGGGCACCGCCGCGACCGCGCCCGCTGCGCCGACCGCCGCCCCCGCGCCGACGCGGCCGGGCGGCGCGCCGGGACCCGTCCCGGCCTCGGCTTCAGTCATGCAGGCAATGAAACGCCTCGACGCGCGCCCCGTCGCCAACGGGTTCGCCGTGGGCAGCGCCGCGCCGCCGGGGATGCGGCCCGGCGACGTGATCCAGTCGATCAACGGCGCATCGCTCAGCAGCCCCGCAGCTGCCGAATCCGCGCTTGCCGCCGCGGTCGAATCGGGGCAGGCGCAGGTCAACATCCTGCGCGACGGCAAACAGATTACGATCACGATCCCTCTGGAATAGAGTTGCACCCGTGCGCCAACCCATCCGCTCCGCCATCGCCGCCCTGACGTTGAGCGCCGTCGCGCTCCAGCCGGTGCTGGCGCAGACCGCCGCCGAGCCGCGCGACATTGTCGTCAACATGCGCGGGGTCGAAATCGCCGATGTCGCCGACCAGATTTCGCGCATCACCGGCCGCACGCTGATCCTCGACCCCAATGTGAAGGGGCTCGTGACGGTGACGTCCGCCGATCCGCTGACGGCGACGGGAGCGTGGGAATTATTCCTGTCGGTGCTGCGCGCCAATGGCTTTGCCGCAGTGCGATCCGGCCGGGCGTGGCGTATCGTGCCCCAGGCGAACGCGATTCGCGACGGCGGGGTCCCGTCGCGGTCGAGCGGCGGCCAGGAACTGGTCACCCGCATGATTCGCCTGGCGAACGTGTCGTCTGCCGACGCGGCGCGGGTCGTCCGTCCGCTCGTGGCGAGCTTTGGCAGCGTCGAGCCGCTGACCAGCCCCAATGCGATCGTCGTGACGGACTATGCCGACAATGTGCGCCGCGTCGAGCAGGTCGCACGCTCGCTCGACGGCGGCGGCGGGTCGACCTTTACCACCATCCTGTTGAAGAACGGCGATGCGGCGCAGGTCGCCGAGTCGCTGCAAGGGGTGCTGGGCGAAGGCAACGGCGCGGGCACGACGCGCATCGCCGCGGACGCGCGCAGCAACACGGTCATCGTCCGCGGGACACCGTCAGCGGTGGCCGAAGCGCGGCGCATCGCCCAGGTGCTCGACGCGCCCGGCGGCGCGACGCCGCGCACGCGCCTGTTCCGGCTGAACTATGCAGATGCCGAATCGGTGACCGAAATCCTGCGCGGCGTACTGGGGATCGACGCGGAAGCGACCAACCCCGTCGCGCGCAGCCTTCAGGGCGGTGCCGGACGGGTCAACCGGCCGTCGGCGGCGGTTTCCAACCTGATCGCGCGCAATTCGGCGGCGCAGGCCGCACTGGGCGACGCGGTCGGCGACGGCGAGGGCGGGTCGCAGGGGGGATCGGTGACGCTCCCGTCCGAAAGCGGCGGCGGGCGCGCAGCGACGCCGGCCGGCTTTTCCACCCCCAGTCTGACGGTCCAGCCCGCGCCCGAGATCAACGGCATCGTCGTCCGCGGCACGCCGGCCGCCATCGCATCGGTCGAGGGGATCATCGCCGACCTGGACGTGCGCCGGCCGCAGGTGCTGATCGAGGCGGCGATCGCGGAAATCACCGGCGACGATGCCGAACAGCTCGCGATCCAGCTCGGCACCAGCGGCGCGGTGCTCGATCAGGTCGAGGGGGCGGCGACGTCGTTCAGCAATACCGGCTCGCCCTCGCTCGGCGGCATCCTGACCGCGCTGGGCGTGCCGGCGGGCGCGCTGCTGGGCAGCGGGCTGACCGGCAACGTCGCGTTCGGCAATGATTTCTCGATTCTCGTCCAGGCGCTCGGCACTTCGGAAAAGGCCAATTTGCTCTCAACGCCCCAGATCATGGCGCTCGACAACGAAGTCGGCGAGATCACGGTCGGCCAGGAAGTGCCCTTCGTCACCGGATCGATCCTGACCGAAGGGGCGAACGTCAACCCGTTCACAACCATCGAACGGCGCGATGTCGGGATCAAGCTGCGCATCCTGCCGCGCGTCAATGCCGGCGACACGATCCAGCTCGAGGTCGCACAGGAAGCATCGTCGATCGCGCCCGTCCAGGTGCAGAACGCGACCGACCTGATCACCAACCGGCGCTCGATCACGACCAAGGTGCTCGCCGACAACGGATCGACGATCGTGCTGGGCGGTCTGATCTCCGACGATGAGCGGTCGTCGCGCAGTCAGGTGCCGGTGCTGGGGGACATCCCGCTGTTGGGCGAGCTGTTCAAGGCGCGGCGCGAATCGCGGACAAAGCGGTCGCTGTTCATCTTCCTGAAGCCGACGATCATTCGCGACGGCGCGGATGCGACCACCGCCGCACAGAGCCGCTATGATCGCCTGCGCCGCGACGAGGCCGAACTGACCAAGCGCGAAAGCCTGCTGATCCGGCGCAAGGCACCCCGGCTGACGCTGGAAATCGACGGCATCTACTGATCGACGGCGGGATCGCCGGGCAGCGGCACGCGCGCGCGCCGGCCCGCCCGTTCGAAATAGGCGGCGTCGATCGTCAGCGACACGAGCCGCCACCCGTCGATCGACTCCCCCACCGCGAGCGCGCGCGCGGCACCCGTCCCGCCGGCTTCGCGCACCAGTGCCACCGCGTCGCGATCGATTCGACCAACCACGCCGACCAGCGCGGGCGCATCGGCGGGGACCCCGTCGCCGCTTACCGATCGATCGGGCGCGAACAGGGGTCGGCTGAACAGGCGGGGCGTCGCCTCGGCCGCCATTGGGACGATACGGATCGGTGGGGCGGGCGCCCTGTGGCGAGCCGGCGCAAGGGCCAGGGGCTGATCGCGTTTCATCGCCATGGCGCGACCAGCACCGCGTCAAGGGTCAGCCGACCGTCCGCATCGGCAGCGAGCCGCCACGCGCGAAACCGCGTGACCGGGCGGTCGCGCTCCAACTCGCCGACCAGCGCGAGGACCGCCTTTTCTGATCCGGAAAGCCGCACGCGGATTGCCGCCAACCCCGGTGCGTCCTGGCCCGTCGCGGCGTCCAGCCGTTCGACCAGCACCCCGCCCGCCCGCGCGCGGCGGCGCGTTTCGTCCGCCAGCATCCCCTGCGCCGACTTGCGGCCAGCCGCGACCCGCGCGCGGCCGGGTTCGACCAGCGGTGTGGAGCGCGGCGGGCCAGCCGCAAGCTCGGCGGCAAGCGCCGCGCGCTCTGCACGCACCGTGGCGAGCGCGTTCACCGCGCGCACGGCGGGGAAGCTCGCAAGCAGTCCGGCGACGGCAATGCCCCATACGAGACCCCTCATCGCGATCTGAACCGCACGATGAGCGCGCCGTCGCCACGTCGCTCCGCCACGGTGCGCAGCGGCGGAATGCCCGGTACGGCGCGCAGCCGCGTGCGCAGCCGCGCCGGGTCGGCCGTCAGCACATCGACCGCCAGCATGCCATCGGCAGCGCGCTCGACCGACACGAGGCGGTCGGCATCGTCGAGCGCGCTGCCCAGACGATCAACTTGCTGGACCGCGTGCGGCGCGGCGACCCACTTTGCCAGGTTGCGTCGCGTGCGCGCCTCCCCCGCGCGGGCCAGCCGCATCGGCGCGGCCCGCCGCGCCATCGCGGCCACATCCGCCCGCGCGTCCCGCGTCAGCCATTCGGCACCGATCCACGAACTGAACGGGATCGATGCAAGCAGCAGCGCGATCATCGCTGCGTGCCGATGCGCTGGCGCGCGTGGTGCGGTCGCGCCCGTTCGCCGCCACGGTCGCCCACGAAGACGCGCGGCCAACTGGTCGAACAATGATCGCGGCGCGCCGTCCGTCATCCCGACGTCGCCTAGCCCCTGCCCCCGTGAACACAAGGCGTTTGTCGCCCGCGGGCCAGGCTGTCATGCGAATGTTTTATTTGGTTCACCGTTCTGTCGCTTCACCAACATCATAGTGTCGCAAGATTAGACCAATTCCGGCGTCGGCGCCGCCGCATTCCCGGCTGGCGCGATTCTCGCTTCTGGGGGACACGCCATGCTCGACACGCCCGACAACAGCCTTGCCTATAGCGACGGCGATATCGACACCAACCCCAGCCTGCGCGAAACGCTGAACGATCTGGTCGCCCGGCGCTATTCGCGCCGCGACACGATGCGCAGCGGCACGTCGGCCGCCGCGATCGCGGTGTTCGGCGGCTCGCTGCTCGCGGCGTGCGACGATGACGGCAGCACGGCGAATGCGGAAGCGTTGAGCGTCAGCGCGGGCACGCAAGGCACCGCATCGGCCGGTCGCGTCGTCACGCTGACCGGATCGGCGACCGGCGGCACCGTCACCGGACAGAGCTTTACCCAGGTGTCGGGCCCGACCGTCACGCTAGCCAATCCGAACAGCAGCAGCGCGACCTTCATCGCGCCGGCGGTAGCGACCAGCACGCCGCTGACCTTCCGCTACACCGCCACCAATACCAACGGCGTCGCGTTCCAGGCGGATACGACCGTCAATGTCGCGCCGCCGTCGCTCGGCTTCCAGTCGGTCGCGCGCAATCGCAACGACGTCGTCACGGTGCCGGCCGGCTATTCGGTGAGCGTGCTCTATCGCATGGGCGATCCGATCGCGGCGGGCGTGCCCGCCTATCGCAACGACGGCACCGACACCAACTTCGCGCAGCGCGCCGGCGATCACGGCGACGCGCTTTATTATTATGGCCTGGCCGCGACCGGCACCGCGCGCGACGACAACAACAGCACACGCGGTCTGCTGGTGATGAACCATGAGAACATCACCGAGCAATATCTGCACGCCAATGGCCCGACCACGCTGGCGGGCGGGGCGCGTCCCGAATCCGAAGCAACGATCGAAATCGATCTGCACGGGCTGAGCATCGTCGAGGTCGTGCGCGGCACCGACGGCCGCTGGAGCTATGTCCAGGCCAGCCCGCTCAACCGGCGCATCACGCCCAACACGCCGATGGCATTCAACGGTCCCGTGCGCGGCAACGCGCTGATCCAGACCGTCTTCTCGCCCACTGGCGTCGCGGGTCGCGGCACGATCAACAACTGCGCCAATGGCTATACGCCGTGGGGCACCAACATCACCTGCGAGGAAAACTGGGCGGGTTATTTCCGTCGCCCGGCTGCCGCCGACAATCCCCGCCGCACCGCGCGCGAAGTGACCGCGCTGACCCGCTACGGGGTGACGAGCACGACCGGCAATTACGGCTGGGCGTCGGTCACGCCCGCCGATCCCGCCAACACCAATTTCCGCAAATGGGACGCCCAGGCGACCGGCAGCAGCGCGACTGCCGACTATCGCAACGAGCCCAATCAATATGGCTGGTGCGTTGAGGTCGATCCCTATGACCCGACCTCCACGCCGCGCAAGCGCACGGCGCTGGGCCGCATGAACCATGAAGGTGCCTGGCCGTCGCGCTTCGTCGCGGGCGTTCGCCCGGCCTGGTACATGGGCGACGATGCCCAGAACGAATATGTCTACAAGTTCGTGTCGGCGACGCCCTGGGCCGCCGCCGATGCCCAGGCGCCCAACCGGCTCGCGATCGGCGACCGATATCTCGACAACGGCACGCTCTATGTCGCGGTGTTCAATGCGGACGGCACGGGCGCGTGGCGTCCGCTGGTGTTCGGCCAGGGCCCGCTGACTGCCAGCAACCCGCTCTATGCGTTCGCCGACCAGGCCGATGTGCTGACGCACGCGCGTCTGGCCGCCGATGCGCTGGGCGCGACGCCGATGGACCGCCCGGAATGGACCGCGGTCAATCCGGTCACCGGCGAAATGTACCTGACGCTGACCAACAACGCCAATCGCCGCGTCCCCGGCGACACGGTGACGTCGAGCCAGCGGCTGGTCGATGCGGCCAACCCGCGCGTCTATGTCGATCCGCCCAGCACGTCGCGCGGCAACCGCAACGGCCACATCCTGCGCCTGCGCGAAACCGGCAACACGTCGGAAGCGCTCACCTTCACCTGGGATATCTATGCCTTTGGTGCGGGGTCGGATCTCGACGCGACCAACATCAACCTGTCGGGCCTGGATGCGACCAATGACTTCTCCAGCCCCGACGGGCTGTGGTTCGGCCGCCCGACCAATCCGTCGGGCCAGGTGATGCCGCTGCTGTGGGTGCAGACCGATGACGGCGCCTTCACCGATGTCACCAACAACCAGATGCTGGTCGGCATTCCCGGCACGGTCGGCGACGGCGCCAGCCGCACGGTGACCAACACCGCGGCGAACGGCACCTCCTCGACCGTGACCACGCTGATCGGTCGCACGCCCGGCACGACGCTGCGCCGCTTCCTGGTCGGACCCGTCGGCTGCGAGATCACCGGGGTGGACTCGACCCCCGACGGCCGCACCCTGTTCGTCAACATCCAGCACCCCGGCGAAGGCGGCAGCGTCGCCAACATCACCAGCAACTGGCCGGCGAGCCAGACCGGCCCGGCGGCCGGCAGCCGCCCGCGTTCGGCAACGGTGGTGATCACCAAGGACGATGGCGGCGTCGTCGGTTACTGACCCGACGTCGGCATCACAAAATCGCGGGCATGACAAAATCGGGCGACGTCGGCCAGGCCGGCGTCGCCCGATTTGGATTCACCAAACGGCCGTAAGCGATCAGCTTTCGGGTGCGCCTGCGGCCGGCGCGTCGCCGGCGGCGGCGGCACTCACCACGTTTGCGCTGCCGTCCGGGTTGATCTGGATGACATGGCTCGCGCCGTCCTGACAGGTGGCGCGCCAGACGCCGGGGCTGTCGCTGCCGATCGGCACGGTCGCGGTCACGCCCTGGCACGCGATCCCGGCATCGCGGATCGCGCGGATCATCACGCCGTTGCGCTGACCCTCGTTCAGCTTCGCCACTTCGGCCTGATAGTTGAGCGTGGTTTCGGTCATGTCGTTGCGAGCGACGTCGGGCGAAGACTCGCATCCGGCGATCAGGAGCATCGGTGCCATCCAATATCCGCGCATTGCATCCTCCGTTGCAGCGAAACTCAGGGTCGATACGCGCGCAGGAATAGCGCGGTTCCATGCCGGACGCGCGCCTCGATTTCGGCCTTGCTCATCCGGTCGCGCACCCCGAACTTCAATTCGACATCGGCAAAGCCCTTCCACAGCGCCATCAGGTCCTCCGCTGCACGCGCCGTGTCGTCGATTTCCACGAGCCCCGCCTCCCTTGCCTTGCGCAGCACACTCGCCAGTCGCTCGCGGCACTGGCCGGGGCCCGCGTCGAAAAAGCGCGATGCCAGCGTGGGGAGATGCGCAATTTCCTGCGGCAGCATCCGGTCGAGCGCGACATGCGCGGAATCAAACAGAAAGCCCAGGAGATTGCGGCCAAAGGCGTTGAGCAGCCCTTCAAAGTCGCCCTTGCGCGGGGTGTCGGCCAGGATCGCGGCCTCGATCTCGTCGGTGCGCGCCTTGACGACATGTTCGAACAGCGTCTCCTTGTCGGTGAAGCGATTGTAGATCGTGACCTTCGACACCCCGGCGCGGGCGGCGATATGTTCGATCGTCGCGGCGTTGAAGCCGCGTTCGAGAAACGTCGCCAGCGCGGCGGCGATGATTGCATGATGCTTGGCCGGATCGCGCGGCCGTCCCGCCCCGCTTCGTTTCCCCTCGCCCGGCTTGTCGACTACTGCGGCCATTGCCTCGGATCATGCTCCGTTTTCGTTTCGAAAAAAACAATACGTTGACGTTCACTAATTGTGGGGTATGTGAACGCGAGCGTACAGCTTTGAGTCGCTATACGCGCGAACGGGGAAAAAGTCGCCACGATCTGGATCGCGATCCGGATGCTCACGGGGGACCGGGTCAAGTTCATTGGCCTGGTGTTCGGCGTCGCCTTCTCGACGCTGCTGATCACCCAGCAATTGACGATCTTCGTCAACCTGCTGCTGCGCGGCGCGGCGGCGGTGCATGAGGTGTCGACCGCGAACATCTGGGTGATGGACCCGGCCGGGCGGACGCCCGACGTCACGTTGCCGATGCCATCTACCGACCTGCAGCGCGTGCGCGGCGTGCGCGGGGTCGCCTGGGCCACGCCGATGATCCGCTCCGGGGCCAATGTGCGCACGCCCGAAGGCGATCTGGAGCCCGTGTCGGTGATCGGCGTCGACGATTCGACGCTGGTCGGCCTGCCGCGCACGATGCTGCGCGGCACGCGCGAATCGCTGTTCGAGCCCGATGCCGTGTTCATCGACGGGGTTGGCGGGCGCAAGCTTTTTGCGTCCGACGAGGCCGCGATGAACGTCCGGCTCGAGCTGAACGATCAGCGCGCGGTGGTCCGGGGCATCGTCGATGCCAACCCAACCTTCACCTCGACCGTCATCCTCTACACGCGCTATTCCAACGCGCTGAATTTCCTGCCCGGCACGCGCAACCGGCTGTCGTTCGTGCTGGTGCGCGCCGTCGATGGCGAGGCACCCGCCACCGTCGCCGCGCGCATCCAGCGCGAGACCGGGTTGCGCGCCCGCACGTCCGACCAATTCGCCCGCGACGGCATCGATTACATCATTCAGAACACCGGCATTCCGATCAATTTCGGCATCACCGTCGCGCTGGGCGTCATCGTCGGCATCGCCATCGTCGGCCTGACCTTCAGCCTGTTCATCCGCGACAACATCAAGCAGTTCGGCGCGCTGAAGGCGATCGGGGTGACCAACGGCAAGATCCGGCTGATGGTCGCCGCGCAGTCGGCGCTGGTCGCGCTGATCGGCTATGGGCTGGGCCTGATCATGGCGGTGATGTTCGTCGTCTCCGGCGCGACCAATTCAGACACGTTCAAGGGCTTTTACACCCCCTATCAGATCCCCTTGATCGCCGCCGGCACGGTGGTGGTGATGATCCTGCTCACCGGCTTCCTGGCGCTGCGCCAGGTGCTCAAAACCGAACCGGCGGAGGTGTTCCGGTGAGCGCGGACATCGCCATTCGCGTCGAGCACGTCGCCAAGGATTTCCCGGTCGGCGACGACAGGATTCGCGTGCTGCACGACATCAGCGTCGACGTGAAGTCGGGCGAGCTGACCTATCTGGTCGGCGAATCCGGATCGGGCAAGACGACGCTGATCTCGATCATCGCGGGCATCCTCTATCCGACCGAGGGGCAGGTGAACGTGTTCGGCACCGACATCTATCGGCTGACCGACACGCAGCTGGTCAAGTTCCGGCTGAGCACGATCGGCTTCATCTTTCAGCAGTACAACCTGATTCCGTCGATCAGCGCCGCCGCCAATGCCGCCGTCCCGCTGATCGCCTCCGGCGTACCGCGCAAGGAGGCGATCGAGCGCGCGCGCGACCTGCTCGACAAGCTCAACATCGGCAACCAGGCCGACAAGCTGCCGCGCCAGCTGTCGGGGGGCCAGCAACAGCGCGTCGCGATCGGCCGCGCGCTCATCCATTCGCCGCGCCTCGTCGTCTGCGACGAGCCGACCGCGGCGCTCGATGCGCGTTCGGGCCGCCGCGTCATGGACCTGCTGCGCGAGGTTGCGCTGGCCCAGGACCGCGCGGTCATCATCGTCACCCACGACAACCGCGTCTTCGACCTCGCCGACCGCATCCTGGCGATGGAGGACGGCCGCATCACCCATGACGGCAAGGAAATGCCGAAGGATCACGGATAAGACCATGGCAAAACTCAGCTTTTCGCGTCAAATCCTGCCCGTCGTCGCGATCGTCGGCATCATCGTCGCCGCGATCCTGGTGGCCCGCAGCCAGCCCGATCGCGGCATGACCCAGCCGGTCGAGACCCCGGCCCAGGCCCCCGCCGCCCAGCGTGGCGGCAGCGTGGCGGGCTCGGGCGTCGTCGAACCGTCCAGCGAGCTGATCGAAGTGGGGGCGTTCATCCCCGGCGTGGTCGACCGGGTCTATGTCCAGGCCGGCGATCAGGTCGCGGCGGGTCAGCCGCTTTTCTCGATCGACAGCCGCGACGCCCGTGCCGCGGTGAACGAGGCGGAAGCGCGCCTCGAGCGCCTGCGCCGCAGCGTCGCGGCAGCGCGCACGACGCTGAACGTCGCGCGCCGCCAGCTCGCACTCTACAGCTCCGTCACCGACGAACGCGCGGTGTCGCGCCAGGAGGTCATCGATCGTCAGGGCGTGGTCGAGGACGCGGAGGCGCGGCTCGCCGTGGCGCTGGCCGAGGTGCGCGAGGCGGAGGCGCAGCTTGAATCCGCGCGCGTCACGCTCGCGCGGCTGACCGTCCGGGCGCCGCGCGCGGCCGAGGTGCTGCAGGTCCGCACGCGCGAAGGGCAATATGCGACTGCCGGGCCGGCGCCGGGCAATTCGGCCGAGCCGCTGTTGACGCTGGGGGTCACCCGCCCGCTGCACGTCCGCGTCGACATCGACGAGAATGAGATCGACAAGGTCGCGCTCGAACGCGGCGCGATCATCAGCCCGCGCGGCAATGCCACGAGCCGCATCCAGGCCAGCTTCGTGCGCGCCGAGCCGCTGGTCATTCCCAAGCGGTCGCTGACCAACGCATCGACCGAGCGGGTCGACATCCGCGTGCTCCAGCTGATCTATGCGCTGCCGGCCGAGGGGCATCAGCTGTTCGTCGGGCAGCAGGTCGACGCGTTCGTCCCCGCGCGCCGGGCGAGTGCCGCGAAATGAGCCGCCGGCACCTGTTGAGCGGCCTCTCCGCGACCGCGCTGGCGCTCGCCGCCTGCGCCCCGGTCGAACGGCCGCCGGCGCCCGGCAGCATTGCCCTGCCCGATGCCTTCGCGCTGCTCGATCGCCAGGCCAGCGCGAGCGGCACGCTGCCCGATCTGCTGCCCAGCCAGGACCCGGCCTTTGTCGCGCTGAATGCTCGCGCGATGGCGGACGCGCCGGAGCTGGCGATCGCGGTGGCGCGGATCGATGCCGCCCGCGCGGGGCTGCGCGGCGCGGGCGCGGAACGCTTGCCCAACATCACGGCTGGCGGCGATGGATCGCGGCGGCGAATCAGCGCCGCTCAGTTCGCCGGCCTGCCCGACGGCATCGAGATCCAGCGCTATGTCAGCAATTTCAGCGCGTCCGCTGATGCCAGCTGGGACATCGACCTGTTCGGGCGACTGCGCGCCGGACAGCGCGCGGCCGCCGCGCGGCTCGACGCGGCAACGGCGGATGCCGCGGCGGTGCGGCTTGCGCTCGCCACCGACATTGCCCGCGCGGTACTCGATTATCGCGATCTCGCCGGGCGCACGGCGCTGGTCCGCGACGATCTGGCGAGTGCGGATGCGCTGGCGGAAGTGACGGGCGTGCGCGCCCGGGCGGGCATCGTCCCCGGATTCGACCTGGTTCGCGCCCAGTCGCTCGCCGCCGAAGCGCAATCGCGGCTCGACGCGATCGCGGGCGAGCGCGCCGCGATCATCGGCCGATTGGTCACGCTGACCGGCGCGCCCGCCGATACGATCCTGGCGGCCCTTGAGCCGGCGCAGCCGGTGCCGGCGATCACCCCTGGCCTGCCGACGCTCGAAGTGCCGTCAGTGCTCTTGCGTCGCCGTCCCGACGTCGCGGCGGCCGAACGCCGCCTCGCCGCTGCCGATGCCGATATCGCAGCCGCCGCGGCCGAGCGCTTCCCGACGTTCAGCATCACCGGCAGCATCGGCCTGCTCGCGCTGGCGTTCGGCGACCTGTTCAACGAGGAGGCGATTACCGGGTCGCTCGGCGGATCGATCGCCGGGCCGCTGCTCGATTTCGGCCGCATCGGCGCCCGGATCGACCAGCGCGAGGCGGAAGCGCGCGAAGCATTCGCCACCTATCGCCGCGCGCTCTTCACCGCGCTGGGCGAAACCGAAGCCGCGCTCGGCGCGCTCGACGCAGCCGCGAAACGGGCGGGCGCCCTGTCGCGCCAGGCCGAACTCGACCGTGACGCCGCGCAGCTAGCACGCGAACGCTATCGCCGCGGCCTCGATACCTTCCTCACCGTCCTCGACGCCGAACGCACCAGCTACGCCTCGCGCCAGTCGGCGATCACCGCCCAGGCGGAAGTCGCGCGCGCACGGGTGGCGCTGTATCGGGCGGTTGGCGGGGAAGGCTGAGGGGGCGGTTGCGCACGTCCTTCGATACGCCGCTTCGACAGGCTCAGCGGCTACTCAGGATGAGCGGTGTTTGGCTTACGGTGGGAAGATTTTCCAGACCGCTCATCCTGAGTAGCGACTAAGCCCTTCGACGCCGCCTGCGGCGTCGCTCAGGATAAACTTCGGCTTTGCCGAAGCCGAAGGCGCGTATCGAAGGACATTCTCGGCACCCCCCTCCCCAACCCCCACGAACCGCGCTATGGAACACAGCGTGAACGAAGCACCGATCCGCAAGATCATCCATGTCGACATGGACGCCTTCTTCGCGTCGGTCGAACAGCGTGACGATCCCGCGTTGCGCGGCCTGCCGGTCGCGGTGGGTGGCGGCACGCGCGGGGTGGTCGCGGCGGCCAGTTACGAGGCGCGGCGCTTTGGCGTGCGCTCGGCCATGCCGTCGGTCACCGCGCGGCGGCTGTGCCCGGACCTGATCTTCGTCAAGCCGCGCTTCGACGCCTATCGCGCGGTCAGCGAACAGATCCGCGCGATCTTCCTCGACTATACCCCGCATGTCGAACCGCTGAGCCTCGACGAAGCCTATCTGGACGTGACCCACGACCTGAAGGGCATCGGGCTTGCCACCCCGATCGCGCGTGAAATCCGGGCCCGCATCCGCGCGGACACCGGGCTGACCGCGTCCGCCGGCGTCTCCTACAACAAGTTCCTCGCCAAGCTGGCATCCGACCAGAACAAGCCCGACGGGCTGTGCGTGATCACACCCGACCGCGCGCTCGATTTCGTCGCGGGGTTGCCGGTCAAACGCTTTCACGGCGTCGGCCCGAAGACGGCGGAGCGCATGGCGCGGCTGGGCATCCACACCGGGCTCGACCTGCGCGGGGTGGAGATGAGCGTTCTCGAACGGCATTTCGGCAGCAGCGCGCGCTACTACCATGATCTCGCGCGCGGCATCTGTCACCGCCAGGTGCGCGCCGACCGCGAACGCAAGTCGATCGGCGCGGAGGACACCTTCGCCACCGACCTGTCCGACCCCCGCGCGCTCGGCGAAGAGCTCGACCGCATCGGCGCAACGGTATGGCGGCGGATCGCGGTCAAGGACGATGTCGCCGGCCGCACCGTCACGCTGAAGGTCAAATATCAGGATTTCCGCATCATCACCCGTGCCCGCTCGCTCGACCGGCCGGTGCGGGACGAAGCCGAGTTCGTGGCGGTCGGCCGTGACCTGCTGGCCAGCGTGTTGCCGGTGCCGAAGCCGGTGCGGCTGCTGGGGCTGACGCTGTCCAACCTGTCTCGTGGCGCGGTGGTGGCCGACCCGATCGCGCCGGAATTGCCGTTAAGGTAAAGTTTCTCGACTTCGCTCGAAACGAACGGAAACGCGGAGAAGCGTGAAAATGAATCCGTTCGTTTCGAGCGAAGTCGAGAAACGTGCTCCCTACCTCGCCCCACACCCGGCCGGCCGCGGGCGCAGCAACGCCCTGCCCGCCCGTGCGCCGGTCGCCTGGTCGCGCGCCAGTGCCAATACCCCGTTGACGAAGAGCGCGTCGACGCCGACCGCCGGCACGCGCGGATTCACATAGTCGGCGCGCGGCGCATAGCGATCGGGATCGATCACGACGACGTCGGCGAAATAGCCGGGGCGCAGATAGCCGCGTTCGGCGATGCGATAGATGTCGGCGACCGCGCCGCTCGACCGGCGGATCATGGTGGCCAGATCAATCACGCCCCGCTTGCGGACATATTCGGCATAGAGCCGCGGATAGGTAGCGTATTGGCGCGGATGGCCGTTCGACCCGTCCGATCCGCTGACCACCCAGGGCTGACGCATGATCAGGTCGATATCGGCGTCGATCATGTTGAACGACGCGACGCCGGTACCCGCCGCGCGATCGCCGTCGGCGCTGGCCACGCGCAGAATCCGGATCGCGGCATCGATCGGGTCGACGCGCCACTGCGTCGCCATCTGCTCCAGCGTCTGCCCGGTCCATGGATGCCCGGCGCTGGTCAGCAACAAGCTGGCGGCCCCGCCGCGCCGGCGCAGATTCTCAGCCATCTCCGCCTTGATCCGCGCCAGCGTCGCCGGCGCATCGAACCGGGCGATCATTGTGCGATAGCCGCCATCGACCGCCCAGCGCGGCACGAGCGCGGCGTCAAGGCTGGAGCCCGATGCATTCCACGGATACTGATCCGCCGTCACGTCGATGCCGTCGCGCCGTGCCGCCTCGATCTCCGCGATCAGTTGCGGCGCCTGGCCATGCACGTCGACGCCCAGCGCCTTGAGGTGCGCGAAATGCACCGGCAAGCCGGCCTCGCGCCCGATCTGGATCGCTTCGCGCACCGAGGCGATCAGGCCGATGGTGTAGCTCGATTCATCGCGCTGATGGGTGTCATAGATGCCGCCGCGCGACGCAGCCTCGCGGGCAAGCGCGATCACTTCGTCGGTCTTGGCAAAGCTTTGCGGGGCATAGAACAGGCCGGTCGAGAAACCGAGCGCGCCCTGGCACATCGCATCGGCGACCAGCGCGCGTTCGCTAGCCAGTTCCTCCGGCGTCGGTGCCCGGTCGACTTCGCCCAGCACGCGCGTGCGCACTGCGCCGAAGCCGACGAACGCCGCGACATTGGTGCCGACGCCGCTTTGCGCGATCTTGGTCAGGTCGGCAGCGACATCGGGCGTGCCGCCGCCGTCGACCCCGTGGATGATCGTCGTCACCCCCTGCGCCAGCCAGGGCAGGTTCTGGCGGGCGACGGGATCGTCCGAGCGGATATAGCTGTCGGGGTGGGTGTGCGGGTCGATGAAACCCGGCGCGACGATGCGGCCGGCGGCGTCGATCACCTGCTTGCCGGGTGTTCCGCGCGACGGACCGACATAAGTGATCCGGTCGCCGGTCAGTTCGACATCGCCGACCACCGGCGACCCGGTGCCGCCGTCATAGATGGTGCCGCCGCGAATGACGACGTCTGCGGTCGCCGTAGTGCTCGGCGGCAACGTGGCGCACCCGCTGGCGGCCGCCAGCAGCACCCATGCCCAGATCCGATTGCGCTTCATTCCGCCGGTTCCTTGTTCCGTGGCATCAGCGTCGTACGCGCCTGCGCGGCCTTTTCGACCGCATTGCGGCTGAACGGCAGCTTCTGCATCTGCCCGGTGATCCATGGTGAGTAATGATCGCGATAATGCGGCGATGCGGGGTCCGCCGACTGACCGGGCAGGTTGAGGTAGAGGCTGTCGTCCCAGTTGCCGACGTCGATCACCTGAAGGTAGCTCGCCCCGCCCGAGGTCCGATAGCCGCGCGACGGCACCCAGCGGGCGTTGACCGTGTAGTTGTCGCCGCCCGACTCCCCGCCCTCGATCGGCGGAAATGCCGCCGCGATGGCGGGAATGCGGGCCAAGGGATGCGCGATGCGCACCTGATGCAGCTTGCCCCAGCGCCACGTCGCGGGGTCCGGTCCCATCAGCTTGACCGCCTCCGCCCATGCGGACGCCAGCGCCTGGTCGAACAGGCGGTCGCGCACCGCCGCCGGGTTCGCGCCCAGCCGGGGATCCGCGTCGCGCATCACCCGGATCAGCTCGCCCGCCGCGATCGACGGCACCAGCTCGCGCGCGGCCGGCGGCACGACCGTGTCGAGAATGCGCGTGCCAAGGTCCGCCCACAGGATGCGGAACAGCGCGGCCGCGGCACTGCCCGCGCCAAGCTGGCCATCCCAGCCGCGCAGCATCGCGGCGGCCGGAGCGGCAGCGTCGCTGACCCTGGCGGGGATCAGCGCGACAAGCTGGCGCGCGGGCGTCGACAGCACGTCCTGCTGCAACGCCGCGCTGTCGGCGATGCCGTGCCGGGGCTGGGCCTCCAGCACCTCGACGATACGCTCGTAGCGATAGGGTTCGCGGAAGGAGAAGGCGAGCGGACGTTCGCGCATCGGATAGTCGGGCGGGATGTTGTCCTGGTTGGCGGAGGCAAACCAGCCCCGTGCGGGATTATATTCGCGCGGCAGTGCCTCCGCACCGATGCGCCCCGTCCAGTCATAGCGCCCGTCGCCGGGGGCGGGCAGCAGGCCGTCATGTCCGCCCTTGCGCAGCGGGGCCATGCCGATCACCTGCCAGCCATGATTGCCGTCGATGTCGGCATAATGGAAATTGGTCGGCGACGGGTGCAGCCGGAACGCCTGTTTCAAATCCTCCCAGTCGCGCGCCAGGTTGATCGCGATCATGGCGAAGCCGCCCATCGCGCCGGGCATCATCGTCACGCTCGACATGGCGGCGGCGCGGCGCGCGGCGGCATCGTGGCGCAGCACGGGTCCATGCACCGAATAGCGCATGCGGATCGTCTGCGCCGGCGCGTCCTTGACCGCGATGGTTTCCTCGACGGTCGCGAACCGCTTCCAGCCGCCGGCGTGGCGATAGCGTTCGGGATCGGCCGGATCGAGTTCGAGGATGAACAGGTCGTTCTGGTCGTTGTGCGAGTTGGTCCGCCCGAACGCGAAGCGGTCGGTGTGCCCCTGCATGATGCCGGGCAGCCCGGGGGAGCCGCCGCCGATCACGTCCAGTCCCGGGGCGGTCAAATGCGCGACGTGGCGCGGCGCGAAGCCGCCGATGCCCAGATGCGGGTCGTTGGCCAGGATCGGCCGCCCGGTCGCGCTGCGCCCTGGGCCCACCGTCCAGGCGTTCGATCCGGCATTGTCCGGGCCCGCGGATGGCGCGTCCGGATCACGCACCGGGCTGGGTGTCGCGCCGAAGGGCAGCGCGCCCTCCGCGGTCACGAGGACGCCGAGGTCGCGTTCGGAAATCGACGCGACATCCAGCCCGTCGGGCACACGAAGCCGCCACGCCGGACGGAGCGGCGCGACCAGCGTGTCGAGTTCCAGCATCCCGAGCGCGGCCAGCCGGGCGCGCCGGATTTCGTCGTCGATGTTGCCGATCGAGGCGCCGCGCTGAAGCACCAGATCGCGCACGTCCCATTTCATCGGGCGCGCACCGAGGATGCCATACTCGGCCGGCAGCAGATCGGGGTCGGCGATGACCTCGTCGATCCGCGCATTGACGCCCGCCACATAGCCGCGCGCGCACGCCAGCACCTCCGCCGGCACCTTGGCCAGTTCGGCATCCAGGTCACCGCGATAATGAAACAGGCGTTCGGCGTGATCGTTCGCGACGAAAGCCGGGCCGAATGCCTCCGCCAGCCGCCCCATGGCGCGGCGATGGCCAAGGTCAAGCTGGAACAGGCGGTCGCGGGCCACCGTATAGCCCTGGCCGAAAAACGCGTCGGCCTTCGTCGTTGCGCGGATGTGCGGCACGCCGAAACGGTCGTCGACGATCTCGATTTGCCCGGCGATCCCCGCAACCTGCCGCCGCCGCTCGGGAAGCTTCACGCGCACCCCATTGGTCTGCATCGCGCGCGCGGCTGCGGCCGTGGTGAGGACGAGCGCGGTCCCGCCAAGAAAGATGCGGCGATTCAATTTCATCCGGGCTTCCCCCTGCTCTGGCCCCAAGATCGTGGCCCGTACCGTCACCGGCGGGCTGATGCCCAAGCGTATCGACCCCAAAGCTATCGCAACCCGACGGCAGGTCATATGGTAAGCGTTGGCCCGGGCATGCCGGAAAGCTATGGTCCATCTGCGCGGCCTGCGTGCCAAACCGCAGTACGCCGAACCCGTCCATTGCCTTTGGTTATGGTGGATGTAACGCAAAGAAAACCGGCAATGCTTGACGTGCTTCCTTGCCGACCGGCACGATCCGGCACTTGGGGGAGGCCATGCGTCAAATGGGAAATTGCCGGGGCGACCAGATATCGGCTTCACCGCGATCCGCCGCGACGTCGCGGCGGGGCTCAAGGGCGGCAGTCACCCCGCATCGCTTTCATGACGATCGAGCACGACGAACCGGAACCGGTTCGTCACGCGTGACGCCAACAGGCGCAGCGACATTGCGGCTCGGTATCCGGCACGCGCGCCGCCCGATACCGTCTCAGGAATTTTAAGGGGAATGAAGATGCAAGCGACCGTCCAGCTTCGCCGCCGCCCGGGGCGCTACGCCCTGCATGCCAGCATCACCGCGATGGCGCTCGTCGCCCTGGCTCCTGCGACGGCGATCGCCCAGACCAGCGACCCCGCCCCCGCGGAACAGGAGGATGACGCACAGTCGCGTGACGATATCGTCGTCACAGGCACCCGCGTCATCCGCGACGGCTTTCAGGCACCGACCCCGCTGACCGTGCTGACCCAGCAGGACATCCAGAACCAGTCGCCGACCAACAATATCGCCGATTTCGTCAACCAGATCCCATCGGTCGCAGGCAGCCTGCGCCCCGCCAATTCCCGCCTGGCGATCAGTTCGGGCCTGGCGGGCATCAACGCGCTCAACCTGCGCGCGCTGGGCGAGATCCGCACGCTGGTGCTGCTCGACGGCCGCCGTTCGCCGGGATCGAGCGTCACCGGCCTCGTCGACATCAACACCTTTCCCCAGGCGCTGGTCCAGAGCGTCGAGATCGTCACGGGCGGCGCCTCAGCGGCCTATGGCTCCGACGCGGTCGCGGGCGTCGTCAATTTCGTGCTCGACAAGAAATATGAAGGGCTGAAGGTCGCGATCGACAGCGGCATCACCGGCGAGGGCGACGGGTTCAACTATTCGTTCAGCGTTGCAGGCGGCCTGAAGTTCGCCGGCGGGCGCGGCCACGTGCTGGTGAGCGCCGAGCTCGCCAAGCGCGACGGCATTTTCCAGGTCGATCGTGACTGGAACCAGTTCGGCTTCCGCACCATCCCCAACCCGGCCTTTACCAACACCAACGGCCTGCCCCAGAATCTGGTGGTTTCCGGCGCGGGCACGGCCAACGCCCTGCCCGGCGGCATCATCAACAATTCGGCGGGGGGTGTGGCCAACCGTCTGCGCGGAATTTATTTCGGCCAGGGCGGGTCGGTGAACCAGTTCCAATATGGCGCGCTCAATTCGCCCGCGCTGGGCAGCGCGGGCGCGCCGACCCTGACCCAGGGGGGCGACTGGCAGCTTGCCGACAACAGCCGCAACATCGGGCTGGACGCCGCCGATGACCGCCGCGGCATCTTTGGCCGGGTGAGCTACGAGGTCGCGCCCTGGGCGGAAGTCTATGCCGAGGCCGCCTATAACTGGCAGGAATCGGACTTCAACGCTGGGCCGCAGCTTTCGACCGCCGTGACGCTTCGGTCGGACAACGCGTTCCTGATCAACACGCTGGGTCCGGCGCGCCTCGCCGGCATCACGTCGGTGACGATCGGCACCACCGCGGTCGACCTTCCCGTCCGGCGCAACAACAACCAGCGCGACGTCCAACGCTATACGATCGGCGGCGGCGGCGATTTCGAGATGTTCGGCAAGCGCGCGGTGTGGAGCGCCTATGCCCAATATGGCGAGACCAACACGCGCGAACAGCTTCGCAGCATCATGAACACCAATCGCATCGCCTTGGCGACCGATGCGGTGTTCGCGCCTGCCGGAAATGCCGCCGGCATCGCCGCGGGGACAATCGTGTGCCGATCGACGCTGACGGCCCCGACCAATGGCTGCGTGCCGCTCAACCGGCTCGGCATCAACGTCACGAGCCAGGCGGCGATCGACTATGTGCTCGGCGACCCCTATCGCGAACAGAAGCTGCAGCAGACCGTCGCCGGGGTAAACCTGTCCTTCACGCCGTTCGCGACCTGGGCGGGCGATGTCAGCATCGCGGTCGGCGGCGAGTATCGGCGCGAGGAAGTGTCGGGCTTCGTGCCCACCGAGTTCCAGACCGGCTGGTCGGTCGGCAACTTCCTGCCGACCTTCGGCGACTATGACGTGAAGGAAGCCTATTTCGAAACCGTCGTGCCGCTGGGCGGCGGCGTCGAGTTCAACGGCGCGGTGCGCGCGACCGACTATTCCACGTCCGGCTATGTCACGACATGGAAAGTCGGCACGACCTGGCAGCCGATCGAGGATCTGCGCTTCCGCGTTACCCGGTCGCGCGACATCCGCGCGCCCAACCTGAACGAACTGTTCCAGGCGGGTACGTCGCGGACCAACACGCTGACCGATCCCTTTCCGGAACCAGACCGCGTCGGCGTGACGTTCCGCGAAACGACGACGGGCAACCTCAACCTCGATCCCGAAATCGCGGATACGACCAGCGTCGGCGTGATCTTCACCCCCCGCTTCCTGCCCGGCTTTTCGGCTTCGATCGACGCGTATCTGATCGAGCTCGAGGGCGCGATCGGCCAGTTCTTTGCCCAGGACATCATCAACCGCTGTTTCGAGGGCCGCCAGGAATTCTGCGCCGCCTTCGGCCCCGACCCGACCGGCGACCGCGAGCTGTTCTTCCGCGCCAGCCCGTTCAACTTCGCCAGCATCACCAATCGCGGTATCGACATCGATGCGAGCTACCGCATCCCGCTCGACACCTTCTTCGCCAACAGCGAAGGCACGTTCACGCTGCGCGGCCTGGCCACCCGGTATATCGACAACATCACCGACAGCGGCGTCAGCATCCCGGTCGACACGGTCGGGGCGAATGGTGGCGGCGGTCTGCCCGAGTGGATCTTCCGCTTCAACGCGGTCCTCGACACCCCGAGCTACACGATCACCGGCACCGCCCGCGGCGTGAGTTCGGGGACCATCTCCAACAACTTCATCGAATGCCAGACCACCTGCCCGACCGGGCGGCCGGCGGCGATCGTCTCGCAATTCCCGACGATCGACGACAACAGCGTCTCCGGCCTGTTTTACGTCGACCTCAACCTGACCGCGAAACTCAACATCAACAATCAGGGCGATGGCCAGGTCTTCCTGAACATCACCAATCTGTTCGACCGCGCGCCGCTGCTGCTGCCCGAGGGCGGCCTGTCGGCCAATACGACCTATTCCGACCTGCTCGGCCGCGCGTTCCGCGTGGGTATCCGACTGCAGACCAAGTAACGTCGTGCGGCGGGGGGCCTGACCCGGCACCCCGCCGCCCCGTCGGACTGGGCGCGTCCAAGCGTGCCCATCACGCCCGGCGCGAAGAGCCCGGGGAAACATGGCCTCCCCGCCGCGTTGAAGGGTGAACAACCCCGCGCGGAAAGGATTGCCATGCCCATCGCCCTCAAGCCGATCGCCGACCAGACGATCGTCATCACCGGCGCCTCATCGGGCATCGGCCTGGCCACGGCACGTCGTGCCGCGCGCGCCGGGGCACGCGTGGTGCTCGCCGCGCGCAACGGCGACGCGCTGCGTGAGATCGTCGAAGGGATCGCCCTGTCCGGTGGCAAGGCGGCCTGGGTCGCGGTCGACATGGCCGACGACGATGCGCCACAACGGATCGCCGCGGTCGCCGATGCCGAGTTCGGCGGCTTCGACACCTGGGTCAATAACGCCGCGACCGCCATCTACGCCCGGCTTGACGATACGACGATCGACGAGCAGCGCCGCGTCTTCGACGTCGGCTATTTCGGCGTGGTCCGCGCATCCCTGTTTGCGGTCGACCGGCTGAAGGCGCGGGGCGGCGCATTGATCAACGTCGGATCGGTCTTGTCCGAGCGGGCAGTGCCGGTGCAGGGTGCCTATTCGGCCATGAAGCATGCGGTGCTGGGCTTTACCGAGGCGCTACGCACCGAGGTGGGCGCCGATGGCCTGCCGGTGTCGATCACGCTGATCAAGCCGCATGGCATCGACACGCCCTACCCCGAGCATGCGCGCAACAAGATGGACCGGCCAGCCCGCATTCCGCCCGTCGTCTATGACCCCGAGCTGGTCGCCAAGGCGATCTGCCACGCCGCGACGACGCCGCGACGGGAACTGGTCGTGGGGGGCCAGGGCTTCCTGCTGACGCTGGGCGGCAACCTGTTCCCCGCAGGCGCGGACTGGTTCACCGAACGCTTCATGACCGAACGCGGCCAGTCGATCGACCAGCCGCCCGAAGACGGCACCAGCGACAACCTGTTCGAGCCCCGTAAGGATGGGCGCGAGCGATCGAACCAGGATATTTTCGTGCGCAAGACCAGCCTGGCGCTCGAGGCGCAGATGCGTCCGATGCTGACCACGGCCGTCGCGATCGGGGCGGCCGGCGCGCTCGCATGGATCATGCTTCGCCCCACACGGCCCGGCGCGCGCACGCCGGCCGCGGGGGCGGCCGTGCCGGGTGCGCACCAGCCGGACGGAACCGACAGCTCGGCATCGTTCGACGCACGCATCGCCGATGAAATGACGATCCCGGACGCTGTGCCGGCGGCCTAGTCAGGCCGACCCGTGTCACGAGAGAAGTGGCGGAGAGGGTGGGATTCGAACCCACGGTACCCGTAAAGGCACAACGGTTTTCGAGACCGTCCCAATCGACCACTCTGGCACCTCTCCGCAGCGAGGAATTCCGCGCATTCCGTCGTAAACGAACCACGCGCCGGTCGATCGAGCGGCGGCGCATAACCGAAAGGTCAGGGGCAGGCAAGCGTGATGCTTGTGTCATCGTCGCCAAAGCCTACATTGCACATATGGTCCAGGAACATTCCCACGCCGACTCCGCCGCGCCGGTCCCACCCATCACGCACGCCCGGTTCGCGATCGGCGATGTCGTGCGCCACCGGATGTTCGATTTCCGCGGCGTGATTTTCGATGTCGATCCCGTGTTCGGCAATACCGAGGAATGGTATCAGTCGATTCCCGAGGATATCCGCCCGCGCAAGGATCAGCCCTTCTACCACATCCTCGCCGAGAACGCGGAATCGAGCTATGTCGCCTATGTCAGCCAGCAGAACCTGGTGACCGACGACAGCGACGAACCGGTCGACCATCCCGCCATCCATGGCCTGTTCGACGATTATGCCAATGGGCGTTATCGACTGAAACGCCTGCATCGCCACTGATCGCGCGCGGCGGCTGCGCCGGCTGGTGACCCCTACGGGACTCGAACCCGTGTTTTCGCCGTGAGAGGGCGACGTCCTGGACCGCTAGACGAAGGGGCCGTCGTGCAGAGGCGGCGAGGTGGCCGTGCCACCGCGCTTTGTCAAGCACCTCCCCTGCCCCGGCGGATCGCACGACCCGGCCGGGGCAGTCGCGATCAGAATTCGAAATCGAGGCGCGAATAGAGGAACCGGCCGTTGAAGCCGAAGGGCGAGAGGCTGGAATAGGGCAGGAAGAAGCTGTTGGCGGTAAACGGCGCGCGTTCCGGCAGACGGTCGGGATAGACATCGAACACATTGTCCGCGCCGACCGTGAAGCGCACGCCCTCATGCACCTTCAGCGTCACCTGGAGGTCGGTCAGCCATTTCGGCGTCAGCGTGAAGTCGGCAGGCGCATCCCCCTTGCCAACGGTGATCGCTCCGGCGCCCGCGGTGAACACCTCGCCGAAGCGGTTGGCGCGGATGACCGCATTGACCGGGCCCAGGCTCCAGTCGAGCGAGAGGTTGAGCTTGTTGCTCGGCTGGCCGTCGGTCAGACGAAAGGATTCGACCCGACCGAAAAGCAGCAGCCCCGGCAATGACGGCAACACCGCGCGATCGATGATCTTGGTGTCGTTATAGTTGTACCCTGCAGTCAGGCGGAAATCGCCAAGCCCGAATTCGGGCAGACGGTAGGTCGCAACCACGTCGATGCCCTGGGTGCGCGTATCGACGCCGTTCACGAAGAAGCGCGCGGAGGTGACGTTGTTGATGCCGGCCGACTGCAGCAGCGCGACCACGGCCGCGCCAGTGAGGTTTTCGGTCAGCGTCACCCGGTCGCGAATGCGGATGTTGTAATAGTCGACGGTCAGCGTGAAGCCGGTGAACGGATCGAGCACGAGGCCACCGCCGAGATTGAGCGACTTTTCCGCGTCGAGGGGTTGCGCGCCCAGCGCCCGCGCAACCGGGCTGGCCACCGGGAACGTGCCGACTTCGATCAGGCCCAGCCCCTGGACGTTATTGGTCGAGGTGGCGGTGAAGAATTGCTGGGACAGGCTCGGCGCGCGGAAGCCGGTCGAGGCGGACCCGCGAATGGCGACACCGGGAACGACTTCCCACCGCCCGGCTGCCTTCAGGTTGAAGGTATCGCCGAAGTCCGAATAATTCTCGTAGCGCGCCGCGAGCTGGAAGGTTAGGTCGGTGATCGGGTCGAAATCGGCTTCGGCATAGACCGCCCAGCTGTCGCGGGTCGCATCGACCGCGTTGGTCGGCTGGAAGCCGGGGAACACCTGGGCCCCGCCCGCCGCGCCGTTGGCGACGAACGGCCCGTTGACATAGCTGGCGAGCTCGCCCTGGCGGATCTTGAAATTCTCGTTGCGATATTCGGCACCGAGCGCGATGCCGAAGCGCTCGAACAGATCAGTGTCGAGCGTGCGCGACAAATCGAGGTTGATCACCGTCTGGCCCGCCGCCAGCCCGCCGGCATCGAACGCACGCGGGCTGACCAGACCGCCGAGCGAGGTGTTGAAGCTGTTCTCGACCCGGTAATTGAGCTCGTCCGAGCCATAGATGACCGACAGGTCGGCCTTGAACCCGCCGACATCGCCGCGGATGCCGATCGCGCCCGAAACGTCCTCGATCTCGCTCGCGATCAGCGGCAGGAAGCCGTCGGGATAGAAGGGGACGAAACTGGTCGTCGACGCCGCGAAGTCGCGGTTGCGCGCGTCGTTCGGCCGGCGGAAGAAGCCGGCGCCGGTGCCGTCGCGGATGCCGTAGGTGCCGAACGCGTAAAGCTCGAACGCGCCCAGCTCGTAGCCGGTATTGACCACGAAGTTGAAATCTTCGGCCTGGCCGTCGCCGAAGCCGTGATTGAAGCGATCGAAGGTCAGCTCGCGCGGGTCGCCGATCGTCGGATATTGCCGGCGCGGGTCGGCGCCCGAACGCTGGGTGCGGTCGCGGTCGCGGAACTGCGCGGTGACGTTGAGGTAGCCGCCCGGCCCGACCGGCACGCCGATATTGGTGGCGATCGTCACCGTGTCGCCGTCATTCCGATCGCGCTCGTCGGTGAAGTCGAGCGCCAGGATGTCGTTCGTGCCGCCGCCCGCGGTGACCACCTGGGGCAGCCCAGTCGGCCCGGTCAGCACGCCATCATAATCGCGCACCCCGTCCATGGTCGTGATGTACTTGCCGTAGGTGACCGAGCCGCGAACGCCGGTGGCGCGGCTGAGCTGAAGGTTGATGACGCCGGCGATCGCGTCCGACCCATATTGTGACGCTGCACCGTCGCGCAGCACTTCGATCCGCTCAATGGCAATGGGGGGAAGCTGGTTGAGGTCGACTGCCGACGACCCGCGCCCGACCGAACCGTTGAGGTTGAGCAGTGCCGCGGAATGGCGACGCTTGCCGTTGACCAGCACCAGCACCTGATCGGGCGACAGGCCGCGCAGCGTGGCGGGCCGCAGCGAATCGGTGCCGTCGGTCAGCGACGGCTGGGGGAAATTGAACGACGGGACGAGCTGGTTGAGCACGCGGTTGGTTTCGGTCGCGCCCGAGCTTTTCAGGCTTTCGCCGCTGATGACGTCGATGGCGACCGGGCTGTCGGTGCTGGTGCGCTGGGCCGCGCGGCTGCCGGTGACGATGATCTCATCGGTCGGTGCTTCCGCCTCCTGCGCGAACGCGCTGGTCGCGGCAGTCATCGCTGTCGAAACGGCAAGGCAAGCGATCGCAAGACGGCGCATGTGATTCCCCTTGAAAGATTTTGGCCGGGACCTCCGACCGTTCCCGACAGCAACTTGCGCAATCGATTCACGTAATAAAAGTGAAACCGGATCGCGCGCCCAAGAAACAATCTTACCGTTGCTGCAATGCAACAGTGACGCAGTGCGAGTGGGGCAGCGACACGGGCGCGGCGACTGTGGCGCCCGATCCGGAAATTTGCAGGCCAGGTCCGCGTGACGTCCAGATCAACGGTTGACTTCGCGCGCGGTCTGACCTAGCTGGCGCGTTCCGTTTCGCGGAGCCGGGCATGCCGGGCTCGTGCGGAGCTGTGCACAATTCAATCGCACGACATAAAGAGAGTTTCAGGATCATGTTCGCAGTCGTACGCACGGGCGGCAAGCAGTATCGCGTTGCCGAGGGTGACAAGATCGTCGTCGAGAAGCTCGACGGCGATGCCGGCGCCACGGTCACGCTGGGCGACGTCCTGCTCGCGGGTGAAGGCAGCGAACTGAAGCCGGTCGCCGGCCTGACGGTCTCGGCGGAAATCATCGCGCAGGCGAAGGGCGAGAAGGTTATCGTCTTCAAGAAGCGCCGCCGCCACAATTACCGCCGCAAGAACGGCCATCGCCAGCAGCACACGATCCTGAAGATCGTCGCGATCGGCGAAGCGAAGAAGAAGGCGGCGAAGGCCAAGAAGGCGGATGCGGCCCCGGTCGAGGCGGAAGCCCCGGCGGCCCAGGCCTGAAACCCAAGCGAGACGAGGAGTATAGGCAATGGCACATAAGAAAGCAGGCGGCTCGTCGCGCAACGGTCGCGATTCGGCAGGCCGCCGTCTTGGCGTGAAGAAGTTCGGCGGACAGGAAGTCGTCGCCGGCAACATCATCGTGCGCCAGCGCGGCACCAAATTCTATCCGGGCACCAATGTCGGCATGGGCAAGGACCACACCCTGTTCGCGCTGACCGACGGCCGCGTCGCCTTCCATGAGGGCCGACTGGGCCGCAAGTTCGCGTCGGTAGAAATGATGGCGGAAGCCGCCGAATAACATCGGGCAACCAACCGGGTTGTCCACCAGGGCGACCCGGTCCCCGCGTCAAGGCGGGGACAACGCACAAGGGAGACGGGTCGCGGCCTGGCTCCCTTTTTTCTTGCTCCCTCAACCCGTTCGTGTCGCATCCCCGTCATCCGCGGGGGGCATGGCACGGCGCAAAAGAGGAGAGTGCCGATGTTCGTGCGTACCCGCAGATTGACGCTGCGTCCCGGCTGGATCGAGGACGCGCCCGAGCTGGCCCAGGCGATCGCGCATTGGGAAGTGATCCGCAATCTGGGCCGTGCGCCCTGGCCCTACGGGCTCGCGGACGCGGAGGCGTTCCTCCGCCAGCCGCGGCGGACCTGCGAGGCCAGCTTCGTGATCCTCGCGCATGAAGGCCCCTGCCCCCGCCTGGTCGGCGGCATCGGCTTCGGTCCCTATGACGATCGTCCGCATGAAATCGGCTATTGGCTGACGCCAAGCGCCTGGGGGCGCGGCTATGCGACCGAGGCGGGCCGTGCAGTGATCGACATCGCCCGCACGCTGCGGGTGCCACGATTGCAGGGCGGCCATCATCTCGACAACCCGGCATCGGGCGCGGTGCTGCGCAAGCTGGGGTTCGTGCCCACCGGCACAGCAATGCGCTATTCGCGCGGCCGCGATGCGGAGGTGCCGTGCGCCGAATATGCGCTGGCGCTCAGTGACGAGGATGATGCGCGAATGGCGGCGTGAGGCGGTTCATGAGGTCCGCCCGACGCCCAAGCGGATCGCGCGGGTCAAGCGACCCCATATAGCTGCCGGCTGACCTTATCGTCACCCCGGCCCTGTGCAGGGGTCCACCGTGCCGCAAGGCCCCGTCGCACGCCAGTCGGTACCGAGCCAAGGCGCGGGGCAAGGGGAGCGCGACGATGATCCGCCAGTGCGGGTTGCGCGGTGGACCCCGGCACGAGGCCGGGGTGACGAGGAAAGAGTGGCTGGGTTTCCGGACAATCGCCAGTCCCGGTCAACCTCTATGCCGCCGCCAGCTCCGGCGTCGGCTGCCCAAGCCGCGCGGCTTCATAGTCGCTGTCGGCCAGCGCGATCAGCTTGCGGTCGTCATGGTTCCACGGGTGGAAGCCCGGCATGAAATAGGCGAACCATGCGCCCAGCACCTTGCGCGCCATGCCGGGGCGGCCAAAGGCATAGCGGAACACCCGCCATTTGACGCCTGCACCAGTCAGACCGTCCTGCGCGAGCAGGTCGAGCATGCCCTCGGTACGGCCGCGAAAAAACTTGATCGTCGCCATCACCATCACCAACGACTTGACCCACCAGCGGCGGAAGCGCGGCCAGTCTCGGGTCGCGTGCAACCAGGTGTCATAGGCCACGCCCTTGTGCTCGATCTCCTCGATCGCGTGCCAGCGCCACAGCGCGGCGGCTTCCGGATCGGCGCCGGCGAGATGGCGGGGATTGGCGATCAGCTGGTGCGCGATGATCGCGGTGAAATGTTCGAGGGCCATCGTCGCGGCGAGATTGGCGATTGGCGGGCGCCCCTTGGTGATGGCCAGTTCGCGGTCGACCCGCGCTTCGAGACGCGACACGTCATAACCCTGGTCGGTGACGTGGCGGTTGAACGCGACATGCTCGCGGGTGTGGATAACCTCCTGCTTCACGAACGCATTGATCTCGCGCTCAAGCCGGGGCGGTGTGCCGTCGCGGAACTTGCGCACGCTGTCGATGAAAAAGCCCTCGCCCTTGGGAAAGGTGACCGACAGCGCGTTGTAAAACGCGGTGGCGACGGGGTCGTCGCCATGCCACCACCGGCGGACGTTCGTATTGCGCCCAAAGCGCCGGTCGCGCGGACGGATTTCCAGGTCTGCCGGAGTCTTTGCGTTCATCACGCTTTTCCTTCACTAATCCGATACCCGCAATATCTGGCCATTACTTACACTGATGTCAATAGCCCGCCGCCGTCTCACGCCCGAGGAATCCCGTGACGCCGCGCTCGATGCTGCGCGCACGCTGCTGATCGAAATGGGACCGCAGGCCGTGACACTGAAAGCGGTGGCATCGCGGATCGGGCGCACCCATGCCAATCTCCTTCATCATTTCGGCTCGGCGTCGGGGCTGCAAAAGGCGCTGATCGCGCACCTCGCCGACACGATCACGACGCGGATCGGCGCGGCGGCGATGAAGGCGCGGGAGGGCGATCACGATCCGCGCGAAGTGGTCGACCTGACCTTCGACGCGTTCGACCGCGAGGGGGCGGGCGCACTTGCGAGCTGGATGATTCTCTCGGGCAACGAGGACGCGCTCGATCCGATCCTGGAGGCGATCCACCGGCTGGTCGACGAGCTCGCCGCCGATTCCCATTTCGCCGAGCAGCATTCGATCCATGAGGAGACGTTGCAGCTTGTGCTGATGGCGCTGGGCGACGCGCTGCTCGGCGGCCCGATGGCGCGCGCGCTCGGCCTGCCGCGCGAAAAGGCGCGCGAGCTGGCGGCCGTCGCACTGATGCGCTCGCGACATCCGGATCATCAGGTCTAGGCCTACGTCGCCCCGGCGAAGGCCGGGGCCTCTGGCCAATTACGGTGTGCCCGGATTTCACATAGGTCCCGGCCTCCGCCGGGACGACGCCGTGGCCCCTATCGCCAAACGCGGCAACGGTTTACACGCCCGCTCATGCATTTCCTCGATCAAGCCAAGATTTTCGTGCGGTCCGGCGCGGGCGGCCCCGGTGCGGTCAGTTTTCGGCGTGAAAAGTTCATCGAATATGGCGGCCCCGACGGCGGCGACGGCGGCAAGGGCGGCGACATCGTGTTCGAAGCGGTCGCGGGCCTCAACACGCTGATCGACTTTCGCTACACCCAGCATTTCCGCGCCCCGCGCGGCAAGGGCGGATCGGGATCGAACAAGACCGGCGCGGGCGGCAACGATCTGGTCATCAAGGTGCCGGTGGGTACGCAGATCCTGGCCGATGACGAGGATCGCACGCTGCTGGCCGACCTGACCCGGGTGGGCGAGCGCATCGTGTTCCTGCGCGGCGGCGATGGCGGCCGCGGCAATGCGAGCTACAAGACCAGCACCAACCGCGCGCCGCGCCAGCACGGTACCGGCTGGCCGAGCGAGGAAGCGTGGGTGTGGCTGCGGCTCAAGCTGCTGGCCGATGCGGGACTGGTCGGCCTGCCCAATGCCGGCAAATCGACCTTCATCAACCAGGTGACCAACGCCCAGGCCAAGGTCGGCGAATATGCGTTTACCACGACCCGGCCCCAGCTGGGCGTGGTGCGACACAAGGGTTCGGAATTCGTCATCGCCGACATTCCCGGCCTGATCGAGGGTGCCGCCGAGGGTGCCGGCATCGGCGACCGGTTCCTCGGGCATATCGAACGCTGCCGGGTGCTGCTCCACCTGGTCGACGCCAATGACGAAAGCGTGGCGGAAAGCTATCGCATCGTCCGCGACGAGCTTGCGAATTACGGCGAGGGCCTGGTCGACAAGCCGGTGGTGGTCGCGCTCAACAAGATCGACACGCTCGACGACGAACTAATCGCCGCACTGTCCGCCGAGCTGGAAGAAGCGAGCGGCGGCGAAGTCATCCCGATTTCCGGGGTCAGCGGCACCGGCGTCGACTGGGTGCTCGACAAGCTGCTCGAAATCATCGGCCCCGAACCGGGCAAGGTCGCCGAGGATGACGAGGGCGAAGACGCCATCGAGTGGTCGCCGGTCTAAAGCGGCACCGCCCCATCATTACCAAAATTCCGTTCGTTTCGAGCGTCGTCGAGCAAGGTCTTGATTAGGCCCGACGTGTCTCGACTTCGTTCGACACGAACGGATCAAGCTGCGGATGAGTCGTTCCGGTCACCCAGCTGTCGGCGCGCAACCGCCATCGCGGCCAGCACCCCCGCGCCGAACACCGCGCCTTCCAGCGTCGATGTCAACGCGTTGCTGAGCGGGCCGAAGCCGGTATCGCCGAGTGGCCCGGTGATCCGCGCCGGGTCGAGCCGCGCCGCGGGAAAGCGTGCCGCCATTTCGGCCAGGCTGCCCGCCATCAAACGCCCACCGAGCAGCGCGATGAGGAGCCCCCCCACCCCTCCCGCAGCAGCACCGGAGGCCATTGCGCGCCGCCACGACGCCGTGCGGGCCGTCCAGGCGCCAAGCCCCAGCGCCGCGCCGATCATCACACCCTCGCCCGCGCCGGCGATCGCGCCCGGGCTTTGGCCGATCAGC
The DNA here is from genome assembly GCF_001555965.1 of Sphingomonas sp. CCH21-G11. Taxonomy (GTDB): domain Bacteria; phylum Pseudomonadota; class Alphaproteobacteria; order Sphingomonadales; family Sphingomonadaceae; genus Sphingomonas. The sequence goes on from NZ_LSHX01000010.1 coordinate 92,560, forward strand.
AGCTGAAACGCGTCCATGCCGAGCAGCTTGGCGAGCCCGCCGATGATCAGTCCTCCGCCCGCGCCGCCCGCAACCCAGGCCCAAAGCGGGCGATGCGCGGATATGGCCAGCGCAAGGCCGAACCCGACGCCGGCGCCGCCCGCCGCCCCGACCAGAATGCAGGCGCTGACCAGCACGAGCAGCACCGACAAGGCACCGGTGCCGGGCGCAAGCGGCAGCGACGCGGCGATCAGGCCATAGCCCAGCCCTCCGGTCATGCCGGCAAGGCCACCGCCAACCATGCCCGCCGCACCCAGCCGCACCGCCCGCGTCCAGCGATCCTCACCCTGGCGGGCCTGCACCGGCGCAGCTTCCCCGGCACCTTCGATCCGATCGACCGAGGCAACGAAGCGATAGCCATGCTTCGGCACGGTCTCGATACAGCGCGGGTTGGCGGCATCGTCCTCCAGCACCCGCCGCAATGTGCGCACGCACTGGGTCAGCGCCTCATCGGTGACGGGCACGCCGCGCCAGACCTCGGCCATGAAGCGGTCTTTGCTGACCAGATTGCCCGCCTCGCAGACCAGCAGCAGCAACGCGTCGAAATACCGACCGCTGAGCGCCAAATCGTCCCCGCCGCGCGACAGGCGCCGCTCGCGCGGATCGACCAGAAACTCGCCAAAGCGGAACCGCGTCGTCATTTTTCAGCGCGATCTCATCGCTTGCTCATGCCGCTCATCGCGCATTGCCCTAGCCGCTTGCAGGTCAACATGCACGGAGGAAACGAAATGACGCAAGCAAACGGTCGGGCGCGCGGTCGCGTGAATATCTGGCGGCTGGTCGGCTGGGGCGGTGCAGCGGGCCTGTTGCTGCTCCCGCTCGTCGCGATGCAGTTCACCCGCGAAGTCGACTGGACGCTCAGCGACTTCATCATCATGGGCATCCTGATCGGCGGCATCGGCCTGCTGATCGAGGCGGCGATGCGCGCCAGCGGCAATGCCAGCTATCGCATCGGGGCGATCGTGATGATGATCGGCTGCTTCATGCTGATCTGGGTCAATCTGGCCGTCGGCATCATCGGTGCCGAAGGCGGGCCGAACATCCTCTACGCGCTCGTCCCCACCGTGCTCGCGGCCGGCGGCATCATCGGCCGCTTTCGCGCACACGGCATGTGCCGGGCACTTGTCGCCGCGATTATGGTTCAGGTGGTCATCGGCGCGGTCGCGGTGGCGATGGGCTGGGGCAAAGATACGCCGATCTGGCCGCGCGATATTATCGGCGGGACGGTGATCTTCACGGTCGTCTGGGGCACCGCGGCTGCGCTGTTCGCGCGCGCCGCGCGCATGGAACGCGCCACAGGCTGACAGTGGGGGCCGGGCGCGCTAGACGCGGCGGTCATGCCGTTGTTCGCGCCCGCCGACTGCCCCCGCCTGATCGTGAAGATCGGGTCGGCGCTGCTCGTCGATGCCGATGGCGTGCGGCGCGACTGGTTGGCCGGCATCGCCGCGGACATTGCCGATCGTGTGCGCGCGGGCCAGCAGGTTGCGGTCGTCTCGTCGGGCGCGATCGCGCTCGGCGCGCGGCGACTTGGGCTGGCAAAGGGCGGCCGCGCCAGCCTGGAGGACGCGCAGGCCGCCGCCGCCACCGGACAGATCGCGCTGAGCCAGGTCTGGGCGGAGGTGCTCGGCGCACAGGGGCTGATCGCGGCGCAGATGCTGGTGACGCTCGACGACCTCGAGGACCGGCGGCGCTACCTCAACGCGTCCGCGACGCTCGACCGGCTGCTGGCGCTGAATGTCGTGCCGGTCATCAACGAGAATGACAGCGTCGCCACCGCCGAAATCCGTTTCGGAGACAATGACCGCCTGGCTGCGCGCGTCGCCCAGGCGGCGGGCGCGACCGGCATCATCCTGCTGTCCGACATTGACGGCCTGTATGATCGCAACCCCGATCTACCCGGCGCAATGCATATCCCGCAGGTCGAGCGGATCGACGCCGCGATCGCGGCGATGGCGGATCGCGGGTCGGCGAGCGGCATGGGATCGGGCGGCATGGTATCGAAGATCGAGGCGGCCCGGATCGCCTGTGGGGCCGGCGTGGCGCTCGTGATCGCGTCTGGACGTGTCGACCGCCCCCTCTCGACGGCCGCGCGCCACACGCTGTTCGTCCCCGAAAAGCGCACGCGCGCCCGCAAGGCCTGGCTGGCCGGACGACTGACCGCGCGCGGCACCATCGTCGTCGACGCGGGTGCAGCCCAAGCCCTCGCCGCGGGCCGCAGCCTGCTCGCCGCCGGCGCGATCGCGGTGCACGGCGCTTTTTTCCGCGGCGACGCGGTGACGATCGAGGGTCCGGCAGGTCCGATCGCACGCGGCCTGAGCGAATATGATGCGCGCGAGGCGCTGAAGCTGCTTGGCCGGCGTAGCGAGGAGCATGGCGAGATCCTGGGCTATGCGCCGCGATCGGCGCTGGTCCATCGCAGCCACATGGTCCTGTTGTGACGCGCATGCTCGCGATCACCGGCGGCACGGGCTTTGTCGGCAAGCGGCTGATCGATCGCGCGCTGGCGGACGGGCATCACGTCCGCGCACTCACCCGGCGCCCGCAACCCGCGCGCGCGGGCGTGACCTGGATCGCGGGCGCGCTCGACGACCCCGACGGCCTGGCCGGGCTGGTTGCAGGTGTGGACGCGGTCATCCACGTCGCCGGCGTCGTCAATGCACCCGACCGGGCGGGGTTCGTCGCGGGCAATGTCGACGGGACGCGCGCGATGGTTGCCGCCACCGAAGCCGCCGGCGTGCGCCGCTTCGTCCATGTCTCCTCCCTGTCGGCGCGTGAGCCCGCGCTGTCGATCTATGGCTGGTCGAAGGCGGAGGGCGAGCGGATCGTGGCGACGAGCACGCTCGACTGGGTGGTTGTACGCCCGCCCGCAATCTATGGCCCGGGCGACCTGGAGATGCTCGAAATGTTTCGCCTCGCCCGGCGCGGGGTCGTGCCGCTGCCCCCGCCCGGGCGCTTTTCGGCGATCCATGTCGACGACCTCGCCCGGCTGCTGCTCGTACTCGTCGCCAGCGGCGATGCCGGCATGGTGCTGGAACCCGATGACGGGCGCGCGGGCGCATGGACGCATGTCGACTTCGCGCGCGCGCTGGGGCGTGCGGTGGGCCAGCCCGTGTTGCCGCTGTCGCTGCCGCGGGGTGTGCTGGCGATCGCGGCGCGCCTCGCGCGGCGGTTTCAGGGGGATCGCGCCAAGCTGACCCCCGACCGGGTCGCCTATTTCTGCCACCCGGACTGGGCGGCTTCCGCCGATCGGCGCCCGCCCGCGCAGCTGTGGCAGCCGGCGATTGCGACCGAACAGGGACTGGCCGAAACCGCGCGATGGTATCGCGCGAACGGCCTGCTATAAGCGCGCACCATTTAGGCCGAAAAGCCGCCGCATTTTGCGCGCAGGGCAAAAGCCAGTCACCATGAGGATCAAGATGAGCGATCGTGCCGCCACATTCGACACCGTCACCCGGCTGGTCGAGCCCTTCAACAAAAAGGGCGTCGCGTTGAGCGAGACCACGACGTTCGCCGGCGACCTGGAGTGGGACAGCCTGACCGTGATGGATTTCGTCGCGTCGATCGAGGACGAGTTCGACATCATCATCACCATGAACATGCAGGCGGAAATCGAAACCGTCGGCCAGCTGGTCGATGCGGTCGAAAAGCTGAAAAGCGCCTGACGCCCCGCCGCGTAACCGCCCATCACACGGACCCCCAAGCCATGACCGAAGCCGCCGCCACCGCCCACGCGATCCCCGAGGAGATCGCCACGCTCGCGCCCGAACGCGATCTGTTCAGCAAGTTCGACGCGCTGATTGCCGAACGCCAGGCGCTGCTGGATTCGGGCGTGCGCGATCCGTTCGCGATCGTGATGGATCAGGTCACCTCCCCCACCCAGGCGGTGATCCGGGGCAGAGAAACCATCCTGCTCGGCACCTACAACTATATGGGCATGACGTTCGACCCCGACGTCATCGCCGCGGGCAAGGCTGCGCTCGAACAGTTCGGATCGGGCACCAACGGCAGCCGGATGCTCAACGGCACGTTCCGCGATCATGTCGATGCGGAGGAAGCGTTGAAGGAATTCTATGGCGCCGATCACGCCATGGTTTTCTCGACCGGCTATCAGGCCAATCTGGGCATCATTTCGACGATTGCGGGCAAGGGCGAGTATATCATCCTCGATGCCGACAGCCACGCGTCGATCTATGACGGCTGCGCCATGGGCAACGCGGAGATCGTCCGCTTCCGCCACAATTCGGTGGAGGATCTCGACAAGCGGCTGGGTCGCCTGCCCGCGGAGCCGGGCAAGCTCGTGGTGCTCGAGGGCGTCTATTCGATGCTCGGCGACATCGCGCCGCTGAAGGAAATGGTCGCGGTCGCGCGCAAGCACGGCGCGATGGTCCTCGTCGACGAAGCGCATTCGATGGGCTTTTACGGCGCGCATGGCCGTGGGGTGTACGAGGCGGAGGGTCTGACGCTCGACGATGACGTCGATTTCGTCATCGGCACCTTCTCTAAGTCGGTCGGGACCGTCGGCGGCTTCTGCGTGTCGAACCATCCCAAGTTCGAGGTCATGCGGCTGGCCTGTCGCCCCTATATCTTCACCGCATCGCTGCCGCCGTCGGTGGTTGCGACCGCCGCGACGTCAATCCGCAAGCTGATGCACGCGACCGCGAAGCGCGAGCGGCTCTGGGTCAATGTGCGGCGGCTTCACGCGGGGCTGGTCGCGCTGGGCTTCGAGCTGGGCACCGTGCAACCGGATAGCGCGATCGTCGCTGTGATCCTGAAGGATCAGCAGCAAGCGGTGATGATGTGGCAGGCAATGCTCGAAAGCGGCGTCTATGTGAACATGGCGCGCCCGCCCGCGACGCCCGCCGGCACGTTCCTGCTGCGCTGCTCGCTGTGCGCCGAACACAGTACCGCTCAGATCGAGACGGTGCTCGGACGCTTCGCGCAGGCGGGGCGCGCGGTCGGCGCCATCGCCTGACAGGCTGCAGCGACCGGCATCACCCACCCCCAGATGGGGATTTGCTTTGCAGGCCGGCCGGGAAAGGCTAGCTTGCGCGCATGACGATGTTCGTCACAGGGGACCAGGGCATTGGGGAGCAGCTCAAATCGGGCTGGCGCACCGTCCTGCTGGTCGTCATCGGCATCCTCGGCATATTGGTAATCGCCGGCTTCGCCTTCACCCTGACCCAGTCGAACCGCGCGCGCGACCGCGCACTGGGCCTGCAATCGGGCAGCTACGAACTGATGATCCGTGCGCGCAGCCTGTCCGCCAGCGTCGCGCGGGCGGAGGCGGCGCTCGGGCGCTACGTGATCAGCGGCGACAATACGCTCGGCGTCATCTATAATGATGCGTGGCGCGACGCCAGTTTCCAGCTCGACCGGTTCGCGCGCGAGGCCGGGCGTAACCCCGCCCAGCGCCAGGTGATCCGCGACCTGCGCAGCGCGTTCATCGCGCGCGGTAACGAGCTGTCCGAAATCGCGCTGCACACGCGTTACAAGCAGAACGATCAGGCGCTGTCGAAATACTACCAAGCGCGCGACACCGCCAGTCTGGCCGCGATCGGCAGGCTGCTCGACCGGGTCATCGCAATCGAACGCCGCCAGCTCGCCCAGCGCACCTTCGCGGCGGAGGCGACGCTCGATCGTTCGGCGCAGGTCGCGAGCGCGCTTGCGGGCTTCGGGCTTCTCCTCCTGGTCGGCACGGCCGTGCTCGGCTGGCTGGTCGTCAAGGCGGTCGGCGATCGCGCCACGGCGGCCGCCGAAGCGGAGATGGCCCGCATCCGTGCAATCGAGCTGGAGGAAGCCGTCGAAGCCGCGACCGACCAGTTGCGCCAGGAAGCGCGCGAGCGCGCCCAGGCCGAAGCCAAGTTGCGCCAGATGCAAAAGATGGAGGCGGTCGGCCAGCTGACGGGTGGTATTGCACATGATTTCAACAATATGCTTGCCGTTGTTCTCGGCGGGCTTGAGTTGGCGCAGCGCCATATCGCGTCGGGCGCGACCGATGTGTCACGGCATATCGATAATGCGATGGAGGGCGCCAATCGCGCCGCCGCGCTGACCCGCCGGTTGCTCGCCTTTGCCCGCGCCGAACCCCTGTTGCCCCAGGCGGTCGAGGCGCGCGACATCATCGACAACATGAGCGACCTGCTCGATCGCACGCTCGGCGACCAGATCGAGGTCACGGTGCGCGACATGGGGCGCGGGTGGTGCGTGTGGGTCGACCGGCACCAGCTCGAAAGCACGATCCTGAACCTCGCGGTCAATGCACGCGATGCGATGGATGCGCGCGGCGCGCTGACCATCACCACCGGTGGGCGCACGCTTGCGCCGCACGAGGTCGGCACCCTCGATGCGGGTGACTATGTCACGATCGAGGTCCGCGACACCGGCTGCGGCATGACGCAGGACGTGATCGACCGCGTGTTCGAGCCGTTCTTTACCACCAAGCCGGTCGGCAAGGGCACGGGCCTGGGCCTGTCCCAGATCTTCGGCTTCGTCCGGCAATCGGGGGGCGATGTCGGCATCGATTCGACCCCGGGCGTCGGCACGGCGGTCACGCTGTATCTGCCGCGCCATCGCCAGTCGGGCGAAGCGGCCGGTCAGTCGGCACCGCCCCCCCGGCCCGCCGAGATCGCAGCCAATCAGGACAGTCTGGAAAGCCTCGACATCCTGGTGGTGGAGGACGACCCCCGCGTGCTCGAAGCCACCTGCGCGGCGCTGGTCGAGCTGGGCCATCGCCCGGTGCGGTGCGACGACCCGCTAGACGCGGGCCGGGTCGCGGCGGGGATGGAGCGGCTCGACCTCATCATTTCCGACGTGCTGATGCCGGCCGAAACCGGGCCGGAGATGATCCAGCGACTGCGGCCGTTGCTGCCGGGCGTCGGCGTTGTGTTCGTGACCGGCTATGCCGGCGATGCCGACGATCTGGTGGAGTTCGGCGACGCCCCGGTGCTGCGCAAGCCCTTCACGATCTCGGCGCTCTCCCACGCCCTGGCGAAGGGGGTCGCGGCATCGTCCATGGCCAGCGCGCCACGGCCGGTCGGCGCTCGAATTCGGGGCTGACGCCGCCCCACAAGCTGACTATAGCCGGCGCCACGCCGTCCGCCGAGAGGTCAACCCGTCCCCGCGATGCAAGCAATCGACCGATATATGGCCAGGCTGATCGCGGTGCCGCTTTTCTCGACGCTGCTCATCTCCGCGATGCTGCTGGTGCTCGACCGGATGCTGCGGCTCTTCGATTTCGTCGCGAGCGAAGGCGGGCCGGTCAGCGTCGTGTGGCGGATGCTGGCCAACCTGCTGCCCGAATATCTGGGGCTCGGCATCCCGATCGGCCTGCTGCTCGGCACGCTGCTCGCCTTTCGACGGCTGGCAACGACGTCCGAACTCGACGTGCTGCGCGCGGTCGGCATGGGGTATGGCCGGTTGCTGCGGGTGCCTTACCTCTTCGCGATCGGGCTGGCGGGACTGAACCTGGCGATCGTCGGCTTCGTGCAACCGCTTGCGCGCTTCAACTATGAGGAGCTGCGCTTCGAGCTGCGATCGGGTGCGCTTGGCGCGTCGATCAAGGTCGGCGAATTCACTCGGCTTGGCGCGAACATGACGCTGCGGATCGAGGAAAGCCGCAACCGCGGGTCCGACCTGTCGGGCATCTTCGTGCGCGCGGCGCAACCCGACGGCAGCTGGCTGGCGGTAACGGCGGAGACGGGGCAGTTCCTGGCGACCGACGATCCCGACGTCATCCTGTTCCGGTTGACCGACGGAACGCTCGTCCACAACGCGCCGGGCTTTGCGCAGCCCCGGGTGCTCACCTTCACCTCGCACGACCTGCCGATCGACCTGCCGAAATTCGGCGCGTTCCGCATGCGCGGGGGCCGCAACCTCGAACTCACCCTGCCCGAACTGGTCAAGCAGGGCGGTGATTCATCCAAGCCGAAAATGACGCGCGACGAAAGCCGCGCCAACCTTCATTTCCGCCTGGTCGAGGTCGCGACGATCTTCCTGCTCCCGCTGCTCGCGCTTGCGCTGGGCGTGCCGCCCAAGCGGTCGACATCGGCGCTGGGGGTCTTTCTGTCGATCATCATCATCGTCACCTATCACAAGGTGAACGAATATGGCGAAGCGATCGGCGCGCTCGGCCGGGTCGATCCGATCATCGCATTGTGGGGGCCGTTCCTTCTGTTCGCGGGGCTCGTCTTCTGGATGTATTATGTCATCGCCTATGTACCCGGCGGCCAGCCGATCGGTGCGCTCGAGCGTGTCTTCTCACGGGCGGTGAAGGCGCTGGCGCGCTACCTGCCCGGCCGGCGTCAGCCGGCATGATCGATATCCGGGCACCGCGATGAACCAGCTCAACCTTTTCCCCTCGCGAACGGTCGCCTGGTACATGGCGCGGATGTTCCTGACCCGGACGCTCGCGGTCCTGTTCATGCTCGTCCTCGTTCTGCAGACCCTCGACCTGCTGAGCGAGTCGGGCAAGGTGCTGGCCTATCCGGGCAACGGCAACGCCGAAATCTGGCGCTATGTCGGCCTGCGCACGCCGCAGATCATCGCGCGCTTCCTGCCCTTCTCGGTGCTGCTGGGCACGATCATCACCCTGTCCACGCTCAATCAGAACAGCGAGATCGTCTCGCTCAAGGCCGCGGGGCTGTCCGCGCATCAGGTGCTGGCACCGCTGATCGTCGCCGCGCTGGGCGTGGCCGCGGTGTCATTCATCTTCAACGAACGCATCGTCACGCGCGCGACCGCGACGCTGGCGCAGTGGGAGGATGTCGATTTCGGACCCATCCCGATCGATCGCGGCGATCGGACCAATGTGTGGGTGCGCGATGCCGACGACCTGATCCGCGTCGGTCAGGTGCGCGGGCGCGGGGACGCGGCGGTGCTGAACGACATCACCGTCTATGAGCGCGGCAACGGGTCGCTGCGCACGCTGCTCAACGTTCCGCGCGCAGTGCGCGACGGCGCGGGATGGCGCGGCGACAATGCGACGCGCTTCGATGTCGACAGCGGCACCAGCACGCGGCTTGGCCGGGTGCGTTTCGCCGAGGGGGTTCGTCCCGACCAGTTCGCGCTGGCGACCGTGAATGCGGACGGCATGTCGTTCATGGGACTGAGCGAGGCGATCGACGACCTCGACGCCGCCGGCCGACCGACCGCCGCGCTGGAGGGCGGGTTGTGGCACAAATTGTCCGGGCCGCTGTCGTCGATCCTGATGCCGCTGCTCGGCGCGGTCGCCGCGTTCGGCATCGCGCGGTCGGGCAAGCTGTTTGTGCGCGCGGTGATCGGCATGGCGCTGGGCTTTGCCTATTTCGTCGCCGACAATTTCGCGCTGGCGATGGGCAATCTGGGTGCCTATCCGCCCTTCCTGGCGGCGTGGGCGCCGTTCCTGCTGTTCCTGTTGATCGGCGAGGCGGTACTGATCCGCACCGAGGAATAGGGCGTCAGCGCGTGCGCGACACGCGCAGCGTCGATGCCGCCAGCCGCTGGAGGAGACCGGTCAGGCTGCGATAATTGGCTGCATGATAGGGCGAGTGCGCCGCCAGCGCCGTCGCGAGACGACGGTGCGCGGTGCCCAGTGCATGATAGGGCAGACCGGGCAGCAGGTGATGCAGCGCGTGATAGCGCAGGCCAACCGGCGCCCACAGGAACGGCAGCACCCCCGGCGGCGGCACGTTGACCGAATCCAGATACTGGGCGGTGACGCTCATCGGCTCGCCCTCGTTTTCCCACAGATGCGCGACGAGCGTGCGGACCTGATTGATGACCGCGGCGGTCGACAGGATGCCCAGAAAAATGAGGAATGCGCGCAGCGGTACGATCCCGGTTGCGACCGCCGCGATCAGCGCGATCGACCACACGCTGGTCGCCGCCGCCTGCCAGCGCCACAGGCTGCGCGCCTCGCCCTCCGGCTCCCGCCGGCGGAAGGCGGGGTTGATCGCGAGCGCCGAGAACCGGGTGACAAGCACGTCACGGAAACGCGGAAACAACGCCGCGATCGGCGTCAGCACCGCAAAGCGGAACATCAGCGAAATGGGGGCCAGTGCTGCGACCAGCAGGAACAGCGGCAGGCTGTACGGCTTCATCCGCGCCAGCGGCAGATATTCGGGGTCGTCGGCCGTGCCATAGCGCGTTCGCGCATGATGGAGATTGTGCACCCCTTCGTACATGAAGGACGGGACGAACAGCGGAACGCCGATCAACGCGTTCCAGCCGAGCCGAAATCCGGGCAGCGACGAATGCTTCACATGGCTGAGCTCGTGGATGAAGCTTTCGGCGCGGTAGAGCGCGAACACCGCAATCGCGCCGGCGGCGATCGCCCAGACGGGCGACGCCAGCAGGATCGCGCCGGCAAGCCCCGCATAACCGATGGCGGCCGATACGATCAAATCGGTCCAGTAGATGGCGGGCCGTGGCGCATGCAGATCGCGCGTCAATTCGGCCGCGGTGCGCAACATCGCCTTGTCATCCGCGACACGCACGGTCGTCGCACGGCTGTCGGTCGCCGCGCGGGGCATGTCGCGGCGGTCAAGGGTCAGGCTGGTCGTCATTGGCGCGCTCATTGCCCGAAGATAATGGCAACACGGTGGCATTACAGCCCCCGCCCCTGCAGTGCTTGACAGCGAAGCCACAACTGCGGACGTGAACGGCAACGCATCAGGGGAATTCGAGCCTTGGCAACACATCCGGTCACCGTCCGCCCGGTCGTCACCGCGCGCGACCGCACGGCCTTTATCGATCTCGCCTACCGGTTGAACGCGGACGATCCGAACTGGGTCGCACCGCTGAGGCAAGAGGTCGTCGAACGGATCACGCCCAGCAAGAACGCCTGGTTCAGCCATGGCGAGGCGCAGCTGTTCCTGGCTGAACGCGGATCCCGGGTGGTCGGCCGGATCAGCGCGCACATCGATCACCTCGCGCTCACCATGCCGCCCGAAAAGGGCTTTGGCCCCGGAACCGGCTTCTGGGGCTTGTTCGAGGCCGAGGACGCGGAGGTGACGGCGGCGCTGATCGATACGGCAGAGGGCTGGTTGCGCGGACGCGGCCTCAACCGGGCGGTCGGGCCCGTCAGCCTGTCGATCTGGGAGGAGCCGGGCCTGCTGATCCAGGGATATGATCATCCCCCCACCGTGATGATGGGGCATCATCGCGCCGAATATCGCGGCTGGATCGAGGCGCGCGGCTATCTGCCGGCCAAGCGACTGGTGACCTATGAGCTCGATATCAGTCGTGAATTTCCACCCCTGATCCAGCGGATCGTCGCCGCGGGCGAAAAGAGCTCGAAAATCCGCGTTCGATGCGTCGACAAGTCGCGCTTTGCCGAGGAAGCGGCCATCATCCTCGGCATCCTGAACGACGCATGGTCGGACAATTGGGGCTTCGTGCCGCTCACGCCGCCCGAAGTCGAGGAGGTCGGCCGGAAGCTGAAGCCGATCGTGTTCAACGAACTGATCCGCATCGCCGAGGTCGACGGCGAGCCGGTTGCGTTCATGATCACGCTGCCTGACCTCAACGAACCGTTGAAGCCATTGAGGGGGCGGCTGTTTCCGTTCGGCTGGGCCAAGCTGTTGCTGTGGCTGCGCGCGCCCAAGTCGCGCACGATGCGCGTGCCGCTGATGGGCGTGGTGAAGCGCCTGCAATCCTCACGGCTTGCAAGCCAGCTCGCCTTCATGATGATCGAATATATCCGTCGCGATGCTTCGACCAAGTTCGGTGCGACACGCGGTGAGATCGGCTGGATCCTGGACGATAATCAGGGCATGATTGCGATCGCCGATGCGATCGAAAGCCGGATCAACCGCATCTATCAGATATATGCGCGCGCGCTCTGAACCGGGGCGCGGGCCGTCCGACAAAAGAAAGGGCATGGCGTGACCGAAAGTCGCGCCATGCCCGAGTTTACCGCATTGACCATGGGGTCAGCCGATGCGGAGAAACCGTCGATCGAGCCGGATCGACCTTATTTCAGGTCGACCAGCGGGTCGTAGCCTTCGCGCTCGATCCATTGGGCGCGCGTCGCGCAAACCTTGCGCTTGATCCGCGAGCCGGTCGTGTCGACCATCACGCAATATTTGGGTTCGGACGCCGCCTGCGCGGCGGTGTCGACCGGGGCGGAAGCCTTGGTCTCGGCGGCGGCCGGACCGATGGCGACAGTGGCCAGCGCGCCGAACGAAGCGGCGGCGATCGCGCGAGCGATGCGGTTCATGAAATCCTCCTGTATCCCTCCGCAGGCGGGGGCTGCCTGCTCCACACACATTGCATTGGCCATGCCAACTTATAGAATTGTTCTGATTCAAACACTTAGTCGGTGTGTTACTGGTGCAGTTCACCAAGTCGCGGGATTTTCTCCCGCAATGTCGCACCCCGCACCATTCAGGCTCCGGAAAGCATCGGCGCGAGTCGTGAGTCGCCCGCTGTCGGGGCAGTGGGGGAATTAGCGCAGGCGGACCCAGGTCGGCGCGTGATCGCTAGCCTTTTCCCGCCCGCGATGCGCCTTGTCGACGCCGGCATCGACGAACCGGTCGGCGGCCGGGGGACTGAGCAGCAGATGATCGATACGAAAGCCCGCGTCGCGCTGCCACGCGCCGGCTTGATAGTCCCAGAATGTCCATGGCCCGCCGCCCGGATGGCGCGTGCGCAGGCTGTCGGTCCAGCCCTGCGTAAGCAGCCGGCGATAGGCCCGCCGCGACTCCGGCTGCATCAGCGCGTCATCGGCCATCGCGCGCACCGAAAACACGTCGTCGTCATTGGGAATGACGTTGTAATCCCCGGCGAGCACGACCGGCTGCTCGGTCGCGAGCAAGTCGGCGGCACGGGCGGCCAGGCGATCGAACCAGCGCAGCTTATAGTCGAATTTGGGGCCCGGCACCGGGTTGCCGTTGGGCAGGTAGATCGACGCGATGACGAGGCCATCGACCTCGGCTTCGAGATAGCGGCTCTGATCGTCCGCGTCGTCACCCGCCAGCCCGCGCTGACGCTCGACCGGCTCGCGCCCGTGCGCGAGAATGGCGACGCCGTTGAACCCCTTTTGTCCGTGCCAAATCGCGCCGTAGCCGAGCGCGCCAATCTCCTCGGCGGGAAACCCCTCATCCGCGGTCTTCAGCTCCTGAAGGCAGACGATGTCGGGGCGCTCCTCGTCCAGATATTCAAGCAGACGCGGCAACCGGGCGCGGATGCCATTCACATTGTAGCTGACGATCTTCACGACGCGCGGGCGCCGTCAGACGGAAAAGCTGGTGCCGCAGCCACAGCCCGACGCCGCATTGGGATTTTCGACGCGGAACGCTGCGCCGCCGAGCGATTCGACATAATCGACCGCCGCCCCGCGGACGAGGTCGATGCTGACCGGATCGACGACCAGCGTCGCGTCCGCGCCAACCGCCACCACGTCATCAGGCTCCGCCGCATCGGCCAGCCCAAAGCGGTATTGAAAGCCCGAACAGCCGCCACCCTCAACCGACAGCCGCAGGATGGCGGGCTTGCCCTGGCGCTGTGCGATCGCGGCAACGCGCGCCGCAGCGGCGTCGGTCAGGCGGATTTCTGCGGTGTCGGTGGCCATGCTCATACGCCCGAACATAGGTGGGCGGGACCCGCGCGGCAATGCGTCGTCGGACGCGAGGGTTCAGTTCGCCGGGCCGCCGATCGAGCCCGCCTGGCGGCTGCGCAGGGCCCGGTCCTGGAGCGCGAGCAGATGGTCGCCGCTGCGCAGGTAGGGAATCGGGTCCACCGCCGCGCCGTCGATGCGCACTTCGTAATGCAGGTGACTGCCGGTCGAACGGCCGGTCGATCCCATCAGGCCGATGATCTGGCCGCGCCGCACGCGCGTATTGGGGCGAACCATCAGCTTCGACAAATGGCCGTAGCGGGTGGCGATCCCCTTGCCATGGTTGATTTCGATCATGTTGCCATAGCCGCCCGAACGCTCGGACTTGGCAACGATGCCGTCGGCGGTGGCATAGATCGGGGTGCCCAACGGGCCGGGGATGTCGATACCCGAATGCATCGCGGCAGTGCCGCGGAACGGGTCGGAACGAACCCCGAAATTGCTGGTGAGCGTCAGGTCCTCGACCGGCTGCAGCGACGGGATCGCGATCACCGCTTCCTCGAGCGTGTCGAGCTTCTTCCAGCTCTGGAACAGCGAGCGGAACTGCGCCTCGGCATCGGCTTCGGTCGCCGAGGTACCGGCCGGTGCGGCCACCGCTTCAAACGGGCCGCCCATCGCGCCGTTCAGGCGTTCGGGGCGAATGCCCATCCGGCGCAACTGCTGGGCGGTCGCCTGATAACGTGCCTCGATCGCGGCGCGGGCCTTGGCGGCATAAGCGACCTGGCGGGCCTCGACCCGACGGAGCGGCGCGGTCACCTCGGCCGAAATCCGGCTGACCCGCACGTCTCCGCCCGCCTCGGGCAGTTCAACGCTGTCCGGATCGACCTCGCCCGAAAGCGCCGCCGCGATCACCGCCTGGCGCTTCTCGACCCGCGCGGCGTGCGCGCGTGCCTGCCGCTTCGCGGCCTGGACGTCGGCTTCGAGCGCGGCGACTTCGGCTTCCATGCGCCGCAACCTTGCTTCGGGCGAAACGTCGGCGATGAGCCCGGTGGCGGTCACCGCATGATAGCCGGCCTGCGCGGCGCCGTAGGAGGAAAAAGCGATGGTGACCGCGGCGACCCCCGCCATCACCGCCTGGCTGGCCGCGCCCAATCGGATACGGCGAAGTGCGCGCCCGTCATGGAACATCACATCGCGCGGCACGAAAAGCTTGCGGAACTTCTCGACCATCTTCGCGTTCGGATTTCGCACGGTGGGCAGATGCTTGGCAGTTGCTGGCTTGATCTTCTTCAAATCCACGACTCCGACGCGCATCGCTGCGGATGCGTGCGTTAGTTGGGTTGTCCAGCAGCCCCTCCGCCTCTGGTGACACGCTTGTTACGGGTCGATCAGGCAGGCGCAAGCTCAGCGTAATAATCGCGCGTTAGACCGGCTGTGGTCCGCGCCGAGTCGTTGAACGGCGGTTTGATCGCCCCCCTGAAATGCTGCGTGACAAGCATTTGCCAGTGCCGGGGCGCGTCATGTCCCGCTTCGCGACAGGCCGATTCGAACCAGCGCGTGCCCGCCGAGACGTGCCGGATCTCATCGTTGAAAATCCGGGTCAGAATGCGCGCACTCGTCCCGTCGCCGGCCGCTTGAAGGCGCTCGATGGTCACCGGCGTGACGTCCAGACCGCGTGCTTCGAGCACCATCGGCACGACCGCGAGGCGGGCGAGCGGATCGTGAGCGGTCGCCATTGCGGCGTCCCACAAGCCGTCATGCGCAGGGAGCGCGCCATAGCCGCTGCCCAGTGACACCAGCCGCCGGTGCAGCAGTGCGAAATGCATCGCTTCGTCCGCCGCGACCGCAATCCAGTCATCGACGAAGCCGCGCGGGAACGATGCACCAAAGCGTCCGATCAGGTCGAACGCCAGGTCGATCGCGACGAACTCGATATGCGCGAGCGCGTGGAGCAACGCGATCCGGCCGCGCGCCGAGCCGCCCCTGCCGCGCCGGGGCATTTCTGCAGCGGGCAGCAATTCAGGATGCGCGGGGCGTGCCGGCACGCGGGGCATCGGGACATCGAAACGGTGCGCCAGGCCGCCGCGCCGCCACGCCCGCGCCGCCGTGCGCGCCGCCATCACCTTCGCGGTCGGTCCGGCGGTCGTCAGCACACCGTGCGCCGCGGCGGCGATACTCGTCGTCACGTCGCAGCCAGCGCCTTCA
This sequence comes from Sphingomonas sp. CCH21-G11, assembly GCF_001555965.1. Taxonomy (GTDB): domain Bacteria; phylum Pseudomonadota; class Alphaproteobacteria; order Sphingomonadales; family Sphingomonadaceae; genus Sphingomonas. Next base: position 108,338 of record NZ_LSHX01000010.1, read on the forward strand.
CGGCATCGAGCACTTCCTCGGCATGGCCAGGCACCTTCACCTTGCGCCATGCGCGGACCAGCCGGCCATCGGCGCCGAACAGGAACGTGGAACGATCGATGCCCATGTATTTCTTGCCGTACATGCTCTTTTCGGTCCACGCGCCGAATGCTTCGAGCACGCGATTGTCGTCGCCGTCGCTCGCGAGCGAAATTGCCAGCGCATATTTGTCGATGAACTTGCGATGCTTCGCGGGCGGATCCTTCGACACACCGATCACGTCGGCCCCTGCCGCCTGAAACGCCGGATACAGCGCCGAAAAGCCCTGCGCTTCCTTGGTGCAACCGGGCGTGTCGTCCTTGGGATAGAAATATAGGACCAGCGGCTTGCCCGCGAAGCTCGTCAATTCGACCTCGCGGTCGTCGGCCATGGTCAGGGTGAGCGCCGGCAATGCATCACCGATTTCGATCGCCATCGTCATTCTCCCGGTTGGTCGCCGGACACGCGGGTCCAGCACGCGCGGACCTCCTGCCGCGCTGCGTCGAGCGACGCAACCACCTGCCCCCAATCCCGTAGCCCGAGCGCACCAGCGACCAGCGTGCGCGTCGCCGGCGCCGGCGGCTGCGCGTCGGGGGCCACCAGGCGCAGCACGACGAGCAGGCGGTTGAGCAGATCGTGCGCGTCGCCCAGCGCATCGGGCAGCAGCCCTTGGGTTGCGAGGTCGCCGATCGCCATGCGCAGATCGGGATGAAAGGCGGTGCGGTGCACGAGCTGCTGGACATGCACGGCAAATTCCAGGTCGACCAGCCCGCCCGGCAGCAGCTTCGCGTCGAGCGGCCCTTTGGGCGGCTTGTGCGTCGCCATCTCCGCGCGCATCCGGCAGCTGTCGGCGCGAAGGTCGCGGTCGGGCCGCTCGCCCGCCAGCACGCGCCCGATCACCTCCGCCACCGCTGCGCGCGCCCCCGCGCTGCCAAAGATCGGCCGCGCACGCGTCAGGGCCATGTGCTCCCACGTCCACGCGCTTTCCGCCTGATAGCCGTGAAAGCCGTCGAGCGAGACTGCGATCGGGCCCTGATTGCCCGACGGCCGCAGCCGGGTGTCGACATCGTACAGCGGCCCCGCTGCGGTCGGCACCGACAGCGCGGCGATCACCCGCTGCGCCAGCCGATTGTAATAGAGCACCGCCCCCAGCGGCTTTTCGCCATCGGACTCGGCTGCATAGTCGCCGGTGAAGAGAAAGACGAGATCAAGGTCGGACGCATGGGTGAGCGCGCCGCCGCCCAGCCGGCCGAGCGCCAGGATCACCAGCTCGCTGTCGCGAACGCGGCCGTGCCGTTCCTCGAACGCGGCGACGGTTGCGCGGGCCAGCACCTCGACCGCAGCTTCGGCGACGCGCGAATAACCGGCGGACACGCTCAGCGGATCGCTGCTGCCCGCAATGATCTGTGCACCCAGCGCAAAGCGTTTTTCGTTCACCACGCGGCGGACATGATCGAGCATCGCCTGATAGTCGCAGCCGGCCTCTACCGCGCACATCTCATGCGCCAGGGCGGCGACGTCGCCGACCGGATCGAGAGCGGTCGCGTCGATCAGCCCATCGAGCAGCTCGACGCGGCGGCCAAGCAGGTCGGCCAGCGTCGGCGCATGGCACAGGATCATGCTGAGCAGCCGGGTCAGCGCGGGGCGCGCCTCCATCAGCCGAAGGAAATTGATCGCGCTGGGCAGTTTCGCCAGGACCGCATCGAGCCGGTTGATCGCCAGCGCGGGATCGGGCGCACAGGCGAACGCCTCGATCAGGCCGGGCAGCACCGCTTCCAGCGCCGCCTGCGCAGGTGCGCTGCGCAACGCGGGATAGCGTCCACCGCGCCAGGTTTCGATCCGCTTTGCGACCGCCGTCGCCGCATCGCCGAACCCGGCGGTGGCGAGCGTGTCGGCCAGCCGCTCAACCGATGTCGGCAGGCTGTCGTCAGCGTCGCTGTCGAGCGCATCATAATGCCGCCCGACCCGCCGGACCGGATCGTCCAGCAGGGCAAGCAGCGCGTCGCCGTCCGCCAACCCGTGCAGCGCGGCCACGCGGTCGATCGCTTCGGCCTGGGTCGGCAGCGCATGGGTCTGGCGATCGTCGATCATCTGCAGCCGGTGCTCGATCGTGCGCAGCAGGACATATGCGTCGGACAGGTCGCGGGCCGCCACGGGGTCGATCCAGCCTGCCCCGGCGAGGGCGTCGATCGCGTCGAGCGTGGCGGGCACACGCAGCGCGGGGTCGCGCCCGCCGTGAATCAGCTGATGGATCTGGGCAAAAAATTCCACCTCTCGAATGCCGCCACGACCCCGCTTGAGGTCATAGCCCGGACCGAACGCCTGGCCCTGGGCGTGGTGGTCACGGATGCGCCGGGTGATCAGGCGGATATCGTTGATCGCACCATAATCGAGCGCGCGCCGCCAAATGAACGGGCGGATCGCCTGGAGGAAGCGCTCGCCGAGCTCGCTGTCGCCGGCGGCCGCGCGCGCGCGGATGAACGCGGCACGCTCCCATGGCAGCGCCTGTGATTCGTAATAGGTGATCGCCGCGTCGACCGGCAGCGCGATCGGCGTCACCTCGGGCGAGGGACGCAGCCTCAGGTCGATGCGCAGCACATAGCCGTCGCCGTCGCGGGCCTGCAGCAATTCGATGACGCGCCGTCCGATCCGCACCGCAGCCTCTTCGGGGGCCTCGCGCGGGCGGCACGGCAGCCGCGCCGGGTCGAACAGCAGGATGGGATCGATGTCGGAGGAATAGTTGAGTTCGCGGCTGCCCTGCTTGCCGAGCGCGATCGCGGCAAAGCCGACCGGGTCAGCCTCGGGCGTCCGTTCGCGGATCGCGGCGCGGATCGCCGTATCGAGCGCATGGTCGGCAAAGTCGGAAAGCAGCCGGGTCGTCGCGCGAAAATCGAGCGCGCCTGACAGGTCGCCGATCGCCGCGATCAGCGCGAGGCGACGGCGCTGGAGGCGCAGTTGCTGTGCGGTCGTCGCGGCTTCAAGCGCGAGGCTGGCCGCGAGCGGATCGCGAAGGAAACGCGCCGGATCGCTGACGATTTCCGGTTCGCGTTCGGCGATCATGGCCAGGAACGGGGCGTGGCGGCAGGCGCGGTCTACCGCCTCCGCCAGCGCCGCAGGATCGTTGCGATCGGGATCAAGCATGATCGCGGCTTCGACAAAATCGCGGATTTGAGCAACAAATTTCCCGTTGGCCCGTTAATCCCGGCATGTCGAAGCCACGCGCCCCTGCTGCCGATCCCAGGCAACCGGACCTGATCCAGGTGACGCGCCCGCGTGCGCGCGATCCGATCGGCGCAGCATTGCGCGACGCCTATGATCCGGACGACACGCTGCCGGACGATTGGATCGAACTCCTCGCGGCGATCGACCAATCATCACGGCGCGGCGGGGGTCACGAGCACGGCTGATCCCCGCGCGGCATTTATCGCTGCGCCGGTCAATGATCCCGGCTCAGCTCCTCTACCTCACCCATGATCGCGTCGAGCGGGCTTTCGCCGCTCTCGTCGCGGGACGATTGACGGGAAGGCAACTGACCCTCCTCGATCAATGCCTCCAGCGCGACGCGGCCGCGCGCGACGCGGCTCTTGATCGTGCCCACCGCGACGCCGCAGATTTCGGCGGCTTCCTCATAAGCGAAGCCACCTGCGCCGACCAGAATGAGCGCCTCACGCTGCGCCTGGGGAAGCAGCAGCAGCGCGCGCTGCATGTCGCCCAGTTCGACGTGCCGGTCCTGGCTCGCCGGCGCGGCGAGGAGCCGGTCGGCAACCAGATCGTCCCACTCGCCCTTGAAGCGCGAACGCCGCATCTGGGAAAGATAAAGGTTGCGCAGAATGATAAAGGTCCATGCGCGCATGTTGGTGCCGGCCTGGAAACGCTGACGCGCCGCCCATGCCTTCATCAGGGTTTCCTGCACCAAGTCATCGGCGAGATCGCGATTGCCCGACAGCGAACGGCCAAAGGCGCGCAGATGCGGGATGACATTGCCCAGTTCTTCCTTGAACGCCGCGTCGGACAACGCCACGTGGGGAACGTCAGCTGCGGGCTCGTCTTGCGATTGCACTTCTTCTGACACCATCATTCCCGCACGAAAAAGTCAGTCAACGCCCGGATTGCGGGATGGGAACGCCATGCCGCATCAGTCCGCTTGCGTCGTCCCGGCCGGACCGTAGCCACCTATTTCCAGAACAACACGGCAAAAATCACGACGATCAGCGTCAGCGAGATCGCCAGGATATATCGGGTCATGTGCGGCGTCGCGCCAGCCCGTGCCTTTTCCCCATCAATATGGGGTTCGTTTCGGGGATCAGTCATATCGCTATAACCGACGAAAATCGAATTGGCTCCGCGTTGGACCCGCAAACAATTCGTTTCGACCCCCGAACGACGACAAATATCCGTTCGTTATTGCGCCGGCACCGTCGCCTGATCGAAAAACAGCGCCTGGCTGATCGCTGCCTTGACCGTCGACCGCTGGAACGGCTTCGTGATCATGAAGGTGGGCTCGGGGCGCTCCCCGGTCAGCAACCGTTCCGGGAACGCGGTGATGAAAATGACCGGTACGTTGAACTCGCTCAGAATGTCCTTGACCGCATCAATGCCGCTGCTGTCGTCGGCCAACTGGATATCGGCGAGGACCAGACCGGGCCGATCCTCCATGGCCAGCGCCACCGCCTCGTCGCGCGTAACCGCAACCCCGGTTACGTCATGGCCGAGGTCACGGACGATCCCCTCGAGGTCCATCGCGATCATCGGCTCGTCCTCGATGATCAAAACGCGCGCCCGCGTCTGTCGCTCAATTTCGGCCAAAGCCTCCGCGACCAGCGTCTCGACCTCGTCGGCGGACGAGTCGATCAGGAATGCCGTGTCCTCGGAGGTAAAGCCCTCCATCGCGGTCAGCAGCAGCGCCTGCCGCGACAGCGGTGCGACCCGCGCCAGTCGCGCCCGCGCGATCGACTCGTTCTCGCCGTCCGGCCCGTCCCCGGGGAAATCGTCCGATACGTCGCTGTTGGCTGAATTCCAGATCACCTGGAACGTGCGGTACAGGCCCAGTCTGGGATCGACGTTGCGCGGAAATTCATCGGGGGCCGCGACGATCGCCTCCAGCGCGGTACGGACGTAACGGTCCCCCTGCTGCTGGCTTCCCGTCAGCGCGCGGCCGTAACGGCGCAGAAACGGAAGGTGCGGCGCAAGCTGCTGTCCAAGCGACATAATATCGTCAATCTCCCATAGCGCGACGTGACCCCTGACGGTGCACGGCGCAAGCCAACTTCAATCGTGGTTTCCATGGAGGACAATGCGCACCCCCACAATGCACCGAAAACATGGAACCATCGAACGCGGTTTTTGTTTCATCGTCAATCCGACGCAGTTACTGTGGCCGGAAGGGGCGTCGCGCATCGCTCCGTTCGATACGAGGTTCGATGACGGGCGGATACGCCGCGCCTGGAAAAATTGGGATATGGGGGACGTGGTGCAGTCGGCGAGTGGTCGGAAAGACAAGATGACGGAAAAGCCATCGAACGAGGACGCGCGCAGGGAAAAGGCCAAGCCCAAGACCCCGGGCGATGTCGGCGACGCGCTGCGCGCTGTCTATCGCGAGACGATCGACGAGGCGGTTCCCGACGAAATGCTCGACCTGCTGCGCAAGCTCGGCTGAGCACGCTGCGTGCTGATCTGACTCCGTTGGCCGTTTACCGCCGTGCCGGATGATCCTAGCCCCGCGCCAAATCGGCGTGACGACCCTGCCCGCCCGCTGCTTTCGCTTGCCGTCGCTATCCCGACCGGCGCGAAGGTATTCCTGATCCTCAGCGTCGCGCTGCTGCCGCTTGCCCTGATCGCGGCCTATGCGTCGATCCAGACCTCCCGCATCGCGGACCAGGAAGCCGCCGCGCGGCTGCGTGTCGCCGCCGCCGAAGCTTCACGGGCCCTGTCGATCGAGCTGGGCGGTGATCTCGCCGCGTTGCGTGCCGGATTGAACGCGCTGGAAGCCGATCCGACCGACACGGGCGCGTGCGCGCGGGTGCAGGGCGTGTATGCAGCGCAGGCCACGACTGGCGTCCAGTTTCACATCACCGGCAAAGCCGGCGCGGTGCTGTGCGGGGGCCAGATTCCGGAGGATGCGGCCCGCGCGCTGCAATCGAGCGCGCGCGGGACCGTAATCGTGCCGGCGCGCGGCCTCGCCGTGCGGCTGACCGCGCCGGGTGACGAGGGGGTTCGTGCGGAGGCCTTCTTCCCCATCGCCTTTCTCGGCTCGATTGCCCGCCCGACGGGATTCTTGTCGCGCTACGGCGCTGCGCTAGCCAGCGAGGATGGCCGGCTTTCACTCGAGGCGCTGCCGGACGGCGGCATCCTGGACGGCGTGGAGGAAACGCGTCTCCCGCTCGGAATCGAAGACCTGGCGCTCGAAATGCGGATCTATGGCGCACCGATCACGACGACGTTGATCGTCACGATGCTGCTGCCCCTGTTGATGTGGTTTGCGGCGGCCGCGATTGCCTGGTTCGTCGTCGACCGCCTGCTGATCCGACCGCTGCGTCGCCTGCGTCGGATCGTTGGCAACTATCGCCCCGGCGATACGCTCGCCGTTGAACATTTCGGCACCCTGCCCGCTCAGGAAATCCACGCGCTGAGCGAAACGTTCCGGGCGATCACCGTCACGGTACGCACGCACGAGGCAGGGCTGGCCGAGGGTCTGGTGCGACAAACCCGCCTCACGCGCGAGGTGCATCATCGCGTGAAGAACAATCTTCAGGTGATTGCGAGCCTGATCAATTTCCATGCGCGTTCAACGTCGGACACAGCCGCAAGCGAAGCCTATGCCGCCATCCAGCGCCGGGTCGACGCGCTGGCGGTCGTCCATCGGCATCATTATGCGGAGCTGGAGGAAAATCGCGGGCTGGAGCTGCGCGCCGTCATCGGCGAACTGGCGTCCAACCTTCGCGCCAACGCACCCGATTCAGCGGCGCGGACGTCGATGACCCTAAATGTGCATCCCGTGCTGGTTTCCCAGGATGTGGCGGTGGCCGTCGCGTTTCTGATCACCGAACTGGTCGAGCTCGCAATGGAATGCAGCCCAGCGGGTATGCTCAGCATCTCGGTCCGGCCGACCGACGGAAACGAGCGCGCGGTCGTGCGGATCACGTCGCCGGGCCTCGTCGATTCACCCGATTTCCAGACACTGATGCAGACTCGCTACAGCCGGATCATCACCGGCCTGGCACGCCAGCTTCGCTCGACGCTGCATCATGACCCGCTTGCCGGGTTCTTCGAAATCCCGATCGTCGCGCACGCCGAGGGCTAGCGAAGATTTTTTTGCGCGTGCGCGAAAACGCGCGGAACCGAAAACGCCGTCCATGGTTTCTAGGTGCGGATAGCGACCTTATGCCCCCCCGCTCGCGCTATCCACTCTATAGGCCCGAAGGCGTCACACCTCTCCCCCCCGCTGTGACGCCTTCGGGCCTTCACTTTTCCGGCCGAGACCGGATTCCGCGGGTCAGATGTCCCCTTCGCTTTCACCCAAGATACCGGCGATCCCGACGTGATCGCGTCGCAAACGGAACGATTGCGCGCACCGGACATTCTGGACTGGTCAAACCCTGAATGATGGAGCGTGACGATGCGTAAGTTTCTTGGATTTACCGTGCTGGCTGCCGCGCTGGCGATCAGCGCGTGCAATACGGTCGAGGGCGTCGGCCGTGACGTCGAATCGGCGGGCGGTGCCGTCGCCGACGCTGCCGACGACAGCAAGTAACCGGATACCAGGCCGGAGCGTGGCACGGGTGCCAAGCCCTGCTGCGCTCCGGCCAACTCAAGCCGGCGCGGCGTCGCTGTCTTCGCCGGCACCGCTGTTGGCCGCCCGCCGACGTTCCGTCAGCCAGATGCCGATCAGCGCAAGCTCGTAAAGCAGCACCATCGGCACCGCGAGCAGGAACTGTGAACCGATATCCGGCGGCGTCAGCACCGCCGAAATCCCGAACGCCGCAACGATCGCATAGCGCCGCGCGCTGACCAGTTGCTTGCGCGTCACCACGCCCGCCCGTTCCAGCAGCATAAGCAGCACCGGCAGCAGGAACGAAACGCCGAAGGCGAACAGGAACTGCATCACGAAGTCGAGGTAATTGCCGACCGACGGCAATGCCTCCTGGCGCACGCCGCCCCCGAGGTCGCCCTCGAGCCCCAGCAAAAAGTTGAGCGCGACCGGGATCGCGAAATAATAGGCCAAGGCGGCGCCGGCGGTGAAGAGGACAGGTGTCGCGAGCAGGAACGGCAGCAGCGCCCGCTTCTCGCTGCGGTAGAGCCCCGGGGCCACGAACTGCCACAGCTGGTTGGCGATGATCGGAAAGGACAGCATCATCGCGGCAAAGAACGCGACCTTCACCTTGACGAAGAACGCCTCGAAAATCTGGGTGAAGATCAATCGGTCCTGACCCGCGTCTGCCAGCGGATGGACCAGGAATCCGAAGATCGGCTTGGCGAAATAAAAGGCCACGCCAAAGAAAAGCAGCAACGCAAGCACGCAGTACAGCAGCCGCCGCCTGAGTTCGATCAGGTGGTCGAGCAGCGGCGCTTCGGTGTTGTCGATGTCCCTCAACGCGGATCGGCTCCGTCGTCGGGATGGCGCGCCGGTGCGGGCGCGGCCGAAGCGGTCTCATCGCGAATGATCGGCTGGGCGACCATCTGGGGCCCCGTATCCTCGCCCGTGGCGATCGCTGCATCCGGCGCGGGCAGCTGGCCCGCGGTCGGCGGATGCTCGCGCATGATCCGCGCGTTTTCCGCCGCCCACTTCTTTTCCATTTCCTGAAGCTCGGCCTCGCGCACCATCGCGTCGAAGCCCGAGCGGAACTGGCGCGTCACCGCCCGCATCTTGCCGACCCATTTGCCGACGAAACGCATCGCCTTGGGCAGGTCCTTCGGACCGATGACGAGCAGCGCCACGACCGCGACGACCAGCAATTCGGTGGGCGCTACATCCAGCATCAACTTATCCGCACATTCGGCTGCCGATCAGCAGCGGGCGAACCGCCGTTCAGCGTTCTTCGCGAGTCCGTTCGGCGTCGCGATCGAACGTCGGGTCGGTGGCGCGCTTGCCCTCGATCCGGGTCGGCTCGGGGGTGGAATCGTCCTCGGCCATCCCCTTCTTGAAGTTCTTGATGCCCTTGGCAACGTCACCCATCAGGTTGGAAAAGCGGCCGCCGCCCAACAGCAGGATCGCGACGACACCGAACACCAGCCAGTGAACCAGGCTGAAACCACCCATGACGATTCTCCTCGAGTCAGCGCCTCTCTACGCTTCCTCATCCATATTTGCCAGATCGGCATCGCCGAGCGCGAGATCAATGGGATCGAGCAGCCCCGCGGCGCGCAGGTCGTCGATCCCGGGCAGGTCGCGCCGGCTCGCCAACCCGAAATGGGTCAGGAACGCCGGGGTGGTGGCATAGGTGAGCGGGCGGCCCGGCACCTCGCGCCGCCCGGCAGGACGGATCCAGCCCGCCGCCATCAGGACGTCGAGCGTACCCTTGGAAATCTGGACGCCGCGGATCGCCTCGATCTCCGCGCGGCTGACCGGCTCGTGATAGGCGATGATCGCCAGCGTCTCGATCCCGGCGCGCGACAGCTTGCGCGGCTCTTCCTGCTCGCGGCGCAGATAATGGGCGAGGTCGGGCGCGGTCTGGAAATGCCAGCGCTCGCCGCGCATGACCAGCTCCACGCCGCGCCCTTCATAATCCTGCGCCAGCGCGGCCAGCGCGGCCGCGACGTCGACATCGCCGCCGACATGACGGCGCAGATCGGCGACGCTCAGCGGCTCGGTCGCGGCGAACAGCACCGCCTCCACCGCGCGCATGGCTTCGTCAGGCCGTTGCATCGGCCGCCTTCAGATAGAGGGGCGCGAACGGTGCCTGCTGGCGCAGTTCGACCCGCCCCTGCCGCGCGAGCTCGAGCGCGGCGACGAAGCTGGAGGCCAGCGCCGAACGGCGATAGCCGGGATCGCCCGGCGCATCGGGCAGGAATGCCTCGATCCGCGCCCAGTCGATCGTCGTCCCGATCAGCGCGCCGATCCGCCCGATCGCCGTTTCCAGCGTCATCACCGCGCGCGGCTGGACCATGTGCAGCACCGGGCGGGTCCGCGCGGCCACCCGGCCATAGGCGGCAATGACATCGTAGAGTTCGGCGTGCCAGCGGATCTGGCGGACGTTGCGAAGCCCCTGCGGCGCGCCGCGCAGAAACACGTCGCGGTCGACCCGGTCGCGCGCCAGCAGCCGCGCTCCCGCCTCGCGCATCGCCTGCAGCCGTTCGAGCCGGGCCTGCAGGCGCATCGCCAGCTCCTCGGGGCTGGGCTCGACCTCGGGGTCGCTCGGCAGCAGCAGCGCGGATTTGAGATAGGCGAGCCAGGCCGCCATCACGAGATACTCCGCCGCGACCTCGAGCTTGAGCGTGCGCGCATCGCGGATGAAGGCCAGATACTGGTCGACCAGCGCCAGGATGGAGATCGCCTTCAGGTCCACCTTCTGGCTGCGTGCCAGCGTGAGGAGCAGGTCGAGCGGCCCTTCCCAGCCGTCGATATCGACCGTCAGCGTTTCGCCGGCGGCGACGTCGGGCAATTCACGCCGCCATCAGCGCGTCGCGACGCGCCAGCAGCCCGTCGAGCGACGCCGTCTCGGCCGGACGACGCATCGCCATCGCCCGGTCGAGCCGGGCATGGCCCTGCGCGCCCATCGGCGACAGTCGCCCGGCAATTTCGACCATCTCGTCCATCCGCGCCCAGCAATCGAGCACCACGTCGCAGCCCGCGGCGATCGCGCGCGCCGCCTTCTCGCCCGCGGTGCCGGACAGCGCCTTCATGTCGATATCGTCGGTCATCAGCAGGCCGTCATAGCCGATCGCCCCCCGGATCACCTGTTCGATCACCGTCGCCGAAAGGGTGGCGGGGTTGGCCGCGTCCCACGCCTCGAACACGACGTGCGCCGTCATCGCCATCGGCGCGAGCGGGGCAAGCGTGCGGAACGGTGCGATGTCGGCGGCCAGCGCGTCGGCATCCGCCCTGACCACCGGCAGTTCATGATGGCTGTCGACGACGGCGCGGCCATGCCCGGGCACGTGCTTCATCACGCCGAGCACGCCGCCCATCGCCAGCCCCTCGATCACCGCGCGGCCGAGCGCGGCGACGCGCATCGGATCGCCGCCCAGCGTCCGATCGGCGACGGCGGGGGTGGTATCGGGCTGACGGATGTCCAGCAGCGGCAGGCAGTTCACGTTGATGCCGACCTCCGCCAGCGTCAGTGCAATCGCGTGCGCGTTGGCGCGTGCCGCCTCGATCGCGCTGGCAGGTGCTTCGTCATATCGCTCGGCGAAGCGCGCGCCGGTCGGGAATGCCGGCCATTCGGGCGGCGTCATCCGCGCGACCTTGCCCCCTTCCTGATCGATCAGGATCGGCACGTCGTCGCGGCCGCTCAGCGTTCTCAGGCTGTCGGTCAGCGCGCGCAACTGCGCGCGATCGCCGATATTCCGCTTGAAGAGGATGTAGCCGAGCGGGTCGCTGTCACGAAAGAACGCGCGCTCGTCGTCGGTCAGGGTGAGGCCGGACAGGCCGTAGATCACGGGAAGCATGGCGTCATCCTAACCCGTTTTGGACCGCGGACAAGATCGCGATTCATCCCGCGCGACCGGCCTTCAATTCGGGCGCGGCCAGGCCCGCCACGGCCCGTGCGCGCAGCCATTCGACCGCGGCGTCATGGATGCCGGGCGCGCTGGCCAGCACGCCGAACGCCTCGCCGCGCGGCGTATTGAAGCGCAGCTTGCGCCCCAGCGCGTCGGTGACGATCGCGCCGGCCTCACGCGCGATCAAGACGGCCGCGGCAATGTCCCATTCCGCGCCCCAACGCAGCGTCGCCAGCAGATCCGCGTCGCCCGCGGCGATCATCGCGATCCTGAGCGCAATCGAGTTCGGCTTGGCGACCGCGACCAGGTCCATATCGGCACGCGGCAACTGATCGGTCGGCACCCGCGCACCCGCGAGCAGATCGCGCGCGCTCGCCTGGACTGCCCGATCGCCGCGCCACGCCCCCCGCCCCCGTTCCGCGCGCCAGCTTTCGCCCCGCGCCGGGGCCTCGAGCACCGCGACCACCGGCTGGCCGCGATCGACCAGCGCGATCGATACCGCCCAGCCATCGCGCCCGCGGACGAAATCGCGGGTGCCGTCGATCGGGTCGACCACCCAGACCCGCTGCGCCCGCAGCCGCGACGAATCGTCGAACGTCTCCTCCGACAGCCAGCCGGCGTCGGGCAGCAGCGCGGCGAGCCGCGCGCGCAACAGCCGATCGACGGCCAGATCGACCTCGGACACGGGATTGCCCGGCGATTTCTCCCAACGTTCAAAATCGCCGCGCCAGCGCGACATGGCCAGCCGCCCGGCCTCCGCGGCAATTGCGCTGACCCGTTCGGCCAGCGCCTCAGCCACCGGCGACCGTCATCGCGTCGATGCGCAGCGTCGGCACGTTGATGCCGTAGCGAAACTCGAGATCGTTGGCAGGGGTGAGCGCGGCGAACATATCCTTGAGGTTGCTGGCGATCGTGATCTCCTCAACCGGCGCGCCGATCGTGCCGTTCTCGATCACGAAACCCGACGCCCCCCGGCTATAGTCGCCGGTCACGCCGTTCACCCCCTGTCCGATCAGCGAGGTGACATAGATGCCGCGGTCGATGTCGGCGATCAGCGCGTCGGGCGGCACCATGCCGGGTTCGAGATAGAGGTTGGTCGTCCCCACGCCCGGTGCGCCGGACAGGCCGCGTGATGCATGACCCGTGGGCTCAAGCCCGAGTTGCCGCGCCGACGCGCTGTCGAGCAGCCAGGTCTGCAGCACTCCGCGATCGACGATCCGCGTCGGCGACACCGGCAGCCCTTCGCCATCGAAAGGCCGTGATCGCAGGCCATGGGGCAGATGCGGATCGTCGACGATGCCGATGCCGCTCGCGAAGATCTGGGTCGCCAGCGCATCGAGCAGAAAGCTGGTCCGGCGCGTGATCGCGGTGCCCGCAATCGCGCCGACCAGATGGCCGAGCAGGCTGCCCCCGACGCGCGGATCGAACGCGACCGGCATCGTGCCGCTGGCGATGCGCACCGGGTTCAGCCGCCTGACCGTCCGCTCGCCGGCACGCCGCCCGACCATCTCGGGCGCTTCCAGCCTCTTTTCGTGGCGCGCGGAATGAAAGGCATAGTCGCCGCGCATGTCGCCGGTCGGCCCGGCGTGGACGCTGGCCGATACGCCATAGCTCGTCGCACTGTAGCTGCCCGCAAAGCCATGACTGGTCGCGAGCGCGACCGTCGACCGGCCGAAGCTGGCGCTGCCACCATCGCTGTTGGTGATCCCCGGCACCGCGCGCGCGGCGTCCTCCGCCGCAAGGGCGCGCGCCTTGAGCGTGGCGGGGTCCCCCTCGCCCCCATCGTCCAGGTCGAGGAGCGGCGGCGCCCCATGCAACAGGCGATCCGCCGGCGCCAGGCCCGCCCAAGGGTCTTCCGGCGCGGCGCGCGCCATCGCCACGACGCGCCCGGCAAGCTCGCGCAGCGCGTCGTCGGACAGGTCGGCGGTGGAAACGCTGGCCGACCGCTGGCCGACAAAGGCGCGCAGGCCTAGCTCGGCACCTTCGGACCGCCCCACATCCTCAAGCTTGCCGAGCCGCACCGATACCGACACCGATGTGTCGGCGATCAGCACCGCATCGGCGGCGTCGGCACCGGCGGCGACGACCTGGGTGATCGCGGCGGCGGCACGATCCTGGGCAATTTGGGGGGTCAGCATCGCAGCGACTTAGGAGCGCGGGGCACGATCGTCAAAGCCCTGCCGTGGTCCCGACGACGAACGCGGCGGCGAACATCAGCAGCCCAGCGGTGCGGTTCGACCGGAACCGCGCCAGCGCGCTCGCGCCGTCGTCGCGGTCGAGCGTCGCGACCTGCCAGCCGAGATGCAGCGCCGCCGGCGCCAATGCGGCGATCGCCAGCGGATCGGGCCGGATCGACCAGAACGCACCCGCCCAGAATGCGAGCGCGAGCGCGTAGAACAGCCCAACCCCGCCGCGCACGCGCGCGCCCAGCCGCCGCGCCGACGATCGCACGCCGACCAGCGCGTCGTCCTCGACATCCTGCAGCGCATAGATCGTGTCGTAGCCGATCACCCACGCGATCGCGCCGGCATAAAGCAGCGCGCCGGCCCAGGTCAGGCCACCAGCGACCTCCACCCACGCAACGGGCGCAGCCCAGGCAAAGACCAGGCCGAGCCACGCCTGCGGCCACCAGGTGACGCGTTTCATGAACGGATAGGCCGCCACCAGCCCCAGGCTGGCCAATGCCACGAGGCGCGACGGCCAGCCGAGCTGGACCCATACGACCAGGCCGATCAGGCACAGCGTCGCCAGCCAGAGCCATGCGGCGCGCAGCGACACCGCGCCGCTCGCCAGCGGGCGGCTGCGCGTGCGCGCGACGCGGGCGTCGAGATCGCGGTCGACGATGTCGTTATAGACACAGCCCGCACCCCGCATCGCAATCGAGCCGAGCAGGAACCAGGCGAGCAGCGGCCAGCGGTCGACGACACCGCCCGCCAGCGCGATCGCCCACGCGCCGGGCCAGAACAGCAGCCACCAGCCGATCGGCCGGTCGAAGCGGGCGAGCAGCGCAAACGGCCGCGCGCGCGCCGGCAGGACGCGCAGCATGCCGAGCGACTGGCTGTCGGGCGGGGTTTCAACGGCCTGGGACATAAACGCTGGTCGGTGTCTCCTGCGAGGGCGGCGTCATGCGACGATGCCGCGCGCGGCGCTTATCATGCCGGCACGACTTCGCACCACCTTGCGCACGACAAAGGCGAGCCGCCGGGTGCAAGGCGGTCAAAGTCGCGCTAAGGCGACCCCCATGCCCGCTACCCCCGCCTGGCCACCGCAATCGACGCCGCGCCTGTTCGTCCCCGCCCCGCTCGCGAGCGGCCAGCACCTGACGCTCGACGGCGCGCAGGCGCATTATCTGATCGCGGTCATGCGGCTGAAGGCGGGCGACCCGATCAAGCTGTGCGACGATGCGACGGGCGAATGGCTGGCGGTGGCCGAGTCGGTCGGCAAGCGCGCGCTGGACGTCGCGGTGCGCGAGCTGCTGCGCCCGCGCGAAACCGTGCCCGACCTGTGGCTGTGCGCCGCACCAATCAAAAAGGGTCGCATCGACTGGGTGATCGAAAAGGCGTGCGAGCTGGGCGTCGATCGCATCCAGCCGGTGCTGACCCGGCGCAGCGTGGTCGACAAGCTCAACCTCGACCGGCTCGGCGCGCACATGGTCGAGGCGGCGGAGCAATGCGGGCGCACAGCGCTTCCCCGGCTGGACGAGCCGGTGAAGCTGGCCGCGTTGCTCAAGGATTGGCCAGCAGAGCGCGCCCTGTTCTTCGCTGACGAAGCCGGCGGCGCGCCCGCACTCGACGCGATGCGCGCGCATCCGGGGCCGGCGGCGATCCTGATCGGTCCAGAGGGCGGCTTCGACGACGCGGAGCGCGACGCGATTTTGGCGACGCCGGGTGCCGTCGGCATCGCGCTCGGTCCGCGCATCCTGCGCGCGGATACCGCGGCGGTTGCGGCGATCGGGCTGTGGATGGCGGCTGCGGGCGACTGGTCCTGAGATTGCGCTAGCGCACCAAACCGACCGGGAGTAAGGGCGCGCCATGAGCACCAAGACGGTTTCGGATCGCAACGCAGCGGTGATCGAACAGCGATCGCAACTGATCGACTATTTCGCCGGCGGCGAGAAACCCCGCGAGCGGTGGCTGATCGGAACCGAGCATGAAAAGTTCGTCTATTCGATCGCCGATCAGCACGCGCCGAGCTATGACGAGCCGGGCGGCATCCGCGACCTGCTGACCGGCCTGATCGAGTTCGGCTGGAAGCCGGTCGAGGAAGGCGGCAAGGTGATCGCGCTCGCCGGTCCCGACGGCACGGTCAGCCTGGAACCCGCCGGGCAGCTCGAGCTGTCGGGCGCGCCGCTCCAGCATCTGCACCAGACCTGCGCCGAAACCGGCCGGCACCTGGAGCAGGTCAAGGCGGTCGGCCAGCGGCTCGGCATCGAATTTCTGGGGCTGGGCATGTGGCCCGACAAGACGCGCGCCGAGCTGCCGATCATGCCCAAGGGCCGCTATGCCATCATGCTGCGCCACATGCCGCGCGTCGGCACGCTGGGACTCGACATGATGCTGCGCACCTGCACGATCCAGGTGAACCTGGATTATTCGTCCGAAGCCGACATGGTGAAGAAGTTCCGCGTCGGGCTGGCGCTGCAACCGCTCGCCACCGCGCTGTTCGCCAATTCGCCGCTGACCGAGGGCAAGCCGAACGGCTATCTGTCCTACCGCAGCCATATCTGGTCGGACACCGATCCGGCCCGCACCGGGATGCTGCCCTTCGTGTTCGAAGACGGCTTCGGCTATGAACGCTACGCCGACTATGCGATCGATGTGCCGATGTATTTTGTCTATCGCGACGGACGCTATATCGACGCGGCGGGCCTGTCGTTCCGCGACTTCCTGAACGGCGAGCTGTCGGTACTGCCGGGCGAAAAGCCGACGATCGACGACTGGGCGGATCACCTGTCGACCGCCTTTCCCGAAGTGCGGCTCAAGACCTTCCTGGAGATGCGCGGCGCCGATGGCGGGCCATGGAACCGCATCTGCGCGCTGCCGGCGTTGTGGGTCGGGCTGCTTTATGACCAAGGCGCGCTCGATGCGGCGTGGGATCTGGTCAAGGATTGGGGGATCGAGGATCGCCAGACGTTGCGCGACGCGGTGCCCAGGCTCGCGCTCGACGCGCCGCTGCCCGGTGGCGGCAGACTGCGCGATATTGCCGGCCAGGTGCTCGACATCGCCCATGCCGGGCTCGCTGCCCGCGCGCGCCACAACGGCGCAGGCGACGACGAAACCGGCTATCTCGACCCGCTGCGCGAGATTGTCCGCCGCGGCAAAGTGCCCGCCGAACTGCTGCTCGATCTCTATCACGGCGAATGGGGCGGCGATGTCAGCCGGATTTACGAAGGGTCGCGGTTCTAGAGCGTGGACTGATAAAACGGCCGGTCGGTACCCAACCCATTGCGGTTGCGAAGATAATCCGCCAAAATAGGGGGTGCGCAGTTTCATACTGATCGTATTGTTTCTGACGACGTCTTGCTCCCGCGAGACGTCTGTTACTACACAACGAGAGCGCCTTTATCTTTGGGTTTATGGAGCGGATGGCTACGTTCCTACGCAGTTCAATCCCGGTAATCGTTCAGCATCGGCCATTGAATTAGGCGAGGCGCTCCGAACTTGCGGCTCGACGGACTTCGAAATGGGGCTGTACGGCCTGGCCGGGGAGGAAGTGTCCGTTCCCTCTTCGACTAACGATGTGCGACTTGTGAACTGTGTCCGAGAGCGCGTGGCCTTCGGCTTCAATGCTAGTCGGGAGCTACCTTGGCGCTGGCGGAAAGGAGAGCGCGGCAAGCCGCTTGTTGATCCTGACGGCGCCTAACTGCTCAGTTCTGGCCGCCCAGCACTTGTGCCGAAAGCGTTTGCTAATTGCCTTATGATCTACGAGGGTTAGCGCCGAACGAGGACACGCCACCTATTCCGCCGGCACTTCGCCCATCCGCTTGCCCGGCCGTCCCGCCAGCCAGGCGAAGAAGCGCGGCACCGGCCCGTTGCGGGTCATCCAGTCGTAATATTCGCGATAGGCCGGGTCTTCGCCCAGATGCTTTTCCTCGGTCTTCGCGCGCCAGTAATAGACCGCGCTGACCGTCGCGAGCAGCACGGTGTTGCGCACCGCGTCGACCACGCTGTCGGTGGTCGCGAAGAAGGGCACCGTCGCCAGCCACCAGAACAGGTTCTTGGACAGATAGGCCGGGTGGCGCGTGATCGCGTAGGGTCCGTGGGTCAGAATGCCGCGATGGGTGAGGTTGGAAAAGCGGATGCCGAATGCCAGCGTCGCCCAGGCGTAGATCGCGGTCAGCACCACCAGCAGCGCGCCGATGATCCACAAGATCCAGGGCAAGCCCTGAAACCAGTAGCTCCATTCGGCGGTCGCGGGATGATAGTCCAGCGGGCCGCCCTCGCGCATCAGCACAAAGGGCGGGTAGCAGATCAGCGCCGCGATCCATCCGTCGAAATGCGGGGTGGCGGTGCGGATATGCGCGTCGAGCGGCCGCATCGTCAGCACGTAGCCGCTGGTCGCCGCTGCGACATCGATCACGAACATGTAGGTGATCAGCCAGTTGGCGAGCGCGACCGGGTCGGTCCAGATGCCCGTCGTCTCGCGGCGGACGAAATCTGCAAATCCGCCCGGCACGATCGACAGCATGAAGGCGAGGAAGAACGCCTTGACCGCCCATGCGCGCAGGTGACGCTTGATGGCTTCGCCGTCGACCGGCTCCTCCTTGCCGAGCAGCCAGGCGCCCAGCGCCCATGTGCCGTCGCGAGGTTCGACCAGATAGCGGTCGAGCCACAGGAGATAGGGGATCGACAGCACGATCATCGCCGGCGCGGCGACCATGAAGCATTGCATCGCGAACGCGTAGTTTCCCTGCCAGTACAGGCGAACCACCGCATAGATCGCCGCAATGCCGGCCCAGGTGAGCCACAGCCCGGCGAGCTTGGTCATGCTGATAGCGCGCACCTCGCGCCACGGCCGGGGGCGCGACCAGTCGATGCCGGTCGACGGGTTGCGATGCACCTTGTCGACGAACACCGACCACAGAACCATCGGCACCGCGCAGGCCAGCACGTTGGTCAGCGCCGAGAGCGGCCCCGCCAGCCCGAAGTGCCGGGCGATGATCGTCCACGCAATCAGTCCGCCCAGCCCGACCATGCCGACCATGTCCGATACCGCGGATGCGGGGCGTGGATCGGCGGTCGCGGAGGCGATGGGCGCGTCGTGATACATGCCCGTCCGATTAGCCCCGAATGGTAAGCAAGCCGTGAAGGACGCCGGCGGAAGGACCCCCGCGGGGGCGCGCCGTGGCGCGGTCAGGCGAGCCCGGCGCGGCGGCTGGCGGCGTGATGCGCATGGCAGATGGCGACCGCGAGCGCGTCGGCGGCGTCCGCTCCGGCGATCCTCGCGCCAGGGAGCAGGCGCGCGACCATGGCGTGGACCTGCGCCTTTTCGGCATTGCCGACCCCGACCACCGCCTTTTTGACCAGCCGTGCGGCATATTCGCCGACATCGATCCCACCACGTGCCGCCGCGCAAAGAACCACTCCCCTCGCCTGACCAAGCTTCAGCGTCGACTGGGGGTTGGCGTTGACGAACACTTCCTCGACCGCTGCCGCATCGGGCGCGTGCGCCGCGATCAGCGCGACGAGCATCGCATCGAGATGCGCGAGCCGCCGGGGCAGCGGGGCCTGTGCATCGGTCCTGAGCTGGCCGTTGGCGAGGTGCGAAAGCCGGTTGCCCTCGGCCCGGATCAGGCCCCAGCCGGTCGTGCCGAGCCCGGGATCGAGGCCCAGGATCAACATCTACTGGAAAAGTACAGTAGCGCCTTCTTCCGCGCCTGTAGCAATGGACCGCATTTCCAGAGCGCTAAACTTCGCTGAGTTCGACACGATCAAGGTCGCACCACGCGCTAACCCCGTAGCGATTGATCTCAGCGCTAACATGTCAAATTGTGAGCCATCCACATGCAGGCTGCCACCTCCAGTTGCGATTGATCGAAGCTCAAGAGCTGACAAGTGCCTTATCATGCTAACTTCTCCATCACCTCGTCGGGAACTTCGTAATTGCCCCAGACGGTCTGGACGTCGTCGTCGTCGTCGAGCGCGTCGATCAGCTTGAACAGGGTCGCCGCGTCGGCCTCATCGACCGTCACCATCGTCTGCGGCCGCCAGGCGAGCTTGGCGCTCTCGCTTTCGCCCAGCACGGGCACCAGCGCCTTGGCGACTTCGTGCAGCGCATCCTGCGCGGTCCAGATTTCATGCCCGTCATCGGTCGACTGGACATCCTCCGCGCCCGCCTCCAGCGCAGCCTCGAATATCTTTTCCGCATCGCCCGCGCTGGCGGGATAGGTGATGAGGCCCATCCGGTCGAAGGCGTGGCTGACCGATCCCGGCGCGCCCAGATTGCCGCCATTCTTGCTGATCGCCAGCCGGACGTTGGTGACGGTGCGGTTGCGGTTGTCGGTCAGCGTCTCGACGATCAGCGACACGCCGCCGGGACCGAAGCCCTCATAGCGCACTTCCTCATAATTCTCGCCGCCGGCCGTCTGCGCCTTGTCGATCGCGCGCTGGATATTGTCCTTGGGCATCGACTGCGCCTTGGCCGCATTGACCGCGGCGCGCAGGCGCGGGTTCATGTCGGGATCGGGCAGCCCGGACTTGGCCGCGACGGTGATTTCGCGGCTGAGCTTGGAAAACAGCGACGAGCGCTTTTTATCCTGCGCACCCTTGCGGTGCATGATGTTCTTGAACTTGGAATGACCTGCCATATTCGCTCTCTGTAACGCCCCTGGTCGCGCGGTTCAGCCGCTGACGGTGACCGCGGTGCCCGACACCGACACCATCAGCATCGACCCCTTGTCGCCGATGACTTCATAGTCGATGTCGATGCCGACGACAGCATTCGCGCCCTTCTCGCGCGCCTCGGCGGCGAGTTCGTCCATCGCCATCGCCCGTGCGTCGCGCAGCGGCCGTTCATACGCATTAGACCGACCGCCGACCAGATCGCGGATATTGGCGAACAGATCGCGGAACAGGTTGGCGCCCATGATGACTTCTGCGGCGACGACGCCGTGATAGGCGGTGATCACCTTGCCCTGGACATCGGGGGTCGTGGTCAGGATCATGCGTAGAACTCCCGGATAGCGGCCTCAGGCGAGGCCGAGTGCCGCCTTGTAGGTCTCGAGCAGCGCTTCGGCTTCGTCGCGGTGGTGCTTTTCCATGCGGCGCAGGCGGATGATCTGGCGCATGGTCTTGACGTCGAAGCCGGTCGACTTGGCTTCGGCAAACACGTCCTTGATATCGTCGGCGATGCCGCGCTTTTCCTCTTCGAGCCGTTCAATCCGCTCGATGAACAGGCGCAGTTGTTCCGCCGACACATTGTCCGTCATGATGTTCCCGCTTTGCTGGAATGAATGGTTGCCGCGCGTCTAGGCGAACCGGGGCGCGCGGCGCAACCGCCCAGTCACAGCGACTTGTGGACAACCCCGTCGGCCATGACGAAATCGACGCGTTCCAGCCGGGTCACGTCGTCGAGCGGGCTGCCCGACACCGCGATCAGGTCAGCCTCGAACCCGGGCGCGAGCTGACCGAGCGTCGCGGCCTGGCCCAGCACGTCCGCCGCGCTGACCGTTGCGGCGCGGATCGCGTCGGCGGGCTTCATCCCGGCGGCGACCATCAGTGCGAACTCCTGCGCATTCTCGCCATGCGGCGAAACGCCGGTATCGGTGCCGAAAGCGATCTTGACCCCGGCGGCGATCGCCTTGCGATGGCTCTCGATCGCGGCCGCCGCTGCCGCTTCCGCCTTGGGCACGGTGGCGGGCGGCAACTGCCCGGCGCGCGCCTGCGCCAACGCCGCCTGGGGCGCGAGCATGGTCGGGACCAGCCAGGTGCCCTTTGCCTTCATCAGCCGGATCGTCGCGTCGTCCAGGAAGGTGCCGTGATCGATCGTGTCGACGCCAGCCTCGACCGCCGCCTGCGTCCCTTCGGCGGCATGGCTGTGCGCGGCGACGCGGCGGCCGAGATTGTGCGCGGTGTCGATGATCGCGCGCATCTCGTCCGGCGTCATCGCGCGGCCCAGCCCGCCCGAGACGTTGGACAAGACGCCGCCGGTCGCGGCGAATTTGATATAGAGCGCGCCCAGCCCGACCTGCTGGCGCACCGCGCGGCGGCAATCCTCGACCCCGTTGCAGATGTTGATCTGCGTTTCCTTCAGCATCTCGGCAATGTCCTCGCGCGCGCCGTTGGTGCCGTCGCCGTGGCCACCCGTCACAGAGATCATCTGGCCGGCATTGACGATCGTCGGGCCCGCCACGTCGCCGCGCGCGATACCGTCGCGCAGCGAGCGGATGCCGCGCGCGTTGCCGCCCAGGTCGCGTACCGTCGTAAAGCCCGCGTCGATCGTCTTGCGCGCATTGCCGACCGCATAAAGCAGGTCGTCGGTCGTCTCGCGATTGAGCGCCGTCGCGCGCGCCTGAAGCGGATCGCCGCGATAGCCCCACAGATGGACGTGCAGGTCGATGAGGCCGGGCAGGACGAACTTGTCCTTCAGGTCGATCAGCTTCGCGCCAGATTCCGGCGCGACGAACCCGTCGCGGACCTCGGCCACCTTGCCGTCGCGCACGATGATCGTGCTCGCCCCGCGCGGCGCCTGGCCTGGCCGGTCGAGCAGCTGGCCGGCGTGGATATAGGTGATCTTCGCCGCGGACGGTGCGCTCTGTGCCGCGGCGGGCGCCGTGGCGAGCAGGCTGCCGGCGAGCAGCGCGGTGGCGATCATGGCTTTCATCAGGCGTCCCCCAAGTTGCCGGGTTCGCCGACGATTCAGCGCCCCGGTTCGGTCATGGCAGGTGGGTCGCTCGCCGGGAAGCTCGCGTCAAGCGCCACATCGAGCGCGGCGTCGCGGCGATTGCGCGCAACGCTCGCCGCCATGCGCTCGATCTGCTCGGGCGTCGCCTCGGGCTGGCGCGCCTTCCACTGGGCATAGGGCATGCCATGGGTCAGCGCGCGCGCGGTGTCGCGGTCGATCGGCGCGCCGGTTTCCGCCGCCGCCTCGCCGATCCAATCGGCCAGGCAGTTGCGGCAAAACCCCGCCAGACCCATCAGATCGACATTCTGCGCATCGTCACGATGTTGCAGATGGCGCACCAGTCGCCGAAATGCCGCCGCCGCGACCGCATCGTCCAGCCGGTCAAGATCGTCCATCGCTGTCCTCCGCGGTTGATCCGCAACAAATATGGATTAGACGCGGGCAAGCACAAGCCAAGGACGCATCCTCCCCATGACCAAGGCCGCCCCCGTTCGATTCCTGCCCCCCCGCCTGCGCAAGGTTCGCGTACTCGCAACGCTCGGCCCCGCGAGCAGCACGCCCGAAATGATCGAGGCGCTGATGCGCGCCGGCGCGGACGCGTTCCGCGTCAACATGAGCCATGGCGACCAGGAATCGAAAATTCCTGTGATCGAGGCGATCCGCGGGCTGGAAAGCAAGATCGGCCGGCCGACGACCATCCTCGCCGACCTGCAGGGTCCGAAGCTGCGCGTCGGCAAGTTCGCCGAGGGCAAGGTGATGCTGGAACGCGGCCAGACCTTCGTCCTCGATCGCGACAAGACGCCGGGCGACGCCCAGCGCGTCGAATTGCCCCACCGCGAGATTTTCGAGGGGATCGAGAACGGCGCGCGGCTGTTGCTCGACGACGGCAAGCTGGTGCTGCGCGTCACCGACCATGATCCCGATCAGATCATCACCGAAGTGATCGTCGGCGGCGCGCTTTCCAATTCCAAGGGGCTGAACGTGCCCGACGTCGTGCTGCCGCTGGCGGCGCTGACCGAAAAGGACCGCTCCGACCTCGCCTTCGCGGTCGACCAGGGCGTCGACTGGATCGCGTTGAGCTTCGTCCAGCGGCCCGAGGATCTGGCCGAGGCGCGGCGGCTGATCGGCGGTCGCGCGGCGCTGCTCGCCAAGATCGAAAAGCCGAGCGCGGTCGAGCGGCTGGAGGAGATCGTCGAGATGTGCGACGGCGTGATGGTCGCGCGCGGCGACCTGGGCGTCGAATTGCCGCCGGAAACCGTGCCGCCGATGCAGAAGCGCATCGTCGAGACCTCGCGCCGGCTTGGCCGCCCGGTGATCGTCGCGACCCAGATGCTCGAATCGATGATCACCGCCCCCACCCCCACCCGCGCCGAAGTGTCCGACGTGGCGACCGCGGTCTATGACGGCGCGGACGCGATCATGCTGTCGGCGGAAAGCGCGGCGGGCGCGTGGCCGGTCGAATCGGTCGCGATGATGGACGCGATCGCCCACGCGGTCGAAAGCGACCCCGCGCATGGCGACCGCGTGCACTTCACCGTGCTGCGCCCCGACCCGACCACGGCCGACGCGCTCGCAGAAGCCGCCAAGTCGATCACCGCGACGGTGTCGGCCAAGGCGATCATCTGCTTCACCATGTCGGGATCGACCGCGCGCCGCATCGCGCGCGAGCGGCCGTCGGTGCCGATCCTGGTGCTGACCCCCAAGGCGGAAACCGCGCGGCGGCTGGGCCTGTTGTGGGGCGTGCACGCGGTGCAGACCAAGGACGTCAACTCGTTCGAGGAGATGGTCGCCAAGGCCAAGCGCATGGCGCTGCGCCACGGCATTGCGGGCGCGGGCGAGCGCGTCGTGATCTGCGCGGGCGTGCCGTTCGGAACGCCGGGATCGACCAACGTGCTGCACGTGGTGGGGATCACCGGGGATGAGCTGAAGGGCTATCGGGACTGAGGGGACGTGAAGCCCCGCCGTCTCCGGTGATTATTCGGCAGGCTGCAGGCTGGGTCGTGTGACGGCGACCGCCGTGCCGTGACGTTGAGCCAACCGCCGGGCGCGGGCCCGGCGCCACCAGATCAGATAGCCGGTGGCCGTCAGCACGCAGGTCACGATGCCGGCCAGCAGGATCAGGATGCGCCCCGGCCATCCCAGCGCCTTGCCGCTGTGCAGCGGATATTGCCAGGCGACCAGCACGTCGCCCGCCGTGCCGCGCACATATTGCGTGTCACCGAGCAGCGCACCGGTGCGCGCGTCGATCGCGATATAACGCGAGCCCAGATCGGCAATGATGTCGCGCGGGTCACGGGCGTAGACCGTCCACACCCCCTTGTCGGCATGATAGACAAGCCCCGACGCCGAGCGCGCCTGACCCTGAGTCCGAGCGACCGCCCATGCCTGATCGGCGTCAACCGGTGGGGCATAGAGCGGCGCGGGCAGCGGCGGGCGTTGCTCGGCAACGGTCGGCGTCGGCGCGCTGATCGGCTTCAGCACGGCGATGAACTGATCGTACAGGTTGAAATAGACACCGGTGAAGGCCAGCGTCGCGGTAACCGGCAACAGCCACATTCCGGCGGCGCGATGCAGGTCGAAAACGCGCTTATGTCCCTTGGCACCCCCACGCAGCCGGAAGCTGTCACGCCAGCGTTTGGCGGAACGCAGCGCCAGCGGAACCGACAAAAGATGGTCGGCCAGCCACATCAATGCCACCACGCCGAGCAGCCAGTAGACCCACGCACCGCCGTGCAGCTCATAATGAAGCTTATACAGGAACGGCATGATGCTGGCGCGTTCCAGCGTCCATTGTCCGAAAACGCGGCTGCCCTGAACCCGGGCGTTGGCAGCATCGACAAAGACCTGGCGACCCTGTGGGCCGACCGCGCCGGGATGTCCGGCCCGATCCGCCAACTCGACGCGAATCGTGTCGCCGGCATCTTGCGGCAGGTGCACATATCGCGCGGTCGAGCCGGGCCATGCCGCCTCCGCCGCAGCGACGGCTGGCCCCAGTTTCACCGCTGCGCCTGGACCCGACATCGCCCGGTAAAGATCCGGGTTCAGGGAGCGATCAATTTCGCCAAAGAAAACCAGGAAGCAGCCGGTAAACGCGATCACGAACAACCATAGCCCGCCGAGCACCCCGAACCAGCGATGCCACGACAAGAGGAGCGAGCGGCGCATCGCCCCTAGAAATCCAGCGACGCGGTGAACTCGATCGTGCGCGGCACGCCATAGGTCACCCGGTCGGGGCCGAAGGCATCGAACGCGAAGCTGTCGGTCAGGTTCTTGCCGTTGATCGCCAGACGCCACCGATCGATCCGGTACGACAAGACGGCGTCGAACGTGGTGTATCCCGGCAGGGTCAAGGTGTTCGCGCTGGTCACGGGCCGATCATCGACGACAAACACGCCGCCGCCAAACCCCAGCCCCTTCAGTCTGCCGGATGCGATTTCATAGCTGGACCACAGGCTGGCGGAATGCGGCGACGTCCGCTGGACCTGACGGCCAAGCACGGCGGGATCGTTGGACCGCGTGACTTCGGCGTCGAGATAGGCGTAGCTGGCCTGAACATTCCAGCCCGGCAGGATTTCACCGGCAAGCGACAGTTCAACGCCGCGACTGCGCTGCTCACCGTCGAGCACGGAAAATCCGAAATTGTCCGGGTCGGGCGTCGCGACGTTGGTCTGGGTGACCTGATAGACCGCGACCGTGCCGGTCAGGCTCTCGGCCAGCTTGGCCTTGGCACCGATTTCGACCTGCTCGCCGCGTGTCGGTTCGAACGGATCGCCGTTGACGGTGCGTCCGGTCTGCGGCTGGAAAGACTTGCTGAAGCTGGCATAGAGCGACAGCGTCTCGCGCGGCTGAAACAGCACGCCGACCCGCGGGCTGAACGCGCTGCCGGACTGAACGGTGCGGGTGTCGGCGACGCGATCGAGGTCGGTCTGATCATAGGTGTCGTAACGACCGCCCAGAACAACGCTGAAACGATCGCCCAGGCTGATGCGGTCCTGAACAAACACGCCGAGTTCCCTCAGGCGGTTGCCCGCATCGAAGGTAAACACCGCAGCGCCACGCGGCGCGCCGTATACGGGGGCGAAAATGTCGATCGGGCCTGACGGATCAAAATCGATCGACAGAAAATCGGCGCGCGAGCTTGAAAGGTCCAGCCCGGCGATCAACGAATGCCGCACTGCGCCGGTGGTGAAATTGCCGCGCAGCGTCGTCTGCGTCTGATATTCCGAATAGCGGTCGAAGGCGTCGAAGGGAAAGCGTTGCAGGGTCCGGCCATCAGCGGCCAGCGTGCCGGGGAATTCTGCCCCGACGACATCATACTGCGTATCCACGAAGCGGAAGATATTGCTGATTGACCAGTCCGCATTGAACTCATGCACCAGGCGCGTGCCGATGCGGAACTGTTCGACATCAATGCCGCCGGTGTTCACATTGCGGCGGCGCGGAATGCGGCCATTGGGGTTGGGCAGGATCGTGCCGACCGCGGGCAGCCCGAAATTCTGGCCGTCGAGTTCGAGCAGCTTGTATGACCCCTCCACCGTCAACCGCGTACGATCGCCCAGCTTTGCGGTCAGTGACGGGTTCACGACCGTGTTGCGGGTGTTCGCGCCCTCCAGGAACGAGCCCTGGTCGCGAAACGAGGTGCTGAGCCGGTAGGTCAGACGGCCCGGCGCATCGAGCGGGCCGGTCAAATCCGCTTCCACGCGGTAAAAGTCATACGATCCGACCGTGCCGGTCAGAAAATAGGCAGGTTCGTCCTCGGGCTGGCGGGTGATGAAATTGATCGTCCCGCCGGGTGACGAATTGCCGAACAACAGTGATGCGGGACCGAGCAACACCTCGACGCGCTCGATGCCAGTCAGGTCGGGACCGAGATTGGCCGCCGGCCCGTTGCCGACTTTCGACAACAGACCGTCCAGCGCGGTGGGGGCAAAGAAGCCGCGCACCTGAACGCGCAGTCCGTCGAAATTGACCGGGGCGGCGTTCCGCACGCTGGGCACGTTCGCAAGCGCCGAGAAGGTGTCGGCGCGCTGATCGCGCAGCAGTTGCTCGGTCAGCACCTGCACCGATTGCGGGGTTTCAAGCAGGGTGGCACCGTCGCGGGTCGAAACGCTGTTCTCGGCTTCATAACCGACCGCTCGGCCGGTGACGATGATGTCGTTGCCGTCCGAACGCTGTGCCGGCTCGTCGGTCATGTGCGCCGCGGCCGGGTTGGAAATGACCATGCCGAGCGAACTGCTCAAAAGGATCGACAGGGACTTGAGGGAACGCATGCGCATCGACACCGGCCGGCTGAATGAACGATGGATGCTCCCTAATTTAATGCGATCGATTTGCAATAGCGATTTCTTGTCGCGGATCGGTTCTGTCGGCTGAGGTTCGTCAGCCGGGGTTGATCCCTGCCGGTCGCCTTCAGCCGAGCAGCCCGAGCCGCCGCAGTTCCGCCCGCACCCCCGCCGCCGCCTCGAACCGGATGGCGTGGATGCCGAGTGCCGCCGCCGCCGCGACATTGGCGGGGTTGTCGTCGATGAACATCGCTTCTTCCGCGCGCAGCCCGAAGCGGGCGAGCGCGAGGCGGTAGATGGCGGGGTCGGGCTTCACCAGTCGCTCCTCGCCCGACACGACGATGTCGCGGAAACGGTCGAACAGGGCCGCCTGGGTCGCGCGGAACGGGGGCCAGAACTCGGCGGAGAAGTTGGTGATCGCGAACAGCGGCACTTGCGCCGCGTCCAATTGCTCGACGATCTCGACCATCCCGTCGACCGGGCCGGGCAGGCTTTCGTTGAAGCGCGGGCCCCAGGCGGCGATCAGATCGGCATGTTCGGGAAACTGTGCGATCCGCTCGGCGGAGGTTTCCGCGAACGGCCGGCCGGCGTCGTGCTGGAAATGCCATTCCTCGTTCACGACATCGCGCACGAAGGCGTCAAGCGCGGCCGGGTCGGCGATCAGCCGCTCATAGAGGAAGCGCGGGTGCCAGCGGAACAGGACGTTGCCGATATCGAAGATGACGGCGGAGATCCGGGGCGATGCCATGCGCTGCTCGGCAATATGGGGGCGGACGAACGCAAACGGCCCGCGTCTCCGGTCAGGGAGAGGCAGGCCGGTTCAGCGCGACCGATCGTGGTTCAGCCCTGGCGGGCCTTGAACCGGCGATTGGTCTTGTTGATCACATAGATGCGGCCGCGACGGCGAATCACGCGATTGTCACGGTGCCGCCCCTTGAGCGACTTGAGGGAATTGACGATCTTCATGACCGGCTCACTTGGCTTTCAATAGGTGTCGGGGTTCCGGGTGGCCCGGAAAGAGCGTGCCGCCTAACGATTGGCCGCGCGCAAGTCAAGCCGCGCGCGTCCCCCCGGCGATGCTGGCCGTCGCCCGATTTCTGTCGCATAGCGGGTGCGGCGGGCGGTTCGTTGCCCGCGACAGGAGACTGGCCATGTTCCGTACCCGCTCCCTCCTTCCGATGACCGCGCTGGCGGCGACGATCCTTGTGGCGGGATGCGCCACAACGCCGCGCGCCGGGCCGGTCGACGTCACCCGCTATCATCTGGGCGGCGCGATTCCCGCGGGCACCGTCGCGGTCGAGCCGGTCGGCGGCCAGCTTGCCACCGGGCCGGAATATCGCACCTATGCCGATGCGGTACAGGCGGAAATGGCGCGGCTGGGCTTTGCCGCCGCGGCCGACCCGCGCACCGCCGACTATGTCGCCGCGGTCGGGTTCCAGCGCCGCCCGGTCGGCACGGTGGAAAAGCCCGCGCCGGTGTCGATCGGCGTCGGTGGCGGCGGGATCAGCGGCGGCCGGCGCGGCGGCGGGGTCGGGCTGGGCGGCGGCGTCGGTTTCGGCATCGGCGGCGGCACGCGCGAGGTGCTGGCGACCGACATCGTCGTGCAGTTGCGGCGTCAAGGGGACGCGACGGTGATCTGGGACGGCAAGGCCACGACCCAGGCGATCGCCCGCACCGACGCTGCGCAGCCGATCGCCCAGGCACAAAAGGTCGCATCCGCGCTGTTCAGGGACTTTCCCGGCGAGTCCGGCATCACTATCACGGTCAAATGAGCATCGATATCAATGCCGCGTTCGACAGCGGCAATATTCGCCTGGTCGCGATCGAAGGCGACCGCATCGACCTTGAGATCGTGCCCGATCATCAGTCCGATTTCTATCAATGGTTCCATTTCCGCGCCGCCGGCGCGCGCGGACGCACGCTGACCTTCCGGATCCTGAATGCGGGCGGCGCGGCCTATGCGTTCGGCTGGCCGGGCTATCGCGCGCGGATGAGCACCGATCGTGCGTACTGGCGGATGACCGACACCGATTATGCCGGCGGAGTCCTGTCATTCACCCATCAGTTCAGCGGCGACGTCGCCTGGTTCGCCTATTTTGCGCCCTATGCGATGGAACGTCATCACGACCTGATCGCGCGGATCGGCGCGCGCGAAGGCGTCCGCCACCGCACGCTCGGCCGTTCGCTCGACGGGCAGCCGATCGATTGCCTCGAACTCGGTACCGGTGCGAAGCAGGTCTGGCTCTACGGCCGCCAGCATCCCGGCGAGAGCATGGCCGAATGGTGGATGGAGGGCGCGCTCGAGAAGCTGACCGACGCGAAGGATGCGACCGCGGCAAGGCTGCGCGCGGCGGCGACGCTGCACATCGTGCCCAACATGAACCCCGACGGGTCGCGGCGCGGGCACCTGCGCACCAACGCCGCCGGCGTCAACCTCAACCGCGAATGGCACGCCCCCACCGCCGAACGCAGCCCGGAAGTGCTGTGCGTGCTGGCGGCGATGGACGCGACCGGCGTCGACTTCGCGATGGACGTGCATGGCGACGAAGCGATCCCCGCCAACTTCCTGGCCGGGTTTGAGGGGATTCCAGGCTGGACCGATGCGCTGGGTGCGAAATTCAACCGGTTCGCCCACGCGCTGGAGGCCACGACGCCGCTGTTCCAGACGCAGCGCGGCTATGAAAAGGCCAAGCCGGGCAAGGCCAATCTGGCGATGTCGACCAACCAGCTGGCCGAGCGATTCGGCGCGGTCGCGATGACGCTGGAAATGCCGTTCAAGGATCATGATCCCGCGCCCGACCCCCAATTCGGCTGGTCGCCCGACCGGTGCAAGCTGCTCGCGCACGCCTGCCTCGACACGCTGGCCGGGATGATCGACGACCTGTAAGCCCTCATCCCGACGACTGTTGCCGCAGAGCCACAGTCGCGGCGGTTTCCGTGCGCGCGCATGTCGATTGACGCTTTTGTCGCGGGCGCATCCCTGCTTTCTGCCGCGCATCCCGAACCGGCGCGTATCGCCGGCGCGGGGGTCAATGCCGGGTGACCGGCGGCGACCGTGTATGTGTTGCGTAGCGTAAGGAAGTAGAAAATGTTGTATTCGCGTAACGCCGGCCTGATGGCCGGTTGCGCCGCCGTGGCGCTGTCCATGTCGCTGATCGCCGTTCCCGCCCACGCGCAGCAGACGCCCGCCGCCCCCGCCGAGCCGCAGGCCGAAACGCCCGAGACCCAGACGGATCAGGACCAGCGCGACGAAGCGATCGTCGTGACCGGTTCGCGCATTGTATCGCCCAACGCCACGTCGATCGCGCCGGTGCAGACGACGACCATCCAGCAGATCACCGATTCGGGCATCACCAATGTCCAGGAACTGCTGCTCGAAAATCCGGTGTTCGGCGCGCCGACCTTTGCACGCACCAACACCGCGTTCCTGACGTCGGGCACGGGCGTCGCCAGCATCGACCTGCGCAACCTGGGCACCGCGCGCACGCTGGTCCTGATCAACGGCCGCCGCGTCGTTTCCGGCGTGCCGGGATCGGCGACCGTCGACACCAACGTTATCCCGACCCAGTTCCTGCAAAGCGTCGACACGCTGACCGGCGGTTCGTCGTCAATCTATGGCTCGGACGCGGTCGCGGGTGTGGTCAACTTCATCTACCGCGACAATTTCGAAGGGCTGGAAGCCAACGCGCAATATGGCATCACCGAACGCGGCGATGATCCGCGCTATCAGGCGAACATCACCTTTGGCGCGAACCTGGCCGATGGCCGCGGCAACATCATGCTGCACGCCGGCTATTCGAACGAAGGCGGCCTGCTGTCGCGCCGTCGCCGCAACACGGTGCTCGACGATATCGACACCTTCCTGGCGACGGGCGAGAACCCCGCCGATTATGGCACGCCGCTGGAGCCGTTCCTGTCCGGTTTCGCGCCGCAGGGCCGCTTCACCGCCGGGGGTCAGTCCTTCACCTATGACCCGCAGGGCAATCTGCAGACCGGGTTCAACACCAACGTCAACGGTTTCAACCGTCAGTTCTTCCGCACCATCGCGGTGCCGGTCGAACGCTATCTGTTCGCCGGACGCGCGCATTATGACGTGACCGACAGCGTCCGCGTTTATGCCGAAGGCACGTTCAACAACACCAGCTCGTCGCGCGAGATCGAGCCGTTCGCGCTGGGATCGGAAAACATCTTCCCCGCCTCCGGCGGCCTGGTGCCGATCGAGACGTTCGTGAACGGCGTGGCGGTGCTCAACCCGCTGGTGCCCGGCGCGATTGCGGCGGCCGCCCAGGACGAGGATGGCGACGGCCTGCGCGACATTTCCTTCGCCCGCCGGCTGAGCGATATCGGCACCCGCAACGGCAGCACGTCGCGCGACTTTTATCGCTTCGTCGTCGGCCTGGAAGGCGACCTGTTCGACAACCGGTTCCGCTGGGACGTGTTCTATAATTATGGCCGCACGTCGGAATCGCAGATTTCGAACGGCCAGGTGAACGTGCTCAACTTCGCCAACGCGCTGGCGGCGATCCCCGACGTCAACGACCTGAACAACAACGGATCGACCACCGACGCCGTCTGCGCCAGCGCGACCGCGCGGGCCCAGGGCTGCGTGCCGATCAACGTGTTCGGCGCCGGATCGATCACGCCAGAGGCCGCCCAATATGTTCAGGCGCCCCAGTCGTTTCAGACGCGCATCACCCAGCAGCAGATCCAGGGCAGCCTGTCGGGCGAGCTGTTCGACCTGCCCGCCGGCCCGCTGGGCATCGCGGTCGGTGCGGAATATCGCAAGGAATCGAGCACCGAGAACAACGATGCGCTGACCAATGCCGGGCTGAACGGCGGCAACGCCATTCCCGACACGGCGGGTTCGTTCGACGTGCGCGAAGTCTTTGGCGAGTTGCGCATTCCGGTGCTGGCCGACACCCCGTTCTTCAAGTCGCTCAACCTGACCGCGGCGGGCCGCATCTCCGACTATTCGACGGTCGGCACGGTCTATACCTGGAATGTCGGCGGCGACTGGGAGCCGTTTGACGGCCTGCGCGTGCGCGGCACCTATGCCCGTTCGGTGCGCGCGCCAAACATCGGCGAGCTGTTCACCGGTCCGTCGCAGACCTTCCCCACCGGTCTTCAGGATCCGTGCGAGGGCATCGGTGCGACGGGCGGCGGCACGATCGGCGACAATTGCCGTGCGGCACCCGGCGTGCTGGCCAACATCGCGGCCAACGGCACCTTCACCCTCACCCAGCCCGACGTTCAGGGGATCAGCGGCTTCAACAGCGGCAATCCCGACCTGAACGAGGAAAAGTCGCGCTCCTACACCTTCGGGGCGGTGCTGGCACCGCGCCAGCTGGGCGGCATTTTCGAGCGGCTGAGCCTGTCGGTCGATTACTTCAACATCGACGTCGAGGATTACATCACCTCGGCCCCGCGCCAGTTCACGCTCGCGCAATGCTATGAAGCCGGCGACCAGGACTTCTGCGACCTCATCCAGCGCCGCGCGACGCCGACCGCATCGAACAGCGCGGGGTCGCTCGAGTTCATCGACGCGCCGCTCATCAACGGTGGGTCGGCGGCGACCGAGGGCATCGACGCGGTCGTGACCTGGAACACCCCGGTGCGGGTGCTGTCGGATACCGGCACGATCGGCCTGCGCGTCGCCTATACCCACCTGCTCAAGGGTTATGTCATCCCGCTCGAAGGAGGTCAGCGCGACGACTTTGCCGGCGAAATCGGTTCGGCCAAGGACCGGTTCACCGCATCGTTCAACTATGCCGACGATGATTTCCGGTGGAACGTGACCGGCACCTATATCGGCCGGTCCGCGGAAGATGACCTGACGCTCGAAGCCTATGGGCTGGAAGCCGAGGACATCACGGTTCCGGCGCAATTCTATCTCGACACCCAGTTGAGCTGGACTGCGGCGAAGACGTACGAGTTCTATGTCGGCGTCGACAATCTGCTCGACAATGACGCGCCGAACATCCTGTCGGGGTCGGTGTTCAACGTGACCGGCACCGACACCGCCGCGGGCGTCTATGACGTGTTCGGCCGCCGCTTCTATGCGGGCGGACGCATCCGCTTCTAACTCCGGCGCAAGACGGGCCCGATGAAACGGGGAGGATGAGGCAAAACCTTGTCCTTCCCGTTTCAGCGTTTAGGGAGCGTCGACACCTATCCGTTCGAAAAGGCTCCAGACCATGCCCCAGCTCGTCCTGATCCGCCACGGCCAGTCGGCGTGGAACCTGGAAAACCGCTTCACCGGCTGGTGGGATGTCGACCTGACTGACCAGGGCGTCGCGGAGGCGCGCGCGGCCGGGCAGCTGCTCGCGGAAAAGGGCCTCGATTTCGATCTGTGCTTTACCAGTCTCCAGTCGCGCGCGATCCGCACGCTCAACCTGGTGCTGGAGGAAATGGGGCGGCTGTGGCTGCCGGTCGAGAAGGACTGGCGGCTCAATGAGCGCCATTACGGCGGGCTGACCGGGCTCAACAAGGCCGAAACCGCGGCGAAGCACGGTGAGGAACAGGTGCATGTGTGGCGGCGCAGCTTCGACGTGCCGCCACCGCCGATGGAACCGGGCGGCGCGTTCGATCTCTCGAACGATCGGCGCTATGCCGGCATCGCGGTCCCGGCGACCGAGAGCCTGAAGGACACGATTGCGCGCGTTCTGCCCTATTGGGAAGCGCGGATCGCGCCCGAACTGCGCGCGGGCAAGCGCGTCGTCATATCCGCCCACGGCAATTCGCTGCGCGCGCTGGTCAAGCATCTCTCGGGCATCTCCGACGCCGACATCACGGGTCTGGAAATCCCCACCGGCCAGCCGATTGTCTATGAACTGGACGATCAGCTGGGCGCGACCGACCGCTATTATCTGAACGAGCGGTAACGGCATGCTCGCGCTGCGCCCCGCGCGCGCGAATGACCTCGACGCGCTGCGCGGGCTGATGGCGCGGGCAATCGCCACGCTGCAGCGCGATTTCCTGACCCCGGCCCAGATCGAGGCGAGCCGCGCGGTGATGGGGCTCGATAGCCAGCTCATCGCCGACGGCACCTATTTCGTGGTGGAAGCCGCCGGCGACCTGGCCGGATGCGGCGGATGGAGCCGGCGTGCCACCCTGTACGGCAGCGATGCCAGCACGACGCTGCGCGAGCCGCGTCTGCTCGACCCCGCGACCGACGCTGCGCGCATCCGGGCGATGTACACTGATCCCCGCCATGCCCGGCGCGGCGTCGGACGCATGATCCTGGCTGCCTGCGAGCGCGCAGCGGTCGGCGAAGGCTTCACCCGGGCCGAGCTGATGGCGACGATGGCCGGCGTGCCGCTCTATCGCGCCGCAGGATACCGCCCGGTCGAAGCCGTGACGGAGCATCGCGGCGGCGAGCCGGTCCCGTTGCTGCGCATGACCCGCGCGATCGGCGCGGCGGCATCCGTCCTTGCCCCACCCCCCGACGCGCTCTAGAGGCTGCGCTTCCTGAATTCGGGCTCCGGGACTTGGGCATGACACCATTGGTCGGCATCATCATGGGCAGCACTTCCGATTGGGAGACGATGCGCCATGCCGCCGACGCGCTCAGCGAACTGGGCGTCGCGCACGAGGTCAAGGTCGTCTCCGCCCATCGGACACCGAAGCGGCTGGTCGATTATGCCGAACAGGCGGCCGGGCGCGGGCTGAAGGTCATCATCGCCGGCGCCGGCGGGGCCGCGCACCTGCCCGGCATGGCGGCGGCGATGACGCACCTGCCGGTGCTGGGCGTACCCGTCGAATCCAAGGCACTGAGCGGCATGGACAGCCTGTTGTCGATCGTCCAGATGCCCGGCGGCATCCCCGTGGGCACGCTGGCGATCGGCAAGGCGGGCGCGACCAATGCCGGGTTGCTGGCGGCAGCGATCCTGGCGACGCACGACGCGGCGCTGGGCGAGCGACTGGTGGCATGGCGCGCGCGCCAGACCGAAGATGTGGTGATCGACCCGCAATGACGACGCCCGGCCTGCTGCCCCCCGGATCGACGATCGGGATCATCGGTGCCGGCCAGCTGGGCCGGATGATCGGCGTGGCGGCGGTTCAGCTCGGCTATCGCACCCACATCCTGGCACCCGAGAGCGGGCCGGCCAACGATGTCTGCTTCGCGTTCACCCGCGCCGCCTATGACGATCCCGACGCGCTCGCCGCCTTTGCCGAGGCAGTCGATGTCGTCACCTATGAGTTCGAGAACATCGCCGCCGATCCGATCGCGGCGATTGCTGCAACCGTGCCGGTACGCCCGTCGGTCGCGGCGTTGCGCGTCGCCCAGGACCGGACCGCGGAAAAGCGCTTTGTCGAGGATCTGGGCGGGCGCGCGGCTCCCTGGCGCGAGGTCGACAGCCGCGCCGGACTGGATGCGGCGATCGCCGCGATCGGTTGCCCCGCGATCCTCAAGACGACGCGGTTCGGCTATGACGGCAAGGGGCAGGCCCGGCTGCACACCCCCGCCGACGCCGATGCGGCATGGGCCGCGATCGGTGCCGCGCCGGCGATCCTCGAGGGGTTCGTGCGGTTCGCCCACGAATTTTCGATCGTGCTGGCCCGCGGTGCCGACGGGTCGATCATGGGCTACCCGCCGCCGGTCAATGTACATGCCGATGGCATTCTTGCCAGTTCCGCCCTCCCCGCCCCCGCGATGGTCGCAAGCCAGTGGACCGAGGCCGCGGCGCTGGCCGGCCGGGTGGCCGAGCGGCTCGACTATATCGGCGTGCTGACGCTCGAGTTCTTCGCCACCGACGCCGGGCCGGTGTTCAACGAAATGGCGCCGCGCGTCCACAATAGCGGCCACTGGACGATCGAGGGCGCGCAGACCAGCCAGTTCGAAAATCATGTCCGCGCGATCTGCGGCCTGCCGCTCGGGCCGACGGGGCTGACCGCCCGAGCGGTGCGGATGGAGAACCTGATCGGGGATCAGGTGACGCGCTGGCCGGACCTGATCGCGCAGGATGACGCGCATCTGCATCTCTATGGCAAGCATGAGGCCCGCCCGGGGCGCAAGATGGGGCATGTCACCCGGATCGAACGCTAGCCGCCGCCAGCTGGGACGATCTTGCTGCAGTGCGCCAAGTTCGACCCGGCTGACGCTACGACAACGCCGCTGGACCTGCCAACTGCCATCTTGACGCGCCCTGCTGCATCAGCGAAGGCTTGGGGCGATGAAAAAGCTCCTTCTGTCGCTGGCAACCGCCTCTGTTGCCCTCGCCCTCACCGCCTGCGGTGAGCCCGAACCGGAAGTCGTGGATTCGCGCGCGCCCGATCCGCTCGCCGCCGAAAAGGCCAAGAAGGGCCCGGTCGAGCTGCCCCCGTCGATCCGGGCCAGCGTCAGCTTCCGCTGTGAGGACAACAGCCTGCTGTACGTCGACTTCTTCAATGGCGACAAGCTCGCCAATATCCGCCTGGACACGAAGGACGGCCTGCCGACCCAGTTGCGCGCGGAAAATGCCGGCGATCCCTATACCGGCAGCGATTACACGCTGAAGGGCGACGAAAAGAACGTCACTCTTACCAAGCCGGGCGGCGGTACGCTGAGCTGTCACCTCTGATCGCGCGATCGCCCGATTTCCTTTCGATCGGGGGCCGGTGGCACATGCCGCCGGCCCCTTTTTATCGACCGCATGATCCCGATGCGTCTCGACTTCGCCCGCATCAGGCGGGATAGTCGGGCGAACATGGCTCGAAAGGAACAGGACGCGGCATGGCGACGATCGCGATCTACAGCCTGAAGGGAGGCGTGGGGAAAACCACGCTGACCGTCAATCTGGCGTGGTGCGCGGCGATGCTGTCGGCGCGGCGAACGCTGGTATGGGATCTCGATCCCCAGGCCGCGAGCAGCTTTCTGCTCGCCCCCGAAAAGCGCGCCAAGGACCAGGCGCAGGCGGTGTTCACGAAGGACGTCGAGGTCGCCAAGCTGATTCGTCCGACGGCGTTCGAGCGGATCGACCTGATCGCCGCCGATACCTCGCTGCGCGGACTCGACATCGTCTTTCACCAGCTCGACAAGAAGAAGCGGCTGGCCAAGCTGCTCGGCGATCTGGGCCAGAGCCATGACCATGTGCTGCTCGATTGCCCGCCGGGACTGACCGAAACGAGCGAACAGGTGATGCGCGCCGCCGACCTCATCGTCGTGCCCGTGATCCCGTCGACGCTGTCCACGCGCGCCTTTGGTGAAGTGAGCGCGCATCTCGATCGCATCGGGGCGAAGAAGCTGCGGGTTCTGCCCGTGCATTCGATGGTCGATCGCCGCCGCCGCCTGCATGGCGAGGCGATCGCGCGGCACCCCGACTGGCCGGTCATTCCCGCCGCCAGCGCGATCGAGGCGATGGCAGCGACCGGCAAGCCGGTGGGATCGACCGCGCCGCGCAGCAAGCCGGCCCAGGCATTCGCCGCGCTGTGGCAGCGGATCGAGCAACTGTTGGTCCAGGAAAAATGACGCGATGTCGGGCCTGAACGAGCTCGACCCCGGCATGGTGCTCAAGGCCTATGCGATGGGCGTTTTCCCCATGGCCGATCATCGCGCGGCACAGAGCGTCTACTGGGTCGAGCCCAAGCTGCGCGGCATCCTGCCCATCGACCGTTTTCACCTGTCGCGATCGTTGCGCAAGACGATCGCCGCCGATCGCTATCGCGTCACCGCCGACGCCGCGTTCGCCGACGTCATCCGCCTGTGCGCCGAGGCCGCGCCCGACCGGCCCGATACCTGGATCAACGGCCCGATCGAGCGAGTCTTCCTTCGGCTCCACGCGCTGGGCTTCGCGCATTCGGTGGAATGCTGGGACGGCGACCGGCTGGTCGGCGGGCTGTATGGACTGGCGCTCGGCCGGGCCTTTTTCGGTGAGAGCATGGTCAGCCGCGCGCGCGATGCCTCAAAGGTGGCGCTCGCCTGGCTGGTCGCACGGCTGCGGATCGGCGGCTTCACGCTGCTCGACTGCCAGTTCCAGACCGATCACCTTGCCTCGATGGGAACGATCGAGGTCGCGCGCGCCGACTATATGGCGTTGCTCGGTGCCTCGCTCGGCGCGACCGCCGGGGGCGTCGCCGTCGGCGCGCCTTCGGTCGAGGGGGACTGGTCGGCGCTCGACCGTCTGGGGCCGGATGCCGGGCCGGGCGCACTGCCCGCCGCCACCGTATCGGGCCCGGTCGCCGGAAAGGTCATCGCACAGCTTTTGGGCCAGACGTCGTAGACCGCGTGGCGCACGACGTTGAGCGCGGGGCGTTCGGCGAAGACCCAGCCCGAGAAGGCGCGACCGGCGCTGTTGTCCGACTGGCGCACGATCAGCTGGACGAACGCGCCGGTCAGCTGTTCGGCCTCCCACGGCGCGGTGCGCTCGCATGCGCGCAGCCGGACGATCGCGTCACCGAAGCGCGCGCTCTGTCCGGGCTTCAGCCGGAACTCGCGGGTCTCGCCATTGCGCTTGTTGAGTACGCCGATCACCGCCACGCGATCGGCCATCGGCGTGGCCCCCGGGACGCTGGCGGCGGCGCCGTCGTCGACGGTCACGAC
The DNA here is from genome assembly GCF_001555965.1 of Sphingomonas sp. CCH21-G11. Taxonomy (GTDB): domain Bacteria; phylum Pseudomonadota; class Alphaproteobacteria; order Sphingomonadales; family Sphingomonadaceae; genus Sphingomonas. The sequence continues at coordinate 147,653 of NZ_LSHX01000010.1, forward strand.
GTCGCTGCCCACCGTCGCCTCCGGAACCGCGATCGCGATCGTGCTGGAGACCGGCTTCCGGGTCGTGCTGGCGACAAAGCCGCGATAACCGAACCACGCCGCCGCCGCGAGCACGCCCGCGATCGCGACGCCGATAAGGACACGACGCGCGGTCACGCGTCGGGCGTCCACGCCTCATAATCGCCGGCGGCGGCATGACGGTGGCCGCCGCGGTCGAGCGCGCCGGGCGGACGGTACGCCGCCGGGGTGCCGGTCAGGTTGGGGACGGGAAGCTGTTGCCACGCGCGCGGCGGCGGCAGCGCGTCGTCGGGAACGCCCTCGATCTGGTGATGCAGCCAGCTGAACCAGGCGGGCGGCACCCGGCTGGGGTCGTTCGCGCCCTTGTAGATCACCCAGCGGCGCGGCTGGCCGTTGGTGTCCGTCCCGCCCTGGAAATATCGGTTGCCGAGCGGGTCGACGCCGACCTTGCGCATGCCGCGCAGCGCCAGCGTGGTGCCGATGGTGGCACCGTTCCACCAGGTGAAGATCGACGACAGGATACCCATATGCGCCCGATAGCTGCTTGGCCCGGCGACGACAACCGCCGATGCGATCGACAGCCGGCGCGCTAACCTGCCGGGGCGTCGAACCCCTCGAAGCGCACCCGATCGCCCGGTGCGATTCCCAGCGCGGCGGCGCGGCCGGCGCGAAGCTCGAGGACGGCCGACACGGGCTCGCCCGACGGGATCTGATCTTCGGAAAAGGGCGTGGTGCCCGCCGCGATCCGCGCGATCGTCCCATCGGGGCGAATATAGATGATGTCGAGCGAGGTCGGGGTGTTCTTCATCCAGAAGCTCGCCTCGCGCGGGCCGCTGCCATCCGGCGGATAGGGATAGAAGAGCATCCCGCCATTTTCCGGAATGTCGCGACGGAACATCAGGCCGCGCTGTTGCTGGGGTATGGTGCTGGCGGTTTCGACCTTGAACCACTGCGTGGCGCCGGCGCGCGTCTCGATCGAGACCAGGACCAACCCCGCTGCTTCCTCGGCCGCGGTCAGCGTCCGGTCGGCGCTGCCGCCATTGCATCCGGGAAGCCCGCACGCGGCGAGCAGCAAGGCGAGAGCTGGCACGCGCATGGACGCGATCAGCCGGGCTGGCGAACCGCGACCGCGAGCGGGCCCTTTTCGCCGTCGGTAATCCGCGCTTCGACGGACTGGTCGGGTTCGACATGCTCGATGCCGGCGACGCGCAATGTTTCCATATGCACGAAAATGTCGCCCGGCCGGCCGTCGCGAACCAGGAAGCCATAGCCCTTCAGGCGATTGAACCACTTGACCTTGACCGGCTCGAACGGGCCGGCGACGTCCAGCAACTGCAACCGCTCCGCACGGTCGCTGGGGCGCGCGCGCAGCGATTCGACCGCGGTCGATGTGTCGATGTCGACAATCGCGCGCGCCTGAAAGCCGCGCTGGCGCCGCACCGCGCGGCAGGTGATCCGCGCCCCCTCGGGCAGGCTGCGGCGCTTATGTTCTTCAAGTACCGAGAAATGAACCAGAATGTCCCCGATGCCCGCATCGTCGGCAACGATGAAGCCAAAGCCGCGCGCGACATCAAACCACTTGACCGAACCGCTGACGAGCATTTCATCTGCTTCTTCGGCAGCATTGGAAACCGCAATGTCGGACGCATCGTCGATATATCGATCCGATGCGCGCGTTGTCTCAGCACGCATAGTCCACCTTCCCCCGGGGACGCTTTCTAACACGAGCGTTGGCCGTAACAAAAGTTTCTTTCGGCTATTCTGTCCCGAACAGGGTCTGCGTGTCCTCTCCCGGTGCCATCCGGAGGATTCGGCCAATGATTTCGGGTGCATGTCCCGCCCGAAGCATGGCAGCGAACTGGCGCTCGCGCACCGCGCCTTCGGCCCGGGCGTCGGCAAAGGGACCAAAGCGCCGGCGGCGCGCAAAGCGCAGCGCGCTTTCCACCGCCTGCCCGGCGATGACGGGGGCAATGTCCTCCGCATCCTCGCCGCGCACGCCCGCGTGCCACAGCGCCGCGTCGACGCGGCGCGCGCCCAGGCCGCGTCGGGCCATCGCCGTCGCCTTGGCCTCGCCATAGGCACGGTCGTCGACATAGCCGAGGTCGGCGAGCCGGTCCGCGAGCGCGACCGGGTCCGGGCGCGCGTCCGCCCAGCCACGCTCGGCGAGCTTGCGATCAAGATAGGCCACCAGCTTCGCGCGTGTCGTGGCGTAGCGTTCGACATAGCGCAGCGCGAGACGATCAAGCGTCGGCGCGTCGATCGGCGGTGCCCGACCGGGCGACTTGGATGGACGCCGCGTCATGCGCCATGATTATGCCACAGTGCGCACCGATTCTAGGGGTCGATAATCAGTCTGGCCGAGGTGCGCGCGACATCGCGCCGCCGACGGACCGGCAGCGAAGGGCGCGAGTTGGACTTGATGACAGCACAGATTTCGCAAGAACCGGTTAAGGCGGTCGACACGCAAACGCAGGTCCCGACGGCATTGGAAGACGATCTGCCCCGTCGCTTCGCGGATTTCGCGACGCTGGGCGAAGCGCTCGACTATGCCGCCCGTGGACGGCGCGGCCTCAATTTCCATGATGCGCGCGGCCAGCTGGCGCGTGCCTATCCGTTTTCCGAGCTGCGCCGGGATGCCATCGATCAGGCGCAGCGCCTGATCGCCGCGGGCGTCGTCCCGGGCGATCGCATCGCGCTGGTCGCCGAGACGGGTGCCGATTTCGCCAGCCTGTTCTTCGGCGTCGTCTATGCCGGCGCGTGGCCCGTGCCGCTGCCGCTGCCAACCAGTTTCGGCGGGCGCGATGCCTATGTCGACCAGCTTTCGGTCCAGCTGAACAGCTGCGACCCCAAATTTCTGTTCTATCCCGAATCGCTGGCGGCGATGGCCGGGGATGCTGCACGCCAGTGCGGGGTCGAGGGCGTCGACTGGGATTCGTTCGCGCGCCGCCAGGCCCCGGCAGCCGAGCTGCCCCAGGCCGGTCCGGACGATATCGCCTATCTGCAATATTCCAGCGGATCGACGCGCTTTCCGCATGGTGTGGTGATCACCCATCGCGCGCTGCTCAACAACCTGGCGGCACACGCGCACGGCATGCAGCTCGAACCGCGCGACCGCTGCATCTCGTGGCTGCCGTGGTATCACGATATGGGGCTGGTCGGCTGCTTCCTGTCGCCGATCGCCAATCAGGTGTCGACCGACTACCTCAAGACCGAGGATTTCGCGCGGCGGCCGCTCGCCTGGCTCGACCTGATCACCCGCAATCCAGGCACGTCGATCAGCTATTCGCCGACCTTCGGCTTCGACATCTGCGCGCGCCGCATCTCCAGCCAGACGCGCGCCGCCGACCGGTTCGACCTGTCGCGCTGGCGGCTGGCCGGCAACGGTGCCGACATGATCCGCCCGGACGTGATGCAGAGCTTTGTCGACGTCTTCGCCGAAGCGGGGTTCAAGGCGTCGGCCTTCCTGCCCAGCTATGGTCTGGCGGAGGCGACGCTGGCAGTATCGATCATGCCGCCGGGCGAAGGGATCGTCGTCGAGCTGGTCGAGGAAACCCAGCTGTCGGGCGGCGTCGCGCGCGCCGATCGTCCGCAGCGGTTCCGCGCCATCGTCAATTGCGGCAAGCCCGTGCGCGACATGGAAATCCAGATCCGCGAGGAGGACGGCACGCCGCTCCCTGACAAGGCGATCGGCAAGGTGTGGTGCCGCGGCACGTCGGTGATGGAGGGCTATTTCCGGGACCTGGAGGCAACCGCCGCATGCATGTCCGACGGTTGGCTCGATACCGGCGACATGGGGTACATGTCGGACGGCTACATCTACATCGTCGGCCGGGCCAAGGACATGATCATCATCAACGGCAAGAACCACTGGCCGCAGGACATCGAGTGGGCCGTAGAGCAATTGCCGGGGTTCAAGGCCGGCGACATTGCCGCCTTCGCGATCACCACCCCGGGCGGCGAGGAGACGCCCGCAGTGCTGGTGCAGTGCCGTACGTCGGACGAGGCCGAGCGGCTGCGGTTGCGCGACGAGATTCGCGAGCGGGTGCGCTCGGTGACGGGGATGAACTGCGTCGTCGAACTGGTGCCGCCGCGCACGCTGCCGCGTACCAGTTCGGGCAAGCTCAGCCGCGCCAAGGCCCGCAACCTCTATCTTGCCGGCGAGATCAAGCCGTACGACCTGGCCGCCTGACCGCCAACGGCCTCTCGCGTAATTTGATCGAATTTGATCTCAAGCGAAACGGCTCGCTAACCATCGGCTGGTAAGCGTGGCGCGGTGAGCAAGCCGCAACGCCCCCTTTTGTCCGAGCCGCGCATCGATAACGGCGCGCTTTTGGGGCTGCGCGACTCTGCGGAGGGCGCGAACTGGGGCGCTATGCGTGCGGCACAGCTCAATGCGGCACGGCAGTTGGCGTTGTTTACCGGCGGCGCCAACCTGATCTGCGCGGCATTGATGATCCTGCTCTTCCGGCCGGATGTTCCGGCCTGGCAACTGATGAGCTGGGGCGCGACGGTGGCGTCGGTGGCGCTGGCCATCGTGTTTCGGCGATTGGCGCGAAAAGCGGCCGTTTCCTATATCGCCAGCGCGTCGGAGATCCGCGACACCGTCCTTGAAGGCGTCGCCCTGGCAGCGGTTTGGAGCGTCCCTCCCCTCTTGTTCGCGGCCGGTGCCATCCCCCAGCAGCAGTTCGGCGTCTGCCTCATCCTCGGCGTGCTCATGGTCGGCGTCGCGATTTCGATGGCATCGCTCCCGCTCGCCGGGTTGACCTTTCTGCTCGTGACTGGCGGCGCGGCATCGGCAATGATCTACCTCGGCGGTTCGGCGATCGGCGCGTCGCTTTCACTGCTTTTCACGGGACTGCTGCTGCTGGCCTGCTTCACCCGGGGCAAGGCGCTCGTGATGCTGCGTGCCAGTCAGATCGCACTGGCCGAGCGCGACGAGACCGTCAGCATGCTGCTGCGCGAGTTCGAGGATTCGGGCGCGGACTGGCTGTGGGAGATCGACGCACAGCGGCGGGTGGTGCGCGCGTCGCCCCGCTTTGCGCAGTCGATCGGCGTCGATCCGACGACGATCAACGACCGGCCCTTTCTCGAAGTGCTCGCCGGTCCGGCCTGGCACAGCGGCGACGTGCCGGCGGGACTGCGCGTCCTTGCAGAGAAGCTGAAGGGCCGCGAGGCTTTTCGCGACCTGCTGCTGCCGGTCGACGTCAATGGCGAGGAACGGTGGTGGGAAATGGCCGCCAGCCCGAAATATGACGATCGCGGCATGTTCATCGGCTTTCGCGGGGTCGGCTCCGATGTCACCGAAGCGCGCCAGACCCAGGACAAGATCAACCGCATGGCGCGCCTCGACATGCTCACGGGGCTTCCGAACCGCCTCCTGATCAACGAGACGCTGGCGCGGGCGATGGCGGATGCCGAACGTTGGGGCGGGCGTTGCGCCTTCATGATGATCGACCTGGACCGGTTCAAGGCGGTCAACGACTCGCTGGGACATCCGATTGGCGATCGGCTGCTGGGCCAGGTGTCCGAGCGGCTGGCGCGGCTGGTCAACGACAATGAGATGGTCGGTCGCCTGGGCGGCGACGAGTTCGCGGTGGTCGTCCGCGACGCCAGCGACACCGCGCGGATCGAGGCGCTGGCGCATACGATCATCACCACGCTGTCGCAGCCCTACGAAGTCGACCATCACACCATGTATATCGGCGCCAGCGTCGGCGTGGCGATCGGGCCGCGCGACGGGCGGACGGCGGAAATGCTGATCCGTTCGGCCGATCTGGCGCTCTATCGCTCGAAGGATTCGGGCGGTGGCGCCTACCACACCTATGAGCCGCAGCTGCATGTCCGCGCCGAAGAGCGCCGGGTGCTCGAAATCGAGCTTCGCAGCGCGCTGGACCGCGACGAATTGCATCTGGCCTATCAGCCGGTCGTCGACGCGGGGACCGGCGCGCTCACCGGGTTCGAAGCGCTGCTGCGCTGGACCCATCCGGAAATGGGCGTGATCTCGCCGGCGAAGTTCGTGCCGCTGGCCGAAGATGCGCGCCTGATCGCCCCGATCGGCGACTGGGTGCTGCGCACCGCCTGTGCCGAAGCGGTGAAGTGGGGCGAGCCCGTCCGTGTCGCGGTCAACGTGAGCGCCGAACAGCTCCACAATCCCGGTTTCGTCAACGTCGTCGCGGATACGTTGATGCGCACCGGCCTGCCGCCGGGGCGCCTCGAGCTCGAAGTCACCGAAAGCGCCTTCATGCGCGAGGGCACCGGCGCGGTTCAGGTGCTCGAACGCATCCTCGATCTTGGGGTGCGGCTGAGCCTTGACGACTTCGGCACCGGCTATTCGTCGCTTGGCTATCTGAGCCGCACCCGCTTCACGTCGATCAAGATCGACCGCTCCTTCGTCCAGGCGGCGTCGAAAGGCGAAAAGGAAGCAATCGCGATCATCCGCGCCGTCGTCGCGCTCGCCCAGTCGCTGGGCATGGCGACGACCGCCGAGGGCGTCGAGACCGAGGACGAGCACCGCATGGTCCAGGCATTGGGCTGCACCAAGGTACAGGGTTACTATTTCGGCCGTCCGCTGCCGGTGGAGGAAGCCCGGCGCCTCACGACCGGCCGCGACGCCGCCAGCGCCGCCGCCTGAGAAACGCTTGCCCTGCCCGGCACCGAACGCTAGGGACCTGCGCTGCACAGGAGTGTAGCTCAGTTGGTAGAGCATCGGTCTCCAAAACCGAGGGCCGGGGGTTCGAGTCCCTCCACTCCTGCCACATCGGCGACCTGATGAAGGTCTGGCGATGAGGCCGACCCGGGCCGTATCTCACGCCGCCGGTCGGCGCTTCCCGGCATAGAGCAGACCCGACGACACCCGGATCAGATGCGTCTCGAAGAGGCGCGCCAGGATCGGGTCGATGCCCTGCCAGAACGTGGTCGCGCGCTCGGGAATGTCCTCGATCACGAACCACTGGCCGGGCCTGAGCTTGCGCACCGCATAGCCGAGGACCGCCAGGTTCGCGTTGGGCGAATGCAGGCCGTCGTCGATGATCAGGTCAAGACTGTCGGGCAGGCTGGCGTCCAGCCGTTCGAAGCTCGACAGATCGGTCTGGTCGACGAAGAACGATCGGATGCGCTCCTCCGTGAACAGAATATCGCGGTCGATATCGGCACCGAAGATCTGGGCGTCCTTCAGATAGTCGCGGAACGCGCGGAGCGACGCGCCCGGCCGCCCTTCCGATCCCATATTTGAAGCGACATCGACATTGTTCGTACCCATGCCGATCTCCAACATCGCCTGCACCGCACCGATCTCGGCCAGGATGCGGCCGTAAGCGAGGTGATATTGGTGGACATTGGCCTTGTCGCTGCCATGGCCGTCGAACAGCGGTTTCATCGCGTCGGCGATCGCCCGATGCGCCGGATCGGCACAAAACGCCTCGGCATCCTCGATCGCGATCGGCGTGATGCCGCAACCCCGCACCACCTCCACCAGAAACGGAAAGGTCTGGTCGCACGCCTGCAGCGTGAGGTCGGTCAGCTGGCGTAATGATCCAGGCGCGGAATTGGGCGCAAACAGCGGCAGGCGCGCGATAACGTCCGAACGGGCCATAAAGGTGTCGCGCCGGTTCTGCACCGCCTTGACGAGCCGCGTACCCAAACTCCTGCGCGTCATCGTTCAATCCTGTATTCAGCCGGCGGAGGCAAAGCGGATAGACAAGCCCGAACGTCGGGGCAATCCACGCATTGCCCTTTCCGGTCACGGCTGTCCGTCAATTTTGCCGTCGATACAGTCTGATAGTGTGCCGGAGGTGCGGGCCATATGCGGCCTGACCCGCCATCGGCTCGTTTGGGCGCATGTCGTCACGGCAGCGCCGCGACCACGCCCCGGTGTCGACACGGATAGGTCGGCGCGGCACCATTGGCGAGGTCCGTACCACCGGTCGCCGACCACCTGTCGCGCATGCTTGCGAAAGCCGCCGTCCTTCGCTAGATACTGGTCCCAATCCGACAGCGTTGGGGGGATGGCGCCGGTTCCTGAAAGCAGGACCGGGCGGCGGACCTTTGCCAAAAGCGGTCGATGCAACAACAGGATGTTTCAAGGTGGCCAAGACTTCTCCCGCCGAGTTTTTTCGCCAGGTCAATGCCGAGCGCGCGAAGATCACGTGGCCGTCGCGGCGCGAAACGATCATGACTGCCGTCATGGTCGTCATCATGGCGACGATCCTGGGCGTCTTCTTCCTTGCGGTCGATTCGGCGTTCGACATGATCGTCAAGAGCCTGCTGGCGCTGGCCTGAGCCCGACTGCGCCCATCGCGACCCAAACAACGGAACTTTACATGGCACGCTGGTACATCATCCACGCTTATTCGGGCTTCGAGAACAAGGTTCGCGACGCGATCATGTCGGAGGCGACCCGCATGGGGCTCGACCAGCTCGTCGAGGCGATCGAGGTGCCGACCGAGAACGTCACTGAGGTGCGCCGGGGCAAGAAGGTCCAGTCGGAGCGCAAGTTCATGCCGGGCTATGTGCTCGCCAAGCTCGAGCTGAACGACGACGTCTATCACCTGGTCAAGAACACGCCGAAGGTGACGGGCTTCCTGGGTTCGTCGGGCAAGCCCCAGGCGATCAGCGAAGCCGAGGCGACGCGGATGCTCAATTCGAAGGAAGAGACCGCCGCCGCGCCGAAGCAGAAGGTCAAGGTCGATTTCGAGATCGGTGATCAGGTCAAGGTGCTCGACGGCCCCTTCGCCAGCTTCAACGGGCTGGTCGAAGAGCTCGATTTCGACAAGTCGAAGGTCAAGGTGTCGGTGTCGATTTTCGGTCGCGCCACCCCGGTCGAACTCGATTTCGAACAGGTCGAGCGCAGCAAATAATCAAGATGCCGACGGCGACGCGCGGGTGATCATATGACGCCGCCCGCCCCCGCTCCGCCCGCGCGCCGCGTCTTGCTGCTCGGCGCGACGGGGACGATTGGTCGCGCGACCGCGCGCGCGCTCGTCACGCGCGGGCATCACGTCGTCTGCCCGGTCCGGCGCAGCGCCCGGACGCTCGCCGAGCTCGACGGTGCGCAACTGCACGTCGCGGAAGCCGCCAGCGCGGGGGCGCTTGCCCGCGACGCGATTCGCGCGGGGGGCTTCGATGTCCTGATCTCCTGCCTTGCGTCGCGCACCGGCGTCCCCGCGGACGCTTGGGCGATCGACCATGCCGCGCATGTCGAGGCATTGGCGGCCGCACAGGCCGCGGGGATCGGCCGCATGATCCAGCTGTCGGCGATCTGCGTACAGACCCCCCGCCTCGCCTTTCAGCACGCCAAGCTGGCCTTCGAGGCCGCGTTGATGCAGTCCGGGCTCGACTGGACGATTGTCCGCCCGACCGCCTTCTTCAAATCGCTGTCGGGTCAGGTCGAGCGCGTCCGGCGGGGCAAGCCCTTCATGGTCTTCGGCGACGGCCGGCTGACCGCGTGCAAACCGATCAGCGACCGCGATCTCGCGACATTTCTGGCCGATTGCATCGACGCCCCGGCGCGGATCAATCGCATTCTGCCGATTGGCGGGCCGGGTCCCGCGATCACCCCGCGCGACCAGGGCGAGATGCTGTTCGAACTGACGGGACGGCCTGCGCGTTTCACCCACGTCCCGGTCAGGATGCTCGACGCGGTCATCGCCGCGCTCGACGCGGGCGGGCGCGTGAGCACGCGCCTCGCAGCCAAGGCCGAGCTCGCGCGAATCGGGCGCTATTATGCGACCGAATCGATGCTGGTGCGCGACGAGGCAACGGGCGCCTATGACGCCGATGCCACGCCCGCGTTCGGCAATGACCGGCTGCGCGATCATTACGCACGGCTGATCGCGGGAGAGATCGACGCAGCACTGGGCGATCACGCCGTCTTCTGACGCGCGCCGCGCCTGCACTTCAGCGGGTGAAGCCGAAACGCCGCATCAATTCCGCGCGCGTGAAGAGGCGCGGCTTTCCCCCTCCGGCGAGCGGCCTGAAGTTTCCTGTTTCGAGCTGATACACGCCCGGGCGCACTTCGCGATACCACGGCCGGTCGATCGGTGCGGCATGCGTGCGAAGGTGTTCCAGATAGGCATCCAGCGTCTCGAACGTCCTGCCGCCGGAATCGGGCAGTCGTTTCGGGGGTGTGCCCGATTGCGGCGGAGATGAAGCGTCCTTTTCAGAAACATGACCGGCGTGCTCCGATCGGCGCGACGCCATCGCATCATCGGAAATATTGACGCTGCCCAGGGCCATTAGGCAGGCGAGACCTGTCAATACAACCATGCCCGATCCTTCTGCAAAAGAGTGTTTGAAGTCATCGCCGATCCATGATCCTTTGTCGTCATCGGGGGCGATGTCGATGCCCCGGCGTTAGCAGGAAAGGGTCGTTCATGTATCTCGACATCGAAGCACTGGGTGCGGCGAAGGCTGAACAGTCGGTGGTGAACTGCGGCTGTATGGCCTGCCAGGGCAAGGCGTTCGGCAATCGCGACGGCAATTACGACATTCCCGCGACGATCGCCGGAATCGTCCCCGGAACCGTACCGGCGACGATCAAGGTCGATTCGGACGCGACGCTGGGCGGAACGCTGACCGCCGATGGTCAGGGCGTCTTTTCGCTCACCCTGGTGGCCGGCCAGACCTATTCCTTCGCACTGCGCGGTGCGGGCGAGGACCCGCTCGCCGACCCGCTGCTCGCGCTGTTCAGCGGCACCGGCTCGTTGATCAGCTTCGACGACGATGGCGGCGTCGGCATCACCTCGCTCCTGACCTTCACCGCCACGACCAGCGGCACCTATTTCGTCACCGCGCAATCCTTCGATCCCGCCGATGACGGCGACTACACCCTCGACATCTGGGTTCAGCGGCCGACCGACCAGGTTCCCGACACCTTCGCCGGTGCCGTGGAAATCGAGCTCGGCACGACGTTCGGTCACATCGAGACCAGCCAGGATACCGACACCTACAAGATCTATCTCGAGGCCGGCAAAGTCTACCTTTTCGATCTGGCGGGGGGGACCGATTACCGGACCAATCCCAACGCCGTTCCGAGCGGTGAACTCGACACGATCCTCGCGCTCTATGACGCGGGCGGCAATCTCGTCACGTTCAACGACGATCTCAGCTTCCCAACCGATCTCAGCTCGGGGCTGATCTTCGTGCCGGAAGAGAGCGGATACTATTATCTCGATACGCTCGCTTACCCCAATCAGACCGGCGGCTATACGCTCGACGTGCGCGAGGTCGACCCCAGCCAGTTCGATCCGCTCGATTCGATCAACTGGGCGAACGCCAACAATGTCGAGTTCGTCGACGTCAACGGCGTGCCGACCGCTTACGTCTATTTCGGCGATTCCGACGAAAATTTCGGCCAGACCGGTGACGATGGCGGGCCGATGGTGACCATCGACTGGAACGACTTCGAAAAGCAGCAGGTGATGCTCGCGCTCCGGGAATTCGAGCGTGTCCTGGGCGTGAAGTACGAGATCACCGAGGACGTCAACCAGGCGACGTTCCGCCTGCTCAAGACCGAGTCCGAACAATATGGCGCGTATTTCTTCCCCCAGGGTCCCGCGTTCGGCGACGACCAGGGCGTCGGCGTCTTCAACGTCCTGAGCGGGGGGTGGAGCTTCGATCAGCAGCAGAGCCTGTTGCAGGGCGGCTATTCCTTTGCCGTCATCCTTCACGAATTCGGCCATGCGCACGGGCTCGCCCACCCGCATGACAATGGCGGTGGCTCGGAAGTCCTGCTGGGCGTGACCTCGGCGACCGGCACGCTCGGCCTCTACGACCTCAACCAGGGCGTCTACTCTACGATGTCGTACAACGACGCGTGGCAGCTCAATCCTGCCGGCCCGACGCCGTTCACCGCGGCGGGGCTGGACAATGGCTGGTCGGGGACGCTGGGGGCGTTCGACATCGCCGTCCTGCAGGCGCGCTATGGCGTGAACCCCTACAACACCGGGAACAATGTCTACGAGCTGCGCGACGTCAACGAACTCGGCACCTTCTACACCACCATCATCGACACGAGCGGCGTCGATGAAATCCGCTATTCGGGCGCGCTCGACGCACAGATCGATCTGACCGCAGCGACGCTGGACTATTCGCCGACGGGCGGCGGGGTCGTGTCGTTCGTCGATGGCATCTGGGGCGGATATACGATCGCCAACGGCGTCGTCATCGAAAACGCCAGCGGCGGCAGCGGCAACGACGTCCTGCTCGGCAATGCCAGCGCGAATACGCTGAACGGCAATGGCGGCGACGACCTGTTGATCGGCCGTGGCGGCGCGGACGTGCTGAACGGCGGGGCCGGGTTCGACACGATCAGCTATGTCGACGCGGAAAGCGGCGTGCGCGTCACCGTCGGCAACAGCGGGGCGGGCTCCAGCAGCGACGGCGATCGCTTCACGGGCATCGAGCGCGTCATCGGCAGCGCGTTCGCCGATACGTTGAGCGGCGGCAACGGCGACGATGTGCTGGAGGGCGGTGCCGGCAATGACCGCGTCGATGGCGGCAACGCCAATGACCGGCTGTTCGGCGGCGCGGGCGACGACACGATCGACGGCGGCAACGGGACCGACCGGCTGGCGGGCGACGCCGGCAACGATCGGCTCGACGGCGGCAACGACAATGACGCGCTGGCCGGCGGCAGCGGCAATGACCGGCTGGACGGCGGAAATGGCCGCGACACCATCGACGGTGGCGAGGGCGACGACACGATCGACGGCGGCAACGACAATGACAGCATGTGGGGCGGGAGCGGCAACGACCGCATCGAAGCCGGCAACGGCAACGACACGCTGGTCGGCGGCACGGGCGCGGACAGCCTCTATGGCGGGAATGGCAACGACACGCTGTGGGGCGGCGAAGGCGACGACCGGCTGGAAGGCGGCAACGGTTCCGACACCTTCCTGTTCGCGCCGGGCGGCGGCACCGACACCATCGTCAATTTCGACCGCGGCGACCGCATCGACCTGACCGCCTTCACCGGCATCGGGAGGAGCAACGTGACGATCTCTGCCGACCGCATCTTCATCGAAAATGGCGACAACGACGTCACCATCCTGTTGAGCGGGGGCGACCGCGTGACCGAAGCGGCGCTCATCTTCGCGACCTCGGGCTCGGCCAGCACGATCAGCCTGATCACGCCGCCGCCCGAACTGCTGGCGGCCTGATCCGTCGACCCGGCGGGCCGGAACCAACCGGCCCGGAGGGAAGTATCAAATGATTGCGCGGCGCACGGCTTTACGCTATGCGCCGCGCCTTCCTATTCCGCGTGAATGGAAATGTTGCGGGAGGCCGTTCGAAAGAGCGGTCGCTTGGACCGCTAAACTTGGTGCCGGCACGCCCCGCGCGTCCGGCCGATAGAGTGAGTGAAGTAAATGGCGAAGAAGATTACCGGCTATATCAAGCTGCAGGTTCCTGCAGGCAAGGCCAACCCGTCGCCGCCGATCGGCCCTGCCCTGGGTCAGCGCGGCGTCAACATCATGGAATTCTGCAAGGCGTTCAACGCGCAGACCGGCGACCAGGAAGCGGGCACGCCGCTGCCGACGGTCATCACCGTCTATGCCGACCGCTCCTTCTCGTTCGAGACGAAGACCCCGCCGGCGACCTACCTGATCAAGAAGGCTGCCAACCTGAAGTCGGGCTCGAAGGAGCCGGGCAAGGTGTCGGCAGGCAAGATCGCGCGCTCCAAGCTGAGCGAGATCGCCCAGGCGAAGATGAAGGACCTGAACGCCAACGACATCGAAGCGGCGACCCGCATCATCGAAGGCTCCGCCCGCGCGATGGGCCTCGAAGTGGTGGAGGGCTGAGATCATGGCAAAGCTGACCAAGAAGCAGAAAGCGCTGGCCCAGGCGATCGACGCCGAAAAGCTGCACGGCATTGACGAGGCGATCGCACTTGCGAAGGCGAATGCGACCGCCAAGTTCGACGAAACGATCGAAGTCGCGCTCAACCTGGGCGTCGACCCGCGTCACGCCGACCAGATGGTGCGCGGCGTCGTCACGCTGCCCGCCGGCACCGGCAAGACGGTGCGCGTCGGCGTGTTCGCCAAGGGTGCCAAGGCAGACGAAGCGCGCGAAGCCGGAGCCGATGTCGTCGGTGCCGAGGACCTGATGGAAACCATCCAGGGCGGCACGATCGAATTCGACCGCTGCATCGCCACGCCCGACATGATGGGCCTGGTCGGTCGCCTGGGCAAGGTGCTGGGCCCCAAGGGCCTGATGCCCAACCCGAAGCTGGGCACCGTCACGATGAACGTCGCCGAAGCGGTCAAGGCAGCCAAGGGCGGTCAGGTCGAATATCGCGTCGAAAAGGCCGGCATCATCCACTCCGGCATCGGCAAGGCGAGCTTCGCCGAGGCCGATCTGCGCGCCAATTTCGACGCGCTGGTCGACGCCGTGGTCAAGGCCAAGCCGTCGGGTGCCAAGGGCAAATATGTCCGCAAGATCGCGGTCAGCTCGTCGATGGGCCCGGGCATCAAGGTCGACGTGGCGGAAATCGCCGCAGCCTGATCGCTTCGACGCACGAATGAACAAGGGCCTGGCGGCGACGCCGGGCCCTTTTCATATTCGCTCTGGCGCGACGGCGTCCGCGATCTCAGCCGGCCCCGAAGTCCTCGCTTGCACGGGCGCTCGTTTCGCGTACCCCGGTCGAGGTTCGACGGGAGCAGGCCATGGTGAAGCAGTTGATCTATCGGTCGCAACCCTTCGGCTTCGACCGGGCGATGCTCGCCGGAATCCTGTCCGGCGCGCGGCGGAACAATCCCCGCGACCAGATCACCGGTGCGCTGATCTGTCGTCAGGACTTGTACCTGCAGCTGATCGAGGGCCCCGAACCGGCCATCGATGCGCTATATGAGCGGATCGTCGCTGACGATCGCCACGGCGATGTGCGACTGCTGGTCAGTGCCGAAGTCGATGCGCGGATGTTTCCGAACTGGGCAATGCTGGACGACGAGGCCCCCTCGCTGTTCTGGTCGCCCGACGAGATTGCCGCGGGCGCGCTCGACCGGGCATCGGCGGACGATCTGCGCACCGCCTTCGCCCAGGTCCGCGACCGCGTCGAATCGCGCGCGACCCCCTGATCGCTCGCGCCGATATTTGACGGCGGTCCGACGACAAGGCCAAGCCCGCTTCGAAGAGATCGACCGGGAATGGACACGGTCCTGAAGTCCGGCCGCTTTCTCCCCGTCACCACGGCCTTGCGCCGGGGTCCCGCTGCTTGATCCGGCGCAAGGGAGCTTGACCCCGGGTCAAGCCCGGGGTCACGGGAAAACTTTGATGTCGGAGACGGGCTCTAGGGTCGCTGCTGCGGCGGCGGCAGCAACCGGGGCGCCTCACCTTGCCCCCCGCGTTCGACCCAAGCGATCTTCGCGTCGAGATACGCCATCAGGGCGTCAAGCTCCGCCGCCCTGCGCGCCAGCCGGGCAGCCTGAACCACATCGCTATTGCGAACCGCTTGCATTTGCAAAAGCGGATGCTACCACCCCTCTCGGAAAAGGGAGGGCCATGCGTTACCAATTCAACATCCTGCTCGCCGCCGGCACGATCCTGTGCCCGTTTTCAGCACATGCAGCTGATCGCGACGATGTGCCCGGTCTGGCTGGCGTCCCTGCCCCGGCCGTACAGTCGACCCTGCCGGCGGGCGACGACGCCGCCGACGACGAAATCGTCGTCAGCGCCGCGCGCACGCGGCTGCCCGCAAATGCGCTGCCGCTGACCGTCGACGTCATCGATCGCGAGCAACTGCGCCAGCAGGTCGCGATTGCCGGATCGACCGTCGACGCCGTCGCCAACCTGTCGCCGTCCTTCTCCCCCACCCGCCAGAAATTGTCGGGCGCGGGCGAATCGCTGCGCGGCCGCGCGCCGCTGTTCGCGATCAACGGCATTCCGCAGACGACGCCGATCCGCGACGGATCGCGCGACGGCTATACGATCGACCCGTTCTTCCTCGACCGGGTCGAGCTCATCTATGGTGCCAACGCGCTGCAGGGCATCGGCGCGACCGGCGGGGTGATCAACCAGGTCGTGGTCGAAGCGCCGAAGTCGGACGGGATCGCCGGCCGCTTGCTGCTTCAGGGCAATGCGAGCAACGGGTTCGAGGATGCGGGCTTTGGCGGCAAGGCGGCGGGACTGGTCGCGTGGCGCGGCGGCGCGTTCGACGCGACCGTCGGCGCGGCGTTCGAGCGGCGCGGCGTCTTCCTCGACGGTGACGGCGACGTGATCGGTCCTGACGGTACCCAGGGCGAAGTGCAGGACAGCGACAGCTGGTCGGTGTTTGCGCGGCTCGGCTATCAATTGAGCGACACCGCGCGAATCGAGTTGTTCGCCAACCGGTTCGCGCTGGAGGGCCGCGCCAATTATGTCGTGGTGCCGCGTTCGCCCGCCGACATCGCCGCCGGGCGGCCGACGATCGGTGTACGTGGCACGACGCCGGGCGAACCGGCCTCCAATCGGGTCGAGACGATCTCGCTGACGTTGACCGATACCGACCTGGCCGGCGGCAACCTGATCCTGCAGGGCTATTGGAACCGGTCGCGCGACATTTTCGGCGGCGGCGTTTTCGCCGATTTCCAGGATCCGCGCATCGACCCCACCCGCACGCTGTTCGAACAGTCGGTCAACCGGTCGCGCAAGATCGGCGGGCGGTTCAGTTACGAACGCGAAGTGATCGACGCGCTTTCCGCAACGGTCGGTTTCGACAGCCTGTGGGACCGCACCGGCCAGGAGCTGCTCCAGACCGGTCGCGCCTGGGTGCCTTTCACCGAATTTCGCAGCCTGGCCCCGTTCGGCCAGCTCAACCTGGGCCTGTTCGACGGCAAATTGCGGCTGGCCGGCGGCGCGCGGTGGGAGAATGTGCGGCTCGACATCCCCGATTACGAAACCCTGTTCTTCTATGGCCCGCAGCAGGTGGCGGGCGGCAGCCCGAGCTTCGACGACGTCCTGCTCAACGGCGGCGTGATCGTCGAGCCGGTAAAGGGCATTCGCGTCTATGGCAGCTATGCCGAGGGCTATACGATCGCCGACATCGGCCGCATCCTGCGCGCGGTGAACACCGCGGGTGTCGACGTCGACAATTTCCTGAATGTCAGCCCGGTGGTGTCGAACAATCGCGAGATCGGGGTTGAGGTGAAACGCGGGCCGCTCGATCTGTCGGCGACCTATTTCTGGTCGTCGAGCGACCTCGGCAGCCTGTTGGTGCGCAACGCCGGCGACATTTTCGAGGTCCAGCGCCAGCGGATCGAAATCGAGGGGCTGGAAATCAACCTGGGCGTCAGGACGCCGATCGACGGGTTGAAGCTCCAAGTGGGCTATTCGCACCTGCTCGGCAAATCGGACAGCGACAATGACGGGCGCGTCGACCTCGATCTCGACGGCGCCAACATTTCTCCCGACCGCGCGCTGTTCGCCGCCGATTATGTCAGCGGGCCACTGACCGCACGGGTGCAGGCGAACGTCTATCTCTCGCGCGACTTTGCGGGTCGCGCGGCGAACACCCGGTTCGAGGGCTATACGGTCACGGACGCCTATATCCGCTACGACACCGGACTGGGCGGAATCAGCCTGGCGGTCCAGAACCTGACCGATGAACAATATGTCAGCTATTACAGCGACACGCTGTTCCAGACGGATCGCACCCGTTTCTTTGCCGGGCGCGGGCGCAACTTCACGCTCGGCTGGGACTGGCGCTTCTGATGCGCTGGCTCGACCTGATTCACCGCTGGACCGGCGGGCTGATCGGCCTGTTGCTCGCGCTGCTCGGGCTGAGCGGGACGATCCTGTTGTGGAAGCAGCAATGGATCTCCGCGCCCGGCAGCGACGATCCCGCGCGCCAGGACGTGGCATCGCTGGCCGCGCAGCTGGATCGCCTGGCGAATGTTGCGCCGGCCGATCGCCCCGCATCGATCCTGTTCGCCAGCGACGGGTTCGGCCTCAGCCAGCTTGGCTATGGGCGCGGCCATGGGGCCTATGCGAGCCAGGGCGGCGAGATCGTCGCGCGGTGGGACAGCGTGTGGGCGCGGCCGGAATTGTGGTTGTTCGACCTGCACCATCACCTGTTGATCGGTGAAGCTGGCGAGACGATCAGCGGGATCGCCGGGCTCGTCGGGCTTGGCTTCATTGTCACCGGGGCGATCCTGTGGTGGCGGACCCGGCGGACCTTCCGCCTGCGCCTGCTGCCCCGCCGGCTGACCCGGTCAGCAATCCTGACGCATCACCGCGACCTGGGCATCCTGGTCGCGCCGTTGCTGGCGATCAGTATGACGACGGGAATGATGCTGACGCTACGCCCGGTCGCGTCGGTCATGCTCGCGCCTTTTTCGACGGCGGGCGAGCTCGACGGCATGACCAAGCCGCCGGTGATCAGGGGCAGCGCGCTTCCCGCCCGCATCGACTGGCAACGTGTGCTCGCGCGCGCGCGCCAGCGTTTTCCCGATGCCGAGGTCCGGCTGGTCCGCATGCCAAGGGAGGCCGGCGACCTGGTGCAGCTCCGCATGCGCCAGCCCGCCGAATGGCTCCCCAACGGCCGGACGATGCTGTGGTTCGACCCCGCGGATGCGCGGTTGGTCGAGGCACGCGACGCCATGACGCTGTCACCCGGTTTGCGGGCGTTCAACGCCCTGTTCCCGCTGCATGCGGCGATGGTCGGCGGCATCGCCTACCGTCTGGCGCTGACGTTGGCCGGCGTTGCGCTCACCCTGCTCGGCACGCTGGCGGTGTGGAGCTTCTGGGCGCGTGGCGGCCGCCGCGCGAAGCGGACGGCATCGCGGACACCGATCGCACCGCTCCCCGCCGAATAGGCCACGGCCGCATACCTCCGAAGCAAAACGGCCCGCGCTCCACCGGGGAGCGCGGGCCGCATGGTTGCGGCGGTTTCGCCCGATCAGGCGGCGCGGGTTCCCGACAGCGGGAAGCTGCCGAACGCGCCGGCGCCGACCGATCCGGTGATCGTGTCGCCGTCGACCGTCGCAGAGCAATCGAGCGTCATCGGCATCGGCACGACGATGTCGACTTTCCAGGTCAGGTTGTTGCCGTCGACCTTGCCGTCCTTGATCTCGGTCGTGCCCATCGCACCCGAATAGGTGCCGGTGAAGGTATCGCCCGACGATGCGACCGACAGCGTCGCCTTCTGATCCCCCATCGGGGTCTTGGCGACGGTATCCCAGTTTCCATCCACATTGGCCATGTTCGTTGCTCCTATCGCGGTCGTTTACTTGGCGGGGCGGCCGGCGGTTGCGGGCATCGCCGCCGCGGCGGCGGGCATGACCTCGACCGGAAGGCCGATCGAGTCAAGCTGGCTGCGGACCTTGCTTGCATCGCCGACCACGACCCAGACGAAGTTCTTCGGGTCGATCGCGGCGCGTGCCGCAGCGTCAAGCTGGGTCGGCTGGAGCGTGCGATATTCGGCCGCGACGGTGCTGTAATAATTGTCGGGCCGCCCGAACCGGTCGTTGGACTGCATCGCGGTCAGCACCGCGCCGCCGGTTTCGTACAGGCCGGCCAGTTCGCGGATCTCACCGTTGATCGTGCGGTCGAACTCGACCTTCGTCGTGCCCTTGTCGTTCAGGAAGCCGCCGATCACCTGTTGCAGCGATTCGATCGCGGGGCCGGTCTTGTCGGCCTGAACGGGCGCGTTGACCACATAGCTGACCGCGCGCTCGTTCAGCCCGAAGCCGCCGCGCGACCCATAGGACCAGCCCTTCGCCTCGCGCAGGTCCAGGTTGATGCGCGACAGGAACCCGGAGCCCAGGATCTCGTTCGACGTCAGCGTCGGAAGCAGATCGGATTTCGGATCGAGCGAGGTCAGCTGCGCCCCCACGATCAGCGATTGCGGCGAATTGGGTCGGTCGATCAAGACGATCTTTGGCTTTGTTTGAACCGGCTGGACGCCGAACGCCTTGACGCCGGGCGCACCGGGCGCGCTCCACCCGCCGAACTGTGCCTCGAGCGCCGCCTTGACTGCGCTCAGCGGCTGATCCGACACGATGAAGAACTTGGCCTTGTCCGGCCGGATCCAGCTGCGGTGAAACGCGACCAGGTCGTCGCGGGTCAGCTTCGCGACCGCCGCCGGGTCGCCGGAACCCGCGGCCAGCTTGGCATAGGGATGCGCGTCGCCGAACAGCAGCCGCGGGGTCACGCGCTGTGCCACGCCCTGCGGATTGTTCAACTCCGCCTGGATCCCGGCGAGCAGCTGGTTACGCACCCGATCGACTTCGGCGGGGGCGAAGGCCGGGTTCTTGACGATGTCCGCCGCCAGCGCGACCGAGCCCGCCAGGTTGGCGCTGGGGGTGTAGAGCTGGAGCGTGGTACGATCGGCCGAGCTGTCGCTGGTGATCCGCGCGCCCAGCCGCTCGCGCGCTTCGGCGAGTTGGAGCGAATTGAGCGTCGTCGTGCCCTCGTCCATCACCCCCAGCGTCAGCGATTGCGTGCCGAGCTTGCCGTCCGGGTCGGCGGCGACGCCGGCATCGAAGCTCATCGCGATCTGCGTGACCGGCACCGCGGTGCGCTGGGCATAGACCAGCTCGATACCGTTCGACAGCTTGGTCCGTTCGACCTTCGGAAAGCTCAGATCGGCGATCGAGCCGACTTCGGGCCGGGTGCCACGATCGACCTTCGCCACCGGGGCTGCCGCAGCCGCCGGGGCGGGCGCCGCCTTGGCAACGGGGGTTGCCTCAACGTAATTCTCGCGCTCGCCCGGCTCGACGGTCAGGGTGTAGGCAGGGCGCGTCAGCCATTTCTGCATGACCGCGCGCACGTCCGCCGGGGTCGCCGCCGCCAGGGCCGCCAGCTGTTTCTTGTAGAATGCCGGGTCGCCTGCGAACAATGCGCCCTGCGCCAGCGTGACCGCCTTGCCGCCAAAGCCGCCCACCGCCTCCAGGCCCGCCAGGCGTCCTGAGAGCGTGTTGGTGGCCACCCGCTGGACTTCGTCGGCGGTCGGGCCGTTGGCGACCAGATCGGCAATCACCGCGTCCATCCGCGCAATCGCCGCCGCCTTGTCGACGCCCGGACGAACGTCGATCCCGACCCCGAAACTGCCCGCGTCGGTGAGCGATTGGTTGAAGGCGAACGCGCTCACCGCAAGCTTGTCCTCACGGACCAGCGCGGTTTCGAGGCGGGAGGAGGCAAGGCCGCCGAGCACGCTGGCGGCGATGTCGAGCTGCACTGCGTCGGCGTTCTTGTAGCCCGGGACCGGCCAGAGGCGATAGATACGCGTGGTTGCCACCCGATCCTTGATCACTTCCGACTTCGCCTCGGCCAGCGTCGGGATCGTGATCTTGGGCGTCACCGTTTCGGGCCCCGACGGGATCGCGCCGAAATACTTCTCGACCAGCGGCCGTGCCTCCGCTGCGTCGATATCGCCGGCGAGCACCAGGATCGCGTTGTTCGGCCCGTAATAGCTGCGGAACCAGTTCTTCACGTCATCGAGCCGCGCCGCAGACAGGTCGGCCATCGATCCGATCACCGAATGGTGATAGGGATGCCCCGGCGGATAGATGCCTTCGCTCAGCTTGTAGCGGACCAGGCCATAGGGCTGGTTGTCGCCCTGGCGCTTTTCGTTCTGGACGACGCCACGCTGCTCGTCGAGCAGCTCCTGCGTCACCGCGCCGAGCAGATAGCCCATGCGGTCGCTTTCCAGGAACAGCGCGCGCTCCAGCGCCGGACGCGGCACGGTTTCGAAATAATTGGTGCGGTCGAACGACGTCGTGCCGTTCACGTCGGTCGCACCGATCTCGCGCAGCGGGTCGAAAAAGTCGCCGGGGACATTTTCGGTGCCGTTGAACATCAGGTGCTCGAACAGGTGGGCAAAGCCGGTGCGCCCTTCGGGCTCATGCTTCGACCCGACATCGTACCATACCGACACCGCGACGATCGGCGCCTTGCGGTCGGTGTGCACGATGACGCGCAGCCCGTTCCTGAGCGTGAATTCCTGATAGGGGATGTCGATCGCACGCGCGATTTGCGCGACCGGCGCGGGCTTCGGCGCGGCCGCAGTCTGGGCTGCCGCAGGCGCGGCGATCTGGGCAACGGTTGCAGTCGCAATCGCAATCAGGCTGGGCGTCAGAAAACGCATGCGGGTCATCCTGTCCTATGGATTGGCACTGGAGCCGGCCGGCTCCGCCTTGGTCGACAGGTGATCATTTCGCAGGAAGCTCGTCAAGACGAAGACCGTCAGATTGGTGATTTGCTTGAGCAGGGTGACCGCCACGAACAGCGCGGCGAGCGCGGCCTGGTCGACGCCGACACGCGCGGTCAGCTCGATGCCGACCGCAAGAAACAGCAGGTCGCGGTTGGGCACGATCGGCAGCTGATTGATCAGCATCTGAACCGTCAGGAACAGCAGCCAGGTCGCAAACGGAACCTGCGGCAGAACGATCGACCAGATCGCGACCTCGACCCCCTGCACCATGGCGATGCGGAGGAAATGGACCGTAAGGACGAACAACGCGGTACCGCCGCCGACCCAGAAAATCTGTCTGCGAAAGCGCAGGGCAACCGGCGCGACGAACAGGATCACCAGTCCTAGCGCGATGAAGAAGGCGCGATAATCGCCCATCGCGCGCACCAATATCCATCCGCTGCCGACCAGGCTGAACCAGCCGACCAGGATCAGCGTCACCGCCGCTGCGGCGACGCCGGAGAGCAGGGTGCTGTCCTTCACCCCGGCGAGCACCTGGCGCTCGGGCACCCCCAGATGACGGCTCGCCCACCAGAAAAACCAGATATCGCCCGAATAGCCGAACACAACCTGATTGAGCACGCGCTTGCGTAGCAGGACGGGTATTGGAACGGGGGGCGTGTCCGACCAGATGCGCGCGAAGATCAGCCGTTCGGAAATCGGCAGGATCATGAACCCCGCCCAGTAGACGAGGTAAAAGGCCGGTGCGCGCGGTAGCTCGCTCCAGACGCGCGCGATCCCGATCTCCCGAAGGCTGAAGGCGACATAGGCGAGGATCGCGACGATCCATGCACCGCGAAGCCACGGCCGCGCGCGGGCGAGATGCGGCTGCCAGTCTGCCGCCAGAGCCCGGAACCGCTCGATCACGCCTGTCTTACCCTCGCGCCAGCACCCGTCCGGCGCTGCGGGCCGGGCCGCGACTTGTCAACCATCGCATCAAGTCCTTGACCCGCGAGCCGGTTCGCGGCCAGCGCGTCGCGTGATGTCATGGACCTTCGTCATCGCCTATTTCAACGAAGCCGATTATCTCTCGGCGACGCTGCGCTCGATCGCGGCCCAGCGGGTGCGGCCGCTGCGCTTGATCCTGGTCGACAACGGCTCGACCGACGGATCGGCGGAGATTGCGCGCGCCGAAACGGCGGCGATGGCGGGGGTGCAGACGCTACACCTGCACGAGGCCAAGCCGGGCAAGATCCATGCGCTGGAGGCCGCGATGCCGCACATCGCGACCCCGCTGGTCGCGTTCGGCGACGCCGACACCTTCTATCCCCCCGACTATCTGGCGATCGCCGCGCGGCACTTTGCCGACCCGCGCGTCGCGGCGGTGATGGCGGTCGATGTGCCCGCCCCGCCCGATGGCCTGGCAGCGCGGCGCAAGCGCTTCTGGCGCGCACAGGTCGCGGCGCGGCTGTGGCCGCGCCAGACGCACACCGGCGGGTTCGGCCAGACGTTCCGCACCACGGCGCTGGTGGCGGCGGGCGGCTATGCCCATGCCCACTGGCCCTATGTCCTGATGGACCACGAAATCATGCACCGCGTGCTGGCTCAGGGCCGCGCGGTCTATCCACCCGATCTGTGGTGCATCCCCTCCCCGCGCCGCGCCGATCGTCGGCGGGTGCGCTGGACGCTGGCCGAGCGGCTGATCTACCACGCGACGCCCCATGCGTGGCAGGGCTGGTACTTCCACCGCTTCCTTGCCCCCCGGCTCGCCGCCCGGCGGGCGACCCATCTGGCGCTGCGCGAGAAAAGCTGGCTCCCGCCATCCTGAGTGGATCGCGCTTGCCTCACAGCGCGTTCTGGCGTTGAATCCCGTTTTGCCAGGAGCATGACCGTGAGCGTCGCATTTCGCCGCGAAAGCGACGAGGAACATAAGGAACCCCGTTTCGAGCTGCCTATCCCGCCCGGCCCCAACTGGGTGACGCCGCGCGGCCGTGCGCTGATCGCGGCGAGGGTCGACGCGCTCGAAGCCGAGATCGCCGGCGCGCCCGACGATGCCGCACGCGAGGTGCTGCGCCGCGACCTGCGCTACTGGCACACCCGCCGCGCCACCGCCGAGGATGCGCCGGCGCCCGATGCGGGCGAAGTCGGCATCGGCAGCCGGGTGCACATCCGTCAAGGCGCGCGTTCGCGGACGATCGAGATCGTCGGCCATGACGAGGCCGAGCCGGGCGCGGACCGCTTGTCCTTCGCCGCCCCGCTCGCCCGTGCGCTGATGGGTGCGATGGCGGGCGAGACCGTCGCGTTCAACGGCCAGCCGATCCGCGTCGACTCGGTCGAGACGCCCGCATGAGCGGCGACCGTTTCGAGCGGCACCGCCAGCCGTGGCGACAGGATGAAATCCAGAAGCTGCATACGCTGGCCAAGAAAGGCATGGCGCTGAAGGCGATTGCGAAGGCGCTGACCCGCAGCGAGGAATCGGTGAAGGACCGCGCCAAGCAGGACGGTTTGTCGATCGCCAAGTTGCGCTGAGCGCTTCCGCCACGTCGCCGCAGCGAAGGCTGGGGCCTCATGCTGGTGCTGCGCCCTTCGCGGTATCAGATGCCAGCCTAGAACGCTTGTCTCTTCACGTCCCGTTCGTTTCGAGCGAAGTCGAGAAACGTGATCCGGGCGCGACGTTTCTCGACTTCGCTCGAAACGAACGGGTAAGGCGTGTCATCCACTTTGCCGACCCACAGGACACATCTTGCCCGCCTCCCCATCCTATGACGCGATCATCCTCGGCGCGGGCGCGGCAGGAATGATGTGCGCGGCGGTGGCCGGGCAGCGGGGGCGGCGCGTGCTGCTGATCGATCATGCCGACCGGCCGGGGAAGAAGATCCTGATCTCCGGCGGCGGGCGGTGCAACTTCACCAATCTCGGCACCGCGCCCGACCGCTTCCTGTCCGCCAACCCGCATTTCGCCAAATCGGCGCTGGGGCGCTATACCGCCGCCGACTTCATCGCGCTGGTCGATTCCTACTGCATCGCGTGGCACGAAAAGACGCTGGGCCAATTGTTCTGCGACGGCTCCGCGCGCCAGATCGTCGAAATGCTGGTCGGCGAGTGCGATAAGAGCGCGGTCGAATTCGCGCTCGGCCGGCCGGTCACAGCGGTCGAGCATGACGGCATGGCGTTTCGCGTCGGGATCGACGGACGCATCGTCACTGCACCCGCGCTGGTCATCGCCACCGGTGGGCCGTCGATCCCCAAGATGGGCGCGACGGGCTTCGCCTATCAACTCGCCAAGCAGTTTGGCCTCAAGCTCATCGAGCCGCGCCCGGCACTGGTGCCGCTGACGCTGGCAGGCGACGATGCGCTGTTTCGCGAATTGTCGGGCGTCGCCGCGCCGGTCGTGGCGCGTCACGGCAAGGTCGCCTTCCGCGAAGCCGCTTTGTTCACGCATCGCGGCCTGTCCGGCCCCGCAATCCTTCAGGTGTCGAGCTACTGGGGCCATGGCGAGGCGATCGACGTGAATTTCCTTCCCGACCAGCCAAGCGGCTGGCTGCGCGCCGCCAAGCGCGCGCAACCCCGCACGACGCTGGCCCGCGCACTGGCGATCCAGCTGCCCGACCGACTGGCGACCACCCTGGCGGAGCGACTGGCCTTGGCGGGTGAGCTCGCCAACCTCGCCGACAGGCGGCTGGAGGAGGCCGAGCGCCGCCTTGCCGCCTGGCGCTTCACCCCCAACGGCACCGAAGGCTATGCCAAGGCGGAGGTCACGGCGGGCGGCATTTCGACCGCCGAACTGTCATCGCAAACAATGCAAGCCAAACGCGTTCCAAATCTGTATGTGGTCGGCGAAGCGGTCGACGTCACCGGGTGGCTCGGCGGCTATAATTTCCAATGGGCGTGGGCGAGCGGCTGGGCCGCAGGCCAGTCCCTGTAGGTTTCGCCCGATCCCGTTTCCCGCGCTGACCGCCCCGGCGGCCCCGCCACTAATTCAAGAGAGTTCATGCCCTTTTCCGCACTTCCCCCGTTGCTCGGCGACGCATTGTCCGCGCGCGGCTATGCCGCCCCCACCCCCGTTCAGGCCGCCGTGCTGGAGCCCGAGGCGCGCGGCCGCGACCTGATCGTCTCTGCCCAGACGGGTTCCGGCAAGACCGTCGCCTTCGGCCTCGCCTTTGCCGAACAATTGCTGGCCGAGGGCGAGCGGATGGGTCAGGCGCGCGAGCCTCTGGCCTTGGTGATCGCGCCGACGCGCGAACTGGCGTTACAGGTCAGCCGCGAGCTGATGTGGCTTTATGGCCCGGCCGGCGCGCGCATCGCCACCTGTGTCGGCGGCATGGACGCGTCGAAGGAGCGCCGCGCGCTCTCGCAAGGCGCGCATATCGTCGTCGGCACGCCGGGACGGTTGCGCGACCATCTCGAACGCGGCGCGCTCGAGCTTGGCAGCCTGCGCGTCGCGGTGCTCGACGAGGCCGACGAGATGCTCGACATGGGCTTTCGCGACGACCTGGAGGAAATTCTCGACGCGACGCCGGGCGAGCGCCGGACGCTGCTCTTCTCCGCCACCATGCCAAAGCCGATCGTGGCGCTGGCCAAGCGGTATCAGCGCGACGCGCTACGCATCTCGACCGTGACCGAGGAACGCGGCCATGGCGACATCGCCTATCAGGCGGTGACCGTCGCGCCGGCGGACATCGAGAATGCGGTCGTGAACCTGCTGCGCTTTCACGATGCGGAGACGGCGATGCTGTTCTGCGCGACTCGCGACAATGTCCGCCGCCTGCACGCCAGCCTGAACGAACGCGGCTTCGGCGCGGTCGCCTTGTCGGGCGAGCACAGCCAGAATGAACGCAACCAGGCTTTGCAGGCGCTGCGCGATCGTCGCGCGCGCGTTTGCGTCGCGACCGATGTCGCCGCGCGCGGCATCGACCTGCCGACACTCAGCCTGGTCATCCATGTCGAGCTGCCCCGCGATGCCGAAACCCTTCAGCATCGCTCCGGCCGCACCGGGCGCGCCGGCAAGAAGGGAACAGCGGTGCTGATCGTCCCCTATCCCCGCCGCCGCCGCGTCGACGCGATGCTGAAGGGCGCGCGGATCGCCGCCGAATGGATCAAGCCGCCGACGATCGAGGAAATCCGCGCACAGGACCGCGCCCGCCTGATCGAAACATTGCTGCAGCCGGTCGAGGTTGATGACGAGGATCGGGCGCTGGGCGCGCAACTGCTGGAAAAGATGAGCGCCGAGGACGTCGCGGCCGCGCTGGTCCGCGTCCACCGCGCGCGCCTGCCCGATCCGGAGGAGCTGATCGACGGTGCGGGTTCGAGCGGCGAGCGGCCGGAGCGTGGCGAGGGCCACCGCCCGGGATTCGAGGATACGGTCTGGTTCCACATGGACATCGGGCGGCGGCAGAATGCCGATCCACGCTGGATCCTGCCGCTGCTGTGCCGGCGCGGGCACATCACCAAGAACGAGATCGGCGCGATTCGCATCGGGCCGAATGAGACCGCGTTCGAGGTCCGGCGTGCCGCCGCCAACAAGTTTGCGGAGGCCCTTCGCCGCACCGCCGCGACCGAGAGTCCGGAGGATCACGTCCGCATCGAACCGATGCAGGGACCGCCGGGCGCACGACCGCCCCAGCGTCGCGCCGGCCCGCCCCCCGCGCGTCATGCCGCCAAACCGGCACGCCCGACGCTGCATCGCAAGGGGCCGGGCGGCGGCGGTGCGCGCCGATAGCTCGTGCAATGGCACTTTATCGGCGATGTCGCGTTGTCTCGTCGGCGGAATGATCACACGTGCCGGGGACGGCAGCTGAAACAAGGAGTGAGCGGATGAACGCACAGCAGTTGAAGCGGACCAGCCTGATGTCGATGGGCGTCGCAGCCACCGCGCTGACCCTCGCGGCATGCGGTGGGGGATCGCAGACTTCCGAACCCACCCCGGCGCCGACCGCGACCGCGACCGTCGCGACCCCCACGCCGGCCGCAACACCGACGGCTGCTGCCGCGCCGACCGTCGACAGCACCGATACGCTCGACGGCACCACGCTCGCGAGCCTGACGGGCGACGCGGCGGCGGGTCAGAAGGTCTTTGCCGTTTGCAGCACCTGTCACGCGGTACAGGCGGGCGTAAACAAGATCGGGCCCTCGCTGGCCGGGATCGTCGGCCGCGCCGCCGGCACGGTCGAGGGTTACAGCTACTCGACCGCCAACAAGAACAGCGGCATCACCTGGAGCAAGGAAAAGCTGTTCCAGTATCTCGAAAAGCCGCAGCGCGTGGTGCCTGGCACGAAGATGGCCTATGCCGGCCTGACCGATGCGCAGAAGCGCGCCGATCTGATCGCCTATCTCGACACACTGTGATCAAAACGATCGTCGCCCCGGCGGAGGCCGGGGCGCTGGCCACCCGTGCACACCCTTTGCCAGCGGTCCCGGCCTTCGACGGGACGACGCGGGTGTCAACGCTGCCTGAGATCCGCGAGGTGGGCGGGGAATGACAGCAAGAGCGGCAGCGCGATCAATGGCCAAGCTTCGCCGGTCAGCGCGTTGCGAACCGCGACCAGCATC
This sequence comes from Sphingomonas sp. CCH21-G11, assembly GCF_001555965.1. Classification (GTDB taxonomy): domain Bacteria; phylum Pseudomonadota; class Alphaproteobacteria; order Sphingomonadales; family Sphingomonadaceae; genus Sphingomonas. The sequence continues at coordinate 176,322 of NZ_LSHX01000010.1, forward strand.
AGCGCGCCGGGCAGCAGCCGCAGCGCGGCTCTGCGCGGTGCCCAGCCGCCCCTCATTACCAGCCACAGATATTCGATCGCCAGTACGACGAGGATGAGGTCGACGGCGTGACCGCTGGCGAAGAACGCGCTCAGCCGAACGGCCCGTTCAGCGCCACGATCTGCCAGTTGAGCGCGCCGGCAACCGCGACCCAGCCGAGATAGGGCAACAGCAGCAGCGCCGCCGCCGAGGACCGCCGCGCGCAGAACAGGATCATCGCCAGGATCGACAGGCCGAGCACGATCACTTCGACCGCGGCCCAATCCGGCCGCTCGAGCCGGAAGAACAAAAAGCTCCACAGGATATTGAGGAAGCCGTTGAGCGCGAACAGGCCGATGAAAATCTCGCTTTCGCTGCGCGTATGGATCGCGCGCCACGCGGTGACGCTGGCCAGCGCGGTGGTCATGAAGATCGCGGTCCACGCCACGCCATAGATCGAATCCGGCGGCGCCCATGCCGGCTTGGCGAGGCTGCGATACCACGGACCGATATCGGTCATCGTACTGCCGACGATCGCAACGAACAACGCCGCCAGCGCCGCAATGATGACCGGGACGACCCACGCACGGCCCAGCGCGGTCATGCCGCCGACCCCAGCAGGTGGCGCAGGTCCTTCCAGAAGATACGCACGTGCGCCATCGGCTTACGCCTTACGAGCTTCTTGTTCATATAGGCCTGCCAGGTCAGCGTCTGGACATCGGGGTCCTTGCAGATTTCGACGAAGCGTTCGCGGCGTTTGTCGTTCCTGTACCAGAAATACTGCATGATCCCGAGGATCCAGAACACACGGCCATGGTCGCGCATGAAGCGGCGGCGCGCGGTTTTCAGCGCGCTTGCCTTGCCTGTCGCCAGGAACAGGTCGACTGCCTCGCCGGCAATGCGCCCACACGCCATGGCATAATAGATCCCTTCGCCCGACGACGGCGCGACCACGCCGGCGGCATCGCCCGCCACGACGGTGTCGATGCCGTTGTCCCACCGCCGCAGCGGCTTCAACGGAATCGGCGCGCCCTCTCGGCGGATCGTCTCGCAGCCATCGAGCCCGGTCTGGTCGCGCAGCCGGTCAATCGCGTCGCGCAGCGGAAAGCCCTTGTTGGCGCTGCCTACCCCGACGCTGGCAGTGTCGCCATGCGGGAAGATCCAGGCATAGAAATCGGGCGAAAGGTGGCCCTGATAATAAACGTCGCAGCGGTCGGGATCGAACACGTCGCTGGCGACGGCGGGCGACTTCACAATCTCGTGATAGGCGAAAACGCACGGGACCTTGTCCGCGCCATTGACCGTGGCGCGCGCGACCTTCGATCGGGCGCCGTCGGCGCCGATGACGCTGCGTGCGCGCACCCGCACCGGATCGCCGCCGCGTTCGCCACGATAGACGATCACCGCGCATCCGTCGCTGTCGCGCTCGATCGACTCGAACGTGCCGGTGCGGCGTTCGGCGCCCGCCAGCGCGGCGCGGGCGCGCAGCCATTCGTCGAACACCTCGCGGTCGACCAGCCCGACAAACCCGTCGCCGCACGGCATGTCGACGGTCATGCCCGATGGCGCGATCATCCGCGCCGCCCTGGCGCGCGCGACGAGCAGATGCTCGGGAATCTCGAAATCCTGGATGGCGCGCGGCGGGATGGCGCCGCCGCACGGCTTGATGCGGCCGGCGCGGTCGAGCAGCAGCACGTGGCGGCCCTGTCGCGCCAGATCCGTCGCGGCGGTCGCGCCCGCCGGCCCGCCGCCCACGACGACGACGTCGAAATCGGCGGATCGGCGATCAGTCGGCATCTGCTTCATCGCGCCAGCTCCCGTGAATGATAATCGATAGAGGCCGTTCGTCCGGGCATCGTCCGGCCGATCGCCAGCGTGGCGGCGACCACGAACAGCGCCGCTTCGGCGGCGAACACCAGCATGAAGGCGCGGCCGTCGTCGCCGATCAGCGCGCGCCCGCGGTCGACCGCGACCGCGCCGAGCAGCCCGCCAGTGCCGAACGCGATCGCCTGTGCCGCGCCCCACACGCCCATGCGCACCCCGGCGCGGCCATCGCCCGCCGCACCGGCCAGCGCCATCATCGTGCCGATCGCCGCGACCGCGAACACGCCATTGGCAAAGCCCAGCAGCGCGACGTTGCCAGCCAGCGGCCAGGCGCCGCCGCGCAATGCGGCGAGCGCCAGTCCGGCCAGCGCCAGCGCGGACGCGACGCAGCCGCCGACGATCCAGCGTCGCAGCCCGTCGGCGCTGCGCCCGCCAAACGCATTGGCACCGACGCCGACCAGGATCATGCCCGCGAGCACGCCGCCATGCTGCACCCCGGCGAGCTTGGTCGACTCGCCCGGTGTGAAACCGAAGACCAGCCCCGCAAAGGGCTCGAGGATCATGTCCTGCATCGAATAAGCGAGCATCGACATGAAGACGAACAGGGTAAAGCGGCGCGCGTCGGCGCTGACCCACATCGCCCGAATCGCCTGGGGAAAGCTTTCGTCCGACGCCGCCTCGGCGGGCGCGATCACATGCCCCCGCTCGATCCCCGCGACCGCAATTCCCGCGACGACGAACGCGACCAGCGCCACGCCGCTCACCACCAGCGCCAGGCGCGGCAGCGAAAACGGATCGATCAGCGATCCCGCGACCCCGGCCGAGACGACGATGCCCGCGACCATCATGATCCAGGTGATCGCCGCCGCCGCCGATCGCCTTTCGGGCGCGACGCGCACGGCGAGCAGCGCCAGGAGCGAGGTGCCGGCCGCGCCGACCCCGGCCCCGATCAGCGCGAAGGCTGCGGCTGCGCCGACAAGTGCCGCAGATGAGCCGGTGGCCAGCCAGGGGACCAGGTCGACCGCGGCCAGCACACCCAGCGCCAGCACCCCCATTCCACCGATGATCCACGGCGTCCGCCGTCGCCCGCGATCCGATCCGTGCCCCCAAAGCGGGCGGGTCAGCTGCACCGCGTAATGCCAGGCGACGAGCCCGGCGGGCAGCGCGGCGGGCAGCGCATATTCGACGACCATCACCCGGTTGAGGAGCGACGTCGCCAGCATCACCATCGCGCCGATCGCGCTTTGCACCAGCCCGAGCCGGACGATGCCGAACCAGCCGAGCGGCGGCGCGGTGCCGGCGGACGCACTCATATCACGCCGCCCAGGCCAAGCGCGGCGGCGAGCATGCCGAAGACATAGGCGCTGATGCCGGTGCCGTTATACCAGGGCGTCTTGCCGCGGGGATCGCGCAGCAGCACGCGCATGAGGCCGATCTGGGCGAGCGTCAGCGCCGCGACGATCGCGGCAGACAGCATCAGGCCCCAGGCGATGAGCAGCGCAATGACCGCCAGCTGGGGGGCCAGCATCACTGCGCAGGCGATCCGCGCGGCGCGATCGACGCCCAGCATTGCGGGCAGCGACCGCACGCCCGTGGCAAGATCGCCCTCCACCGCCTTGAAATCGTTGAGCGTCATGATGCCGTGCGCGCCCAGGCTGTAGAGCAGCAGCACCGCCAGCACCCGGCCATCGGGCAGTGCGCCCGCCATCACCGCCGCCCCGGTGAACCAGGTCAGCCCCTCATAGGACAGCGCGACCGCGCCCGGCCCCCAGACCGCGTTGACCTTAAGCCGCAGCGGCGGTGCGCTGTACACCCAGGCGAGCACGAGGCCGATGGCGGTCGCGCCCAGCACCCACGGCCCCGTCGCCGCCGCGACCGCGAGCGACAACAAGGTGCCGATGCACGCGATCCACAAACCCCATCGCCCGGCGATGCGGCCCGACGGGATCGGCCGATCGGGCTGGTTGATCGCGTCGACATGACGATCGAACCAGTCGTTCACCGCCTGACTCGTGCCGCAGACCAGCGGGCCGGTCAGCGCGATCCCCGCGATCAGGAAGGGCCAGCGGTCGACGATCGGCACCCCGGAAGACACGACCCCGCACATGAACGCCCACATCGGCGGAAACCAGGTGATCGGTTTGAGCAACTCGACCACGTCGCGCACCGCGGGGGCCGGGGCGGCAAGCGGTCGGGTGGACGAATGAGCCATGGCGCGAGCCTATGCCCGACCGGCAAAAGCGTCAAATCAAATTGACACTTCGACTGTACGCAAATGGTTACTCGGCGTCGGGAACCAAGCTGCCAAGCCCGTGGCGGTGCAGCTTTGAATAGAGACTCTGGCGGCTGACGCCCAGCATCTCGGCCGCGGACGCACGGTTGTCCGACGTGTAGTTCAGCGCGGCCTCGATACACAGTCGCTCGATGAGATCGGTCGACTCGCGCACGATCTCCTTCAGCGACATGCGTCCGACCAGGTCGGTCAGCTGCTCGACCGAACGCGGCATCTCGATGCCCGCGACCGGCGTTTCGCGCAGCCGGCGGGCGACGGGGCGGATCGTGAAGCCGAACTGGCGATCGCCGCTCTCCGACGTGACGCAAACCCCAGAGACCTCAACCTCCTCCTCCGAACCGAACGCACCGCGCATGATGGTCGTGGCATTGCGCACCAGGCCATGTTCGCGCAGCTGGCGCGCCAGCAGGTCGGCATCGATGCCGGGCCGCCCCAGCCATTCGCCGATCGGCTGGCCGATGATCCGGCTCGCGGACGGCACCTCGGCCAGGTCGACAAAGGCGGTGTTGGCAGCGAGCACCGCCAGATTGGCATCGGCGAGCACGAAGGCGTCGGGCATGCGTTCGATGACATCACGCAGCCGGTCGACGCCGCCCTGCGCGCCCTCCCCGCGCTCGCCCGGATCGATCCGGAGCAGCAGCAGCGCCATGCGGGCCTGGCGGAACAGCGTCGCGTTCAATTGCGCCTGTCCAGCACCCTTGCGCAGCGTCACGCCGATCGGCGCCAGCGTCGCGGCTGCTTCGGCCGCGCCCAGAAAAGCGATCAGCCGCTCGCGATCGGCCGCCTCGACGATGACGCCGGCAGGCTGATCGGTCAGCGCGCCCTCCTTCATCCCCAGAATGCCATGCGCGGCGGCATTGGCCTCGCGAATCCGCCGCGTCGCCGCGTCGACGATAAGCACGGGCTCGTGCGCCATGTCGAAGAGCAGACGATAGCGCGCCTCGGCCTGGCGCAGCCGGATATAGTCGCGCTCCAGCGACTGCTGGGTCTGGAGCAGGCGTTGCTGGGTCGCCGCCGCCGCGCGAAGCTCGCGCCCGATCGCGATCAGCCGCCCGCCATCGCCCAGCCGCATCGTCAGATAGCGGACCGGTACGTCGCCATTGGGCGTCCGGTGCGTGACCTGGCGCCAGCGCGGCGCCTCGCTGGTCGACGCCTGGCTCAACATTTCGTCGAGCTTGGGATGTCCTTCGATCTCGACCGTGTCGTGCCAGCGGGTCCCCTTCCAGCCGGTGATCCCGAGCTTGACGAGCTCGCGATCCGACACCGCCATGTCGAGGACCCGGCCGTCCGAGTCGAGGATCAGCGCGAGGTCGCCGACCGCGCCGAGGATGGCGGCGGCGGACTCGGCGCTCAAAGGCCCTGGATAAAGGTCCGGAGTCGAAAAACCGCTGGGCGCGGAAGGGGCGTGGTGCCTGTTCATTCTGCGCGCTCTGGCGCTCCCTCGTAAGCTACTCAGCCGTAACGTGCTTCACGCCTCCTTGCGCCAAGCCAGGTTTCGGCGACAGACAAAGCCATGCGCGCGTCGGGTGCGGTCGCATCCGCGCCGACACGCTGCGCCATCTGCGGATCCGTCAGGAAAACGGGTCCACCCACCATCACGCACAAGTGCGGATTGCGGGAAACGCTGCGCATCGCCTTGATCGCAGACGGCATGGTCGCCGTATGGCCGCTACAGCTTGCGGTCAATCCGACAAGATCAAACCATTCGTCGGCGACCCGTTCAACCAGCAGGCTGGTCGTCGCCTGGACCATACGGTCGGTGACCCAGCCGCCACGCGCGAACACCTCCTCGATCACGATCGTCCCGAAGGTATGCTGATCGCCGGGCACCGACGCGAACAGGGCGCGCCGGCCCGTCTCGCGGCCATGCTCGATGGGCGCGCGCGCCGACAATTCGTGCACGACCTCCTGCAGGCGCCACAGTCCCATTGTCACGTCGACGAAGTCGAAACGGTCCTGCTCCCAATAATCGCCGAACCGGCGCGCGATGGGGACCAGCAGGTCGAGCAGCAACGCCTCGACGCTGATCCCGCGGTCAAGCAGTGCCTCGACCCGCGCGACCAGTTCATCAGCCTCGACCTGGAGGACCAGGGGGGGTGAACGCGTCGATATCCGCGGGCATGATGCCCGGCGCGCCGGATGCCGTGGTTGCCGCCGACGTCGCCCGCGCGCGGACCGGATGCGCCATCAGCAGGCGGGGGATCACCTGGGATTCGATCAGCGCGGCCAGCGAAGCCTGGTCGGGCGGGGATGAAAGCAACTCGAGCGGCGCGCGCGCCTCCGCACTCGCGCGGGACCGGCGGCGGCGTCCGCCGTCACGCGGCGCGACCGGCGGCATGGGCTTACCATTGGAGTGGATGTAGGCCATTTCCGCGCTCTCCCTGAAGCTCGGGTCGATGTTTGTACAAACCTCGCGAAGCGCCACATTTTTGGAATCCCGCAGGGATCAAGCTACGCCTGTTTCGATCCCGCCACAACCCGCGAAATCGGGACCAAGTCGAAAAGTGTCATTTTTGCTTTACGTCTATTCTGTTTGACACTTTTCGCGTCGGTGCCATAATGTGCGCAACGACAAGAGGGCGTGAGGCATGCGGCCAGAGATTGGCTCGGCGGTGAAGGAAACGGCGGCACGCGGGTCGCTCTATACGCCCGAGCAGCGCCGGCGCCGCGACGCGAGCGTGTGGACGACGGTCCAGGCCGTGCTCGCCCCATTCCAGTTCGCGGTCTTCCTGGTCAGCCTGGCGCTCGTCGCCCGCTATCTGATCACCGGTGCCGGCGGGGACGTCGCCGCCGCATCGGTCGTGGTCAAGACGCTGACCCTCTACACCATCATGGTCACCGGCTCGATCTGGGAAAAGGTCGTGTTCGGCAAATGGCTGTTCGCTGACGCCTTCTGGTGGGAGGACCTGTTCAGCATGGCGGTGCTGGCGCTTCACACCGCCTATCTGGTCATGCTGTTCGCGGGCATCGGCTCGCCCGTCCAGCAATTCGCGGTCGCGCTGGCCGGCTATGCGGCTTATGTCATCAACGCTGGACAGTTTTTGTGGAAGCTGCGGGTCGCGCGGCTTCAGGGCAATAGCGAGTCGGGTGCGACGCTGGCGGTGGCACAATGAGCCCGCTCGCCCCCGTGCTCGCCCCGCCCGCCGGCACCGATTGTGCCCCCTCCGTACGCCCGGACGTGCTGCGCCAACGCGGCCAGCGCGAAGTCTTTTGCGGCCTGACCGGAATCATCTGGCTGCACCGCAAGGTTCAGGACGCGTTCTTCCTGGTGGTCGGCTCGCGCACTTGTGCGCATTTGCTGCAATCGGCCGCCGGCGTGATGATCTTTGCCGAGCCGCGTTTCGGCACCGCGATCATCGAGGAACGCGACCTGGCGGGCCTGGCCGACGCGAATGAGGAACTCGACCGGGTCGTCGACCGGCTGCTCGCCCGCCGCCCGGACATCCGGATGCTGTTCCTGGTCGGGTCGTGCCCGTCGGAGGTCATCAAGCTCGACCTGTCGCGCGCCGCCGAGCGCCTGTCCGACAAGCATTCGCCGCAGGTCCGCATCCTCAACTATTCGGGCAGCGGGATCGAAACGACGTTCACCGAGGGCGAGGATGCCTGCCTCGCCGCGCTCGTCCCCACTTTGCCCGCGACTCGCGACGACTCGGCCGAGCTGATGATCGTCGGCGCGCTGCCCGATATCGTCGAGGACCAGTTTCTGCGTCTTTTCGCCGAGCTTGGCATCGCGCGCGTCCGCTCGCTGCCCGCGCGTCGGGCGGGCGAGATGCCGCCGGTCGGGCCGAACACCCGCTTCCTGCTCGCCCAGCCCTTTCTGGGCGCGACCGCTCAGGCGCTCGAGGATCGCGGCGCGCAGCGGATCGACGCGCTGTTCCCCTTCGGCGCGGAGGGCACAACCGCCTGGGCGCACGCCGCCGCGCAGGTGTTCGGCGTGGACGAGCTGCATTTCCGCCGCGTCGTGGCGCCGCTGCGCGAACGCGCCAAGCGGGCGATGGCGCATCAGCGCGAACGGCTTGAGGGCAAGCGGATTTTCTTCCTCCCCGACTCGCAGCTTGAAATCCCGCTCGCGCGCTTCCTCGCGACCGAACTGGGGATGATCCCGGTCGAGGTCGGCACCCCTTATCTGCACCGCCGCCATCTGGCGCGCGAGCTGGAGATGCTGCCCGCCACAACGCTGGTCAGCGAAGGCCAGGACGTCGACCGCCAGCTCGACCGCGTGCGCGCCGAGCGCCCCGACCTGACGGTCTGCGGCCTCGGCCTTGCCAATCCGCTGGAGGCGGAGGGGCTGACCACCAAATGGGCGATCGAGCTGGTCTTCTCGCCCATCCATGGCTTCGACCAGGCGGGCGACCTCGCCGAACTTTTCGCCCGGCCGCTGCGCCGGCGGGATGTGCTGAAGGTATGAGGAGGCTTCTCCTCGTCGCCCCGGCGCAGGCCGGTGCCGCTCGCCGAACCGGGCGCGCGCCAGGCTGTCCAGCGGCCCCGGCCTTCGCCGGGGCGACGGGGAAAGGGACGGCCACACCATGCAGCTGACCGTCTGGACCTATGAAGGCCCGCCGCATGTCGGCGCGATGCGGGTCGCGACGGCGATGAAGGGCGTCCATTATGTCCTCCACGCGCCGCAGGGCGACACCTATGCCGACCTGCTGTTCACGATGATCGAGCGCCGCAATGCGCGGCCGCCGGTCACCTACACCACCTTTCAGGCGCGCGACCTGGGCAAGGACACTGCCGAACTGTTCCAGACCGCCGCGCGCGAGGCCTATGACCGCTTCCAGCCGCAGGCGATGCTGGTCGGCGCATCCTGCACCGCCGAGCTGATCCAGGATGACCCCGCGGGGCTGGTCGCGGCGATGAACCTGCCGATCCCCGTCGTGCCGCTCGAACTGCCCAGCTACACCCGCAAGGAAAGCTGGGGGGCGTCGGAAACCTTCTACCAGATCGTCCGCACCATCGCCGATCGCAGCGTGCGCCCCGCCCCGCGCGAGGGCCGCCGGCCGCGCGCCAACCTGCTTGGCCCCACCGCACTCGGCTTTCGCCACCGCGACGACGTGGTGGAGATCACCCGGCTGCTCGACGCAATGGGCGTCGACGTCCATCTGGTCGCGCCGCTGGGCGCGAGCCCGGCCGACATCGCCAATATCGGCGCGGCCGATTTCAACGTGCTGCTCTATCCCGAAACCGGCGACACCGCGGCGCGCTGGCTGGAAAAGAACCTGAACCAGCCGACCGTGCGCACCGTGCCAATCGGCTATGGGGCGACTCGCGAGTTCATCGCCGAGGTCGCCGCGATTGCCGGCGTCGCGGCCGATGCCGACCAGCTTCAGTCGCGCCTGCCCTGGTGGAGCCGTTCGGTCGATTCGACCTATCTGACCGCCAAGCGCGTCTTCATCTTCGGCGATGCGACTCACGCGATCGCCGCCGCGCGGGTCGCCCGCGACGAACTGGGCTTCGAGGTGGTGGGCCTGGGTTGCTATAATCGCGAGTTCGCCCGCGACCTGCGCGATGCCGCCAAGCTTTACGGCGTCGAACCGCTGATCACCGACGACTATCTGGAGGTTGAACAGGCGATCGCCGAACTGCAGCCCGAGCTGGTGCTGGGGACGCAGATGGAGCGCCACATCGCCAAGCGGCTGGGCGTGCCGTGCGCGGTCATTTCGTCACCCGTGCATGTCCAGGATTTCCCCGCGCGCTACTCGCCGCAAATGGGGTTCGAGGGCGCGAACGTGCTGTTCGACACCTGGGTCCACCCGTTGGTCATGGGGCTGGAGGAGCATCTGCTCACCATGTTCCGCGACGATTTCGAGTTTTCCGATGGCGCGGGCGCCAGCCATCTCGGGCATGGTCACAAATCCCCGCTCCCGCCTGCGGGAGGCGTCGGGGGTGAGCACGGCGCAGATGCCGAAACGCTCGCGGACAACCCCGACCCCAACCCCTCCCCTGCAGAGGAGGGGCTTTGGACCTCTGACGCCGAGCGCGAGCTCAGGAAAATCCCGTTCTTCGTGCGCGGCAAGGCACGCCGCAACACCGAACGCTTCGCCGCCGATCAGGGGCTGGCGGTGATCACGCTCGACACGCTTTACGACGCGAAGGCGCATTATGCCCGCTAGCGCCGCCCCCGTGCGCGTGGTCATCATCACGCTGGACAATCACCTGTCGGGCGCGTGCCAGCGCGCGCAGGCGCAGTTCGACCGCACCCATCCCGGCGTCACCATCGGCTTCCACGCCGCCGCCGACTGGGATGATCAGCCGGGCGCGCTCGAAGCGGCGCGCGCCGACATTGCGCGCGGCGACATCATCCTGGTGACGATGCTGTTCCTCGAGGATCATATCCGCGCGGTGCTGCCCGATTTGCAGGCGCGGCAGTCGGCGTGCGACGCGATCGTCGGCCTGATGTCGGCAGGCGAGGTCGTCAAGCTGACCCGCATGGGCGATTACCGCATGGACAAGCCCGCGACCGGGCCGCTCGCCATGCTCAAGAAGCTGCGCGGATCGGGCAAGCCGGGCGCGAGTTCGGGCAAGGGCCAGATGGCGATGCTGCGCCGCCTGCCCAAATTGCTGCGCTTCATTCCCGGCACGGCGCAGGACGTGCGCGCCTATTTCCTCACGCTGCAATATTGGCTGGCGGGTTCGGACGACAATGTCGTCGACATGATCCGCGCACTGATCGATCGCTATGCCGATGGCGATCGCCGCGCGCTTCGTGGCGGCATGAAGGCGGCGTTGCCGCGCGACTACCCGGAAGTCGGCGTCTACCACCCCGACATGAAGGACCGGATGGCACGCACCGTGTCCGATCTGCCGCGTCGGCGCGACGCAGTCGGCACGGTGGGCGTGCTGATGCTGCGTTCCTACATCCTGGCACGCGACTCGGCGCATTATGACGGTGTGATCCGCGCGCTGGAGGCCAAGGGCCTGAACGTCGTCCCGGCCTTTGCCGGCGGGCTGGACGGCCGCCCGGCGATCGAGACGCTGTTCATGCGCGGCGGCACCGCGACGGTGGATGCGGTCATCAACCTGACCGGGTTCAGCCTGGTCGGCGGCCCCGCCTATAACGACACCAAGCTGGCCGAGGAAATGCTGGCCAAGCTCGACCGGCCCTATATCGCCGCGCATCCGGTCGAGTTTCAGACGCTGCAGGCCTGGGGCGCCAACCGCCAGGGGCTGCTGCCGCTCGAATCGACGATGATGATCGCGATTCCCGAGCTGGACGGCGGCACCAATCCGATGGTGTTCGGCGGGCGCTCGGACGGCGCGGAAACGCCCTGCACCGGCTGCGAACGCCACTGCACCTTCCCCGCCGCCGGCGCGGTCCGTGCGATGGAAAGCTGCCCCGAGCGGGCCGAGGCGCTGGCCGCCCGCGTGCTCAAGCTGGTCGAACTGCGCCAGGCGCAGGAAGCCGAACGCCGCGTCGCCATCGTCCTGTTCAACTTCCCGCCCAATGCCGGTGCGGCGGGCTCCGCACAGTTCCTGGCGGTGTTCGAGTCGCTGCACGCCACGCTCCGCCGGCTGGCTGACGAAGGCTATCGCGTCGACGTTCCCGCCAGCGTCGATGAGCTGCGCGACCGCATCCTGGCCGGCAACGCCGCGCGCTACGGCACCGAAGCGAACGTCCACACCCGCATCACCGCCGACACGATCGTGTCGACCGAGACCTGGCTCAACGAGATCGAGCGCGAATGGGGGCCCGCCCCCGGCAAGCTCCAGTCGGACGGCAGCGCGGTGCAGGTGCTCGGCGCGCAGTTCGGCAACGTGTTTGTGGGCATTCAGCCCGCGCTGGGGATCGAGGGCGATCCGATGCGGCTGCTGTTCAACGGCCGCTTTGCCCCGACCCATGCCTTTGCCGCCTTCTACCGCTGGCTGCGCGAGGATTTCCGCGCCCACGCCGTGCTGCATTTCGGCACGCATGGCAGCCTGGAGTTCATGCCGGGCAAGCAAGCCGGCCTGAGCGCGCAATGCTGGCCCGACCGGCTGATTGGTGACTTGCCCAACATCTATCTCTACGCCGCCAACAATCCGTCGGAAGGCGTGCTGGCCAAGCGCCGCTCGGGCGCGACGTTGGTGAGCTACCTCACCCCTGCGCTGACTCAGTCGGGCGTCTACAAGGGGCTGGCCGACCTCAAGGCGTCGGTCGAACGCTGGCGCGCGCTGCCGCCGGGCGACGAGACCGGCGAGATGCTCGCCGAACTGATCGCCGACCAGGCCGCCGCGATCGATCTGGACGGCCACGACATCCCCGCGCTCGCCGCGCGGCTCTATGAAATCGAGCGCGAGCTGATCCCGCAGGGGCTGCATGTCGCCGGCCAGGCCGCGACCCGCGCGGAACGCATCGACATGATCGCCGCCACCGCCGACAGCCGCGGCGAGCCGCTCGACCTGCTGACGGTCGAGGCACTGGTCGACGGCCGGCTAAAGCTCGACACGCCGCTGCTCAAGGATCTGGCGGCGCTGAACACCGCGCTCGCCACGAACGCCGAGCTGGACGGCCTCGTCGCCGCGCTTTCCGGGCGCTATATCCATTCGGTGTCGGGCGGCGACCTGTTGCGCTCGCCGGAAATCCTGCCGACCGGCCGCAACATCCACGGCTTCGACCCGTTCCGCCTGCCCAGCGCCTTCGCGGTGCGCGATGGTGCGGAACAGGCGCAGCGGCTGATCGACCGCAGCCTCGCCGATTCCGGTCGCCTGCCCGAAACCGTCGCGATGGTGCTGTGGGGCACCGACAACCTCAAGAGCGAAGGCGCGCAGATCGCCCAGGCGTTGGCGCTGATCGGCGCGCGGCCGCGCTTTGACAGCTATAGCCGGCTGGCCGGGGCGGAGCTGATCCCGCTCGCCGAACTCGGTCGCCCGCGCATCGACGTGATCGCGACGCTGTCGGGCGTGTTCCGCGACCTGCTGCCGCTGCAGACGCGGATGCTGGCCGAAGCCGCGCTGCTCGCCAGCCAGGCCGACGAACCCGTCGAGATGAATTATGTGCGCAAGCACAGCCTGGCGCACCAGGCCGAGCATGAGTGCGGCATCGAAACCGCGGCGCTGCGCGTCTTCTCCAACGCCGAGGGGGCCTATGGCGCCAACGTCAATCTGATGATCGACACCGGCGGCTGGACCGACCCCAACGAACTGGCCGACAGCTTCGAGCGGCAAAAGGGCTATGCCTATGGCGTCAAGGGCCAGCCGGTCCGCCAGGCGGAACTGCTCGCATCCGCGCTCAAGACCGTCGATTGCGCCTATCAGAACCTCGAGTCGGTCGAACTCGGCATCACCACCATCGACCAATATGTCGATGCGCTGGGCGGCATCAGCCGCGCGGTGACGCGCGCCAAGGGTGCGGCCGCGCCGGTCTATATCGGCGACCAGACGCAAGGCACCGGCAAGGTCCGCTCGCTCCAGGAACAGGTCGCGCTCGAAACCCGCACCCGGATCCTCAATCCGGTCTGGACCGAAGGGCTGCTGCGCCACGGCTATGAGGGCGTCCGCGCGATCGAGGGGCATGTGACCACGACGATGGGCTGGTCGGCGACGACCGGCGAGGTCGACCCCTGGGTCTATCAGCGGATCAGCGAGACCTATGTACTGGACGACGAGATGCGCGCGCGCATCGCCTCGCTCAACCCGCGTGCCGCCGCCCGTGTCGCCCACCGGCTGATCGAGGCGAGCGAGCGCAACTACTGGCAACCCGACGACGCAACTCTGGCGGCACTCCACGCCGCATCCGACGAGATCGAGGACCGCCTCGAGGGCGTCGTCGCGGTCGCAGCATAAGGAATAACGACGCATGGCACTTCTCGACCCCCCGGTACGCGGACAGGATGGCGAAGGCAGCGTCCAGGTTCGGCTCGACCCCGTCGACCGCATCGGCAACGCCAAGGTGATCGCCGTTTACGGCAAGGGCGGGATCGGCAAGTCGACCACGTCCTCCAACCTGTCGGCGGCGCTGTCGCTGCTCGGCAAGCGCGTGCTCCAGATCGGCTGCGATCCCAAGCATGACAGCACCTTCACGCTGACCAAGAAGCTGATGCCGACCGTCATCGACGTGCTCGAACAGGCCGATTTCCATCACGAGGAACTCCGCCCCGAAGACTATATGTTCGAAGGGTTCAACGGCGTGATGTGCGTGGAAGCCGGCGGCCCGCCGGCCGGCACCGGCTGCGGCGGCTATGTCGTCGGCCAGACGGTCAAGCTGTTGAAGCAGCACCACCTGCTCGAGGAAACCGACGTCGTCATCTTCGACGTTCTGGGCGACGTGGTGTGCGGCGGCTTTGCCGCCCCGCTGCAGCATGCCGAGCGCGCGGTGGTGGTTGCCGCCAACGACTTCGATTCGATCTTCGCGATGAACCGCATCGTCGCCGCGATCCAGGCCAAGGCCAAGAATTACGACGTGCGCATGGCCGGCGTGATCGCCAACCGATCGTCGCAAACCGACGAGATCGACCGGTTCAATGCCGCCACCGGCCTGAAGCGCCTGGCGCATTTTCCTGATCTGGATGCCATTCGCCGCTCGCGCCTCAAGAAATGCACGCTGTTCGAAATGGAGCAGACGCCCGAAGTGGAGGCGGCGTGCAACGAGTATAAGCGCCTGGCCGCGCAACTCTGGGCGGGCACCGACGCGCTTGCCGCGGTGCCGATGAAGGATCGCGACATCTTCGAGTTCCTGGGGTTCGAATGATGGGCAGCGCCACCTACTCACGCTATCGCGGCCAGCTCGAGACCTATTTCGACCGCACCGCGTCGAAAGCCTGGGAACAGCTGACGTCGGATGCACCGGTCAGCGGTATCCGCCGCACCGTGCGCGCGGGGCGCGACCGGATGCGCGCCACCCTGCTCGGCTGGCTGCCCGCCGACATGCGCGGGCTGCGCCTGCTCGATGCCGGCTGTGGCACCGGCGCGCTGGCGGTCGAGGCGGCTGAGCGTGGCGCGCAGGTGGTGGCGATCGACGTCGCCGGCAGCTTGGTTTCGATCGCGCAGAACCGCGCGCCGCGCCACCTCAATATCGAATGGCGCGTCGGCGACCTGCTCGACCCGGCGCTCGGCCGGTTCGACCATGTCGTCGCGATGGACTCGCTGATCCATTACCCCGCCTTCGACATTGTCGAGGTGCTCGACCAGCTGGCCGATCGCACCGCCGGGTCGATCGTCTTCACCTTTGCCCCCGCCACGCCGTTGCTGCGTGCGATGCACATGACTGGCAAGCTGCTGCCCGGCCAGGATCGCGCGCCCGCAATCGTGCCCGTCGCCGAACGCCTGCTCCGCACGCTGATCACCAGCGGGGCGCACGGCGCGCGCGTTGGCCGCACCGAGCGGATCGCGAGCGGCTTCTACACCAGCCAGGCGATGGAGCTGCTGCCGCGATGAGCCCGCGCGCTGCCTTCTGGACCCGGATCGGGACGCGCTTCCTGCCGTTCGCGGACGCGGCGACGGCGGAATTGCCGCTTGGCCGGCTGCTGCGGCTCTCGCTGTTCCAGGTCTCGGTCGGCATGGCGATGGTGCTGCTGACGGGCACGCTCAACCGGGTGATGATCGTCGAGCTCGGCATGTCGGCTTCGGTCGTCGCGGCGATGGTTGCACTGCCCATCCTGTTCGCCCCGTTGCGCGCGCTGATCGGGCACAAGTCCGACCAGCATCGGTCGGTACTGGGGTGGAAGCGGGTGCCCTATATCTGGTTCGGTACGCTCCTGCAGTTCGGCGGGCTGGCCATTTTGCCCTTCGGCATCCTGGTGATGACGGGCGACGGCGCGGCACCGGCGTGGATCGGCCAGACCGGGGCCGCGATCGGCTTTCTGCTGGTCGGCGCGGGGATGCACATGACCCAGACCGCCGGCCTGGCGCTCGCCACCGACCTGGCGCCCGAGGCAAGCCGCCCGCGCGTCGTCGCGCTGCTGTACGTCGCGCTGCTGGCGGGCATGCTGCTCAGCGCGCTGCTGATCGGCCGGCTGCTCGCCGACTTCTCCCCCACCCGGCTGGTCCAGGTCGTCCAGGGTGCCGCGGTCGTCACCATGGTGCTCAACATCACCGCCTTGTGGAAGCAGGAAGCGCGCAACCGCTCGGCCACCGCCGCCGATCGGCCGCGCCCCGACTTCGCCAGCCTGTGGGCGGTCTATGTCGCCAATCCGCGCACCCTGCGCCTGCTGACCGTCGTAGGACTCGGTGCCGCGGCGTTCAGCATGCAGGACGTGCTGCTGGAACCCTATGGCGGCGCAATTCTGGGCCTGTCGGTGGCCGCGACCACGTCGCTGACCGCGCTGTGGGCGACGGGCATGATCGTCGGTTTTGCGCTGGCGGCGCGCGGGCTCGCGGCCGGTGCGGACCCGTTGCGGCTGGCCGGCTATGGCGCGGTCGCCGGCATCGCGGCGTTCCTCGCGGTCCTGTTCGCCGCGCCGCTGGAGCAGGTGGTCCTGCTCGCGGTCGGCGCGACCTTTATCGGGCTGGGTGCCGGGCTGTTCTCGGTCGGCACGATGGTCGAGGCGATGGGGCTGGCGCGCGACGGACAGTCGGGCCTGGCACTGGGCGCGTGGGGCGCGGTGCAGGCGACCTGCGCGGGGCTTGCCATCGCGCTCGGCGCACTGATGCGCGACCTTGTCTCGACCGTCGCGGTCGCGCGCGATTTCGGCACGACGCTGGCGGCGCCGGCGACGGGCTACGGGTTTGTCTACTGCGTGGAAATCATCTTGCTGCTGGGCACGCTCGTCGCGCTCGGGCCGCTGGTCAACGGGCGCGACGGCACGCCCCGACCGGCCCCCGGACGCTTCGGGCTGGGCCAGTTTCCGATCTGAGGAGAAGGCCAATGGACGTTCAAATCAACGAGCACATCGACGTTGCGCTGATCACGCTCAACGCCTTTTTCCTCTTTTTCGTGGGGCTGATCATCTATCTGCGCCGCGAAGACCGGCGCGAGGGTTTCCCGCTCGAGGACGAGATGACCGGCCGGCTCGACACGCTGGGCGGCCCGCTGCTCCACGGCGACACCAAATATTTCAAGTTGCCCTTCGGCCATGGCACGACGCAGGCCCCGGCGCACGGCCGCGAACCCGTCGACATCGCCGCGCGGCGCTTTGAACGCTTCCCCGGCGCGCCCTATGTCCCGACCGGTGACCCGCTGGTCGACGGTGTCGGCCCCGCCGCCTACGCCGATCGCGCCAAGCGTCCCGATGTCGACTGGGAAGGCCATCCGCGCATCGTGCCGCTGGGCGCGGCGGCCGAGTTCTGGATCGTCAAGAACGATCCCGATCCGCGCGGCATGCCGGCCGTCGGCGCCGACGGCAAGGTCGCCGGTACCGTCGGCGAGGTATGGATCGACAAGGCCGACCGCCTGATCCGCTATCTCGAGGTCGCGCTGGCCGACAGCGGCCGATCGGTGCTGGCACCGATGTTCATGGCGACGATCGAGCGCAAGCGCGGCCGCGTCGTCATCGACGCGATCACCGCCGCGCAGTTCGCCAACGCCCCGGAAGCCGGCGCGAACGGCACGATCACCCTGTACGAGGAAGAGCGCGTGTCGGCCTATTTCGGCGGCGGCTATCTCTATGCGACGCCGGCGCGGCAGGAGCCGTTCCTGTGAGCGAGTATGAGGGCGAGCCGATCCCCGGACTGCCGGGGCTGCTGCCGCCGGGCGAGCGCATCCTGTGGCGCGGCCGGCCGCAATGGCGCGCGCTCGCCCGCACCGCCTTTCACACGCGGCTGGTCGGCGGTTACTTCGCGGTGCTCGTGATCGTCGCCGCGATGACCGGCGGCGTGACCGGCACCGCGATGACCGCGACCGCCGGCGTGCTGGGCGTCGCGGTGCTGGCGCTGCTCGCCTGGGCATCGGCGCGCACCACGGTCTATACGCTGACCGACAAGCGGCTCGTCCTGCGGATCGGCGTGGCCCTGCCCAAGTGCATCAACCTGCCGCTCGCGATGATCGAGGCGGTCGATTTCGCCCCGCGCCCCGACGGCACCGGCGACATCGCGCTCAAGCTGAAGGGCGCGCCGCTGCTCGGTTATGCGACCCTGTGGCCGCACGCGCGCGCCTGGCACATCAACCGGCCCCAGCCGACGCTGCGCGCGGTCGGGGATGCCGAGCGTATCGGCGCGATGATCGCGCGCCAGTGCCTGACCGCGGTGCCGAGCGGGCAGATCACGCCGCCGCAGGGCATCACGGGCGTTACCGGCAGCACGGCCGGCCATGGCGGGTTTGGCGAGGCGGCGGCGGCATGACCACGCACAGCCACGAAAACACCGTCCCGCAGGGTGCCCTGATCCTGGCCGGCGCGCTGGTCGCCTTCACTCTAGTGGCGACGGTGACGGTGCGCATGATCGGCCTGCCGCCCGCGGCGTCGCCGGTCGCGGAGCGCGCCGCCGCGCATGTCCCGATGGTCACATCGCAGACGCTGCGCTTCGCCGACCGCGAAGATGGCGGCGTGGCGATCACGCGTGCCGATGGTCGGGTGACGTTGTTGCCGCGCGGCAGCAATTCTGGCTTCATCCGCGGCGTCATGCGCGGCTTTGCCCGTGACCGGCGGATGCGCGGCCTGGGTCCCGACACGCCGTTCGTCCTCGCCGCCTGGGCCAATGGCGGCCTGTCGCTGACCGACACCGCGACGGGACGCAGCGTCGAGCTCAACGGCTTCGGCATCGACAATCGCGCCGCGTTCATGGCGCTGCTTGCCCCGGAGGCCAAATGATGTTCGCGCGCGCCCGTTTCGATACGCCGTGTCGCATCGACATCGAGCATCATGACGAGGCGTTTCACGCGCATGTCGAGCTGGACGGCGACATTGCCATCAATCCGGGCGACCGCGTCATCGTCCATGGCGATCCGATCATCGTCCCGTTCGGCACGGGCGGCAGCTTTCGCCGCACCGCGACGGTCGAGCGCGCCACCGCGATCGAGCGTCTGTGGACCCGTTTCGTCGGTCATTTCGAGATGACCGAGCTCTACGAAGTCAGCTTTTCCCCGCGGAGCGCATCATGAACGCCATCAGCCCGATCACGCCCGCCCCGGGCCATGCCCCCGACACGCTGGCGATCGCCACCGAGAACACGGTTTTGTCGCCGCGCTTCTACACCACCGATTTCGACGCGATGGACCGGCTCGACGTCTCGTCGGTGCGCGCCGAATGGGACGCGCTGATCGCCGAGATGGTCGCCGACCCCAACAAGCGGCATTTCAAGCGCACCGAAGCCTTCAACGGGGTCATCGAAACGCTGCCCGACGGCCTGCGCGAAGAGTTCGTCGATTTCCTGGTCAGCTCGATGACGTCGGAGTTCTCGGGCTGCATCCTCTATGCCGAAATCGCCAAGCGGGTGAAGAATCCCGACATCAAGCAATTGATGCGCCTGATGAGCCGCGACGAGAGCCGCCATGCCGGCTTCATCAACGACACGCTCAAGGATGCAGGGATCGGCGTCGACCTGGGCTTCCTGACCAAGGCCAAGAAATATCATTATTTCCGGCCGAAGTTCATCTTCTACGCGACCTATCTGTCCGAAAAGATCGGCTATGCGCGCTACATCACCATCTACCGCCACTTGGCGCGTCACCCGGAGCTGCGCTTCCACCCGATCTTCAACTGGTTCGAGGAATGGTGCAACGACGAGTTCCGCCACGGCGAGGCGTTCGCGCTGCTGATGCGCGCCGACCCCAAGCTGCTGGCCGGACACAACAAGCTGTGGATCCGCTTCTTCCTCGTCGCGGTCTACGCCACCATGTATGTGCGCGACCATAACCGGCCGGAGTTCCACAAGGGGCTGGGCGTCGATCCCACCGAATATGACCTCCAGGTGTTCCGCACCTGCTCCGAAATCACGCGCCAGGTATTTCCGGTGGTGCTCGATACCGATGCGCCGGGATTCCGCGCCGGCCTCGAAGCGATGCGGCGGGCGGCGGCCCGGATCGACGAGGGCCGCGCGCAGGGCGGCATCGCCGGCGCGTTCAAGCGCGTGACCGGCGTCGCGTCGGCGGCGACCGGTTTTGTCCGGCTTTATCTCCATCGCACGCGGCGCAACGAGTTGCCGGCACAAACGCGTCTGGTCCCGGCCTGGTGAGCCTGCCCCCGCTCCTCTTTGCGCTGTTCATGTGGTTCGTCGGCACCGGTGCGGTCGTGTGGCTGGACAGCCGCCCGCGCGCGACGTTCCGCACCAGTTTCCGGCTGGCCGGGCTGGTCGCGCTGGCGGCGATGGCGGTCGCGGGGTGGAGCGCGGGCGATGCGTCGCCGTCCGCCGCCTATATCGGCTTTTCGTGCGCGATCCTGATCTGGGGCTGGCACGAAATGGGGTTCCTGATGGGCTTCGTCGCCGGACCGAACCGCCTGCCCTGCCCGTCGGGCACGACCGGATGGGCGCGCTTTCGCCTGGCGACCGGCACCGTCATCCATCACGAGATTGCGCTCGCCGCCAATCTTCTGGCGCTGGTCGCGCTGAGCTGGGGCCAGCCCAATCAGGCCGCCGCGCTCACCTTTGCGCTGCTGTTCGGCATGCGGCTATCGGCCAAGCTCAACCTGTATCTGGGCGTCGCCAACCTGTCCGACGAGATTTTTCCGGCGCATCTCGCCTATCTCAAAAGCTATTTCGGGGCGCGGCCGATCAACTGGCTCTACCCCTTCTCGATCGTGGGCGGCGCCGGGATCGCCGTCTGGGCCTGGCTGGCGGCGGAAAGCGCGTCGGGGGGCATGGCGATCACCTGCACGCTGCTCGCCGGCCTGGCCGTGCTGGGCGTGGTCGAGCATCTGTTTCTGGTCCTGCCGCTGCGCGACGGGGCAATGTGGCGCTGGTTTTCAGCGTCGAAACCGCCGGTCGTCGTACCGGCCAAAAGTGAATAAGGTGGGGAGGCACGCATGAACTACGAGGCATTCTTCCAGGGCGAGCTCGATGTGCTGCGCGAAGACGGGCGCTATCGCATCTTCGCCGAGCTGGAGCGAAAGGCCGGCAACTTCCCCCACGCGCACCGACATGTCGACGGCGACATCAGCGACGTGACGGTGTGGTGCTCGAACGACTATCTGGGCATGGGCCAGCACCCCGACGTGCTGAGCGCCATGCACGAGACGATCGACAGATGCGGCGCCGGCGCCGGCGGCACGCGCAACATTTCGGGCACGACGCATGCCCATGTCGTGCTCGAGCGCGAGCTCGCTGACCTGCACGGCAAGGAAGCGGCGCTGCTGTTTACCTCGGGCTATGTCTCCAACTGGGCCGCGCTCGGCACCCTGGCGGCGCGGCTGCCGAACTGCGTCGTGCTGTCGGACGCGCTCAACCATGCCTCGATGATCGAGGGCATTCGCCACAGCCGCGCCGAACGCCAGGTGTTCCGCCATAACGATCCCGAGGATCTGAACCGCCGCCTGGCCGCGATCGAGCCCGGCCGGCCCAAGCTGGTCGCATTCGAAAGCGTGTATTCGATGGACGGCGACATCGCGCCGATCGCCGAAATTCTGGACGTGTGCGAAGCGCATGACGCGATGAGCTATATCGACGAAGTGCACGCCGTCGGCCTTTATGGTCCGCGCGGCGGCGGCATCGCCGAACGCGAAGGGCTGATGGACCGGATCACCGTGATCGAAGGCACGCTGGGCAAGGCGTTCGGGGTGATGGGCGGCTATATCGCGGCGTCGCACGCATTGTGCGACTTCGTGCGCAGCTTTGCCTCGGGCTTCATCTTCTCGACCGCACTGCCACCGGGCCTGGCCGCCGGGGCAACCGCCAGCATCCGCCATCTCAAGGCCAGCTCCGCCGAGCGCGAGGCGCATCAGGAGCGCGTCGCCTATGTCCGCCGCCGCCTGTCTGCGCTGGGCATCCCGACGATCGACAATCCCAGCCACATCATTCCGGTGATGGTCGGCGATGCCAAGAAGTGCAAGATGATCAGCGACTGGCTGCTCGAGCATCACGGCATCTATGTCCAGCCGATCAACTACCCGACCGTGCCCGTCGGCACCGAACGGCTACGCCTCACCCCGTCGCCGGTCCACAGCGACGGCGACGTCGACAAGCTGGTTCGCGCGCTGAGCGAGATCTGGTCACACTGCGAACTGGCACGCCGCGAAATGGCGGCCTGAACGCGGGCGCGGTCGCGCGAGCCCTCGAAAAGGGGTTCGCGTAAAGGCGCGCTCGAAAAGGATTCGCGCGAAGGCGCGAAGGCGCGAAGTTTTGGTTCACGCAGAGGCGCAGAGGGCGCGGAGAATATGTGCGTCGCCCCCGGCGAAGGCCGGGGCCTTTGGGGGATCGAGCGCCAGACCGAACCGCTTGGGCCGAGTGCATAAATGGCGGCCCCGGCCTCCGCCGGGGCGACGACGACAGGCTCCGCGTCCTCCGCGTCTCTGCGTGAAAAACTCTGCCTTTACGTCGCGTCTTCGCGCCTTCGCGCGACTCATTTCGACCGACGCATTGCGCGCTGCCGCCGAGTTACTCCGCCAGATGCGCCCGCAACCGCCGCGCCGACCACCATACGAACAGCATGACGATCGGGACCAGCCCCGCCATCACTAGCGGCTTCGTCTTCTCGCCCGTCAGCGGATAGATGACATAGGCGAGCAGCGCGATCAGGTAATAGCTGATCGCCACCACCGACAGCCCCTCGACCGCCTGCTGCAGGCGCAGCTGCAACCGGGTGCGCTGGTCCATCGACGCGAGCAGGTCGCGATTCTGCTTGGCGAGCGCAATGTCGATGCGCGTGCGCAGCAGCGAGCTGGTCCACGCCGCGCGCTGCTGCAGATCCTCGAGCCGCCGCACGAAACTCTCGCACGTTCGCACCGCCGGCGTCAGCCGCCGCTCGGTGAAGTCCGCCAGCGTCTGGTAGCCGCGCACCGCCCCGACATGCAGGCTGCGCAGCCGCTCCAGGCTCAGCTCCGCATAGGCGCGCGTCGCCGACATGCGATAGCGCGTCGACGCCACGATCCGCGCCAGCTCGGCCGACACGAAAGTCAGCTCGTCGAGCAGCCCGTCGTCGCTTGATGCGCGCTCCGACACTTCGTGGGTCAGCACCGACAGGCGCTGTTCGAGCGCCGATACCTCGGTCGTCAGCTTCTGCGCGATCGGCAGGCCGAGGAGCGCCATGTTGCGATAGTTGCCGAGTTCCTGGAGCCGCACCACCATCTGCGCGGCCTCGTCGCCCTCAAGCGACAGGTCGGCAACGAGCAGACGGCCATAGCCGTCAGGATGCAGCATGAAATCGGACATGATCCGCGCCTTGCCGTCGGCGACGGTGCATACGGTCAACGCGCTCGGCTCAAACCACTGCGCCAGCATGTCCCGATCGGGTAGCGGCGTGTCCCTGGCGGCTATCGCGATCTGGGTCGCGCGGATGACCTGACCCGGCATTTCCGCAATGATTGCTGCGGCCTCTTCGCCAAAGGCCGTGGTCTCGAACGGATGGTCGAATGCGCCTTCGCGCACCAGCGTGATGCTCGCGAACTCGGTATGCCCCTCCCACACCAGCGTTACGCCATCGCCGATCGGCAATACTTCATAGCGCGACCCGTCGAGCACGCGGTGGCCATGGCGCCGGGCGATCGCCGCGACATAGGCGCGGCTGGGGCGCGAGCTATGCTCGCCGAGCAGCGCGACGACCTGGACGAGCCGGCAGGGCGAGGTGAAGCGGGGCAGCCGCCGCACGTGCATCTCGGCCGAAAGGCTGGCGCGAAGCGGGTGACTGCGCGCGGTCAGATTGTCCATCGCGCCCCTCCGCTGCCCCCGACCGCCGGCCGGGGGGTATCCTGCGTTTCTTATTCAGTCGCGGCAGGCGCCTCGGCCGGAGCCGCGTCAGCGGGTGCTTCCGCCACGGCCGAGTCAGTGGCCGGTTCCGTGGGTGGCGCCGCCGGGGCGGCCTCCGCCATCGGCGTCGAGCCCGCCACATAGCCCTTGTAACGTTCGAGCAGCGCCGGGGTGACGCGCAGCGTCGGCGCGCTTGGCAGCATGCTCACCCCGCCAAGCGGCTTGTTGACCCCCTGGTGACAGGTCAGGCAGTTGACCTTGAGCGAGTCGCCGTTCGGCCCCTTGCGATTGGCGGGCATGATCGGTGCCAGCGGATTGAGATGCTGGTTGTTGATCTCGCGCACCATGCGGATGCCGTACCAGGCGAGCGCGCGTTGCGGCCGGCTGTTGCTCCACGACTGGAACGAGTCGGTATTGTGGCAGAAGGTGCAGTTGACCCCCAGCGCGGTCGAGAGATGCATCATGATCGCATAGCTCGCCTCGGCCTGCTTGACCGATTTGCCCACGGCCACCGGATAGATGCCGGTGTTGTTGACGCGCGAGTTCTGGTCGCCCTGGAGATACATCGAATAGGGGTCATAGGGCAGCGAGGCATAGCCTACCTGCGCCGCCGGCGTGTTCTGCCCGCGCTTGTTGCCACGGATGCCGCCCGACGGATTGTCGCCGCTCGCCCAGACATATGCCGGGATCGCGTTGCCGCGATGGCAGGTGTAACAGGTGACGCCGGTTTCCTTCACATGGCTTTGCCAGTTGGTGTTGATCGACCGCGTCATCACCAGCATCTGCCGTGCGACGTTCTTGGTATATTTCTCGTCCGACGCCAGATTCTCGGGGTTGTGACAGTAATTGCACCCCTGTTCTGGCGGCGCGACCCACTGGGTGATCTGCGCCATCAGATGGTTGAAGCGTTCGGCCGACAAGTCGCCGAGCACCTGGACATTCTGATAGGTTTCGGCTGCCGACGGGCCCTCGTCCGCGGGCAGCGGATAGGGATCGTCGGGAATGACCGCCGCGGGCTTGACGTTGTTCACGTCCACCACCTGCGCCATGCCCGTGCCGCGATAGCCGGTCTGCGTGATCTTCTTCGGCCCCAGGTCGCAGGCCCCGAGCGCGAGGCTCAGGCCCGCACCGGCCGCCAGGGTGGCATAAAGCCTCATGCTGCTGCTCATTGCGGTGCTCCAGGCAACGTGGCGGGATCAACCACGCCGGTCGGGGGATATTCGGCGGCATAGCCGCGCTCGATCGCCCACAGGTACCAGTTGTCGACGACGGTACCGGTCAACAGGATGCCCAGGCCTCCGGTCAGCGTGGTCAGCACCGCGAACCACCATGCCCAGCGGTGGATCGATTCCATCGTGGCGTTGAAGCCCATGGTCCAGCGCCAGAACAGCGCGCCGCGCTCGGCAGCGGTGCCGCGATCGATGATCTGCTCGATCTCGCGTTCGGCGCCGTACCGGCCGGTCGCCAGGATCGTCGCGCCGTGCATCGCGAACAGCAGCGTCGAACCATAGAGGAAGGCGATCGAAAGCGCATGGAACGGGTTATAGAACAGGTTGCCGTACCGGATCGAGAACGCAGCCGTCCAGTCGAGGTGCGGAAAGATGCCGAACGGCACCGCTTCCGACCAGCTTCCCATCAGCAACGGCCGGATGAAGCCGAGGACGAGGAAGAGGAAGATCGCCGACAGGAAGGCCCAGGCGACGTGAGTGCCCATGCCGAGCGCGCGCGCCCGGATATAGGTGCGTGCCCACCACAACAGGACGCTTGAGGTCAGGAAGAAACCGGCGATCAGCCACCAGCCGCCTTCGGCCAGCGGGACGAACGGGCTGACGCCATATTCGGGCCCGGGCGGCTCGAGCGCCAGCCAGAACAGCTGGCGGACGAACTGGATCGGATCCCAGTTGACCGACGCCCACATGTTGAGGCCGATGATCTCAAATGCGAGGAAGCCGCAGATGAGCGAGGCGATGCCGAGCCGGCCGAGGTAGATCGGGCCGATCTGGGCGTTGCCGAACTTGCCCATCCAGTAATTGTAGCTGGGCATGCCGGTGCGGGTGAAGGTCGCGTCGGTCATCGGCGGGCCGAATTCCGGCGGCGCGCGCAGCTGAACTTGCGTGAAGAGGTTTTGGTAGCGTGCCATGATCGTTATCCCTCTCAAGCCCAGATCGGCAGGTTGAGCCACCAGGTCCACCATTCGGGCCAGCCACGGGTCCACAGCGGTCCTGAGATGATGATGCACACCGCGCTCCAGAAGCCCGCCGAAAGCGCCAGGAACAGGCCGACGCGGTGGATGCCGAGCGTGCCGACCGAATAGCCGATCGTGTCGCGGAAGAACGCGTCCTCATATTCGGGCGATTTCACCTCGCCGCCCTTGGGCACGTTGACCGCCGACAGGACGAGCGCGCCGTGCAGCGACAGCGCGAGCGTGGTGGTGAAGAAGAAGCTCACCGCCAGCATGTGCGCGGGGTTATAGTGGAAGTGCAGATACTGGTAGCCGGTGTTCGACACCCAGTCGAGGTGGCTGAAAATCCCGTATGGAAAGCCGTGGCCCCACGCACCCATCAGCACCGGGCGGATCACCACCAGGCTGATATAGGCGAAGATCGCGACGCCAAAGGCGATCGGCACGTGATAGCCCATGCCGAGCTTGCGGCAGATTTCGACCTCTCGCAGCGCCCAGGAGACAAAGGCGCCGATCGCGCAGATCGTGATGACCTGCCAGAAGCCGCCCTCGCGCAGCGGCGCCAGCGCCAGGCCATAGCTGAGATCCGGCGGCGCGATCGAGATCAGCCAAGGGTTCCAGGTCGGACCCAGCGAGGCCGCGTAAAAGATCAGCAAGGTGCCCAGCAGCGAACAGATCGCGCCGGTGACGCCGAAAAATCCGACATAAAAGGGTCCGACCCAGAAGTCGAACAAGTCACCGCCGATCAGGGTGCCTCCCCTGACCCGGTATTTTCGCTCGAAGCTCAGCAGTGCCATGACCCAATCCTCCGCGCTCGGGCCCCCCTGGGCCGGCGTCGATGTCGGTTGCAGTTTTCGTCGTCCAGGTGAGGCGAGGCTGGTCGCGCCAGCCCCGCCCGCCCTGTTTCGTCCCCGCGCCCGATGCTGTCCGGATGGCGCGGGGGCGTATTTCCCCGATGCTAGGGAGTGACCGCCGCCGGAGCTTCGGCAACGGCCGGCGTCGCCGGACCGCCGTCAAGCCAGTTGAACCGGTCCGTGCTGAGCAGGATGAAGTGAATCAGCAGGGCCAGCACGAACAGGAAGACCGCGAGCGCAACAAGCGTGCGCCGGGGGTCGAATATCAGCCACATTCTCCACATGATGTGGTCCTCCTTCTTATGCCAGGAAGGCGGTGATCGTGGCTTGCGCCACGGCAACGCCGTCAGAAATCATCGCGTAGCCGTTGGGGCCGGGAATCCACGGCCGCCAGCTCCACACCAGGAAGTGCGCGATGATGGCGATAACCGTGAAGCCGATGAAGCTGCTGATGAACAGCTTGTGGAACTCCTTGGCTTCTTCTGGGGTCAGGTAGGTTCCTGGCCCCATCCTTTCGTCTCTGTGGTCGCTCATGTCGTTCGTCTCCAAATATTCGGACGAGGAGGGGAGCCCGGAACGTGCTCCCAGTCATCACGGCGGATGCTGTCCCGCCGCGATTGGTGGACCGCCAGCACCCGGTCGGGCGCGGGGCGGAAAAGGCTGCGCGCGCTCATGCGACGCGGCTTTCGGTCAGCGCCTGTGACAGCAGCTGTTCGGTGACGACGGACTGGCCGGCGCGGCGCGCCGCGCGTTCGGCGGCGTCGCGGATGCGCTTGGCGGCGGAAATGCGGACCAGCACCGGCTCGCGCTCGACCGCCGCGTCCAGACCGGCCTTGGCCGCATCATCCCAGCCGATTTCGGCAAGGTTGCGCGCCGGCGTCGCATCGACCTGGTCGAGCTGGCCCGCGAGCGGCAGGATGTGGAACAGCGCATCGAACAGCGCATTGCACACTTCCTGGATCAGATAGGTCGCGCCCGCATAGCCCATGAAGGGCGTGCCGGTGTGGCGGCGGATCACCGCGCCCGGAAAGCTGGCCGGCACATAGACGCCGCGCCCGCCCGCCTCGGCCATGTACATGCGTTCGTTGAAGCTGCCGAACAGGACCAGCGGGGGGTTGGTCGCAATCGCCTGTTTGACCGACTGATTGTCGGTCTTGACGCCCGCCGTCCGCCCATAGGCGAAGGTGCAGGGCAGCCCCATGTCCTCCTCCAGGAACTTGCGGATGCCGCGGGCATAGGTTTCGGTCGCGACGATCCCGAAGCTCGCGGTGCCGAAGAAATCCTGGGTGACCGAGCGCCACAGGTCCCACAGCGGCTTGATCGTCGTGTGCTTCTCGCGCTCGATGAACGGCTCGGGATCGAGCCCGGTCAGCTCGCCCAGCTTGCGCAGGAACAGGGTCGTGGATTCAAGCCCGATCGGCGCCTGCAGATAGGGCCGCTCCAGCGTCTCGCAGAGGTTGCGGCCGAACTCGCGATACATGCAGACATTGACCTCGGCATCGCCGAGCTTGCGGATGTCGGCCAGGTGGCTGCCCAGCGGAAAGACCAGGTTGATCTCCGCCCCGATGCCCTCGACCAGCCGGCGGATCTCCGCCAGATCGCTCGGCATGTTGAAGGTGCCGTACATCGGCCCGATCAGGTTGACCTTGGGCTTAGCGCCGTCCTTGCGCGGGCGCAGGGCGGGCACCTTTTTGGGCCCGAACTGGGTCCACAGCCAGGTCAGCGCGCGATCGGCGGCTTGCCACTGGTCCTCGTCGATGGTGCGCGGCAGGAACCGGACGACGTTGGTCCCCTCCGGCGTGACCCCGCCGCCGATCATCTCGGCGATCGACCCGGTGACGACGACGGCGGGCAGATCGGGGTCCAGCGTCTTCCACGCCCGGCGCATTGCGCCTTCGGTGCCGTCGCGGCCCAGTTCCTGTTCGGACAGGCCGGTGACGACGATCGGCAACTCGTGCGGCGGCAGCGCGTCGGTATAGTGGAGCACCGAGGTGACGGGCAGGTTCTCGCAGCCCACCGGCCCGTCGATGATGACCTGAAGCCCCTTGATCGCGGTAAAGGCGTAGACCGCGCCCCAATAGCCGCCCGCACGGTCGTGATCGATGATGTAGGTCATACGCCCACCGCCTCGACCGCCTTCGCGGCCGCGATCCGGCGGGCGGCGTATTTCGCCTTGAAATCCGAATGATCCGCCGGGGTGGTTTCCCATACCCCCGCGGCATCGCCGGCGCCCACACCCTCGAAGAACGCAGTCATCCGGTCGAAGCGCGCCTGGTTGCCCAGCGCCGCATTGACCACGGTCGCCAGGCTGCCCGCACCCGCCGGACCCATCAGCGGCCGCGCCGAGATGAGGTTGGTGAAATAGAGCGAGGGGATCGAGCTTGACTTCGCGTGCTGCACCACTGGCGTCGTGCCGATCGCAAGGTCGGGGCGATGTTCCTCGACCGCCGCGATGTCCTGCTCCAGGCTCGCGCGATACTGGATGCGCACGCCCCGGGCTTCCAGCCACTCGCGATCGGGGTCCGACCAGCGGGTGCGCGGGCAGGCGGTGCCGACATAGGGCACGTCCGCGCCGCTTTCGATCAGCAGGCGCGCGACCAGCAGTTCCGAACCTTCATAGCCCGACACCGTGATCCGCCCCTTGATCGGACGCGCGGCGAGCGCGGCCTGGATCGCGGGCAGGAAGCGGTTCTTGGCCGCGTCGACCTTGTCCTGTGCAATGCCACAGGCTGCACCGATCGCGTCGAGCCAGGCGGCGGTGCCGTCGACGCCCACCGGCGCCGACCCGACGACGCTGCGTCCCGCCGCTTCGAACTCGCGCACGCTGGCGGTGTAGAAGGGATGGATCGCCGCCACCGCCGCGCAGTCGAGCGCGGCATAGAGCTCGCGCCATTCGCGGGTCGGGACGACCGGGCCGGCCGCAAGGCCCAGGGGTTCCAGCATCAAGCCGATACCCGGTGGGTCGGCGGGGAACATCTCACCCAGGAGAGTCACCGTCGGCCGGTCCGATCGTTCGCGGGGCGCGGCAACCGGGCCGGCCTCGGCCTCGGTCCGCGCATAATTCAGCATGGCGCCGGCCAGGACGTCCTTGGCCTCGGCATGGGTCGGCACGCCGAATCCCGGCACGTCGATGCCGATGATCCGCACGCCGTTGATCTGGTCGGGCAACAGCTGCAGCGGCACGCCGCTCGCGGTCGGCACGCACAAATTGGTGACGACGATGGTGTCGTAGAGCGCCGGGTCGGCAAGGTTCTCGACGGCTTCCTTGATGTCCTCGAACAGCTTGCCGGTGACGAGCGTCTCCGAGCTGAACGGGACATAGCCGACGCTGCGTCGCGCGCCATAGAAATGGCTGGTGAAGGTCAGGCCGTAGACGCAGCAGGCCGAGCCGGAGAGCACGGTCGCGGTCCGCCGCATGCGCAGGCCGACGCGCAGGCTGCCGAATGCCGGGCACATCGATTGCGGCTGGTCATGCGGGCCCTGTGGATAATCCTGTGCATAACGGGTGAGCACGTCCGACTTGCCCGCCTGCACCGCCGCCGCGCGCAGCGTGTCACCGCTGGCACAGCCCCCCTCGACCGCGATGCGATCCGGAGTGCGCGAGGCGTTGGATGCGGGGGCGGTCATGCCGGTCAAACCGCGTCGTACACGACTTCGAGGCTGGGCTTGGTGACGAACGGTTTGCCGCGCATGTCCGCCTGGGTGGCGGGGCGCAGCGTCACGTTGCCGCCGGTATCCTCGGGCTTGAACAGGCCGAGCAGCCCGTCCTGGTCCAGCGGCCGCGGCTGGACCGGCGGCGCTTCGGCGACGTTCTTCGCCAGGTCCGCGAACAGCGAGCCCCATTCGCTCTCGGGCGTGCCGATGATCTGGTAATTGGCCGACTTGCGGCGGATGTCCTCATTGGCGGGGATCGCGCAGAGCGTCGGGATGCCGATCGCCTGGGCAAAGGCCTGCGCCTCGCCGGTGCCGTCATCCTTGTTGATGATCATGCCGGCGACGCCGACATTGCCGCCCATCTTGCGGAAATACTCGACCGCCTTGCAGACATTGTTGGCGACGTAGAGCGACTGGAGGTCGTTCGACGCGACGACGATCACCTTCTGGCACATGTCCCGCGCGATCGGCAGGCCGAAGCCGCCGCAGACCACGTCGCCCAGGAAGTCGAGCAGGACATAGTCGAAGCCCCATTCGTGGAAGCCCAGCTTTTCCAGCGTCTCGAACCCGTGGATGATCCCGCGTCCGCCGCAGCCGCGCCCGACTTCCGGCCCGCCCAGTTCCATCGCGAACACGCCGTCACGCTGGAAACAGACATCCTCGATGCCGATTTCCTCGCCCGCCAGCTTCTTCGCCGAAGAGGTTTCGATGATCGTCGGGGTCGACTTTCCGCCGAACAACAGGCTGGTCGTATCGCTCTTCGGATCACAGCCGATCAGCAGCACGCGCTTGCCCTGCTGCGCCATCATGTAGGAGAGATTGGCCAGCGCGAAGGACTTGCCCGACCCGCCCTTGCCATAGATCGCGATGATCTGGGTTTCCTTGGTCACCGGACCGCTGGGAACGGGATCGGGCTCGTGCGACGCTTCCTCGCGCAGCTGGCCCGGATCGAGCATGCTCATTGGGTTCTCCAGTCGAGCACCATCTTGCGGCACTCAGGGTCGGTAAAGGCTGCGGGATAGGCCTGGTCGGCCTGCGTCGCGGGGCGGATGTGGCTGATCAGCCCGTCGAGCTCGAGCAGCCCGCAATCGATCAAGCGGGTCACCGCGGCGATGTCGGCGGGCGTGAACTCGGCGGAGATGCGCAGCCGCGCTTCGCGCATGAAGGCGGGCGGAAAGGCGAAGCTCAGGCGATCGTAGAAGCCGGCAAGGACGATCTCGCCCCCCTTGGCCAGCCGCCCGATCAGGCCGTCGAGCCCGGCGCCGTCGCCGCTGGCATCGATGATCGCGCGATAGTCGCGGCGCGCGTCGGCATCGGGGTGGATGACGTCATAATCCAGCGCGTCACGCCGGTCGGCGCGGGTTTCCCACACGGTCGGCTTGTCGGCACCACAGGCGATCGCGATCCGCGCGGTCAGCGCGCCGAGCACGCCGTGCCCGACGATCAGCTCGGGCGTGCTGCCCGCCGCGATGGCATGATAAGCGGTCGCCGCGAGCGCGATCAGCACGCCATCGCTGCCCAGCGATTCGGCGACGGGCATCGCCCGCGCAGAAGGCAGGATGACGGTGGAGGCACTGCCGCCGAAAAGGCCGCGGGCCCGGCTGTAACAGGTCGCACCCGGCACGAAGACCCATTCGCCGATCCGCGCGCGCACATCAGCCCCGGCGTCGACGACGCGGCCGACCGATTCATATCCCGGGACCAGCGGATAGCCCATCCCCGGAAAGGTCGGCATCCGACCGGTCCACAACAGCTTCTCGGTGCCCGAGCTGACGCCGCTATAGGCGATTTCGACCCGGACGTCGCCGCGGCCCATCGGGTCGAGGTCAAGGGGGCGTACTGACAGGCGCTCCGGCGCCTCCAATATCACTGCAAGCGCTTTCATGGCGCTCTCCCCAATTATAGGAACCCCCAGTGGGTTTCCCGATAAGTGTCAGTCTAGCTGGACAGTAATGATTGTCAATCTGACTTTACGCTTGGATCGTTACCGCGAAGCAATGATCATAGAAGCTGTGACCGGCATTGCGGTTTGAATGCGCCGTATTTGCGTGAAACCACTTGCGGCCAGCATCGCCTTGATTTCGCGTGCCGGGCGTGGACGGCCGGATCCCATGGCCAGGAGATACCAGCCGAAATAGGCGTCCCCCATGGCGCGGGCCGATGGCGTATCGGCCATCGGTTCGGCGATGACCACCCGTCCCCCGGCGGGCAGTGCTGCATGAACATTGCGCAGCAATTGCTGTGCAGGTTCATCGTCGTGATCGTGCAGGATGCGGACCAGCGTGATGCAGTCGGCACCTTGCGGCAGGGGATCGGCAAGGAAGCTGCCGCGATGGAGTCGCACCCGATCCGCCACACCTGCCGACGCCAGCCGCGCCGCCGCGCGGTCGACGACCGACGGCAGGTCGAACAGCGCGAGTTCCGGCCCGTCGACTCGCGCAGCCAGCCGGGCCAGGAACGCGCCCTCGCCGCCCCCCACATCCATCACCCGCCGATGGCGGCCGAATCGATAGGCGTCGATCACCTGATCGGCGACCATGGGTTGCGACGCCGCCATCAGCGCGGAATATTCGGCGACCTCCTGTGCGCTGCCGGTGCCCGTGGCGCGCGCATAACGCCAATATTCCGACAATTCGCCCGCGCCGCCGCGTCGCAGCAGCGCCAGCGGATCAGCCAGGTCGGCATAAAGATGGTGATGGTGGCGCACCATCTCCGCAATCCCGGCATTGCCGCGCAGCGCCGCGCCCGCCTGGCCTAGCGTCCAGCGTCCGTCATTCAGGCGCTCGGTCAGGTCGATCGCCGCCGCGGCCTTCAACAGTCGTTCGGCGCCTTCGGTCGATAGGTCGGCCTGCCCGGCGAGCGACTCGACGTCGCGGGGCGCTTCGGCCAGCCGGTCGAGCCAGCCGGTTTCAATGACCGCCGCCAGCGTCTGCGAATAGGTGAAGCCAGCGACCAGGTCGAACAGCGCGCGCGCTTTGGCCCGCGCCACCGGGCGGGTGATCGGAAACCGCGCCGCGAACCGCTGAAATCCCGGGCTTGCCAGCATGGCGTTGCGCCACATGATCCAGCGCGTCCGCCACGCCATCGCCGCCCCCCTCACCCGCCGGATCCCGCACGCCGATCAAGGACGGACGCGCGGAATGGACAAACCATATGTCCAACGGTTTTGACACATGTTAGCATCGGGTCAATCGCGATCGCATCGCCGGGCGGCTGTCGGCCGCACCTGCGATGCCGCACAGGAGGGACGCGACCGGCACGACATGGCGGATCGGGTGATCATCATTGGCGCAGGCATGGGCGGGCTGGTCGCGGCCGCGCTCTGTGCCGCGCGGGGGGATCATGTCACCGTGGTCGAGGCGCAGGCGGGGCCGGGCGGCAAGCTGCGCGCGATCGATGTGGCGGGCGAAGCCGTCGACGCCGGTCCGACCGTATTCACCTTGCGCGACACCTTTGCCGCGATCTTCGCCGAATGCGGGGCGTCGATCGACGATTACCTGACCGTGCGCCCCGCCGCACTGCTCGCCCGGCACGGCTGGGGCGCGGACGCGCGGCTCGACCTGTTCGCGGATCCGGCCGCCAGCGAAGCGGCGATCGGCGATTTCGCGGGGGCCGGCGAAGCGCGCGGCTATCGCGCCTTTCGGGCCGAGGCCCAGCGCATCTTCGACGCGCTCGAACCGAGCTTCCTTCACGCACCGAAGACCGATCCATTGACGCTGACCTGGCGAATCGCGCGCCATCGCCCGGCCAGCGCGTTCAACCTCAGGCCCTATGAATCGATGTGGAAGGCGCTGGGCGGCTATTTCCGCGATTCACGCCTGCGCCAGTTGTTCGGGCGTTACGCCACCTATTGCGGCTCGTCGCCCTTTGCCTGTCCCGCCACCCTGATGCTGATCGCGCATGTCGAGGCCCGCGGCGTGTGGCTCATCGACGGCGGCATGCATGCGCTTGCCCGCGCCCTCGAATCGCTGGGCCGGTCGCTCGGCGTCACCTATCGCTACGACAGCCCGGTGGCGGCGATCACCGTCGCGCACGGCCGCGCGAGCGGCGTCGGCCTGGCGTCGGGCGAGCATCTCGCCGCGCGCGCCGTCATCTGCAACGCCGATCCCGCCGCGATCGCAGCCGGACGGTTCGGTCCCGCCGCCGCCGGCGCGGTCGCCGCGGTGCCTCCCGCGGCGCGATCGCTGGGCGCATTCGTCTGGCTGGCGCGCGCCACGGCAACCGGATTCCCGCTGGTTCGCCACAATGTCCTGTTTTCCAACGACTATCCGGCCGAGTTTACCGCGCTGGGCCACAACCGGCTGGCGGGCGACCCCACCGTCTATGTCTGCGCACAGGATCGCGACGACATCGGTGCCTGCGCCCGGGATGGCGCGGCCGAACGCTTTCAGATCATCGTCAATGCCCCGCCGCGCGGCGACCGGGGCGGCTTTTCCCCGTCGGAGATCGACCAATGCACGAACGCGATGCGCAATCGGCTGTCGCAAGCCGGGCTTTCGCTCGATTTGCAGCCGGAAGCTACCCGGCTTTTGACCCCGACCGAGTTCGAGCAACTGTGCCCGTCGACGGGTGGAGCCCTTTATGGACGGGCCTCGCACGGGTGGG
The DNA here is from genome assembly GCF_001555965.1 of Sphingomonas sp. CCH21-G11. Classification (GTDB taxonomy): domain Bacteria; phylum Pseudomonadota; class Alphaproteobacteria; order Sphingomonadales; family Sphingomonadaceae; genus Sphingomonas. The sequence goes on from NZ_LSHX01000010.1 coordinate 211,438, forward strand.
CGGCATCCTTCCGGCGCCAGGGGAGCCGGACCAGGATCCCTGGGCTCTATTGCGCGGGCGGCAGCACGCACCCGGGCGCGGGCCTGCCGATGGCCGCCCTGTCCGCCAGCCTTGCCGTCGATTGCTGGCGCAAGGACCGCGCTTCGACGTCACGGTCGATGCCCAGGGCTATGCCTGGTGGTACATCGACGCGAACAGCGACGACGGGCAGTACGGGCTGACGATTATCGCCTTTGTCGGCAGCGTCTTCTCCCCTTACTACAAGCTCACCGGGCGCGGCCGGCCCGACAATCACTGCGCGATCAACATCGCGATGAACGGCCCGCGCGCGGGGGCCTGGGCGATGACGGAGCGCGGGGTCGGGCGGGTCGACCGCAGCGCCGACCATTTTCAGGTCGGGCCCAGTGCGATGCGGTGGGACGGCGACTGCCTGACCATCGACATCGACGAATGGTCGGCGCCCCTGCCCTATCGCGTGCGCGGACGCATCCGGCTGTGGCCCGAGATGATCGCGACCACCGCCTTTGCGCTCGATCCCGACGCGCGGCATCGCTGGCACCCGGTCAGCCCGCGCGCGCGCGTCGAGGTGACCATGGACCGTCCCGGCGTCAGCTGGTCCGGCCCCGGCTATTTCGACAGCAATTTCGGCGATGAGCCGCTGGAGGCGGGGTTTCGCGACTGGCACTGGTCGCGCGCGCACCTGAAGCGCGACGTCGCGGTCATCTATGAAGGCGTGCGCCGCGACGGTCGGCCCTTCGACCTGGCGCTGCTGTGCGACGGACAGGGCCGATGGCGCGATGTCGAAGCGCCGCCGAGCCAGCGCCTGCCGCGCACAGGCTGGCTGGTCGACCGGCGCACGCGCAGCGACGGCGGCGACGGCGCCCGCGTGCGGCGCACCTGGATCGACGCGCCATTCTACGCGCGCTCGGGCCTGCACACCCGGCTTTTCGGAGAGGACGCATTCGCGGTGCATGAGAGCCTGTCGCTCACCCGCTTCGCCAACCCGGTCATCCAGACCATGCTGCCTTACCGGATGCCGCGCGCGTTATTCTGACGCCGGTGGTCATAAGCTGGCCGTCACCCCGGACTTGATCCGGAGTCCCGCTATTTCCTGCGGCAGGTCAAGCAGCGAGACCCCGGATCAAGTCCGGGGTGACGGTTGAAACTTGTGACAAGTTTGGCTCGTCAAGCCCCTCCCCTTCAGGGGAGGGGTTGGGGTGGGGCCTGTCCGGCACGCACTCCGCTTCAGGCGAAGGGACAATCCGCCAACCGAAGATCAACTCAGGCGTCTGATTCCGGCGTGGGCGGCTTCGCCTTCCGCTTGTCCCTGGCGATCTCGCGATTGACCGACCAATATTGCCACCCGAGAAACGCGAGCACGACGCCGCCGGTGAAGATCAGCTCGATCAGGCCGTAGAGGTTTGAATGCATAGGCCGGCTCCTATTCCCCTTGTTCCGTTCGTTTCGAGCGCAGTCGAGCAACGGGTCATTCTGTGGCTGACATAGCTACGTCCGCCAGCGCGACGCGGACGCGTTCGACCACCCGCGCCGGCGCTTCCTCATGCGCCAGATGGCCCAGCCCGTCGAGCAGCTCGGTGCGCGTGCCGGTCACCATCGCCGCCACCTCGGCCATCGTGCGCGCCGGGATCGCGGCATCGCGATCGCCGTGGAGCAGGGTCAGCGGCACCGAAAGGGCGGGCAGCCGTGCCGCAAACGCCTCCAGGTCCCATTCGGCCATCATCGCGATCGCTGCGCCGCAATGGCCGGGGTCGCTGAACAGCCGCGTGTACAGCGCAACACCCTCCGCATCGATCGTCGATCCCGTGCTGCGCAGCAAGAACCGCGCAACCTCACCCGGACCCTGCGCGATCCGCGAGAAGATATAGGGCGCGAAGGGGTTGGCGAAGAGCAGCTTGGCCAGCGTTGGAAAGATGCGCGCGGCGAGCCCCGGAAAGGGCAGCAGCGCGGCGTTCAGCCCGATCACCGCGCGCGGGGCGACCCATCCGTCAATCGCCAGCCGCACCCCGATCGCCGCGCCCGCCGAATGGCCGATGACCGCCACAGGCTGAACCTGCAACGCGGTGAGCAGGTCGGCGACCGCGCGCGCCATCGCCGGCATTGCAAGCCCACCCGCCGGCCGCCCGGTCGTGAAGCCGTGGCCGGGCAGATCCATCGCGATGACGGTGAAGTGCTCCGCCAGCAGCGGCATCACCCCGCGCCAGCTGTGCGTGGCCGCGCCTGTGCCGTGGAGCAACAGGACGACCGGGCCCTCGCCCATTGTCTGGACGTGCCAGCGCAGCCGCCCGAGGTTCACGAAACGGCTGGCGTCGCGGTGGGGCCAGTCGCGGCCGTCGCGATCGAAGCGCAGCGTCATGCCTGCACCGCCTTGACCGCGCGGTGCATCTCTCGCGCATCGGCACGCGGCAGCGCCAGATAGCGCGCACGCATGGCAGCCGCGAGCAGCGCCCCCTCCGGCCGGGGGCGTGGCGAGATGTCGACGAACGCGCCCGCCACGCCCGCCTCGGCAATCATCCGCGCCGCCGCCTGCGCCTCTGCCTGCGCGCGCGTACGGTCGCCCAGACCGGCCAGCGTCACGTTAGCGCGGCCGTCGGTCAGCACGACGACAAACGGCGTGCGCCCGCGCGCCTTCGCCGCTTGCGCCAGTTCGAGCGCGGCGTGCAGCCCGGCCGCGATCGGCGTGCCGCCCCCGCCGGGCAGCTCGCCCAGCGCCCGGCGCGCGCGCGCCAGCGACCGGGTCGGTGGCAGCAACAGCTCCGCCCCCTCGCCCCGGAACGCGACCAGCGCGACCTGCGCCCGCTTCACATAGGCTTCGCCCAGCATCAGCTCGACCGCGCCCTTGGCCTCGGCCAGCCGGGCGAGCGCCGCCGATCCCGACGCATCGACCGCAAAGATCGTCGTCGCTTCCGCGCGCGTTTCGAACCGGCGGATGCGCAGGTCGTCCTTGCGGATACGCACGCGCGCATCGTCGCGCCCGCGAAGTCGCTGCCACGGCGCCGCCGCGCGGATCGTATCGATTAGACTGAGACGCAACCCATGACGCGGGATGCCCGCGCGCGTGCCGACCGGCCGTCCGCGCGTCGGGGACCGCCGCCGCTCGCCCGCGCCGCCTGCGCCCGGCTTGCCGCGCGCCTGGTTCCCCTCGGCAATCGCCGCCAGCATGTCGGGGGGCAGCTGGGCCAGCACCGCGTCGAGCACGACATCGTCGAGCTTTTGCGGCTGCTGCGCATCCTGGCTCTCGTCGGCGGGGCGATCGGAAGACTCTGGCGGCGGCGGGGGCGCATCGGGTTCGGCCGGTTCCGCTTCGGGCGTGTCCGGCAGCCGCGTCGCGCGCGGCACCAGCACCAGCCGCACGGCGAGCGCAACGTCATCGTCGCTCACCACAGCTCGACCGTCCAGCCGCGCCAGCGCGCGCGCCGCCCTGAGGGCGAAGATCGGCGCACGGATCGATGCGATGCCCAGCGCCGCGGCGATGCCTGCCAATGCCTCGACCTGCGCGTCGCTTATCGTGACCGCGCCGACCCACCATACAACTGAGTGGCCTGCAGCGCGGCCATTTTCGCTGAGCCCCTCCCCTTCAGGGAAGGGGTTGGGGTGGGGGCTGTCCACTGGGCGTTGCGCTTGTGGCGCGCGTCCACCCCCTGCCCCTCCCCTGCAGGGGAAGGGTGAATGACTGCGAACGCCAACGACGTCGAAGGCAAACGCCAGCCGCTCGGTCAGCGCGGGCGCGACGCGCTCATCGCCCTGCCCCTCGTCCAGCGCAATCGTGACGAAGCGCGCGGGCGTGCGCGACGCCATGCCGTCGCGCTCCAGCACGACGTCGCCGGTATCGATCACCACCGCGATCTGGCTGACCACATTGTCCGCGGCACGTTCGGCCATCGGCAGCACGACCACGCCGCCCGCCGCCTCCGCCAGCAACCCGCGCTGCGCCACCGGCCGGCCGAACGCCAGCGTGCTGCCCAGGTCCAGCCCGCCGATCAGCCGGTCGAGATCGACATTGCCCGGCACCCGGCGCACCGGCGCATCCGCGCCCAGCCCGGCGCGCACCGCCGCGACGATCGCCTCGGCGGTTTCGTGCGACGCCCCGCGCAGCGTCATGCCCCCCAGCATCGGATCGACCGCGCACAATCGCGCGGCGAGCAGCGCATCGGCGATGGGATCAATCTCCGCCACGGGCGACGCGTCGCCCGCAGGGGTCATGCCGCCGCCAGTTCGCCGAGCGCGCGTTCGATGCGCACCGTCGACCCGGTGTCGTCCAGCGGATTGCGGCGCAGCCGGTGCCGGAGCGCCATCGGCGCGACTCGATCGAGGTGGCTCTCGCGCACTTCGTCCGCCCCCTCGATCGCCGCGAACGCCCGCGCCGCGCGCATCAGCGTCAGTTCGCCGCGCAGGCCATCGACGCCGACCGCGCCACAGATCATCGCCGCGCGCGCCAGGATCGCGTCGGGCATCGTCACCGCGCCCAGCCGCTCGCGCCCCTTGGCGATGCGGCGCAGCGTCTTGCGCTCCGCCTTGTCCCAGGCGGCGGTGAAGCCGGCGGGATCGCGCTCGAACGCATCGCAGCGCTTCAAAATCTCGACCCGGTCGGGAATGGCGGTGGGCGTGCGCACCTCGACCGCCAGGCCGAAGCGGTCGAGCAATTGCGGGCGCAGCTCGCCTTCCTCAGGATTGCCGCTGCCGATCAGCACGAAGCGCGCCGGGTGGCGCACGCTCAACCCCTCGCGCTCGACCAGATTCTCGCCCGACGCCGCGACGTCGAGCAGCAGGTCGACGATATGGTCCTCAAGCAGGTTGATCTCGTCGATATAGAGGAACCCGCCATGCGCGCGGGCGAGCAGCCCCGGCTCGAACGCCTTGACCCCCTCACCCAGCGCGCGCTCCAGGTCGAGCGCGCCGACCACGCGGTCCTCGGTCGCGCCCAGCGGCAGGTCGATGAACGGCACCGGCACCTTGCCCTTTTTCGGGCTGCCGTCCTGAAACCCCGCGTCGCTCGCCGGAATCGGCGGCAGCAGCGCGGCCAGCGCGCGCACCGCGGTCGACTTGCCCGTACCGCGGTCGCCAAACACCATCACGCCCCCTATCTTGGGGTCGACCGCGCTCATCAACAGGGCGAACTTCATCTCGTCCTGCCCGACGATCGCGGAAAAAGGGAAAGGCTGGCGCACCCATGCTGTGTAACATGCGTTGGACAGTCGGCAAGATGCCGGGTGTCAATCAGGGCAGACAAACATGAACGGCTTTGAATTGTCGCCACCGTGGGTCGCGGGCGGCATCGCGCTGCTGCTCGGCCTGGCGGGCGGCGGGACGACGATCATCGGCCCGTGGTACAAGAATTTGCGCAAGCCCGAATGGAAGCCGCCCGACTGGCTGTTCGGCCCCGCCTGGACGATCATCCTCGCCTGCGCCGCCACCGCCGCCGTCGTCGCATGGAACGCCGCTCCCGACGCGGCCGCGCGCCGCGACGTGCTGATCCTGTTCGGCGTCAACGGCGCCTTCTTCCTCGCCTGGAGCCCGCTGTTCTTCATGGCGCGGCGGCCCGACTGGGCGCTGATCGAGGTGGTCGGGCTATGGGTCTCGGTCGCGGTGCTCGCGGTCGGCCTGGCCCGTATCACCCCGCTCGCCGGGCTGCTGGTGCTGCCCTATCTGATATGGGTGACGTTCGCGGGCGTGCTCAACCGGGCAATCGTGAGGTTGAATGCGCCGTTTGGGGGGTAGACTAACGCGACCTGCACGAATGGCGCACTTCGTGTAGAAGCCCGCTCCTAACTTCCACAGAAGTCGGGCTTTCCTTCGCCGATGTAGTCGCAGCCGCGTCTGATCTCGTTTCGGATCATGGCACAAGAGTTCTGAGCGTTGCAGGGCGGTCGCGTGGCAGGCGAAACCTGAATGCATTGTTCGACGAGCGTTGCCGCCCTAGTCGCCCCCAAATCCGCAGAGCATTGGCGTGTCGCGGGAGACTGCTTCCTGAGCGATGTCTCCGACTCATCGGCGCAGGCACTAAGTGCCACCGAAATTGCATAAACGAGCCAGATGCGGCGACCCATTTGGTAAACATCGCAGTCGCGGCAAACGAACGCAATGGGTTGCTGTCAGTCAGTCCTATCCCCCGACACCCCCCAATC
>NZ_LSHX01000011.1 GCF_001555965.1 Sphingomonas sp. CCH21-G11
GCCCCCGACAACGCGCCCCTCAAGCTCCGCCAGGTCCAGCCGCGTCACCCGCTCCGGCGCGCCCAGCCGCGCCGCGACGTCGTCCACGGCGAACGCCGCCCCCCTCAGCCCGAATGTCGCGCGCGCCGCCGCCAGCGTGACCGGCGTCGATCCGATCCGCCCGCTCAGCGCGACCCGGTCGGCCGCGATCCCGCCGCCGACCGCCCCGCCGCCAAAGCGCGCCAGCGCCCCGTTCACCGGGCACACGCGCAGCGCCGCCGGGTCGAGCGTCAGCGCGGACACGACCAGCCGCTCGAAGCGGGCGGGCACGCATTGCGGCCCGACGGTGAACCGTTCGCCCCGCCAGCTCAGGGTGACGGGCAGGCTCAGCCCGTCGATCCGCCCGCCCGAAAACGGCCCGCTCAACGTGGCGACGGTGCGCGCCGTCCCGGTGGCCCCGTCGATGCGAAACGCGACCGGGCGCAGCGCCAGCCGCGCGCCGCTGGCGGCATAGGGCGCCATGTCGGCAACGCCGCTGACCGCGCCGCTCGCGGGATTGCGCGTAAAGCTTACGACCGCATCCGGCAGTTCCCCGCCGCCCAGGACGACCCGCCCCGATGCCGCGATCGCACCCGATGGCCAGGCATAGCGCACGCTCTCGCCGCCGCTCAGCGACACGCTTGCCCCCGTCGGCGCGGACAGGCCGGCGCGGGCGATCGTCACCGCACCCGCATTTCCCCGTCCGGCCGCCGCCACGATCGCCTCGGCGGACACGCCCTGCGTGGCGCGCAGGAGCGCCGCGCCCAGCCGGTCGAGCAACGGCGCGACCGGGGTGCCCGCCCCCGCGCGCGCCAGTGCGGCGACCTGCTGGCGGCGTTGCGCGCCCGGGTCGATCCGCGCCGCCGACGCGCTGCCGTCGAACGCCCATCCGCCGCGGCCGACGCGATAGCGCCCGTCGATGCCAAGCCGCTCGCCGCGCGCGCCGGATCCCGCAAAGCCCGCCGCCATCAGCCGCACCGTGCCCTCGGTCCGCGCCGGCCCGCCCGAAAATCGCGCCGCGCCCGTGACGCCCCGCATCGCGCCCGCGCTGGCCGCCACCCTCGCCGCGCGAACGTCGGCGCGACCCTGCCAGCGGTCGAAACGGTTCCCCAGCACCGCGTCGACCGCGACCTCCGGCTGGGCGACTGCCACCCCCGCACACCCCGCCTCCGCGGCTCGCACCGGGCCCGTCACATGCGGTTCGCCGGCGTCGATCGCGACCGCCAGCGTCGCGCGGAGCGTGCGGGCGCGGCAATCACCGGCCGCCAGCGTGTCGGCGAACATCCCGGCCCGGCCGCGAAAGCCGTCGCGCACGCGCCCCGCGCCGGTCATCGCGATGCCGATCCGGCCATAGGGCGTGTCGAGCCGGATGCGCGCATCCGCCACCGATATGTCGAGTGTCGGCAATTCGATCGGCCGACCGCTCGGCGCGGGCAGCAGCGCGTCGATCGCGCCCAGGCTGATGCGGCCGTCGCGCCACGCGCCGCGCAGCACGACATGGCCGGCGCGCACGCCGACGATCTCCGGCGTGCCGAAGCGCACCCGCGTTTCGACTTCGACCCAGTCGGCGGTCAGATCGGGGCGCTTCGGGTCGCCGATGACGACATCGGTCAGCCGCTGGCGCGCAAAGCCGATATCGCGGACCTGATAGCTCGCCTGCACGCCCGCGCGGACCAGCTCGCGCCGGATCAGCTCGTCGGCGATCGGACGGCGCTGGGTCCACAGCCCCAGCCCCGCCGCCGCGACCAGCACCAGCGCGGCCGAAGCGGCGCGACGGCGGCGCGACCAGCTCATCCGGCGTCGCCGCACCCGTGGCGCGACGTCGCCCGGCCCTTCGTCTTGTTCCGCCGTCACGCCGCATCAAACTCCCAACTCGCGCGGACGTTGCGGCGGCGACATCAACCGGTCAAGCGGCGCGATTGCGCCGTCCGCCCCGCCCGCGCTAGGCTCGCCTCCGATGCGCGACGATCCGCCTTCCGCGACCGACCATGCCGCCGGCCACCGCGCACGGCTGCGCGGGCGGCTGCTCGATCATGGCGGCGACGCGCTGCTCGACCATGAGCTGATCGAATATCTGCTCGCGCTCGCCATCCCCCGGCGTGACACCAAGCCGCTGGCCAAGGCGCTGCTCGCCGAATTCGGCGGCATTGCCGGGCTGCTGAGCGCCGATGGCGTCGCGCTCCAGCGCGTGCCCGGCATGGGCGAGACCAGCGCCGCCGCGCTCAAGGTCGCGCATGCCGCGGCGCTGCGCCTGCTCAAGGCTTCGACCGCCGAGCGCCCGGTCCTGGCGAACTGGCAGGCCCTGCTCGATTATCTCCATGCCGACATGGCGCATCACGCGATCGAGCGGTTCCGCGTCCTTCACCTCAACACCCGCAACATGCTGATCCGCGACGAACTGATGAGCGAGGGCTCGATCGACGAGGCCCCGGTCTATGTCCGCGAGGTGATCCGCCGCGCGATCGATTTCGGGTCGGCGGCGCTGATCCTGGTGCACAATCACCCGAGCGGCGATCCGACGCCCAGTCGCGCCGACATCGACCTGACCCGCCGCATCGCCGACGCCGCCAGGCCGCTCGGCATCACACTCCACGATCATTTGATCGTCGGCGCGTCGGGGCATTCCAGCCTGCGCACGCTCGGCCTGCTCTGATCGGGCCGAACGGAGCCCCGGTGCCCGAACACTGGCTGGGCGCAGCCGCGGGCGCACGCCAATCCCGACGCACATGACAAAGACGCACATGACAAAAATGTACCGCCGGGGCGTAAACCCCGGCGGCACACCGTAGAACTCCCGGAGGGGGGAGAAGGATGGATTACGAAGCCTGACCCTTGCTCAGAAAGCTGGTCAGCTCCGCCTTGGTCACCGTGCTCGACTTGTCGGCATCGGCTGAGGCGAACGCCTGGCCGGTCCAGGTCTTGACTTCGGCCGACTGCGCATTGACGCCGGGCTCGCTCGCGGTGCGCAGCGCCACCATCCACGCGCCGAATTCTTCCTGGTTCAGGTCACTCGACGAATCCTTGTCATAGGTCGGAAACTCGGTTTCGACGATCTGCGCGATCTGGTCCGGACCCGCGGCCTGCGCGGTCGCCGACGTCTGTGCGCTTGTGCTGTCGGCCGTGGTCGGGGCGGCCGGTGCGTTCTGCTGCGCGGGCGCGGTCGACTCGGTCGCGGGCGACTGGGTGGCGGTATCCTGGGTGGTCGTGTCCTGGGCGAGCGCCGGGGCGGCAACCAGCGCCGCGCTGGCGAGAATAAGGGTCTTAAGCATTGTAAATACTCCAGATTTTTACGACAGGTCGTCCGGGATCTGTCCATGCTTCCCGACGCGACGTGCCCAAATGCAACAGCTCAGGATTTTCTTCGTTCCCCTGGAACCAAGTTGAACCGACCGCTCATCCTTGATACCGCGCGCCTCGTCCCGGATCCGGGGCCTATCTGCGGTGAGACGATTGCCGTCCCCGCCCCCGCGAACGAAAGAGCCCGCATGGTTCCCCGCTATTCCCGCCCGGCCATGGCCGCGATCTGGTCGCCCGAAGCCAGGTTCCGCATCTGGTTCGAGATCGAGGCGCACGCGACCGATGCGCTCGCCGAACTGGGCGTCGTGCCGCGCGAAGCCGCTGCCGCGATCTGGGAACGCGGCGCGTTCGAGGTCGAGCGCATCGACGCGATCGAGGCGGAGGTGAAGCACGACGTCATCGCCTTCCTGACCAACGTCGCCGAACATGTCGGCCCCGAAGCGCGCTTCATGCACCAGGGGATGACCAGCTCAGACGTGCTCGACACCTGTCTGGCGGTCCAGCTGGCGCGTGCCGCCGACCTCTTGATCGACGATCTCGACCAGCTGCTCGCGGTGCTCAAGCGCCGCGCCTATGAGCACAAGCTCACCCCCACGATCGGGCGCAGCCACGGCATCCACGCCGAACCCGTCACCTTCGGCCTCAAGCTCGCTCAGGCCTATGCCGAGTTCGACCGCAACCGCGCCCGCCTGGTCGCCGCACGCGCCGACGTCGCGACCTGCGCGATCTCCGGCGCGGTCGGCACCTTCGCCAATATCGACCCGCGCGTCGAAGCGCATGTCGCCGCCAAGATGGGACTCAGCATCGAACCTGTCTCGACCCAGGTGATCCCGCGCGATCGCCACGCGATGTTCTTCGCCACGCTTGGCGTCATCGCCAGCTCGATCGAGCGGCTGGCGACCGAAATCCGCCACCTCCAGCGCACCGAAGTGCTCGAGGCGGAGGAATATTTCTCGCCGGGGCAAAAGGGTTCGTCGGCGATGCCGCACAAGCGCAACCCGGTGCTGACCGAGAACCTGACCGGCCTCGCCCGCATGGTCCGCGGCTATGTCACCCCGGCATTGGAGAATGTCGCGCTCTGGCACGAACGCGACATCAGCCACTCGTCGGTCGAACGCTATATCGGCCCGGATGCGACCATCACCCTCGACTTCGCGCTCGCCCGGCTGACCGGGGTGATGGACAAGCTCGTCGTCTATCCCGAACGGATGGAGAAGAACCTCAACAAGATGGGCGGCCTCGTCCACTCCCAGCGCGTGCTGCTCGCGCTGACGCAGGCCGGGGTCAGCCGCGAGGACGCCTATCGCCTCGTTCAGCGCAACGCGATGAAGGTCTGGGAATCGGACGGCGCGCTGTCACTGCTCGACCTGCTCAAGGCCGACTCCGACGTGACCGCCGCGCTGACCCCGGCGGAGATCGAGGACAAGTTCGACCTCGGCTACCATTTCAAGCACATCGACACGATTTTCGAGCGGGTGCTCGGCTGAGCCTTAGCCGATAAGGCTCCCTACGCAACGCTTCATCGTCTGTACTCCGTGGTAAACGACCCCGTTCCAATAATGTTTCCAACGCCTTGATCGAATCGACCTTGAGTCTTCTCGCCACGGAGATTTTTGTCAACATAATCGTCCGCCCAAGGCAGGCGACTTTCGATTCCGGTTGATATGGGATCATCGGTTGCATGGATCGTAATACGCCGCACGGCGTAGCCACGGCCGAAAACATCGCTGATGTTCTCTGGCGTGACAACCTCAACTGATCGAACGTCGGCAATTGCCTTGAAACGAACGAGCAGCGGATAATTTTCGGCTGGCAGCTCGAACGTCCCAGGATTGCGCTGCATCGCGCGCATCTCGGCCGCCCAATCGGGCTTCAACACGCCCTTGGGTCGCAGTTCTCTGATGATTGACATCACCGGATAGTAACTTGCACTGCCGTCCTGAGCGCGCAAAAGCGCAAAGAGCGTCCCACCCGGCAGATCGACTGCGACCGCTTCACCGCGCCCTGCACCGCGCACGCCGCCAGCCTCGGGCCCGGGAAATGCTGGCGTCGAAACGGCTGACACCTGCCACACACTCGACCCGGTACGCAGACCTTGAGGTGTCTCGATCTCGACCGTGATCCGATAGCGAAGCGTCTCGCGCTCGACACAGGCCGTCAGCAGACCGCAAATGGCCATCGCGATAAGCGCGCCAAACAATGTGGACCAGCGTCGAAGCAAATGGTTGAAGCCCATCTTTGACGGCCCTCCAAAGATACGGATTGTAGGTCGCGCGATGACGATTGTTCAGCCTTCTATCAGTGACTTACAATCGAGCGCCAATCGTACCATGTAGGCCACGCTATCGCTGCGAGATTAACGATTCGTTCGCGGAAGTGACCGAATAACAATCAAGCGGCAACCACCAACTTACCGCCGTCATGCCGGACGTAATCTGGCATCCATGCGCCACACCCGCCATGTCCGTGGCAGTGCGTGGCCCCGGAGACTCCGTAATCCGATGCCGCCGTCACTCACAAAGCCAGATGCAGAAACTGATTGAACGCGCTCGCCCGATAGTCGCCGAACGCCGCGCCTTCGACGAACCCGCGCTGCCGGTACAGCGCTAGCGCCGGCTCGAAGGCCGGACCGCTCCCCGTCTCCAGGCTCAGCCGATGGCAGCCGCCGGCGCGCGCCTCGCCGATGATATGCTCCAGCAGCGCGGCCGCGACCCCGCGCCGCAGGAAGTCGGGATGCGTCCGCATCGACTTCACCTCGCCCGTGCCATCACCGAGCAACTTCAGCGCACCGATGCCGGCAATGCGCTCGCCCGACCACGCGCTCCACACCCGCACGTCCGGGCGCTGCAGCCCGGTCAGGTCGAGCGCGAACACCGCATCCGCAGGCGAGTTGGCATGCATGCCCGCCAGATGCAGCGCCAGCAGCTCGCGCGTCGCCGCACTGGACAGGTCATCGCGCCGGATCGTCAGTTCCGGCGACACCTTATCCCCCGACCGCGCGCTTCAACTTCTCGAAAAAGCCGCTCGACTGCGGGCATTCCTCACCCGTTTCGGTGGCGCGGAATTCCTCGAGCAATTCGCGCTGGCGGGCAGTCAGCCGGGTCGGCATCTCGACCTCCAGATGGACGACCAGGTCGCCGCGCCCGCGCCCTTGCAGCACCGGCATGCCCGCGCCGCGATGGCGCACCTCGCGGCCCGACTGGGTGCCCGGCGGCACCCGCACCGCGATCGTCTGGCCGTCCAGTCCGGGCAGCGCGATCTCGCCGCCCAGCGCCGCGGTGGTAAAGCTGATCGGCGCACGCGCGTGCAGCGTCGTGCCCTCACGCTCGAACAGCTCGTGCCGCGCGACGTGGAGGAAGATGTAGAGGTCGCCCGGCGGTGCCCCGCGCGCGCCCGCCTCGCCTTCGCCCGACAAGCGGATGCGCGTGCCCTCGTCCACGCCCGGCGGCACGTTGACGCTCAGCGTCTTGGTCTTGTCGACCCGGCCCTCGCCGCGACAGCTGGTGCACGGATCGCTGATCACCTGGCCCTGGCCGTGGCAGCCGGGACAGGTGCGTTCGACCACGAAGAACCCCTGCTGCGCGCGCACCTTGCCCATGCCGCCACAGGTCGAGCAGGTCTTGACCCCGGTGCCCGGTCGCGCGCCCGACCCGGCACAGGCGTCGCATGCGCTGGAGACGTCGACGGTGATCTGGCGCTCGCGGCCGTGAAACGCCTCCTCGAGCGTGATCTCCATGTCATAGCGCAGATCGGCGCCACGCCGGGGACCGCGCTGGCCGCCGCGCCCGCCACCCATGAACTCGCCGAACATGGTCTCGAAAATGTCGCTGAACGCGCCGAAATCCTGCGCGCCGCCGCCGGCACCGCCGCCATTCTGGAACGCGGCATGGCCATAGCGATCATAGGCCGCGCGCTTCTGCGGGTCCTTCAGCACCTCATAGGCTTCGGAGACCGCCTTGAACTTGGCCTCGGACTCCTTGCAGCCCCCGTTCTTGTCGGGGTGGTACTTCATCGCGAGCTTGCGGTACGCGCTCTTGATCGTGGCGTCGTCCGCGCCGCGCTCGCATTCGAGCAGCTCGTAATAGTCGATCTGGGTGGTCATCGGGGGAGCTCCAACAAACGCCCCTCGACTCCGCTCGGGACGAACGGCGGGTTAGAGCCCCATCCGTTCGGTTCGAGCGAAGTCGAGAACCGTTGCACCGGCCTTACGCCTTGTTGTCGTCCACCTCGGAAAACTCGGCGTCGACCACTTCCTCGGTCGGGCCGGTTTCGGCAGCGGCGGGCGAGGCTTCCGCCTGCTGCTGCTTGTCATAGATCGCCTGGCCGAGCTTCATCGCGACCTGCGCCAGCGCCTGCGACTTGGCGGTCATCGCGTCCGCGTCGCCGCCCTCGACCGCGCTCTTCGCGTCCGCGATCGCCGCCTCGATCTCACCCTTCAGGCCGGCGTCGACCTGATCGCCATGCTCGGCAAGCTGGCGCTCGGTGGTGTGGATCAGCGATTCGGCGTTGTTCTTGGCCTCCGCCGCCGCGCGGCGCTTCTTGTCTTCCTCGGCGAACTTCTCGGCATCGCGCACCATCTGCTCGATGTCGTTGTCGCTCAGGCCGCCCGACGCCTGGATGCGGATCTGCTGCTCCTTGCCGGTGCCCTTGTCCTTGGCACTGACGTTGACGATGCCGTTGGCGTCGATGTCGAAGGTCACCTCGATCTGCGGCACGCCGCGCGGCGCGGGCGGGATGCCGACCAGGTCGAACTGGCCCAGCATCTTGTTGTCGGCGGCCATTTCGCGCTCGCCCTGGAACACGCGGATCGTCACCGCCTGCTGGTTGTCGTCGGCGGTCGAATAGACCTGGCTCTTCTTGGTCGGGATCGTCGTGTTGCGGTCGATCATGCGGGTGAACACCCCGCCCAGCGTCTCGATGCCCAGCGACAGCGGCGTCACGTCGAGCAGCAGCACGTCCTTGACGTCGCCCTGCAGCACGCCCGCCTGGATCGCGGCACCGATCGCCACGACTTCATCGGGGTTGACGCCGGTGTGCGGCTCCTTGCCAAAGAACGACTTCACGACGTCGCGCACCTTGGGCATGCGGGTCATGCCGCCGACCAGCACCACCTCGTCGATCGCGTCGGCCTTCAGCCCCGCGTCGGCCAGCGCCTTGCGGCACGGCTCCAGCGTGCGCTGGATCAGGTCGTCGACCAGCTTTTCCAGGTCCGCGCGGCTGATCGTCTTGACCAGGTGCTTGGGGCCGTTCTGGTCGGCGGTGATGAAGGGCAGGTTGACTTCGGTCGTCGCCGCGCTCGACAGCTCGATCTTGGCCTTTTCGGCGGCCTCCTTCAGCCGCTGCAGCGCCAGCTTGTCCTTGGTCAGGTCGATGCCCTCGGCCTTCTTGAACTCGTCGGCCAGGAACTGGACGACCTTGCTGTCGAAATCCTCGCCGCCCAGGAAGGTGTCGCCGTTGGTCGCCTTCACCTCGAACACGCCGTCGCCGATCTCGAGCACCGAGATGTCGAACGTGCCGCCGCCCAGGTCATAGACCGCGATCGTCTTGTTCGAATCCTTGTCCAGGCCATAGGCGAGCGCGGCCGCGGTCGGCTCGTTGATGATGCGCAGCACGTCGAGGCCCGCGATCTTGCCGGCGTCCTTGGTCGCCTGGCGCTGGGCGTCGTTGAAATAGGCCGGCACCGTGATCACCGCCTGGGTCACCGTCTCGCCCAGATAGCTCTCGGCGGTTTCCTTCATTTTCTGCAGGATGAACGCGCTGATCTGGCTCGGTGAATATTCCTCGCCGCCCGCCTTGACCCACGCATCGCCGTTGCCGCCGCGCACGATCGTGTACGGCACCAGCTCGGTGTCCTTCTTGGTCACCGGATCGTCGAAACGCCGGCCGATCAGCCGCTTGACCGCAAAGACGGTGTTGTCGGGATTGGTCACGGCCTGGCGCTTGGCCGGCTGGCCGATCAATCGCTCGCCGTCCTTGGCGAAAGCGACGATCGACGGCGTCGTGCGCGCGCCTTCCGCATTCTCGATCACCTTGGGGCTGCCGCCCTCCATCACTGCGACGCAGCTGTTGGTCGTACCCAGATCGATCCCGATTACTTTTGCCATGGTTCCTCTTCGGCCCCCAGTGAGTTTGAAAAAATTGCACCCTGATCGCGCCCCGGATGGGAGTGGCGACGCGACCGTTCCACCGGCGGATATAGGTGGGGCATCTCTTGCCGCAAGATTGCGACACGCCTAGCTGTCGCGACATCTGTTCCAGCCCTGCACGGAGTCGCCGCCGGATGTCGCCCCGCTTCCCCCTGATCGCGCTGATGCTGATCGCCGGCTGCGCGCCCGCCGCCGACCCCGCCGGCAACGCAACGGCCGAAAATGCAACGCCCGACAATGCAACGCCCGACAATGCAACGCCCGACAATGCCGCCGCGACGCCGGCGGCACAGGCCGCGGCCGATGCCGGCGATGCCGAGCCTGCCCAGCCCGGTATCCGCGACGCCTGGATCCGCCTGCCCGCCATCGCGGGACGACCGGCGGCGGCCTATTTCACCATTGTCGGCGGCGCGGCCGACGATGCGGTCGTCGCGGTGACCAGCCCCGCCTTCGCCCGTGCCGAGCTGCACGAGACAGTGGAGGAGAACGGCGTCACCCGGATGCAGATGGGCGCGCGCGTCCCCTTCACCGCGGGGGCGCGGCTCGATCTCGCGCCCGGCGGCCGTCACGTGATGTTGTTCGATCCCACCGGCGCGCTGAAGCCCGGCGGCACGGCCGAACTGACCGTCGCCTTTGCCAACAGCCCGAACGTGACGGTCAAGGCCGAACTGCGCGCGCCGTCGGGTCAGGCGACGGACCATGGCTCGGTGCATGGCGGCAGCCACTGATCGGACGTCGACAGGGGTCATGACGATCGAAGGGCGTTGGTCCGAAACGCTGGCGATCTCGCATCCCTTCGTTCGGTTCTGAACCAAACCCCTTACGAATATCCACTTCACCTTCGACACCGGCCGGGCGGCGCAAATCTGCACCGCGCAAAACGGGAGGTGGCGATGTCAGAATATATCGAGCTGTTCGAGGACAAGTCGCAGGACGTCAACCAGGCGGCGCTCAACGCCGATGAGATTTCCGAAGCGATCGCGCAGGATGTGCCAGTAACTGGCGACGAATTGCGGATCGAGGAGACGATCGCACGGGGATGGCGGGGCGTGCGTAGCTGCGGTGATCCCGCGCGACACAAGGCTGAACTCGAAGCCGCGATGAGCGGCTGGGTATCTGCCAAGTTGCTGGAATATGTAAACCTGCGGGTGCTTCGATATGGCCATGGCGAGGTCGACATCCGCTGGCGCAATGGGCGCAAACCCTTTCCCAGCAATGCGCGCTGGTGCACCGGGTCGCTCACGACGCGCGCATACATCGTCTTTGCCGCCTGAACAGTTCCGGAGAGCGGCGAGCCCCACCTCGCCGCTCTCCGGCATTTCCGAACGGATGGCTTTGGTGCAGGCCGGTCGCGGTCCATCCAAAGGCGCACGGTTTGACATAGTGGTTTATCATTTTCGGGAAATGGCATAGGCGGCATCCGTGTCCACCCGACCGCTCACCGACGGCGAAATCGCGCTGGCCCGCGGGGTGTTCGGCGACGCGATCGATTATGGCCGCGCGCGCGTCGCCAATCGCAAATGGTTTCCGTTCCAGCCGCGCCGGGTAACGATGGCACCGCTCGGCACGATCCATTTCCACCCGGCGGGCGGGCTCTATTGCGACGATTTCGGCTGCGCGGGGCTGGATGCGCAGGGGCTGTTCATCCACGAACTCGTCCATGTCTGGCAGCATCAGCGCGGCATCTTCCTGCCCATCGCCCGACACCCCTTCTGCCGCTATGGCTACAGCCTCCGGCCCGGCTGGCGGCTGACGCGCTACGGCATCGAGCAACAGGCGGAAATCGTCCGCCACGTCTTCCTGCTGCGCCAGGGCGCCCAGCTTCCCGGCGCGCCGCCGCTCGACCAGTATCGCGGCATCCTGCCCTTCGGGTGAGGCGTATGAGGGCCGGCTGAGATCAACTTCGCCCGCTCAAGCCCCTCCCCTTCAAGGGAGGGGTTGGGGTGGGGGCTATCCACCAGGCGCTGCGTCTGACGCAATGTCCCATCCCTCTCCGCTCGGCAAAAGGAAGGGATGAATCAGCCCGAGCGCAAAACACCCTCAGGGCACCAGCCACCGCGAAGCCAACTCGCCCCCCGCCCACGCGAAACGCGCGCGGCGATGCCCGTGCGCGGACAGCCACAGCCAATCGAGCGTGTCGATCGTGACCCGCACCGCCGCGAACTGGTCGCGCGCGTGCGGCTGATCCTCGGGCGCCGCGATCGGCGCGGCAACGACGGTCCCCGGCCCGGGCGTGATCGCATAGCATGCCCGCCCCATCGGCGCGGTCCGTGCCCATGCGTCGTCCGCCACCGCGTCGTCGATATGGATCGTCGCCCGCCCCGCCATCCGCAGCTGGATCTTCGCGCCGGGATCATAACCGTGCAGCATGACGCGCGGATCGCGGCCCAGCTGCGCGAACTTGCCGCTGCGCCGGTCGGTATGGAACCGCAATCGCCGCTCGGCGGGCTCGAACGCGCGCAGCACCACCGTCCGCACCTCGGGCGCCCCGCCCGCCGCCACCGTCGCCACCTGGATCGTCCGAAACGCGCTGCGCCGATCGACCACGCCCCGCGTCAACAGCTTGAACGCCTCCGCCAGCGTCAGGTCGAGGTCGTCGGCAAAGGGTGCGGGTGGCTGCATTGGATCGGACTGGCGCACCGCCGCGCGAAGATCAACCGCACCCTTCGCCCGCCCGCCCCGCCCGTCGCCGGACGGGGCGCGACCTCGCCTCAATACCGCGCGGTCAGCTGTACGCCGTAGAAGCGCGGCTCCGCCGGGATGAAGGTCGGGATGCCGAACGCGCCGCCCGTGTTGCCCGCGTCGAGCAGATAGTCCTCGTCGAAGGCGTTGCGGATGAAGCCGGCGATCTCGTAGCGATTGTCGGCCAGCGTCAGGCCCGCGCGCGCATTGACCAGCGTCACCGCATCCTGGCTGATCAGCGGGTTGTTGGGGATTTCAAAGAAGATGCGGCTGCGATAGGTGACGGTCGGCGTTGCGAAGAAGCTGACGCCGCCACCCAGCGGCGCGTCGATGGTGAAGCCCGCCGCGCCCTGGAATTCGGGCTGCAGGCGGAACCGGTTGCCCGCGAACCGGCCATTGGCCGGATCGTCGTCGATGCCGCCGTCGATATAGCCGAGATTGCCGAACAGGTTCAGCCACGGCGCGACGCGCACCGCCACTTCGGCCTCGACGCCGAAATTGGTCGCATTGCCCGCGCTCTGCGTCTGCGCGATGCCGGTCTGCGGGTTGACGATGCTCACCTGGAAATCGGTATATTCCTGGTAATAGACGCCCAGCGTGCCCGACACCGGGCCGACCGACCCCTTCAGGCCGACTTCATAGTTCCACACCGTTTCCTCGGCGACATTCTGCACGCGCCGCGTCGGCAGGTTGGCGATGCGCACCGCGTCGACCTGAAGCACCGGCGAACGGCGCCCCTTCGACACGGTGGCGAAGACGTTAACGTCGTCGCTGAAGCGATACAGCGCGTTGAAGCGCGGCAGCACCGCCGAAAAGCTCGCCTCGTCGCGATAGGTCAGCCCGCCGGTGTCGACCTGGCCCGGGATCAGCGGCGCGCGGCTGATCACCGAATTGGGCACCGTCGCGCGAAAACCCGACTGACGCTGCTCGATCAGCACGCGGACGCCCGCGGTCAGTTCCAGCGCCGGGGTGGGGATCCAGGTGCCATCCGCGAACACCGAATAGGTGTCGTTCAGCCCCTGGTTCTCGAACACCGAGCGATAGGGGATCGCGGTCGCCGCCCCGCCGGTCAGGATGCGCGTCACCTGCGCGGCCGTGACGGTTCCGTTGGGCGCGATGCACGGGATGCCGGCGCCCGCCACCCGCGCCGCGCACTGCAGATACGTGCCTTCCTCGGTCGAGAACGGCACGTTCTGCACGCCGTCCTCATGGAAGTAATTCCAGCCGAACGACCCGCGGAACTGGTCGCTGGCATAGGCGAAGCGGCCTTCGTGGTTGAACTGCCAGCCCGTCGCCAGCTCGGCGAATTCGAGGTACCAGGCAGCCGATCCGTCGGCGTCGAAGATTTCCAGGCTGTCGAACTCGCGGTAACCGTTGACCGTGGTGAAGGTCCAGCCGTCGGCAAAGTCCCACGCGGCGGTCAGGTTGACGTCGTACACGTCGCGGTCGAGGCCCAGCCTCGCCGCGCCCAGCGCGCTTTCGGACACCGGCGATCCGCCCAGGAATGCCGGGCCGAACGGGTTGGCCGGGCCCGCGGTGGTCGGCAGCGATCCCGAAATGAACGGCGTGCCGCTGTTGCGCTGGCGGTCATAGGTGCCGATCAGGTCGATCGTGATGTCCTCGCTCGGCGTGAAGCGCAGCGAGGCGCGGACGCCGACATTGTCCTGCGCGTACAGGTCGTCCTGGCCCGGCGCGAGATTTTCGACATAGCCGTCGCGCCGCTTCCACTCGGCCGCGACGCGCCCGGCGATCCTGTCATTGCCCAGGTTGATGTAGCCCTGCAGCAGCGTCTGGTCGAAATTGCCGAAGCCGCCGGTCAGCGACGCGGAAAAGCCTTCCTGCGGGCGGGCGGAGGTCAGGCTGATCGCCCCGACCGCGCTCGCGGTGCCGAACAGCGTCGCCTGTGGCCCCTTGATGACCTCGACGCGCTCCAGATCATAGATCGCCTGGTACGATCCGCGCGAGCGCGAGATGTCGACGCCGTTGTAATAGAGGGTGACGCGCGGGCCCTGCTGCGCCGAACCCGAATCCGACGTGATGCCGCGGATGACGATGCCGGGATTGTTGGCGCTCTGTTCCTGGATGTTCAGGCCGGGGATGAAGTTGGACAGCTCGTCCAGGTCGTTGACGCCCAGCTCGCGGATACGCGCGCCCGACACCGCCGAAATGGTGATCGGCACGTCGATCGCGCGCTGCTCGATCTTCTGCGCGGTGACGATGATGTCGTTGGCGTCCTCCGCCGCCGTGGCCGTGGCCGGCGCGGCGGCATCCTGGGCAAAGGCAGCGGGCGCGAACAGCGCGCTGGACGCGAGCAGCAGCGCGGAAATCGTGGCGATCTTGGTCATCTTGTCCCCCTGGGTTTCCAGGGGCCTGTTGCAGTGCAAGATTAAACAAGCGCGGCAATGGCGCGTCACTTTGATGACAGCGCGTCGCGGCTTCGGGCCAGTTGGATCGGAGTCACGCGAAGGCGCGAAGACGCGAAAGGGAAGGCAGGGCTTTTTCTCGTGGAGACGCGGAGGGCGCAGAGACGGGATGCCGATTGCCGCGCAGCGGCTTCAGAACTCGTGGTCTGTCGGTCGCGGCTGACGCCGCCAAGAACGCACCAACTCCGCGTCTTCCGCGCCTCTGCGTGAACAACCTTCCCTTCGCGCCTTCGCGTGACTCCTGCTCCTTCTAACCCTTAAAAGTCGAAGCGCACCGCGGCGGAGATCGTCCGCCCGTTGATCGAACGCGCGCGCACGATGCCGTTGGTCGGGATCGTCCCCTCCTCCGCCTCGGTAAAGCCGCGCACGTCGAACAGGTTGTTGGCGTTGATCGACAGCTGTACCCGCTCCAGCGGCCGGAACTGGACGAAGCCGTTGACCTGGGTAAAGCCGGGCAGGACCAGCGCGTTATTGTCCTGGGCAAAGCTGTCGGTCGTGCCGATGACGCTCGCGCCGACGGTGAACAGCTCGGCGTCATATTGCGGCGTCACCTGATAGATGAACTCGGCCTGGCGGCGCGGGCGATTTCCGACGACGCCCGGGTTGATCGCGTCGCCGGTGATCTCCGCATCGGTATAGGTGCCGCCCGCCGTGATCGAGAATGCGCCGACGCGATAGCTGCCCTCCAGCTCGACGCCATAGGCGCGATAGTCGCGGTTGAAGAACCGCTGCGTCGTCGCCTCGAAATTCTGCTCCTCGGTCTCGGCATAGAAGCCGGTGGCATAGAGCGCGAGGCCGCCGTCGCGATACTTCACCCCGGCTTCCGCCTGGCGGACGAAGTCGACCGCCGCCGAACTGTCGACCAGGTCGCCCGTCGCGGTGTTGATCGCCGGCCCGAACAGCAGCCGGTCGGCATTGGCGCGCGCGCCGCGGCTGTAGCGCGCAAAGCCCGAGAAATTGGACGCGAAGCGGTAGTTCACGCCGAGCGAATAGCTGAGATAGTCGTAATTATAGTCGACCGGCGCCGCGCTGCCGAGCGGGATGATCGCGGTGCGCCCCTCCGCGGCGGAGATGGTGCCGTCGCGGTTGATGTCGAACGCGGTCAGCCCCGATCGTCCGCCGCCCAGGTCAGCGCCCGCGACCGAACCCTGCGCGCCGCCGAAATCATAGCGCGCGCTCGCATCGACGGTCAGCGCCCCCGCCTCGAGGTTGAGCGACAGAAAGGGTGCCGCGGTGGTATAGTCGATATCATAGCTGCGCCGGCAGCAATTGCCGAAATAGGCCGCCCCGAACGCAAAGAAGCCGTCCTGCGTCACCGGCGTGCCCGCCGCGTCGCGGACGTTGACCAGCGCCGCCTCGCCGTCGCCGCGCACTTCCAGCAGCGCCGACGTCCACAGCCAGTTGGTGTCGACCGTCTGGCGCGAGGCATAGAAGCCCGCCGTGCCCGTCACCCGGCCGAAACTGGTGTCGAAACCCTTGGACAGGCGGATGTCGTTGGTGATGTTGTCCAGGCTCTCCAGCTCGGTGTCGAACACCACGATCTGCGCCAGCAGCCCGTTGCCGTTGAGCGCGCCCGGATTGGTGATCGCCGCGCCGCCATTGGGACCGTTGGCATAGCTCAGCGTCGCGCCGGGTCCGCCCAGCGACGTCGCGATTGCGGACGCGCTGTCGACCGTCGCCGGGAAGTTCGAGATGAAGCGGCCCGATATGTCCGAGAAACGGAACCGCTCGGTCACTTCCCAGCCGTCGCCGATCTCGAACTGCGCCTCCAGCCCGATCGATTTGACCAGCGGCCGCTGGCCGTCGCGAATGTCGTTGACCGTCGGGTTGTTGTCGCCGTCCAGCGTGATGTTGCGCGTGAAATAGCGCGAATGCAGCGTGTCGTTGTTGATGCTGAACCCCGGCACGTTGGAATAATCGGGGTTGCCGTTGCTGCCCGTCACCCGCACCGGATTGGGCAGGTAGCCGATCGCGCGGTCGTCGAGATACTTGCCATAGACGCGGACATAGCCGCCGTCGAATTCCTTGGTGATGTTCGCCTTGATCTGGCCGCCCTTGTTGCCGTCATAGCCGGCGCGGCGCGGCCCCTCGCCCTGGCGATAGAAGCCGCCGAAATGAAAGCGCAGCGTGTCCGACAGCTTGCCGCCATAGTCGAAATCGATGCGGTATTCCTCGTAATCCAGGCCGACCGTGCCCTGCACCGATCCGCCCTCGCGCTCGCCGGTCTTGGAGATGAGGTTGATGATGCCGCCGGGCGAGTTGGAGGCGAAGGTCGATGCCGATCCGCCGCGGATCGCCTCGACCCGCGCGACGTTCAGGTCGGCGCGCAGGAAGATGTCCGCGTTGCCGAAGGTGATGTCGCCGAACTCCAGCACCGGCAGCCCGTCTTCCTGCAATTGCAGGAACTTGGCGCCGCCCGACGCGACCGGAAGCCCGCGCACCGCGATATTGGCATTGCCCTCGCCGCCCGAGCTTTCCGAACGGATGCCGGGGATCTGGCGGAACACTTCCGCCACCGATCGCGGTGCCGACTTGACCAGCTCGTCGCCCGACAGCGAGCTGACCGACACCGCGCTGTCCAGCCGGTTGGTGCCGCGCGCCACGCCGGTGACGACGATGTCGCCGCCATCCTGGGATGCGGGATCGGCGGCGGGATCGGCCTCCGCACCGGCGGCAGCCTCGGCCTGCGCCACGGCATCCTGCGCCCGCGCCGGCGTGGCGGCGACGATCAGCGCGAACGCGCTCGACGCGACAAACAGCTGGTTGGCCTTCATCCTCGATCCTCCTGTTGAAACGTCCGATTCGATCGGCTTCGAAACGCTCGGTAACACGACTGCAATCGATTGCAAAGCCCGAGACGGATCATCTCTGCCCTTTGTTCCGTTGGGTGATCGAGCCAGACGGAATCGCGAACATATGTGCCCGAGCCTGGCGGACAGCCGGATTCGAACAACAACATGATCTGCGGCCCGGCGTGCGGGTCCCGAAATCATTTAGCGTCGCGAGCGCGCGGGTCGATGCGAATGGGCAACGGGGGTTGAACGTCGCCCAATCGCATCGGTGTCGCGTGCAGTCGGCGGCACGCGACTTGCGCGAAGCGCGGCACCGACGCGGCCGCGCTCCGCCATGCGCCGTCGTCAGGCGGCGGGCAAGGATGCGACCGGCGCGATGACGACGAAGCTGCTGGCGCTCAGCACGGTTCCCGCCGCCAGCTGCGCGAACAGGACCGCCGCACCCGCACCATTTCCGTCGGCGTCGAGCCACAGGCGCCCCGTCGCCTGATCGTAGATCAGCCGGTCGTCGCCATCGGCCGCCGCCGTGCCGATCACGAACTCGCCGGCCACGATCCCGTCAGCCGTGACGCTGCCGAAGATGTCGGACGCGAGCCCGATCCTGTCACCGGCGGCAAAGTCCTGGATCGTGTCGACATTGCCGCTGCCGAGCGCGGTTGTGAACGCAAAGGTGTCGTTCCCGCCCCGTCCGATCAGCACATCGTTGCCGCCGCGGCCGTCGAGCACGTTGACCGTGTCATTGCCGACGATGGTTTGGGCAAAGCCGTTGCCGCGCAGCGTGAACTGCTGTGACGCAGCCGTGGCTGTCTGGTCGACCGCGGTCAGGACCTCGATCTCGGTGCCTTCGCGCAACTGATAGCTGGCATTGGCGACGACGATATCCGAACCCTGTCCGACCTCTTCGCGCACGACATCGCCCTGCAGGAACACGGCGAACGTGTCGTTGCCGGCCAGGCCGATGAGCGTGTCGGGATTGCCCTGCCCGTCACCCGAACGGCCGTTGATGATGTTGTCGCCGAAATTGCCGATGATCACCTGGGACGCGCCGTTGCCGACCAGGTAGAAGCTCTCCGTGCCCGCGTGCAGCGACGTCGAAAGCGTTTCGACCGCGGCAGTCGAATACAGGAAATAGCTTGTTCCGCTGGCATAGACGATGTCGTTGCCACCGGTGTCGTTGATCACGTCGCCGGTCGCGAAAACGCGGTACGTGTCGTCGCCCAGCCCGCCGTTCAGCGTGTCCGGCGCGCCCGGCCCGCCCGCCGACAGGATGTTCGCCCCGTCATTGCCGTTGATCGTCTGCGACTGCCAGTTGCCGGTGATGTTGATGGGTGCGGTGCCGGTATCCGCCGAAAGCGTCTCGACGTCGACACCGGCGCTGAGCACGAAGTTGCTTGCCGTGGCGCGCACGATGATCGCATCGGCGCCCTCGCCCGCAGCTTCTACGACGGTGTCGTCCAGATTTTCGACGTAAAAGGTGTCATTGCCAAATCCGCCGATGAGAAGGTCCGCACCTCCCCCGCCCTCGAGCGTGTCATTGCCCCCAAGACCGGCAAGCCTGTTTGGAAAGATGTTGCCGCGGATGAGGTCGGCAAACTCCGATCCATTGACGTGCGACACGTTGGTGATTTGATCGCCCCCGGGCCCGGTTACCACTTCATCGAACGCACCCAGCGTGATGGTGATACCAGAAGTATAATTGATATACCCGACCGTATTGAAACCTTCACCGCCGTTAAAGATATCGCCGGCAGCGCCGCTGATGAAATAATCGTTCCCGGCGCCTCCAAGTATCGAAACCGAACTTCCGCTCGACACGATCACATCGTTCCCATTGCCGGCATCGATGGACACCAGGCTCGACTGTGTCCCGACGATGATCGTGTCGTCGAACCGCGTGCCATATACCTTCTCGATCGTTTCAAAGCCGCGGATCGTGCCGCCGGCAAAGGTGACCGCGCCGCCGCCCGCCAGGCCGGAGGCGTCAAAGGTCACCCCCTCCGCAGACCCGGCCAGCGACAAGGTCAACGTATCGTTTCCGTCGCCTCCGTCCGCATCGTCGCCAAAGCCTGCGAACACAATGTCGTCCCCGGCGCCGGCGTCAATGACGTCACGCTCCGCGCCCGAGTCAAGTTGGGGAACATATACATAATAGAATGTTGAAGGTTCGCCATCGCTCGATGCAATGGTGTCTGCACCGCCACCGCCGATGATCGTGTCGGCACCGCTGCCGCCAAAAAGACGATCTAAGCTCGACGATCCTGTAATCTGGTCATTCCCGCTATCGCCAAGCGCAATCGGGAAGCTGCTGAATTGGAGAGTTATTCGATCATCGCCAGCACCACCTCGGATCGTCCCGTCGCGCGCAAGCAAGATATCGTTGCCATCCCCGCCATCGGCGGTCACCGGACTCCCACTTCGCGTGTCGATCAAATCGTCGCCGGCGTCACCATTATAGACGCCGCCATATTGCGAGAATGTCCCATCGAGCGTGTCGTTGCCGTCCCCCCCAAACAGGCCAGAACCGCCAGTTCCTGTGTAATATTCCGCGATTAGCGTATCGTTTCCGCCACGCCCGTACACGCTGCTCCCATTGCTATAGTAACTTGTTACCGGGGCAAGCAGATCGTCGAAATTGCTTCCCTCGATATAGGCGACGTGTCGAATATTACGAATGGTCGTACCGTTGATTACGACGTCGATGTCATTGTTGCGAAACTGGCGAAAGTCGGCCTGCACGCCGGTTGCGGACCCCAGGAAGGAGATCGAGATGCTATTGCCGTATCTGCTCGCGCCCCCATCTATGAAGTCGCCGACCCCTGCAAAAATGTGGTCGTCGCCATCCCCACCGATCAATGTGTCTGGATCATTGAATATGTCGGTCGACGCACCGGTCAGCCATGGCATCTCCGGGTTGAGCGTTGGGTCTGGCACAAATGAATAAAGCCGGTCGTCTCCGGCACCACCCACTAGCGAGTCTGCGCCGGCTCCACCGATGATCGTGTCGTTGCCGCCACTGCCGCCAAGACTGTCATTCCCCGCAGCGCCGTCGATCAGATCGTCCTCCGCGCCTCCGGTAAGAATGTCCGCACCATCCGTGCCGCGCAACGTCAACATCATACCACCCCACTGAATTGCAGGAAAAAGCCAAGCCCTGCCAGACGCTACCTGACTTGGAACAAATCAGTTGGCAACTCTGGTTTCCACCAGATTGGAGTTACGACGCGCGTCACGTAATTGTCATTTTTGCAGCGAATATGCGGCGGATATTGGGGCGCCGACCGCCGCGGCCGTCTTGGACGACCAATCGCGCTGCCCCCTCGCATCCCCGGCCGCCCCGCCCTATCTCCCCTCTGGAATCCCCTCCGGAACAAAGCTAGAACCCTCGCCCATGGCACTTACGACAATTTCCGTGCGCGGCGCGCGCGAGCATAATCTCAAGGGCGTGGACATCGACATTCCGCGCGACACGCTGACGGTGATCACCGGGCTGTCGGGGTCGGGCAAGTCCAGCCTCGCCTTCGACACCATCTATGCCGAGGGGCAGCGGCGCTATGTCGAATCGCTGTCGGCCTATGCGCGCCAGTTCCTGGAGCTGATGCAGAAGCCCGACGTCGACCATATCGAGGGGCTGTCGCCCGCCATCTCGATCGAGCAGAAGACGACCAGCCGCAACCCGCGTTCGACCGTCGCCACCGTCACCGAGATCTACGATTACATGCGGCTGTTGTGGGCGCGGGTCGGCGTACCCTATTCGCCCGCCACCGGCCTGCCGATCGCCGCGCAGACGGTCAGCCAGATGGTCGACCGCGTGCTGGCGCTGCCGGAGGGGACGCGCATCCTGCTGCTCGCCCCGGTCGTGCGCGGGCGCAAGGGCGAATATCGCAAGGAGCTGGCGGAATGGCAGCGCGCCGGCTTCCAGCGCGTCCGCATCGACGGCGAGCAGTATTTGATCGAGGAAGCCCCCGCGCTCGACAAGAAGTTCAAGCACGACATCGAGGTCGTGGTCGACCGCCTCGTCGTCCGCCCGGACATCGCGACCCGCCTGGCCGACAGCTTCGAGACCGCGCTCAAGCTGGCCGAGGGGCTGGCCTATGTCGACCTGGTCGACGGCACGGTGGACTCCCTCTCCCTTTCGGGGGAGAGGGGAAGCGCGACCACCTCGGTTCGCGAAGCCCCCACCCCGTTCGTTTCGAGCGAAGTCGAGAAACGTGTCTCGACGACGCTCGACACGAACGGAGAGGCGAGCACCCGATCCTCCGACCCCGGCAAGATGAAAGGCGCCGGCATTCCGCCCAACCGCATCGTCTTCTCCGAAAAATTCGCCTGCCCCGTCTCGGGCTTCACCATTGCGGAGATCGAGCCGCGGCTGTTCAGCTTCAACGCGCCCCAGGGCGCCTGCCCGACCTGCGACGGCCTGGGCGAGAAGCTGATCTTCGACGAGGACCTGGTCGTCCCCAACCACGACCTCAGCCTCAAGAAGGGGGCGGTCGTCCCCTGGGCCAAGTCCAACCCGCCCAGCCCCTATTACATGCAGGTGCTCGCCAGCCTCGCGCGCGAATTCGGCTTCAGCCTCGACACCCCGTGGCGGGACCTGCCCGGCGAGGTCCGGCTGATCATCCTCCACGGCACGGGGGGCAAGCCCGTCACCCTCACCTTCATCGACGGCCGCAAGTCGTATGACGTGAAGAAGCCGTTCGAGGGCGTCATCGGCAACCTCAACCGCCGCATGCTCCAGACCGAGAGCGCGTGGATGCGCGAGGAGCTGTCCAAATACCAGGCCGCGCACCCGTGCGAGACGTGCCACGGCGCCCGCCTCAAGCCCGAGGCGCTGGCGGTCAAGGTTGGCATGCGCGACATTTCCAGCATCACCCGCCTGTCGGTGGTCGACGCGCTCGCCTGGTTCGCCCAGCTGCCCGCCGCCCTCACCCCGCAACAGACGGAGATCGCCCGCGCGATCCTCAAGGAGATCGACGAGCGCCTCGGCTTCCTCAACAATGTCGGGCTCGACTATCTCAACCTCGACCGCACCTCCGGCACCCTGTCCGGCGGTGAGAGCCAGCGCATCCGCCTCGCCAGCCAGATCGGCTCGGGCCTGTCGGGCGTGCTCTATGTCCTCGACGAACCCTCGATCGGCCTGCACCAGCGCGACAACGACATGCTGCTCGCCACGCTGCGCCGCCTGCGCGATCTCGGCAACACCGTGTTGGTGGTCGAGCATGACGAGGATGCGATCCGCACCGCCGATTATGTCATCGACATGGGGCCGGGCGCGGGCGTCCATGGCGGCACCGTCGTGGCCCAGGGCACCGTCCCCGAATTGCTGGCGAGCAAGGACAGCATCACCGCCGATTACCTCAACGGCACCCGCGCCATCCCCGTGCCGGCGAAGCGGCGCAAGGGATCGGGCAAGAAGCTCACCGTCCACAACGCCACCGCCAACAATCTGCGCGGCGTCACCGCGGCGATCCCGCTCGGCACCTTCACCTGCATCACCGGCGTGTCGGGATCGGGCAAGTCCAGCTTCACCATCGACACGCTCTATGCCGCCGCCGCGCGCAGCCTCAACGGCGCGCGGATGCTGGCGGGCAAGCATGACAAGATCATCGGCCTCGAACATCTCGACAAGGTGATCGACATCGACCAGTCGCCGATCGGCCGCACGCCGCGCTCAAACCCCGCGACCTATACCGGCGCCTTCACCAACATCCGCGACTGGTTCGCCGGCCTGCCCGAAAGCCAGGCGCGCGGCTACAAGCCCGGCCGGTTCAGCTTCAACGTCAAGGGCGGCCGGTGCGAAGCGTGCCAGGGCGACGGCGTGCTCAAGATCGAGATGCACTTCCTCCCCGACGTCTATGTGACGTGCGATGTCTGCCACGGCGCGCGCTACAATCGTGAGACGCTGGAGGTGAAGTTCAAGGGCAAGTCGATCGCCGACGTGCTCGACATGACGGTCGAGGACGCGGTCGAGTTCTTCAAGGCGGTGCCGCCGATCCGCGACAAGATGGCGATGCTGGCCGAGGTGGGGCTGGGCTATGTCAAGGTCGGGCAACAGGCGACGACGCTGTCGGGCGGCGAGGCCCAGCGGGTCAAGCTCGCCAAGGAACTCGCCCGCCGCGCCACCGGCCAGACGCTCTACATCCTCGATGAACCCACCACGGGGCTGCATTTCGAAGATGTCCGCAAGCTTCTGGAGGTGCTCCACGCGCTGGTCGAACACGGCAATACCGTGGTGGTGATCGAGCACAACCTCGACGTCATCAAGACCGCGGACTGGATCATCGACCTGGGGCCGGAAGGCGGCGTCAAGGGCGGGGAGATTGTCGCGGTGGGGACGCCGGAGACGGTGGTGAAGGAGCCGCGGAGCTTTACGGGGCGGTATTTGGCGGGGTTGTTGGGGATGAAGGGGGCAAAAGAAAATGTGGCGGCAGCGGAGTAATCTTGTCAACGGGCTCGCAGCTGGTAACGTAGTCTGCCTAGGGGGGAGGCCGTATGTCGAACGAAAGTACCATAAAAATTGGATTTTTGAACGTCGTCGCATCTCCGCATCCAGAGGGAATTTATTCCAGCAGCTTGCGAACCGTCTCCAACACACCGGTAAACGTTCGCGGCAAAGACTTTGCCATTATAACTCCACCGCAAGAGGTGTCTGGCGATCCCGATATTTTTCAGGGCGTGATCTCGGTATGGACTGATATTGATCCTTCCGAGCCATCGATTTCGAAGTCTACTTTCGAAAAGAAGGACGTTGAGGCCGAACTAAAAAAAGTTTTCGCGGAACGCGGTTTTAACAACAGATCCTTCTCGTATATTTTGGATTCAAGCACGCACACCATTGCTGTTGAGCTTAAGAATGAGAATGGAAAAACACTTTCAATTCGACAGGCTGGAAAGGTCTTTGAATTCCTCCTGAGCAGAGAAAATAAGGACGGCCAGACCTTCGAAGTAACAATTATTCCGGAAGAAGATGCACTTACACAAGTTTTAGGACTTGAGAGGATTGATAAAATCGTCATAGTTCTAAAACGGCCAAACCCGGGTGATAGCCACGGAAGTGATGCCGATGAGGTTCTGCGAGAACTCCATGAGCAGAATATAAAGCGAGCTGAGTACAATTTCTCCCGACAGCCTGCAACAGATGGCATTCATCTTAATGAGGCCAACCACACACGCGCAGAAGTCGCAGCAAGCAATGGGTATGTTGAAAGCTCTGGCGTAGAGAATGGCATTAGAACAAAGAGATCAACCCAACAATATCCCAAGTTGGTAGAGCGCGTCTTAGCCGCGGGAACTATTGTAACCTCTGCCCTCACATCAGAAGTGAAGCGTTTTCGTGGATAACAACGCATTCCAAGGTTATTGGCGCGTTTTCGGGGGTGTAACCAGTCTTTTCGGTTCCCCATATTTGCTGCTAGCGGTAATTCTGGTCACTTTAACGGAACCAATATGGTCTGTCCGTCATGGCCTCGTCTGGATTGAAATTGCAACGGCCATTGTTCCTAATTTGTTGGGGTTCGCATTAGGCGGTATGGCGATCATGCTTTCATTTTCAAGTGGTCGCTTTCTTGAGGCCATAAGACAAAACGGGCGTTCCGACTCATATTTTATGAAGGTGATAGCGAGTTTTTTTCACTTATCGCTTGTCCTTTCATTTTGCTTGATTGTATCCATTTTGTCCCGCATTTATCCAAGTAATTTAATGTCGGCATTTGGGATTTGTGCATTGTTTTACGGCGTACTTCTCATACCCGCTACGGCAGCAAGCATCTGGCACACTGCACGCATATTTAATGCGGCGATCGAAAATTAGAGAACTAGTTAGTGCTGAATTCCGCTTTGAATGATCGCCAATCGGCGAGCATTTTTGCGTACCGTTCAACAAATATCGCACCTTCATTGCCGCGCAAAGGCAATTGATCTCCTGCGTGCGATTTACCACGAAGAACATCTAAGATTCTCATGTCTTCGACATTGAACTTTGGGAATGCCTGCGACATCAGCCACAATCCTAATCGAGCAGTGTCTTCTGTCAGCGTAGGCATCTCAGAAAAATATGGATAAATAAGTCGGCAAGATCCTCCTCCTACCTTCAAAGCCAGAAGGTTTTGGACTTTAACCTGTCCATCGATCTCTATAAAATGATATGGGGCCGTTACAGGCTCAGGTATAATATATATTTCCTCGTTTATCCATCGTCTGCTTTCATGCCACCAACTTAGGAACCCGTCGGCAAGAAGAGGGTATAGACGCTCTCTGCTTCTATTTTTCTTAACTCGTTCGACTATTTCTTCATCAAGAGAAACAAAGCCTGATACATGACGTTTGGCATCAGCCCAAAAACACGAATGAAAATCGGCGCCGCCAGCTTTGGTACGAGCTAATTTCCGCAATTCAGAGCGTGCATCCGCCTTTACTGCGGCAAGCCGACGGTCGTTCGGAAGACCGAAATACTGAAGGAGCTTTCGTAGATGTATTTTATCGATTGCCATTCGCTTTTTTATCACACCGCTCATCATGCGCAATATCCCTCTATCTTAACCGCATAATGTCACTTCAAATCGTAGCTATGGTCTGAAGAGTATGGCCGACGGCCGGAAACGCAGGCGCGTTGCTTGATTTAGCTCTCCCATTCCCCCACCCTTCTCACCATGTGCAATGAAGCTGCGCGGCGAGTAGCGTTGGGGCTGCTGCGCCAGGATTTTAACCAGCTCCGCATCCCGCTTCGCTTTCCCGACGGGCTGCCCAATCTTGAGCCCACCGCCAGCGTGCGGATCACCGACAAGAGCCCGATCGTCCGCCTCGCCGCGTCCGATCCCGCCGATCCGCCGCCCGAACCCGGCACCACCCCCGCCGAACTGGTCATGCGCCGCTGGAGCTGGCCGCTCGCCAATGGCAAGCCGCTCTATAACTTCCGGTCCGAAGGCCGCCGCTTCGGCAACACCGCCACCGGCGGGCGCTGCCTGATCCCGCTCGACGGCTTTTATGAATTCACCGATCCCGCGCCCGATCCCGCCGCGCCGCCGCTCCCCAAGGCCAGGGCGCGCAAGGACAAATGGTGCTTCACCCTCACCC
>NZ_LSHX01000012.1 GCF_001555965.1 Sphingomonas sp. CCH21-G11
GCCTGCGAAGATCCTCGGGCGTGGCAACCGTATCCAGCAACGGCGTGTCGGGCGTATCAATCATCCGGCCGGTGTATCGCCCCACCCCGGCATTGTCGATCAAAACCGGCCAAATCCGGCGGCGGGGGCAGTTGCCCGGCGCGCGCCGCCGGCGTCGATCAGCCGGCTGGACAGTGCTTCAGGCGCAGGTCTTGCACTTGCCCCGCACCTCGATGACCGGGCGGACCGGCACGAAACCCGATCCGCTGGCGGCGGCGCGGACGTCGCCGGTGATCCGGTCGTTGTCGAGATGAGTCACCTGACCGCAATCGTCGCAGACCAGGAAGATGCAGTCGTGCAGGCAGTCGGGATGCGCATTGGCGACATAGGCATTGGCGCTTTCCACCCGCCGCGCCAGATTGGCCCCGACGAACAGGTCGAGGATGCGATAGACGCTGTTGGGGGCGACCCGCCGACCCTCGCGCCGAGACACCGCGTCGGCGATGTCATAGGCCGATGCCGGCTTGTCGAAGCCGGCGAGCGCGACGAACACCGCTTCCCGCATCGCCGTCCATTGCTCGCCATGCCCCACCAGCCGCGACTGGGCTGCGTCGGTCAGCGCGCGACCTTCGTGCTCGTGATGGGTGTGGCTGGCCATGGTCGAGGATTTAGGCGCGCGCGCGGCGATCGGCAAGCGGCCCGGCAACGCGCCCTAAGGGATCGCGCGGCGATTGAGCTCGTGGCTGAGCGCGACCAGACCGACGCCGAGCACGGTCGCCGCGGTCTCCCACCCGCCATGCGGCAGGTCGAGCGCGCCCGCCATCACGCCGAGCCCGAAGCCGCCGACCGCCGAGGGGGTCAGCAGGCCGTGGACGAGGATACCGCGGGTCAGCGCCACCGCGCCGAGCAGGCTGGCGGCGATCAGGCCATATTCGTGCAGGCTGGGGCTGAACAAATCGCCCGCCGATGCGAGCACGCCGAGCGACAGTGCGGTCACGATGCAGTGTACGACGCACAGCCCCGACAGGAACACGCCCAGCCGGTCGATCGACCAGGCAGAACCGAACGTGGTGCGGGGCAGGGCGAGACTCGACGACATCGGCGCGGCTATAGCTGCTGGCCGGACAAGTTACAACATATCATTGCGGTGAATCCGGCGGGTACGGCGGAGCGGCCGATGGGCGAAGTGCCGTCTCGATTTTGCCCGCGCCAGCGCCTAGATGCAGTCGCGTGTTGCAGCAAACCTCCCCCCGTCACGTCGCGCTGCGTGCCCGTCCGCGCGCTTTGATGTCCTGGCTGTTCGTCGTCGCGGCGTTGATCGTCACGATGGTCGCGGTGGGCGGCATCACCCGCCTGACCGAATCGGGGCTGTCGATCACCGAATGGAAGCCGATATCGGGCACGCTGCCGCCGCTGAACGACGCGGCGTGGCAGGCCGAGTTCGCCGCCTACCGGCGCATCCCCGAATATCAGCTGCTCAACCAGGGCATGACGCTCGCCCAGTTCAAGTTCATCTATTTCTGGGAGTATCTCCACCGCCTGCTCGGGCGATTGATCGGCCTCGCCTTCGCGCTCCCGCTCGCATGGTTCGCGTGGCGGCGGGCAATCCCGGCGGGCTATGCGCCGCGTCTGGTCGCGCTGCTCGCGCTCGGCGGGCTGCAGGGTGCCATCGGGTGGTGGATGGTCGCCTCCGGGCTGAGCGCGCGCACCGATGTCAGCCATTACCGCCTGGCGGTGCACCTTCTGACTGCGCTGTTCATTCTGGCGGGCGTGGTGTGGACCGCGCTCGATCTGCGCGCGCTGGCGCATGATCCCGCGGCGCGTCCCGCCCGGCTTCGCCCGCTGGCGATCGGCGTCGCGCTGGTCCTGTTCGTCCAGCTGCTGTTCGGGGCCTATACCGCCGGGCTCAACGCGGGGCACGTCACCGACCAGTGGCCGCTGATGAACGGCGCGCTGCTGCCGCCCGGTGCCGAATGGTCGTTCGCCGCGCTGGTCGGCGATCCGTTCATCATCCATTTCGTCCACCGCTGGTGGGCCTGGGTCGCGGTCGCGGCGCTGGTCGTGCTGGCCCGGGCGGCCCGCCGCGCCGGTGCGCGTGGCGCGTCGATCGCGATTTATTGCGCATTCGGCGTGCAGATCCTGCTCGGCATCGCGACGGTGATGAGCGGCGTCGCGCTGACGCTCGCAGTGCTCCACCAACTGGTCGGCGCGCTGCTTGTCATCACGGTCGCCTGGGGTGCCCATGCAATCGGCGCGGACCGGCGCGTCCGCGCATGACGCTGGCGGTCCTCTACACGACCTTCCCCGACGCGGCGACGGCCGAGCGGATCGGCACGACGCTGATCGCCGAGCGGCTGGCGGCGTGCGTCAACCTCCTGGCACCCTGCCGCTCGCTGTTCGCGTGGGAGGGGCGGATCGAGCAGGCGCAGGAGGTGCCCGCGCTGTTCAAGACCGCATACGACCGCGCCGACGCGCTGGCCGCAAGGCTGGCGGCGCTGCACCCCTATGACTTGCCGGTGATCGAGCAATGGGCCGCCAGCGCCGGGTTCGAGGCGCAGGCGTGGGTCGATGCTGCCACTCGCGGCTGAACCCCCGGTCGTCCTGGCCGTGCAGGCCGATCCGGTGCCGCTGGTCCGCCGCATGCTGCCGGACCAGGTTGTGCGCGGCACCTTCGCCCCCCGACTCGACGCGCCGTATCGCCAGCGGCTGGAACAGACGCGCGTCGTGGCGGGCGAGACCGCGCGCTATACCGCCGAACGTACGGTGCGGTTCGCCCGCGACGGCGAAGGCGGGTTCCGTGCCGAAGTGACGCTGGTGGCGATCGACGGCGGCATCGGCCGCCGCGTGGGTGCGATGTTCGAGGCGGGGCTGCGTGGCCTGTTGCAGCGAACAATGGTCTTTCACCTCGATGCCGCAGGCGACATCCGGTCGCTCGACGGGGTGTCCGGGCACTGGTCCGCCTATCTGGACGGGCTGGGCGGACAGCAGCCGTCGGGCGCGGGCGGCGACGCGCGGCGGGCGCGGCTGGCCGAACTGACCGCGCCGATGCGCAGCCTGCCGCCCGAACGTCAGGCACGGCTGCTCGGGTCGGCGCTGAGCGAGCTGATCGATCCGCGCGCCGCCGCCCGCGCGGGCGCGCCGCCGCAGCCGCTCACGCGCGAGGTTCGCTCGCCGCTCGGCGGCCGGGTGACGCTGACCGGCAGCGCGCGCGCGATCGCCGATGCGGGCGGGCTGGTCGTCGAGGAGGAGAACGCCGCCGGCGTCCTCACCGCCACGCGCACCGATGCCGCGGGCGAGATGCAGGTGCGCGAAACCCGGCGGATTGACCCCGCGACCGGGCTGATCGTGTCGCGCGTCCGACGCGAGCGGATCGTCATTCCCGCGGGCGAATCGGTCATCACCACCCGCACGACACTGGCTGCGGAATAGCCCCGGTATTCCAATACCCGTCAGCAAATCGGCCCTATGCTTGACGAATCGGCGCGTCTGCGACATTGGCGGTCCACAACGCGCTGCCCGCACGGGTGGCGCGCTGCTGTTTGGGGCGACGCCCGGAACGCAGATGGTCCTCGAATCGAAGGTCGAAAGCCCATGAAGGCGCTGATGAAGACCACCAAGTCGGTCAAGCCGCACGAGGTGGAGAAGAAGTGGCATCTGGTCGATGCCGATGGCCTGGTGGTCGGTCGCGCGGCGACGATCATCGCCAATGTCCTGCGCGGCAAGCACAAGACCAGCTTTACCCCCCACGTCGATTGCGGCGACAACGTGATCGTCATCAATGCGGACAAGGTGCGCTTCACCGGGCGCAAGGCGACGCAGAAGATGTACTACAAGCACACCGGCTATGCCGGCGGCCTGAAGGAAGTGCGCGCCGACAAGATCCTGGAGGGCCGCTTTCCCGAGCGCATCCTGGAAAAGGCGGTCGAGCGCATGATCCCGCGCGGTCCGCTGGGCCGCGAGCAGATGCGCAACCTGCGCATCTACAAGGGCGCCGAGCATCCGCATGACGCGCAGAACCCCGAAATCCTCGACATCGCGGGCATGAACCGCAAGAACAAGGTGGGCGCATAATGTCCGACAATCGCCAGTCCCTTTCCGATCTGGGTGCGGTGGTGCAGTCGCAGCCGGCGACCGCGCCGGTCGACGGCGACGCCGCGCCTGCCGCCCCCGCGCGCGAGCCCGCGCCGCTGCGCCAGCAGGAACTCGACGCTTATGGCCGCGCTTATGCTACCGGCCGCCGCAAGGACGCGGTCGCGCGCGTCTGGCTGAAGCCGGGCTCGGGCAAGATCGTGATCAACGGTCGCGACCAGGAAGTCTATTTTGCGCGCCCCACGCTGCGCCTCGTCATCAACCAGCCGTTCGGCGTTGCCGAGCGGACCGGCCAGTATGATGTGATCTGCACGGTCAAGGGCGGCGGCCTGTCGGGCCAGGCCGGCGCGGTCAAGCATGGCATCGCCCAGGCGCTGACCAAGTATGAGCCGGTGCTGCGCGCCCCGGTCAAGGCTGCGGGCTTCCTGACCCGCGACAGCCGCACGGTCGAGCGCAAGAAGTACGGCCGCGCCAAGGCACGCCGCAGCTTCCAGTTCTCGAAGCGTTAATCGGGCTCCCGGACCTTTGTTCGGGCAAATTGGAACAGGGCGGTTCGCGACGTGCGGCCGCCCTGTTTCGATTCCGGGCGCATCCATCGCGCGCTTCGTCGTCGACCGGGGTGCCGGTGCCACGTCGCGATTGCGCGGCGTCATCCGCAGGCGCATGAACGGCCGCGCGTTCCGCCTCTCCCAGTCGATCGGTGCGTTCTGAAATGACTACCCGCGAAACCACCTCCTACCTCACCCGCGCCAGCGACCATCTCTGGCCCGCCGATGTGCGCAAGTCGCTGGCGGACACGCTGTTCACCATCGCCTGGGGCGCGATCCAGTGGCCGTGGCTGGCGCGCAGCCTGTCGGGCGGGTCGCCCCACCACAAAGCGGCGCTGCTCGCGGAGATCGGCCTGCCTGCCGACGCGCTGCCCAATCTGGGCAGCTGGAAGGCGGATACCGGTTTCCTGGCGCTGATCGTCGAACATATCCGCGCAGCCCGGCCGCAGACGGTGGTCGAACTGGGAACCGGCGCGTCGAGCCTGGTCGTTGCCAGATCGCTCCAGCTCTATGGGGGAGGTCGCCTGATCAGCTGCGACCAGCATGCCGATTTCGTTGCGGCGACGCATGCCTGGCTCAACGAGCATGGCGTCGATGCGGAGATTCGCGCGACGCCGTTCCGTCGCGCGCCCGCCGGCTGGCCGGGCGTGTGGTACGACCACGGGCCGCTGCCCGATCGGATCGACCTGTTGCTGATCGACGGACCGCCATGGACGATCCACCCCTTTGTGCGCGGCGCGGCGGAGACGTTGTTCGACCGGCTGCCGGTCGGTGGCACGATCATGCTCGACGATGGCGCACGGCCGGGCGAGCGCGTAGTCGCATCGCGTTGGCGCAAACGCTGGCCCGATTTCGACTTTGAACTGGTCAATCGCGGCACTAAAGGCACGTTGATCGGCACCCGCCTGCGCTGACGCCTCAATCCATCATCCGGTGGCGCGTGGTGATCGCGCCGTCGGCGATCACCAGCTCGTTGAACGAAGGCGGGGCGTCGCGCAGCCGCTCGGACAGCGTCCCCGCGCCGATCAGCCGGACGGTCGCATCGTCGATGCGGTGCGCGATGTCGAACGGGTAATGGACATGCCCGGTCAGCACCGCGTCCGCGCCGCGCCGCGTGAGTGCCTCCAGCGCGGCGCGCCCGCCATGCGTCCGGGCCCGGGTGCGCGTCTCGGCATCGATCAGCGGATGGTGGCACGCGATCAGGACGACGTGATCGTCGGGAACGGTATCGAGCAGCGCCAGCGTTTCCGTAAGCGCGCGTTGCCCGACGCGCCCCTGCGCCCAGTTGAGCCGCCACTGCGCGCGCGCCGTGGTGCGCAGCGGCACGATCGACACGCCCGCAAGCGACAGCGGCCGCTCGATCATCGCCTCGACCGCGCGATAGCGGCCATAGGGATTGAACAGCCGCGCCAGCGGGTTGAAATAGGGCAGGTCGTGGTTGCCGACCTCCACCGTCACCGGCCGCCCCAGCGCCGCCAGCCACTCGGCCGCCGCCGCGAACTCGCGCCGCCGCGCGCGCATGGTCAGGTCGCCGGTGACGATCACCGCGTCGGGCACCTCGTGTGCGACGGCAGCGGCGAACCAGTCGAGCGCGGCGCGGTCCTCCGCCCCGAAATGGATGTCGCTCACATGGAACAGCCGGGTCATGCCGCCTCCGCGCGCGTGGCGAGCAACTGGGTACGAGACTGCGTGGCGCGCAGCCGTGCACCGGGGGCCAGCGTGACCGGCTCGCCGTCGAACAGCGCCAGTACGGGCCGCCGTTCGGCATTCCAGAGTTCCGCCGCCTCGCCGGCCTGGACGGCCCGCGCGGCGACCCATTCGCCGGTCAGCCAGCTCCAGCCGAGCCCGACAATCCCCCGCCAGTCGCGCGCGTCGATCCCCGCGACCAGCATCCGGGGCGTTGCGGGCCGCACGAACACTGCCTGACAGCCGCGCTGCAGCCCGGCGACGCCGCCGACTCGCACGCCCCGGCCAAAGGTGCGTCGCCAGGCCAGCCGTGCGGCCGCCCACAGCCGGCGCAGCTGGCGTCCGCGCGCCGCCTCGCGCGCGCGAAACCAGCTCGCCGCCGGGCCGATGATGACGCCGACAAAGGCGCGGTGCGCGCCGGCTTCGATCGCCGGCACCGTCGTCCGCCGTCCGGCCGTGTGTGCGGCGTGGATGATCTCCGCCGGGTCGACGCTGTCGTGCAGCGCCTTGGCCAGCAGGTTCATCGTGCCGCCCGGCAGGATCAGGAACGCGCCCGACCACGTTTCCAGCGCGACGAGCGTGGCGTTGATCGTCCCGTCGCCCGCGAACAGGACGATGGTGTCGGCTCGCGCCGCGTCGAGCGTGGCGGCCGTTGGCAGATCCTCGTCGGGGAAGCGGGTGCGACCGACCAGCGCCAGCCCCCGCTCGGCGAACACCGCCTCAAGCGCCTCGCATTTTTCGGGCGTCGCCGAACCCGACCCCGGATTGGTGATGAACCACAGCCGCTGCATGGCCGCTCAAACGCGCGGTGGCGCATTTGGCCGCACGCGTGGCAATTAATGCCGTGCCGCGCGCTGTGCATGCGCGCGGGCGATGCGTTGCAACTGCGGCCGCACGCGCAGGAACCCGCGATAGGCACGTTCGAGCAGCGCGAGGACGAACGGGTGGCGCGCGGCTAGTCCAAACGGACGCAGCCGCGGAATTGCGCGCCACATCGCCGCGAACGCCGCCGCGCCCGACAGGAGCCGGCCGTCCTCCTCCGCGTGAAAGCGCGCGAGCAATGCGCTACGGTCCAACGGGCAGGTTGCCGCACCCGCGTCACCTGCGACATCGACGAAGCGGATGGCTCCGCGCCGGTCCATCCGCCGCATCCACGCGATTTCCCGCCGGCAAAGCGGGCAGTCGCCATCGAACCAGACCGTTACCCGCGTCATCCGTGCTACATCGGACGCCGGGGCGCGCGGGACAAGCTGACCCAAAGGACAGGCCAACGCATGTCGACCGCGATCATCGGAGCCGGAATCGCCGGGCTCGCCTGTGCCGACGCGCTGGGCGGGCCGGCGGGCGATGTGCGCATGTTCGACAAGGCGCGCGGACCCGGCGGGCGCATGTCGACCCGCCGGGTCGAGATCGACGGCGTCATGACGGGGTTCGACCATGGCGCGCAATATTTCACCGCGCGCGACCCCGCTTTCGTCGCCCGGGTCGGGGCGTGGGCGGGGGCGGGCATCGTCGCGCGCTGGCCGGTCGCCGGTGACGACGCATGGGTCGGCACCCCGGCGATGAACGCGCCCGTCCGCGCGCTCGCCGCGACCCAGCAGGTCGCATGGTCGACTCAAGTCACCGCGCTGGCGCGGGACGGGAATGGCTGGCGACTGACCTGCGCCGACGGGACGCAGACCGGGGCGTTCGACCGCATCGTCGTCGCGCTGCCCGCCGAACAGGCGGCAGCTCTGCTCGCCGACGTTGCCTCCGACCTGGCCGAGCGGGCCGAGGCGGTGCCGTCCGAGCCGTGCTGGACGGTGATGGCTGCGTTCGCCGCGCCCTTGCCGCTGCCCGATGTCCTGCGCGACCGCGGCGACATTGGCTGGGCGGCGCGCAACAGCGCCAAGCCCGGCCGCGGCCCGATCGAGACCTGGGTCATCCAGGGATCGCCCGCCTGGTCGCGCGCATGGATCGAGGCGGAGGGGGCGGCCGTCGCCGACCACCTGCGCGCGGCACTCGCCGGGCTGGCGGGCACGCCGCTGCCGCTGGCGCTGCATGTCGCGGCGCATCGGTGGCGCTATGCCCGCTCGGGCAATGCCGGGGCGGGGGCGGTGTGGGATTCGGCACGGCGGATCGGGCTGTGCGGCGACTGGCTGGCCGGGCCGCGCGTCGAGGCCGCGTGGCGCTCCGGCACGCAGCTCGCCGCGCTGATGGCGGCGGCGTGACGATCGCCATGCCGACTCGCGCCGAGGGCCTTGCCCGGCTGGATGCGTTCGCCCCGCATATGGGGCGCGCCTATGCCGACCGCCGCAACCACGATGCCGGGCCGGACGGCGCGGCGACGGTGTCTGTCCTGTCACCCTATGTCCGCCACCGCCTGATCGAGGAGCGCGAGCTGATCGACGCCGCGCTGACGCACCACGGCCCCGAACGCGCCGACAAATGGATCAGCGAGGTCTTGTGGCGCGGCTATTTCAAAGGCTGGCTCGAACAGCGGCCGAGCGTCTGGCGGGCCTATCTCCACGACCGCGACGCCGCGCTCGCCGATCTGGCGCGCGGCGGTACCCATGCGGCCGGTTATGCGCAGGCGATTGCCGGCCGCACGGGCATCGATTGCTTCGACGCGTGG
Organism: Sphingomonas sp. CCH21-G11; assembly: GCF_001555965.1. Lineage (GTDB taxonomy): Bacteria > Pseudomonadota > Alphaproteobacteria > Sphingomonadales > Sphingomonadaceae > Sphingomonas. The sequence continues at coordinate 8,917 of NZ_LSHX01000012.1, forward strand.
ATCGGGGAACTCGTGGCACGCAACTGGCTGCACAATCATGCGCGCATGTGGTTTGCCAGCATCTGGATCTTTACGCTGCGCCTGCCGTGGCAACTGGGTGCGGACCTGTTCCTGCGTCACCTGATCGACGGCGATCCGGCGTCGAACACGCTGTCTTGGCGCTGGGTGGCGGGCCTGCACACGCGGGGCAAGACCTATCTCGCGCGCGCCGACAACATCGCGCGCCATACCGACGGCCGGTTTTCGCCGCGCGGTCTGGCCGATCACGCCGCGCCGCTGGTGGAGCGTGTCGATCACCCGCTGGTGCCGCTCGCCCCGTCGCCGCCGCCGGCGTTGCCCGCCCGTTACGCGCTGCTGATCCATGACGATGATTGCCGGGCGGAATCGCTCGCGCTCGCCCATCCGCCCGCGCGCGTCATCGGCCTGTCGGCGGCGGATGGGCGGAGCGCGGGGACGGCAGACACCGTGACCGGCTTCGCGGACGGGGCGGTCGACGACGCGCTGGCGCGTGCGTCGGCGGCGTTTGGCTGTGCGTCGTGCCGCGTCGCCTCCGCGGGCGAGGTCGCCGCCGCAGCCGCCGCGCACGACCTTGATACGGTCGTCGCCACGCATGCCCCGGTCGGGCCGGTGCGGGATGCGCTGGCGGATGCGGGCATCGCGATGCTGCCACCGCGCGATTACGATGGTGCATTGTGGCCGCTGGCGACCGCAGGGTTCTTCCGGGTCAGGGCCGGGGCACCCGACGCGTTGCGCCCGATCGGCCTCGCGCTCTAGGCACGCGGACGTCAGGCGACCTTGCGCTCGTCGCGGTCGAACAGTTTTTTCAGCTCGTCGGCGGGCAACGGCTTGCTGAAGTAAAAGCCCTGGATCTGCGAACAGCCCTGTTCGCGCAGGATGTCGAGCTGCTCGACATTCTCGACGCCCTCCGCCGTGGTTTCCATGCCCAGCGCATCCGCCAGCGTCGTGATCGACCGGATGATCGCGGTCGCGCCCTCATTGGCCATCAGGTCGATGATGAAGCTGCGATCGATCTTCAGCTTGTCGAAGGGGAAGCTGCGCAGATAGCTGAGCGACGAATAGCCGGTGCCGAAATCGTCGAGCGCCACGCGCACGCCCAGCGCGCGCAGGCTGTGCAGCGACGCCAGCGTCGCTTCGATATTGTCGATGAACAGGCTTTCGGTGATCTCGAGCTCGAGCCGGCCCGGGTCGAGTCCGCTGTCAGCGAGCGCGCTGAGGATCGTCGCGTTGAGGCCGGGGTTGCGAAACTGGACGGGGGAAATGTTGACGGCGACGCGCACATTTTCGGGCAGCTGGATCGCCATCCGGCACGCCTCGCGCAGTACCCATTCGCCGATCGGCACGATCAGCCCGGTGTCTTCCGCCAACGGGATGAATTCGACCGGCGATACCAGTCCCCGTGTCGGGTGATTCCAGCGCAACAGCGCCTCGAACGCCGCAACCCGGCTTTCGGCCAGGTTGAACAGCGGCTGGAACATCAGGAACAGGCGCCCGTCATTGAGGGCGTCGTGCAGGTCGAGCTCCATCTCGCGGCGCGCGCGGGCCTCCGCATCCATCGCCGCTTCAAAGAAGCGCGCGCAGTTCTTGCCCTCCGACTTGGCGCGATAGAGCGCAAGGTCGGCATTTTTGAGCAAGGTCGTGACGTCGCTGCCGTCCAGGCTGGCGATGGCGACGCCGACCGTCGTGCCCGGCACGATGCGGTGGCCGTCGATCTGCGCCGGCCGCGCAACGGTATCGATGATGTCATGGGCGATCCGGTCGAACGGCCGGTGTTCGGGCAGCAGCAGCGCGAATTCATCACCCCCCAGCCGGGCGACGAACCCGTCGTCGCCCACCAGCGTGCGCAGCCGCGCGCCGATTTCGCACAGCAACGCATCGCCCACCGGGTGGCCGAGCGTGTCGTTGACCGCCTTGAAATTGTCGAGGTCGAGGCAGAACAGCGCCATCCGTCGCGCACTGCGCGCGTTCTTCAGCACCAGCTGGACATGCTCGCGCAGCAGCGCGCGATTGGGCAGGCCCGTCAGGCTGTCGTGAAACGCCATATGCGCGATCTGTCGCTCGCGCGCGTCGATATCGACGACCATCTGGTTGAAGCTTTGCGCCAGCCGGCCCAACTCGTCATTGCCGGATACCGGCACCTGCGCCTGTTCGCCGGCGCTGACCCGCTGTGCGGCGCGGTCGAGCTCGCGCACCGGCCGCGCGATCGCGCGCGCCAGGAAGGCGCTGCCCGTGACGGCGACGATCACGCCGATGATGCCCAGGATGGCCAGGATGTTGAAGATCGGCCGATACTGGCCGAGCGCATCGGTCAGGCTGAACTGAAGCACGAGCAGATGGGCCGCGGCGGGGTCGAAACTCTGGATCGGGCGGGTCTGGATCAGGATCCGTTCGCCGTCCTCGATACGCTCGATTCCGGCGCGGGCGGCCGGATCGCGCAGCGCGCGCTCGACCCGATCGACCGGACGCACTTCCGGCTTCAGCTTGAACGCGGTGAGTTGCGACAGGCTGGTCATTTCCGCTTCGTCGAGCGATTTGGCAAAGACCACCCAGCCAAGCAGCATCGGCGCCTCGACCGGGGCCGCGATCGCCGCATAGTCGCGGTCGCCCAGCCGAAGCACGCCGCGGTCGGCACCCTGATCGAGCAGCGCGGGCAACCGTTCGGCCTGGCGCGGGTCGAGCCGGCCCCGATAACCGATCAAGTCGCCGTCGATGGTGACCACGAACGCCTGGTCGAGGACGAGGCGGCGCTTCAGGCTGTCGAGCGCCGATTCGATCGTCGGTGCGTCGGCGCTGGCGACTGCGGCACGAAATCCGTAATCGATCGCCAGCACACGGCCCGCATCGGCGAGCTGCGAATAGCGCATCGTCGTGATGCGATCGAAAATCTCGCCGCCGGCCTGGAGCTCGGCGCGGACCGCGCGCTCGGCATAGCGATCGATGCCCCAGCGCGCGCCGCCCAGCATCAGCGCCACGGCCGCGCCGAACAGCAAGGCGTAGAACAGCGTCAGCTTGCGCGACAGCGACCCGCTCGCGTGCAGCCGCGCCGCGATCCGAGCGACAGGGACGAAGCGCGCCATGCCGGTCACCGAAGCTGGAGCTGGACCTGGCGGGCCAACTGGCCGGTCGCGGCGAACACCATCGTCTGAACGATTTCGTTGTCGCGCGCACGCGATCGCGGGTGCCAGACCGTGACCCGCGCCGGGCCGGCCGGAACCGCGGCGATCCGGGCGATGCCGTCACCGCCCGTGGCGATCGCATATGGTGTGTCGACGACCTTGATGAATCCGCTCATGCGGTCGTGGATGTTGCAACCCAGCGCGACCGCGCCGGGGGTCTTGAAGGTGTAGCTGCGCACTTCGTCGCGCCCATAGAGCTTGAGCTCGAAACGCGCGGGCTTGGAAAAGGAATAAATGTGGTGACGCACCTTGTCCCGGTTCGGAAAGGCAACGCTCGCGCCGACCGGGACGATAAGGACATGGGGCTGGAACGCGATGTCGCGCTGGACCATCGTGGTTCCCCAGGGAAACCGGATCGGCCGATCGGGCACGCCGCCGGCGGGCATCACCGTCACCACCGCATCGCGAATCGGTGTTCCGGCGGCATCGACCACCCGAAGCTCCAGCTCGCCTGCCCATGCCGGCACCGTTGAGAGCGCGGCGATTGCGCAAACTGCGGAAAACTTCACCATGGCCGCCGGGATGGATCAGAAACTTCAACATCGCGTTAAGCGCGGCCGGCGGCTGCCCGCGCAACAGCCCCCGATTTGTTAACCATATCCGGCATAGACGCGACGGATGAGCCGTTTACATCTGCTTCAATTCTTCCCCCCTGTTTTGGTCGCCGCCATCGGGCTGATCGCGCCGTCGACCGCGACCGCCGAAGAGCTGCGCCAGGGCGGCAAACTGGTGCTGACCAACGGGATTTCGACGCTGGAGGGCGCATCGGGCGGCGGCATCGCGAGCTGGGCGGTCATCGCGGGCAACGAAACGCGCGACGGCATCGGCGCGCAGGCGTCGGTGACGGTTACCGAGCAGCGCGATTACGACGTCCGCGTCCTGAGTGCCGCGATCGGCTTTTTCGACCGGGTCGAACTCAGCTATGCGCGCCAGAACATCAACACCAACGAAATCGGCGGCGCGCTGGGCATCGGCAAAGACTTTGCCTTCGACCAGGACGTGTTCGGGGCGAAGGTCAGGCTGTTCGGCGATCTGGTCTATGGCCCCGAATGGCTTCCCGCGGTCGCGGCGGGTGTCCAGTACAAGAAGAACCGCGACGCCGACATCGTCCGCGCGGTCGGCGCCGCCCATGACGAGGGTGTCGACGTCTATGCCTCGGCGACCAAGCTGCTGCTGCGCCACAGCCTGCTGGTCAATGCGACGCTCCGGCTGACCAAGGCCAACCAGCTCGGCCTGCTCGGCTTTGGCGGCGATCTCCGCGATGCGCACCGCGTCGAGGTGGAGGCGAGCGCAGCCTATCAGTTTTCGCGCCCCTTCGCGGTCGGGGCCGAGTTTCGGTCGAAGCCCGACAATCTCGGCATCGCGCGCGAGGACGACTGGTTCGACGTCTTCGCCGCCTATGCGATCAATCGTCACGTTACCGCGACCGTGGCCTATGCCGATCTCGGCTCGGTCGCCACCGTGCGCAACCAGCGCGGCGTGTTGTTCCAGCTCCAGGCCGGCTTCTGAGGACCGATGACGATGCCTCCGTACTTCCTCGCGCTCGCTTTGCTTGCCGCCGCGCCCAACCAGGACGGCGCACCTCCGCCGCACGCCGTGCCGGGCGAAGACGCGGTCGACCCCTATCGCGTCGATCCGGCCAATGCCGGCGCGCGGCCGTTTTCGGGCCCGTCGCTGGCGGCGGCGTTCCATGGCCAGGCGGGGATCCGCCGGATCGTCGACGGACTGGTCGCGCGCGCCTATGCCGATCCGGTGATCGGCGAGATTTTCGATCGCCATGACCGGGTGCGGCTGTCGCGCACGCTGTTCGAACAGTTCTGCTACCTGCTCAACGCCGGCTGCACCTATTCCGGCCGCGACATGAAGGCTGCGCACAAGGACCTGGGCGTCGAACATGCCGACATGAACCGGCTTGTGGAACTGCTTCAGGATGCGATGGCCGAAGAGGGCGTGTCCTTTGCCGCCCAGAACAAGCTGTTGTCGAAGCTCGCGCCGATGCGCGGCGACGTGGTCGAACGCTGATCGGCGCACTTGGCTGGCGGGGAGGGCGTTACCTCTTCGTCACGCCAGCCTTGTGCCGATGTCCACGCGCAACGACGGTCAAAGCGGGATGCCGGATCAAGTCCGGCATGACGAAAGCGCAGGGACGCCAGCCGCCGCCTCGGGGCCCCGGCACGAGGCCGGGGGGACGGGCAGGGTAAGCGAGCCAGCGCGCTCGCGTCGACCCTCAGCGCAGGCCCATGCGGATCGCGCCGTCGAGGCGCACGTCCTCGCCGTTGAAATAGGGGTTGCGCAGCATTTCCAGCGCCAGGCTGGCATATTCCTGCGGATCGCCCAGCCGCTTGGGGAACGGAACCGACGCCGCCAGCGCGTCCTTCACATTCTGTGGCGCGCCCATCATCAGCGGGGTTTCGAAGATGCCGGGCAGGATGGTGTTGATGCGGATGCCTTCGTTCGACAGGTCGCGCGCGATCGGCAGCGTCATGCCGACCACCCCGCCCTTCGACGCCGAATAGGCCGCCTGGCCGATCTGGCCGTCCTCCGCCGCCACCGACGCGGTGTTGACGATCGCGCCGCGCTCGCCCGACGCCAGCGGGTCGAGCGTCAGCATTCCCGCCGCCGACCGCGCGATGCAGCGGAAGGTGCCGATCAGGTTGATCTGGATCACCCATTCGAACGCCTGGGTCGGAAAGAACTTGATCGACCCGTCTTCCTTCGACCGGCTGGCGGTCTTCATCGCATTGCCGACGCCGGCGCAGTTGACCAGGATGCGTTCCTGGCCATGCGCTTCGCGCGCCTTCGCAAAACCGGCGTCGACGCTCTCGTCGCTGGTGACGTTGACCTCGCAGAACACGCCGCCGATCTCGGCCGCCATCGCGTTACCCTTCTCGGCCTGAAGGTCGAAGATCGCGACCTTCACCCCCGCTGCCGCGAGTGCGCGCGCGGTCGCCGCGCCTAGTCCCGATGCGCCACCGGTCACGACCGCGGAAAGTCCGTTCAGCTCCATCATCCTGCTCCTGTGCCGTTGCGCGGCGGGGGCGATCCCGCCCGAATGGGACCGAGCCTTGGCTCGCGCCGCACTGTCCGTCAACGGTGCGCGGACAAATGTTCACATGCTGTATAACCAGGTTGACTTGGTGTTCGCGCGGCGTCGGCGGATAATGGCCGGGACCCGAATACGGGACAGTCGCTCAACCCGTTCTGGAGGATGCCGCATGGCCGCGCTGGACGTGCCCGAACCCGATTTCATGGCGGACGAGGAGCTGGTGATGCTCCGCGACTCGGCCGCAACCTTCTTCCGTCGCGCCGCCCCGCCCGAGCGCGTCGAACGCTGGCGCGAGGCCGGCCAGGTCGAACGCGACTTCTGGCGCGAAGTCGGCCAGGCGGGGTTCCTGGGGGTCAGCGTGCCGACCGAATATGGCGGCGCGGGCGGCGATTTCCGCCATGATGTCGTGCTGGTCGAACAGGCGGCGCGTGCCCGGCTGGAGGGGTTCGCGCTGTCGCTGCACAACGTCATCATCACCCCCTATATCCAGCGCCACGGCACCGAGGAGCAGAAGCGCCGCTGGCTGCCCAAGCTGTGCTCGGGCGAGCGCGTGTCGGCGATCGCGATGAGCGAGCCGGGCGCGGGATCAGACCTGCAGGCGATCCGCACGACGGCGATCAAGGATGGCAACGGCTACCGCATCAACGGGGCCAAGACCTTCATCTCCAACGGCCAGATCGCCGACCTGATCGTCGTCGTCGCCAAGACCGACCCGGCGCAGGGCGCGCGCGGCATTTCGCTGCTGGTCGTCGAGACCGACGAGGTCGAGGGGTTCCGCCGCGGCAAGGCGCTCGACAAGATCGGCAACGAGGCCCAGGACACGTCGGAACTGTTTTTCGACGATGTCTGGGTGCCGTCCGAAAATCTGCTGGGGCTGGAGGAAGGCAGGGGCTTCTACCAGTTGATGGACGAGCTGCCCAAGGAACGGCTGATCATCGCGATTTCGGGCGTCATCACCATGGAGCGCGCGATCGAGGAGACGGTCGAATATACCCGCAACCGCAAGGCGTTCGGGCAACCTGTGTTCGATTTCCAGAACACCCAGTTCAAGCTGGCGGAATGCAAGGCCAAGGCAACGATCGCCAAGGTGTTCGTCCAGGATTGCATGCGCCGGGTGCTCGACGGCACACTCGACAACCCGACGTCCGCCATCGCCAAGATGTGGGTCACCGACACCGAATGCCAGATCGTCGACGACTGCCTGCAGCTCCACGGCGGCTATGGCTATATCAACGATTATCCGATCGCGCGGATGTACAAGAACAGCCGCATCCAGCGCATCTACGGCGGATCGAACGAGATCATGAAGGTGCTGATCGCGAGGTCGCTGTAGCGAGGTCGCGGCGCCTCGCGTCTAGCTTAACCTCTCCGTCATGCCAGCGCAGGCTGGCATCTCATGCAGGCTGGGATACGGATGCGGCGCGAGACCCCAGCCCTCGCTGGGGTGACGAGGAAGTCGTTGGAGAGGGTGACGGAAAATGGGTGGCGATCACTCGACGAGGATTTTGGATAGATGAAAGCGATCCGCCTGCCCCACCCACCATCGATCGACGCGCTCCATGCCGCCGAGCTGCCCGATCCCGGCAATCCGGGGCCGGGTGAGGTGCGGGTACGGATCCATGCGACCTCGCTCAACTATCATGATTATGTCGTCGTCACCGGCGGCATCCCGACGCTGGACGGGCGCATCCCGATGTCCGACGGGGCGGGCGTGGTCGAGGCGGTCGGCGCGGGCGTCAGCGCATTCAATGTCGGCGATTCCGTCATCTCGGTCTTCTTTCCCGACTGGCGCGACGGGCGGCCGGGCGAGATGGTGCAGGGCCATGTCCCCGGCGACCATGCCGACGGCTTTGCCCGCATGGTCGTCGTCGCGCCGGCGCATCACTTCACCCGCGCGCCCAAAGGCTGGAGCCATGTCGAAGCCGCCACCCTGCCCTGCGCCGCGCTGACCGCGTGGCGCGCGGTGGTGGTCGAGGGGCAGGTGAAGCCCGGCGACATCGTGCTGGTTCAGGGCAGCGGCGGCGTGTCGATCTTCGCGCTGCAATTCGCGAAGGCGATGGGCGCGACGGTGATCGCCACCTCATCGTCCGGCGAGAAGCTGGAGCGGCTGAAGGCGCTCGGGGCCGACCACCTGATCAACTACGGCGACACGCCCAATTGGGGCATGGCCGCGATGGCGGCGAGCGGCGGCGGCGTCGACCTGGTGGTCGAGGTCGGCGGCGCGGGCACGATGGGCCAGTCGATCGCTGCCGCACGCTTTGGCGGGCACATCGCGCTGATCGGCGTGCTGGCCGGCCATGTCGCGCCATTGCCGACGACGATCCTGATGATGAAGCAGCTGCGCGTCACCGGCATCACGGTCGGCACCCACCGCCAGCAGCGTGAGATGATCCGCGCGCTGGAAGCGACCGGCATCCGTCCGGTCATCGACGCCACGCGCTTCACCCTCGAAACCCTTCCCGACGCCTTCCGGCATCAGGCGAGCGGCGCGCATTTCGGCAAGATCGCGGTCGAGATCGGCTGACCCCGACGCGGCGAACGGCGGAAGGGGCAGGGCGGGCCACCTCGCGTGGCTGTCCGACCTCGCACGGGCTTGCGTCGATCGGCTGACCTGCCATGGAGTGCGGCGACGACCGCAATTTTCAGCTTTGCCGGCACGGGGGCGCACTGCATCGATGACCACCCACACCTCCTCGCGACTGGTTGCGCGCCTGCGCGACGCGCTCGGGCCACGCCATGTCCTGACCACTCCGGCGGCGATGCGGCGGTGGTGCACCGGCTATCGCATCGGCCGGGGCGAGGCAGCGGCGGTGGTGCGACCGGGGTCGCTGGTCGAGATGTGGCGGGTGCTGGAGATCTGCGCCGCGGAGAATGCGGTCCTGATCGCACAGGCCGCCAACACCGGGCTGACCGGCGGGTCGACCCCGGCGGAGCAGGGCTATGACCGCCCGGTCGTGGTCATGAACACCCTGCGCATCGACGGTATCCATCTGGTCGCCGGCGGGGCGCAGGCGATCTGCCTGGCGGGATCGACGCTGTTCGACCTCGAACGCCGGCTGCAGCCGCTGGGCCGTCAGCCGCATTCGGTGATCGGGTCGTCGTGCATCGGGGCGTCGGTGGTCGGCGGCATCTGCAACAATTCGGGCGGCACGCTGATCCGGCGCGGCCCCGCCTATACCGAGAGCGCGCTTTTCGGCGTCATCGATGCCGACGGTCGTCCGCGGCTGGTCAACCATCTGGGCGTCGCGGTCGATGCGTCGCCCGAAACGCTGTTGAGCGCGGTCGAATCGGGCGACTTCACCCTCGCCGCCGATGCCGGGCGCGCCTGTTCCGATCCCGACTACCAAACGCATGTCCGCGATTGCGCGGCCCCCACCCCGGCGCGTTTCAACGCCGATCCGCGCCGGCTGTTCGAAGCGGCCGGCAGCGCCGGGCATGTCGTCGTCTTCGCGGTCCGCGTCGACACCTTTCCCGCCGATCGGGAAACCCGGACCTTCTATATCGGCGCCGCCGACCCGCAGATCCTCACCCGGTTGCGGCGGACGATCCTGACCGAGTTTGCCGCGCTGCCGGTGGAGGCGGAGTACCTCCATCGCGACGCGTTCCGCATCGCCGAACGCTATGGTCGGGATACCTATCTCGCGGTGCGCCATCTGGGGACGCGCCGGATGCCGCTGCTGTTCGCGACGCGCACGCGGATGGAAAACCTGCTCGGCCGGTTGCCGTTCACGCGTCCGGGGGCGTTCGACCGGATCGTCCAGGCGGTGGTCGACCGGGTGCCGCTGGCGCTTCCGCCGCGGCTGCGCGGCTTTCGCGACCGCTTCGACCATCACCTGATCCTGCGCATGGCTGACGACGGGATTGCGGAGGCGCGGCGCTGGCTCGACGCCGCGTTCGACGGTGTCGACGGCGCGTTCTTCGAAGCGACCCCGGACGAGGCGGCGGCGGCGCTCCAGCTGCGCTTCTGCGTCGCGTCCGCCGCGATCCGGATGCAGGCGCTGGGTGCCGAACGGGCGGGCGGGCTGGTCGCGCTCGACCTCGCGCTGCCGCGCGACACGACCGAGTGGTTCGAGCGCCTGCCCGCCGAGCTCGAGGAAAAGCTCGTCGCGAAGGTCTATTACGGCCACTTCTTCTGCCAGGTGTTCCATCACGACTATCTCGTTCGCGCGGGCGAGGACGTGCATGCGGTCGAGGCGGCGTTGCTCGCCCACACCCGCGCCCGCGGCGCCCAATGCCCGGCCGAGCATAATTTCGGCCATCATTATCCCGCGCCCGAAACCGTGCTCGCCCATTACCGCGCGCTTGATCCCACCAACGCGCTCAACCCCGGCATCGGCCAGGCGAGCCGCGCCGCCGGCTGGCGCTGACCGGCCGGCGGGGTGCGGGACGCGCGACCGTCGACATTTCAGGACATCGGCGTGCCCGGCGGGCGCGCGACCAGCCGCGCCAGCTCAACCTGGGATCGGACCTCCATCTTGTCGAAGCTGTGCTTCGGGTGGCTGGCGTGGACCCGGCGGGTGTCGCCTGGACGTGAAGGGAATCTGACCTGCTCCCCGGAAATCATGCCACTGGTAAGTCAGCTCGTCAGATAGAGACGCGTGATGCGGCGAGGCCGATTTACCGAGGAACAGATCATTGGAGTGCTGCGCGAGCATGGGGCTGGCTTGGAACGGTGGCGATGGTTTTGCCGTCGCCTTTTCAGCCTGAGCCTGGCTCTGCGGAACTGCAACCGCCAGCGGTGTCGCAAGACGCGCTCACTTAGCCGGCGCCCTGACTACGGAGATTTCCGGATATTGGTGCCCGCTGCGCACGCCTAGCCTCGGTCAAAGGAAGCAGACCGGAGGGGACGGCACATGGCGACGAACGCGATTTACGACGTATCGAGCCTGCCGTTCACGAAGCCGAGCGACGTCAGCAGCCATGTGGTGCGCGAAACGGTATTGAGCCCGCGCTTCTACACAACCGATTTCGCCGCGCTCGATGCGATCGACGTATCGTCGGTATGGGACGAATGGGATGCGCTGATGCGCGAAATGGAAGCCGATCCCAACCGCGATCATTTCAAGCGCAAGACGTCGTTCGAGGGCGCGATCGAGGAATTGCCAGATGCGCTTCGCGCCGAATTCACCGAATTCCTCGTCACTGCGATGACCTCGGAATTTTCCGGCTGCATCCTCTATGCCGAGATCGCCCGGCGGACGAAAAACCCGCAGCTGCGGCGCCTGATGCGACTGCTGGCGCGCGACGAAAGCCGCCATGCCGGGATCATCAACGACAGTCTGAAGGACGCCGGGCTAGGCATCGATCTCGGCTTCCTCACCCGGGCGAAGAAATACCATTATTTCAGCCCGAAGTTCATCCTGTACGGCACTTATCTGTCGGAAAAGATCGGCTATGCCCGCTACATCACCGTGTTCAGGCATTTGCAGCGGCATCCCGAACACAAGTTCCACCCGTTGTTCGACTGGTTCGAAGAATGGTGCAACGACGAGTTCCGCCACGGCGAGGCGATCGCGCTGCTCATCCGCGCCGATCCGTCGCTGACCCGGGGGATCAATCGCTGGTGGATCCGGTTCTTCCTCATTGCGGTCTACACCACCATGTACGTGCGCGATCACACCCGCCCCGCGCTGCACGAGGGGCTAGGCTGCGACGTGGAGACGTTCGATTACGATGTCTTCCGCCTGACCAGCGAGATCAGCCGCCAGTGCCTCCCGCTGGAATTCGATACCGACAGCGCTGGGTTCCGGCGCGGGATGGAAGCGATGCAGAGGGCTGCCGATCGCATGGTTGCCGCCCGCCGCAGGGGTGGCATCGCCGGGCGCCTCTCGCGCTGGCGGGGCATCCTCGAGGTCGGACTGGCGTTCGCGCGGCTCTTCTTCCAGCCCACCCGATCGCTTGCCCTGCCCGATCACGTTCGATTGCAGCCGATCTGGTAGATTTTCGCCCGGCCCCGGAGACCTTGCGCGACTCGCCCGACTTCGGCAGCAGATCGAGAAGGGGGCTGCGCGAACCGGCGCGGGTCTCAGGCTTGCGACGGTCCCGGCGTGAGGGTCGCCATCAATTGCCCGTGCTTGAGCGGCTTTGCCAGCACCGCGTCGAACCCGCTGGCGAGCGCCGCATCGCACAGCGCGTCGGAATAGTGGCCGGTCACGAGGATCGCCCGGCCATGCCAGCCGCGCCGCTTCAGCCCACGCAGCACGCCGATGCCGTCACCGTCGGCCAAACGATAGTCGGCGATCAGAAAGCGGGCGTCGGCTGCGGCGCGATCGTTCGCAAGGGTCGCCGCGCTGGCATAGGATTTGACGTCAAACCCGCGCCCGTGGAGCAGGAGATGGAGCGAGCGGCGGACCGCGTCGTCATCTTCGATCAGCAGCACGCGATCTGGCCTGGCCGGCGCGGCTGACAGGGTATCGGTCATGGCGGCATCCTCCTGATCTGATCGCACAGGAATGCCAGGCCGGGCCGGCCGGGTCTGTACGCAAAGCTCCTAGGATGCCTCCTCGCCCAGCCGCGCGGCGAAGGCGATGTGCAGCGCTTCGGACAGGCTGCGGACGCCAAGCTTGGTCATCACATTGGCGCGATGCACCTCGACCGTGCGCGGGCTGATGCCGAGATCATAAGCGATCGTCTTGTTCGGATCGCCGCGGACCAGGCCGGCGAGCACCTCGCGTTCACGCGGGGTCAGCGCGGCGAGCTTCACCTCGGCCTCGTGCCCCTCGATCTGCGCCTGATGGCCGCGATCGAGCCTTTCGAAGCCGGCTTCGAGCGCCTGCATCAGCCGCGCCTTCTCGAACGGCTTTTCCAGGAAGTCGACTGCGCCAGCCTTCATTGCCGTCACTGCGCTCGATATGTCACCATGGCCGGTCAGGACGATTACTGGCAGACCGGCGCCCGCCTCGTTCAGCCGCCGCTGCACCTCGAGCCCGTCGATTTCTGGCATGCGGATGTCGAGCAGCACGCAGCCGGGCTCGGCATGGCGCAGCTGCTTCAGGAACGCCGCGCCGCCTTCGTGCACATGTACCCGGAAACCCGAGGTCTTGAGCAGGAAGCTTGCCGAGCGACGGATCGACTCCTCGTCGTCGACGATGTGGACCACGCGGGCTTCGCTCATGATCAAATCGCTCCACTTTCCAGGGTGAAATGAAAGGCCGCACCGCCTTGCTTCAGGTTTTCGGCCCAGATGCGGCCGCCATGCGCTTCGACGATGGTGCGGCTGATCGACAGGCCCAAGCCCATGCCGGCTTCCTTGCTCGTGTTGAACGCCTCGAACAGGCGCGGCTCGATCGCGGGATCGATGCCGCCGCCGGTATCGGCGACCGTGATCCGCACCCGATCGGGCTCGATGCGCCGAGTGGTGATCGTCACGTCGCGCATCGTGCGGCCCTGCACCGCCTCGACCGCGTTGCGAACCAGATTGACGACGACCTGCTGGATCTGGACGCGATCGGCGAGGACCAGCGGCGCCTGTGGATCGAGATCGATCAGCGCCCGCACACCGCGCTCGCGCGCGCCGATCAGCGCAAGGCGGCTCGCATCCTCGATCAGCCCCGCAAGCGGCTCGACCCGGCGTTCGACGTCGCCGCGCGCGACGAAATCGCGCAGCCGCCGCACGATCGCGCCGGCGCGCAGCGCCTCGCGGGCCGACTGGCTGACCGCCTCGCCGAGCAAATCCGTATCGATGGGCAATTGCCGGAGCAGGTCCTCGCTCGCCTCCATGTAGTTGGTGATCGCCGCGAGCGGCTGGTTCAGCTCGTGCGCGATCGTCGACGCCATCGTCCCCATCGCGCTGACCCGCGAGATGTGGATGAGTTCGGACTGAAGCTGCTTCAATCGCAGCTCGGCCTCCTGCTGCGTGGTCAGGTCGCGGATGAAGCCGGTGAACAGGCGATGCCCCTCAAGCAGCGTCTCACCCACCGCCAGGTCCATCGGAAACTCGCTGCCGTCGCGGCGCCGGCCGACGACGATGCGTCCGGTGCCGATGATCCGCTTTTCGCCGGTCTGCCGGTAGTGCGCGATGTAATCGTCATGGCGTGCGCGATCGCCGCCCGGCATCAGCATGCCTACATTGCGGCCGATCACCTCTGCCTCGGCATAGCCGAACAAGCGCGCGGCGGCGGCGCTGAACGATTCGATCACGCCGCGTTCGTCGATCACGATCATCGCATCGGGGATGGTGGCGAGGATCGACTGGAGATGCGCCTCGCTGCGTTCGAGCGATACCGCCGCGGCGCGACGATCGGTTACGTCTTCGATCTGCAGCGCGAACAGGGGTTCGCTTCCGGCGCGGTCGATCGGCGCGACATCGACGGTCGCGACGAACTCGGTCTGGTCGGCGCGGACCAGCCAGCGATCGGCGGCTTCACCGGCCGACTGGCTCGCCGCCAGCGCATCGATCGCGCCGACTTCCGGGCCGATCGGGACGAAGCGGGCGATGTCGCCGCCGATGGCATTTGCCGCCGAGCAGTCGAACAGCCGCGCCGCGCCGGCATTCCAGCTGAGGATACGGCCGTGACGATCCACCAGGATCAGGGCGCGCCGGCGATCGGCCGTGACGGCGGCGGCGATGACGGGGGTCAGGTCGTCGATCGGTCGGCTCATGCAAGCGGCATAGCCTGCGTACGGAATGACACCATTGGGAAAATTCCCAATCCTCGCCGGCCGCTCGCCCCGGCATTGCGCGAGCGACCGATCGCCCGACACGGTCGGCAAACCAAAAAGGGGCATTCGAGATGTTGAAATCTTTGTCCGTCGCGGCGGTCATCGCCACCCTGGCCGTCACGGCACCGGCGCAGGCGAAGCAGGGCGACGTCCTCGTCCGGCTGCGCGGCATCGTGGTGGCGCCGACCGGAACGTCCGACGGCATCGCGCCGAGCTTCCCGACCGGCCGGGTAAAAGTAGGGACGGCGGTGATGCCCGAAGTCGACATCACCTATATGGCAAGCGACCATATCGGCTTCGAGCTGATCGCGGCGACCACCCGCCACGGCATTGAGGGCGCAGGCGCGATCGGCAGCGTGCGCGACCTTGGCCGCACCTGGGCACTGCCGCCGACGCTGACCGCGCAGTATCACTTCCTGCCCGAAAGCAAGGTGCGGCCCTATATCGGGGCGGGGATCAACTACACGATCTTCTACGCGACGAAGGCGGGCAGCGACCTGGTCGCGGCGGTCGGGCCGACCCGGATCAAGCTCAAGGACAGCGTCGGCTATGCCTTGCAGGCCGGTGTCGACATTGATCTGAACAAGCGCTTCTTCGCCAATGTCGACGTCAAATATGTCGACATGGATCCAAGGGTGCGGCTGGACACCGGCGGCCTGATCAATACCACGCGCGTGCATATCGATCCGATCGTTGTCGGCGTCGGCATCGGCGCGCGCTTTTGAAGCCACCTTCCCCCGGCGGGGCGGCCGAACGGTCACCCCGCCTTCTCTTCGTCACCCATGGACGAGCAGCACCGGCACCGGCCCTTGTTTGAGGAAGGTCGCGGTCGCGCCGCCGAACAAGGCCTCACGAAGCCGCGAATGGCCATAACCGCCCATCACCAGATAGTCCGGGCCGAGCTTTAGCGTTTCCGCGATCAGTGCCTCACCGATCGGCCGGCCGCCGGCCGTTTGCGGCACGATGGTGCTCCTCACGCCGTGCCTGGACAGATACATGGCCGCAGCGTCGCTTTTCACGGCACTTCGTTCGCCGTCCAGTTCGAGCAGCGTTACGCGCTCGGCCCGCGCCAGCAGCGGCACTGCAACCCTGAGCGCAGCCTCGCACGCCGAGGATCCGTTCCACGCGACAACCGCGTGACCGTGATAGTCGACCCGGCTTATCGACGGCGGCACCGCCAGAACTGTCCGGTCAAGGTCCACCAACAACGCGCCGATGATCCGGCCGAACTCCTGCCCTAAGGGATCGTCCAGCGCCGTGTTCAGCACCACCACGTCAGCCATGCGCGCCGCCCGCTCGATGGCGACGCCTAGATCGCCGACCGCATCCGACCAGCTCCAGGCCACGTCTTCGGTCTCCAGCCGCGCGGTGATCGCAGCGCGATTCTCGTCCTGACGGCTACGCTCTTCGCCGGCCAGGACGGCATAGCCGCCCATCTCGATCAATCCGGCGTCGACGAACGGCGTCACCGTCGCCTCGACGCAGATCAGATGGCCTCCGATCGTGCGGACCAGGTCAAGCGCCGCCTGCAGGCGCGCCTCTTGCCCGGCGTCGGCATGAGCCACGAACAGCACGTTCTTCATCGCGCGATCCTCCGATATGTGTGGATGATCGCTACGCTAGGCCGCGGCCGATCCGCCCTCCATCGGGAATGCTACGGAGTCAGATCGCCTGGCTGAACCGCGCCTCCGGCCCGCGATGCCGATCGAACAGCACGGCCGCCAGCCGGGCGTAAGGCTGGCCCGAGGGGGTCACGCTCACCTCATCGCCGTCGCGCGTGACGATACCGGCGTCGCACAGTTCGTCCCAGGCGTGGCGCGGCGGCCGGATGGCGGCCGTCAGGCGGCCGAGATTGAACCGCCCGGTGCAGAGAAGCTGCTCGATCACCCGGGCGCGCAACCGGTCCTCGGCATCACGGCGCACGCCGCGCACGCCGGCATCGATGCCGTTCGCCGCCAGCATCCGATAGCGGCCGACATGTTTCTCGTTCTGCACGATCAGGCCATCGAACTGGCTGATCGCCGAGGCGCCGAGGCCGATGAGCGTCGGCGACGGATCGTCGGTGAAGCCCTGGAAGTTGCGGCGCAGCTGCCCCGTCCGGGCGGCGATCGCCAGACTGTCGTCGGGGCGCGCGAAATGATCGAAACCGATCGCCTGCATCCCCCATTCGAGCAACAGGTCGTGCGCCAGCGCCCGTTGCCAGAAGCGCGCTTCTGGCTCGGGCAAAGTCGACGCGTCGATCCGGCGCTGGCGGGGCAGGAGCTTGGGCATATGGGCGTAGCCGAACATTGCGACGCGATCGGGCGCCAGCGTTCGCGCCGCGGCGAGGGTCGCCGCGATGTCGTCGAGCGACTGGCCGGGCAGGCCGTACATCAAATCGAGGTTGATCCGATCGATCCCGGCATTGCGCGCGAGGGCGATCGTCTTGGCCACGGTCGCGAACGGCTGGATCCGGCCGATGGCTCCCTGGATGATAGGCGCGAAGGTCTGCGCGCCGACGCTCAGCCGGCCGACCCCCATGGCATTCAGAGCGCTAGCATGACCGGCGGTGAAACTGCGCGGATCAATCTCGGCCGCCCATTCGGCGTCGGGCGAAAGATCGAAATGGGCACGGAGCGCGCCGGCGACCGTCAGCATCTGCGCCGGCGACAACGCGTTGGGGCTGCCGCCTCCGAAATGCACCGCCTGCACCCGGCCGGCGCAGCGCCGGCCGACATGGGCGATCTCCGCCACCAGCGCCTCGACATAATATGTCAGCCGCTCGACCCGACCGACTGCGCCGGTGTTGCAGCCGCAATACCAGCAGATGCTGTGGCAATAGGGGATGTGGAGATAGAGCGAGATCGGATCGCCCGGCGCGATCGCGGCGATCGCATCGGCCTGATCGCGCCCGCCAATGCCGTCGGTGAATTCGGCCGCAGTGGGGTAGCTGGTGTAGCGCGGGACCGGGCGAGCGGCGAAGTGCGGCAGGTAACGGTGCATCTTGTGTTTCTCCCGCGGGGCTAGGCCGGCTTCCTTGGTCACTTGATTCCGATGGGAGGATGCGGGGGATTCGCCAGCCCGTCTCTAGGGAGATTCCCGGAGTCCGGGCGGGCCGGCGGTCAATCAAGCATGGTGCTGTCCTCGGACGGATCAGTGTGAAACTCGTGCCAGATGCCGTTGAGCACCGCGACGCCGACCGCGAGCCCGAGGCCGAGAATCCAGGCGAAATACCACATGCGGTGAACTCCCTGTTCGATCAGTAAAAATCGGGGTTGAGGCGGACTTCCTCGGCTGTCACCCGGCCGAACATCACGCGGTAGGCCCAAGCAGTGTAGGCGAGCACGATCGGCAAGAAGACGAGCGTGACCAGCAGCATGATGAACAGCGTCAGGTGGCTCGACGATGCGGTCCACACGGTCAGGCTCGACGCGGGATCAATGGCGCTTGGCAGGATGAAGGGGAACATCGACAGACCGACCGTCGCGATGATGCCGACATTGGCTGCGCTCGATCCGGCGAACACCAGCGCGTCGCGACGCCCCCGGATGCCCACGAGCGCCAGCAGCGGCCCGAACAGGCCGAGCACCGGCGCTAGCACCATCCACGGATATCGGCTGTAATTGTCGAGCCAGGCACCTGCCGCGGCTACAGCCTTCAAATAGTGCGGGTTCGACGGGCCATTCGGATCGGCCGCGCCGTCGATGCGGAAACCCATGCCGGTGAAGGCGACCATCAGCCCGCCGAGGACGAACAGCGCGATCGCCGCCACCGCCGCGATCTGGCCCAAGCGCCGCGCACGATCGAGCACCACGCCCCCGGCCTTCAGCGCCAGCCAGCCTGCCCCGTGCAGCGCCAACATCGCCACCGACAACAGCCCGGTGAGCAGGGTGAACGGCGTGAACAGCCCGAGCAGGCTGCCTTCGTAGAACGGCCGCAGGTCGCTATCGAGACGGAAGGGCGCGCCGAGCAACACGTTGCCGACCGCGACGCCGAACACCAGCGCCGGCACGAACCCACCGACGAACAAAGCCCAGTCCCAGCGCGCACGCCAGGCGGGATCATCGCGCTTCGAACGATATTTGAACGCCACCGGCCGCAGGATCAGCGCCGACAGGACCAGGAACATCGCCAGATAGAAGCCCGAGAAGCTGACCGAATACACGAAGGGCCAGGCGGCGAAGATCGCGCCGCCGCCCAGGATGAACCACACCTGGTTGCCCTCCCATGTCGCGCCGACGCTGTTGATCACCATCCGCCGCTCCTCGTCGGTGCGGGCGATGAACGGCAGCAGCGCCATGGTGCCCAGATCGAAGCCGTCGGTCAGCGCGAACCCGATCAGCAGCACGCCGAGCAGGGCCCACCAGATCAAGCGCAGCGTTTCATAGTCGAGGGGAAGCGACATGGTCGGTCTCCGCAGGTAGGGACGTCATTCGGCCGGGACGGCGTGGTGAGGGCTCGGTTCGGGGCGATAGGGCACCGGATCGTGGCGCGGCCGCCAGGGCGTATAGGTTTCCGGGCCCTTCCGGATGGTGGCGAGCAGCAGCCGCACCTCGATCACCGCCAGCACGCCGTAGAGCAAGGTGAAGCCGATGATCGTCGTCCAGATTTGCGCGACCGTCAGGCTGGAAACCCCGAGGAAAGTCGGCAGCACGCCGTCGACCGCCCAGGGCTGGCGACCGATCTCGGCCACCGCCCAGCCGACCTCAGCGGCTATCCAGGGCAGCGGGATCATCCACAGCGCCAGCCGCAGGAACCACTTGCGCCCGAACTGGCGGGCATTGGCGTAGTAGAGCGCCACCCCGAAGAACGCGATCAGCGCAAAGCCCATGCCGGCCATGCCGCGGAACAGCCAGAACAGTGCCGGCACGTTGGGAACGGTCGACCAGGCGGCCTTGTCGATCGTTGCGGCATCGGCGGTGCGCGGATCGGCGACCCAGCGTTTCAGCAGCAGCGCATAGCCGAGATCGCCCTTGGCGCGCTCATAGGCTTCGCGCGCCGCCACGTCGGTGCGATCGGCCTTGAGCCGCTCGACCGCGTCATAGGCGGTCAGGCCGTTCTCGATCCGCACGCGCGCCTTGGCGACCAGCGGATAGATGCCTTCGATCTGTCCGGTCAGGCTGCGCGTGCCGATCAGACCCAGGACATAAGGGATCTTCACCTCATAGAGCGTCTCACGGCCCTCGTTCGACGGCAGGCCGAACACCGCGATGCCCGCCGGCGCCGGCTCGGTGTGCCACTCGGCCTCGATCGCGGCGAGCTTCATCCGCTGGTTGTCGGTCAGGGTGTAGCCGCTCTCGTCGCCGAGCACGACGACCGACAGGGCCGAGGCCATGCCGAACGCCGCGGCGACCGCGAAGCTGCGCTTCGCCAGCTCGAGATGGCGACCCTTCAACAGGTACCAGGCCGACACGCCGAGCACGAACACGCTGGCGGTGACATAGCCCGCGCTCACCGTGTGAACGAACTTCGCCTGGGCGACGGGATTGAACACCACCGCCATGAAGTCGGTGACTTCCATCCGCATCGTATCGGGGTTGAACGTGGCACCGGCCGGGTGCTGCATCCAGCCATTGGCGACGAGGATCCACACCGCCGACAGGTTCGTGCCCAGCGCGACCATGAAGGTGGTAAGCAGGTGCATCCGCTTGCTGAGGCGATCCCAGCCGAAGAACATCATGCCGACGAACGTCGCTTCGAGGAAAAACGCCATCAGCCCTTCGATCGCGAGCGGCGCGCCGAAGATGTCGCCGACATAGTGCGAATAATAGGACCAGTTGGTGCCGAACTGGAATTCCATCGTCAGCCCGGTGGCGACGCCGAGGACGAAGTTGATGCCGAACAGCTTGCCCCAGAAGCGCGTGATGTCGCGCCAGATCGGCCGATCGGTCATCACATAGACCGTCTCCATGATGACGAGCATGAAGGAGAGGCCGAGCGTCAGCGGCACGAGCAGGAAATGATACATCGCCGTCAGGGCGAATTGCAGTCTGGACAGCTCGACGACCGCCATGTCCATGATGATGGTCCCTCCGCTCGACGGCCCCACGCCGCGATACCGCCGCTGCCCTAGGTCCCAGCGCAATCGGGGCCTATCCGGGATTTCCCATAGTCGCCGCCTGCCTTAGACGCGGGCTCAGGATGCGAGGACCTAACGCAAGCGGTGCCCTGTGGCTGATCGACCTGGCGGGCGCGACGTTGTTCGCGTGGGGCATCGCCAGCGGAATCGCCGCGCTGGCGGCGGGATCGGCGGTGCCGGCCGATGCGCTGGTGGCGCTGATCGGCGGCGGGCTGATGCGCGGCGCG
>NZ_LSHX01000013.1 GCF_001555965.1 Sphingomonas sp. CCH21-G11
GCCAGTACGACCTCGCAAAACTCAACGCACAACACATCGTCGACACCGTCCTCAAGGCGCTCGGCCACAACGATGTCGGCATCCGGGGGATCGGGGCCATCGCATGATCCGCGCGCATGGCCTGTTCGTCGCGCTGCTTGCCGCTGCGACCGCGATGGCGCCGGCGTCGGCGCACGCCGCCGGGCAGGACGGGGCGGGGACGGTCCGCGTCTGGGTGCCCAATACGCGCGCGGTGCGCGGGACCATCCATGTCGATGTCTGCCCGGCGGGCGACTTTCTGAAACCCTGCCCCTATTCGGCGCAGGCCCGCGTCAGGATGGGTGGCACCGAGATCATCGTGCGCGACATCCCCCCGGGGCTCTACGCCATCCAGCTGTTCCACGATGAAAACGGCAATGGCAAGGTCGATCGCGGGCTGTTCGGGATTCCGAAGGAGGGCGTCGGTTTTTCCAACAATTACCGGATCAGCACCCACGCGCCGCGTTTCAAGGATGCGCGGTTCATGGTCGGGGCCGGCGAAACCCGGATGACGATCAGCCTGCAATATTTCTGACCCCGGGGGCATCAGGGCGGTCATGCGCAATCCGATCCCGCCGCTCGTCGGCTTCAGCACCGCCCGGCCATTGATCGTCGCCGCGCTGTCGCTGGTAACGCTGGTCGTGTCCATGCTGTTCGCCGCGACGCATTTCGCGATGACGACCGACACCGGCGCGCTGATCTCGCCCGATGTCGAATGGCGCCGGCAGGAAGCCGCGGCCAATGCCGCGTTCCCGCAGTTTCGCGATCTCGCGCTCGTGGTCATCGACGGCACGACACCCGAAGCCGCCGAAGCGGCGGCGGCGCGGCTGTCAGCGGCGATGGCGCAGGACCGCGCGCATTTCCGCTCGGTCCGCCGCCCCGATGCCGGCGCGTTCTTTGCCACCAACGGGCTGTTGTTCGGCAGCGTCGCCGAGGTGCGCGGCGCGACCGCGGCGCTGATCGAGGCCCAGCCGCTGCTCGGCCCGCTCGCCGCCGATCCGTCGCTGCGCGGGATCGCGGTCGCGCTCGACACCGTGCTGATCGGGGTCGAACGCGGCGACACGCGGCTCGCCGCGATCGACCGGCCGCTCGCACGCCTCGCCGATGCGGTGGAGGCGACGGTGGCGGGACGCGAGGCGCAGTTTTCGTGGCAGGCACTGATCGGGTCGGGGCAGGGAACCCTCGCCCCGTCGCGCCGCCGGCTGATCCTGTTCCAGCCGGTGCTTGATTTCGGTGCGCTCAAGCCCGGCGAGCAGGCGACCCGCGCGATCGATGAGGCCGCACGTCGGGCCGCGCTGGACCCCGCGCACGGCGTCCGGGTGCGCGTCACCGGCGGCGTGCCGCTCAGCGACGAGGAGTTTGCCTCGCTCGAGGAGAATATCGGCCTGGTCGGCCTCGCCATGGCGGTGGCCATGCTGGTGACCTTGTGGTTCGCGACCCGCTCGGCGCGGATCGTGCTGGCGATCCTGGCGACGATCGTCGCGGGCCTGGTGACGACGACGGCGATCGGGCTGCTGGCGGTCGGCACGCTCAACCTGATCTCGGTCGCGTTCATTCCGCTGTTCGTCGGGCTGGGCGTCGATTTCGGCATCCAGATCGCAGTCCGGTTCAATGCCGAGCGGCTCGACGGTGCCGACTTCGCCCGCGCGTTGCGCAACGCGGCGACCGCGCTGGGCGGTCCGTTGCTGCTGGCGGCGGGCGCGGTGTTTCTGGGCTTCGGCGCATTCCTGCCGACCGAATATGTCGGCATCGCCGAACTCGGCATCATCGCCGGGCTCGGCATGCTGATCGCGCTCCTGTTCAGCATCACGCTGCTGCCTGCCTTGCTGATGCTGCTGCGTCCCGGCCGCCCGCACCGCGAGGTCGGCTTTTCGGCCGCCGCGCCGATCGATCGTTTCCTGGAGCGTCATCGCCGCGCAGTGCTGTGGGCGTTCGGCCTGTCGATGATCGGATCGATCGCGCTGCTGCCGCTCGTCCGGTTCGACTTCAATCCGCTCCACCTGCGCGATCCGTCCGCGCCGGCGATGCGGACACTGGCCGACCTGATGCGCGATCCGCTGCGCACGCCCAACACGATCGACGTCATGGCTGCCGACGCCGATGCCGCCGCAGCGCTCGCCCGACGGCTGGCGGCGCGGCCCGAGGTGGCGCAGGCGATCACGCTCGACAGCTTCGTCCCCACCGATCAGCCGGCCAAGCTCGCGATCATCGAGGACGCCGCACTGCTGCTCGACCTGTCGCTCAACCCGCTGGAGACCGCGCCGCCGCCGAGCGATGCTGAAACCGTCGCGGCGCTGCGCGGCGTGGCGGGACGGCTGCGGGCGGCGGGCCGCGGGCCGGACGGCGCGACCGCGCTGCGGCTGGCCAAGGCATTCGCCGCGCTGGCGGCCGCCGAACCGGCGACGCGCGCGCGTACCGAACGGGTGCTGATCGATCCGCTGCAGATCATGCTCGCCCAGGCGAGCGCGGCGCTGCAGGCGAGCGCGGTCGACCGGGCGACCCTGCCGCCCGACATCGTCCGCGACTGGGTCGCGCCCGACGGCCGGGTCCGCGTCCAGCTGTTCCCGAGCGGCGACAGCAACGACAATCGCGTGCTCAGCCGCTTCAACCGCGCGGTCCAGTCGGTCGCCCCCGCCGCGACCGGCCTGCCGGTTTCGACGCAGGCCGCCGCCGGTACCGTCGCCTGGGCGTTCATCCAGGCGGGCGTCCTGGCGATGGTGCTGGTCAGCCTGTTGCTGTTCGCGGTGCTGCGCAACGCGCGCGAGGTGGCGTTCACGCTCGCGCCGGTCATCCTGTCGGGCTTTCTGACGCTCGCGACCTGCGTGCTGATCGGGCAGCCGATCAATTTCGCCAACATCATTGCCTTTCCGCTGCTGTTCGGTGTCGGGGTGGCGTTCCACATCTACTTCGTGATGGCTTGGCGGGCGGGCGCGACCGACTTGCTGCAATCCAGCCTGGCGCGTGCGGTGCTGTTCAGCGCGCTGGCGACCGGCACCGCGTTCGGTGCGCTGTGGCTGTCGCACCATCCCGGTACCGCCAGCATGGGCAAGATCCTGATGTTGTCGCTGGCGTGGACGCTGGTGTGCGCGCTGATCTTCGAACCCGCGCTGCTCGGTTCGCCGCCGCGCGAGGATCGGGCGCGCGGCTAGGGCGCGCTCAGCGCAGCGTCGCGTTGACCCCGAGCCACAGCGTGCGCGGGTGCGAACGCTCGCGCGCATTGCCGCTGAAGCCGGTGTCGACGCGGGCATCGAACGCGTTCTCGACGCGCGCGATCAGCGCCAGCCCGTCGCCGACAATCAATGTCGCGGCGGAATCGAGGGTCAGCGCGTCGCCCAGCACGCGGCTGTTCTGGTCATCCTCGAACTGGCTGGACTGGTAGCGCCCGGTTACCGACGCCTGCGTCCCGGCGGCGGCGCGCCACGCGAGCGTCGCGCTCGCCTGGTGGCGCGGCGTCTGCGCGGGACGCAGGCCGTCCAGCGCGGCGGACGTGCCGGCACCCTGCACCCGCGCGTCGGTATAGGCGTAGGACAGGCGTGCTTCGACACTGGCGACGCGGCCCCCCGCCTCGATCTCGATCCCGCGCACGTCGAGCGCGGCCAGATTGTCGCGCCGCCGGAAGAATCCCGCCGCCGATACGAAGCCGACGCCGGGGAAATTGCCCGGCCCGCGCGCGATCGTGACGTTGGCGATCGCATCGCGCACCTGGTTGTCGAACAGCGTCGCCGAAACGAAGGTCGCGGCGCCGGGCTTCAGGTCGAAGCCAGCCTCGACGCCGTCGAGCCGTTCGGGGCGCAACGTCGCATTGGCGGCAGTGGCGTCGGCCCCGACGCGGAACGGCCGGTACAGTTCGTTGGGCGTGGGCAGCCGCCAGCCGCGATAGGCGGCGGCACGCAGGGTCAGCACGTCGCCCGCGGGTCGCCAGGACAGCCCGGCGCGCCCGGTTGGCTCGACGCCGTCGCGGTCGGCAAAGGCGAGGTCGGTGATCGGCGCGCCGCCCGCCAGCGCGACTTCGGACAGCCGACCGTTGGCAATCCACCACCCGTCGACGCGGCCGTTCAGATCGATGCCCAGCGTGTCGGCGTCGACGCGCAGGTCGGCAAAGCCCCCGGCCGTGCGGGTGGTCCCACCGGCCTCGCGACGCCGGGTGGGCGCGCCGCCGACAAAGGTGAACAGCTCGCGCGTGGTGCCGCGCGTCTCGCGCACGTCCGCGCCGATCCGCAGCCGGATGGCACTGCCCAGCGGTGGCGACAGCTCGATCCGGCCGCCGATGCCGGTCGCAGGGACGTTGTACTGGTCGAGCGTCGGCGTGACGGTCGCGCGGTCGGCGCTGACCGCGGCGAACTGGCTCGCGAAGCGGCGCGACTGGATATAGCCGAGTGCCGACCAGCGCCACGCGCCCCTGCCGACGATGCGCACGCTGGCGTCCGCGCCGTCGCTGGCGATGTCGGTAAAGGCCAGTCCGCGATCGCGCCGGTCGGTAAAGGCGCGCACCGTCGCCTGAAGCTCGCGGTCGCCGCCAACATCGAAGGCCGCGCGCAGCGTCACGTTGCTCTGGGCATAGCGTGCGGCACGATCGACGGGGCCCCGGTCGCCGGCGACGATCGGGATGAAGCCGTCGCCGCGCGCGGTGCCGGCGGTCAGTGTCGCAAAGCCGCCATCGCGCTTCAGCGTCGCGGTGGCCAGCGCGTCGACCGCGTCGCGGCTGCGATAGGCGATCTGGGCCTGCGCGGCCGGCAGCTGGTCGGGGGTTGCGCTTTCCAGCTCGACGACACCCGC
Organism: Sphingomonas sp. CCH21-G11; assembly: GCF_001555965.1. Lineage (GTDB taxonomy): Bacteria > Pseudomonadota > Alphaproteobacteria > Sphingomonadales > Sphingomonadaceae > Sphingomonas. The sequence goes on from NZ_LSHX01000013.1 coordinate 4,795, forward strand.
CAGCGCGCCCGGTCCCCACAGCGCGCTGCCGCCGCCGCGCACGACGCGCACGGCACCCAGCGCGGCCGGCGCATAAGCGGGAAATGCGACCCAGCCTGCGAATGGATCGGCCTGTGGCACGCCGTCCAGGATCAGCAGCGCGCGGCTCGATGCGTTGCCGCCGATGCCGCGCAGTGTCAGCCCCTGGCTGGTCGGGTTGGCCGACCGGCTGTCGGCGCGGCGGAAGGATTGCAGCCCGGCGACGTCGGCCAGCACGTCCTCAAGCCGGTTGCTGGCGGTCGCGACGATCCGGTCGCGACCGATTTCGATCACCGCGTCCGAACGGTCGGCCTGGTCGACCGGGATGCCGCGACCCGTCACGACGATGTCGGGCCCAGGCGCAGGCGCAGCGGCAGGCGCGGGCGCTTGCTGACCAAGCGCGGGGAAGGCCGTGCCCATCGCCAGCACGGCCGGGACGATCCGTCGCACCGACATCGCTAGACCCGCATCATGCGGTCGCGGTGCCGTCGACGATCGCCTTGTGCCCCGCGATCAGCGCGTCGACGACCTGCGGGTCGGCCAGCGTCGAGACATCGCCGATCGCGGCATATTCATGCTCGGCGATCTTGCGCAGGATGCGGCGCATGATCTTGCCGCTGCGCGTCTTGGGCAGCGCGGGGGCGAACTGGATCGCGTCGGGGGTGGCGATCGGCCCGATCTGCTGGCGGACCCATTGCGCCAGCTCGCGATTGAGCGCTGCACTGGCGGCCGCATCCTGGGCCAGGATCGCATAGGCGTAAATGCCCTGGCCCTTGATGTCGTGGGGCACGCCGACGACCGCCGATTCGATGACCGCGGGATGCGCGTTGAGCGCGGCCTCGACCTCGGCGGTGCCCAGCCGGTGGCCCGACACGTTGATCACATCGTCGACGCGCCCGGTAATCCAATAGTCGCCATCTTCGTCCCGCCGGCAACCGTCGCCGGTGAAATAGCGGCCGGGATAGGCGGTGAAATAGGTCTGGAAAAAGCGTTCGGGGTCGCCCCACACGCCGCGCATCTGGCCCGGCCAGCTGGCGGTCAGCACCAGATTGCCCGACGTCGCGCCTTCCAGCGTCCTGCCATCGGCGTCGACCAGCGCCGGACGGATGCCGGGCAGGGGCCGGGTGGCGGATCCGGGCTTCAGCGTCACGGCACCCGGCACCGGCGCGATCAGCATCCCGCCGGTCTCGGTCTGCCACCAGGTGTCGACGATCGGACAGCGTCCCTCGCCGACGACGTCGTGATACCAGTTCCACGCTTCCGGATTGATCGGCTCGCCGACCGACCCCAGCAGGCGCAGCGACGCACGGCGGGTCGCGGCGACGGGCGCGTCGCCCTCGCGTTCCAGCGCGCGGATCGCGGTCGGCGCGGTATAGACGACGGTGACGCCATGCCGGTCGACGATGCGCCACAGCCGCGACGCGTCGGGCCAGGTCGGCACGCCTTCGAACATCACCGTCGTGCCGCCGTTCGATAGCGGGCCATAGAGCGTGTAGCTGTGCCCGGTCACCCAGCCGATATCGGCGCTGGAAAAGAACACGTCATCCTGGCGATGATCGAAGACCAGCGCGTGGGTGTAGCTCGCCCAGGCCAGATAGCCGCCGGTCGCGTGGAGCACCCCCTTGGGCGTGCCCGTCGAACCCGAGGTATAGAGGATGAACAGCGGATCGTCGGCGTCCATCACCGCGGGCGCGAACGTCTCCGCGGCGTCGGCGACCGCCTCGTGATACCAGACATCGCGGCCGGGCGTCATCGCTACGTCCGCGCCGGTGCGGCGGACGACCAGCATCCGGTCGATCCCCCCGGCATGGTCGGCGGCGATGTCGGCGTTGCGCTTGAGCGGCACCGGCTTTTGTGCGCGCAGGCCTTCATCGGCGGTGATCAGCACGCGCGACCCGCAATCGCGGATTCGCCCGGCCAGCGCCTCGGGCGAAAAGCCGCCGAACACGACCGAATGGATCGCACCGATGCGCGCGCAGGCGAGCATTGCGAACGCGGCCTCCGGGATCATCGGCATATAGATGGTGACGCGGTCACCGCGGGCCACGCCCAGCCCGGCCAGCACATTCGCCATCCGGCACGTCTCGCGGTGCAGTTCGCGATAGGTAAAACGACGCGGCGGTTCGGCGGGGTCGTCGGGTTCCCAGATCAGCGCGACCTTGTCGCCGCGCGTTTCCAGATGCCGGTCGAGGCAGTTCGCCGCCAGGTTAAGCTGGCCGTCGGCATACCAGCTGATGTGGAAATCGGCGGCGTCGAACGACCAGTCACCCGCCACCGTCGGCGTGCGGACCCAGTCAAGCCGCCGCGCGATGTCGAGCCAGTGGCCGTCGGGATCGTCGGTCGCGCGCTGATTCATCCGGGCCAGCGCCTCCGCACCGACGGTCAGCGGGCCCGCGAAGCCGGCGGGAACCTCGACCCGACGCCCCGTTCGCGCCACCGTCTTGTCCGTCATCGCTTTCTCCTGTCCCACCGATCGACCGGCGCGGGATAGGATATCTTTTCCGCGAAGACAAAGGCGCGGCCGCTCGGCCGGGCGTCAGTTCCGCCCCAGGCTGGCGCCGCCGTCGACGAACAGAGTCTGGCCGGTGACGAACGCGGCCGCGTCGGAGGCAAAGAAGGCGATGGCGGCGGCGATTTCCGCCGGGGTGCCGATCCGGTTCATCGGTACCTGCGACAGGTAGCGCGCTTCGCCCGCGCTCCCGACCGGATTGTTCTGGCGGAACAGCTCGGTCTCGGTCGGGCCCGGTGCCACCGCATTGGCAGTGATGCCGTGCGGAGCCTGCTCGATCGCGATCGTCCGGGTCAGGCTCTCCAGCGCAGCCTTCGACGCGGCATAGCTGGTGCGCAGCGGCAGGCCCAGCGTCACCAGGCTGGTGATGTTGACGATCCGCCCGAACCGCGCCGCCTGCATCCCGGGCAGCAGCGCCTGGGTCAGCTGAAGCGCGGGGCGCAGGTTGAACGCCAGCAGGCCCATGAAGTCCGCGGGCTCGATCGCGCCGAAATGTTCCGTGCGCGCCGCACCGGCATTGTTGACGATGCCGAGCACGTCGCCCCGCGCCGTCAGTTCCGTCGCCAGTGCCGCGGTGGCCACTTCGTCGCCCAGGTCGGCGGCGATGAACTCGCCGGGAAAGCTGTCCGGGGCGGACCGGGCGACGCCGATCACCTCCCAGCCATGGGCGGCGAGCGCGTCGGCGGCTACGCGGCCAATGCCTTTCGACGCGCCGGTGACGACGATCTTGCGGGCCATCATCTCAACCTTCCGCCAGCGCCATGGTGCGCGCGATGCCGCGCTGGAAAGCGGGGCGAGCCTCCAAATCGGCGACGTAACGCTGGACGTTGGGCGCGCCGTCGATCGACACTTCGGCGAACTGGCGCCGCCACAGCCAGCCGAAATGCGCGATATCGGCGACGCTGAGCGTGTCGCCCGCGACGAACCGCTGGCCTGCGAGCAGCGCATCGAGCACGCCGATCACGCGTTGCGCCTCGTTGCCGAACCGGTCGATCGCAAGCGGGATCGGCTCGGGCGCGAATTTGCGGAAAAACCCGGCATTGCCAAAGGCGGGGCCGAGGCCGGAGGCGTGGAAGAACAGCTGTTCAAAGACGCGGGCGCGTGCGACGCCCGATGCCGGCAGCAGCTTGCCGGTCTTTTCGGCGAGGTGGACGAGGATCGCGGCGCTCTCGGTCAGCACCAGGTCGCCATCGACAAGCACCGGCACCTTGGCGTTCGCGTTGAGCGCGACGAATTCCGGCGCTTTCTGTTGACCCTGGCGGACGTTGACGCTCGTCAGCGTATAGTCGAGCCCGAGTTCTTCGAGCGCGATCGGGACCTTGACGCTGTTGGGTGTCGAAAATGCGTAAACTTGGATCATGGTCGATTCTCCAATGAAAGGCGTTTGGTGACGCGGGGTTCAGCCCTGCGCGGCCATGCGGCGCGCGACGTCGGCGGCGCTGATGCCTTCGAGCGCAAGGCCATAGCCCGCCCCCTCGTCGACGATGCGGCGCAGCTTCTGGGTCAGCGCGATGCGGGTGTAGCGCCCGGTAAGCGGCGGCAGCGCCGCGATCTGGTCGGCGATCTCGTGCGCACGAGCGAGCAACCGGTCGGCGGGCACGATTTCATTGACCGCGCCATATTCCTTGGCGGTCTGCGCATCGAGCAGCTGGCGGGTCAGGATGAAGTAGCGGCCGCGGATGCTGCCGATCACCTCCGGCCACAACAGATTGACGCCGTCGCCGGGCACGATGCCAAAATCGAAATGCGGCTTGTCCTGGAACACGGTTTCCGGCGTCGCCAGGATGATGTCGGTCAGCAGCGCATACTCGCTGTGCAGCAGCACCGGGCCGTTGAGCGCGCTGATCATCGGAACCTCGATGTCGAGGATGTTCGACAGCACCTTGCGGCCTTCGCGCAGGATCTTGTCATAACCGACCGGCGTGAAGAAATCGAAGCCCTCGGGGTCGATCGTGTCCATGAACGCGTCGCCGCTGCCGGTCAGGATGACGGCGCGATTCTCCCTGTCCTCGCCGATCGCGTGGAACAGGTCGACAAACTGTTCGTGGGTGTGGCCGTTGAAGATCAGCTTGTCGCCGTCGGTGTGCAGCATGACTTCGAGCACGCCATTGTCCTTGCGGGTCAGCCGGGCGTTGGCAAAGGCGTTGCGATAGGTGTCGAACTTGGCCATCTGAACCTCCATCGGACCGCGTTGGATCGGCGGCGTTGATGCTCAGATAGCTGGGCGCGGGCTGCGACGGATGACGGGATGTTGCGATATCGCCTATTCCGCCGGGGAATAGCGCAAGCGACGGAAATGCTGCGGCACCTTGCCTTGCCCTTCGCGGTCAGTCGCGTGCGAGGACGATCATTCCACCCGGTGCGGGGACGCAGTCCAGCCATTCGCGGACCGGCAAGCCGCGACGATGCCCGATCAGGCTCGCGATCGGCCCGCCATGGGTGACGACCACGCCCGGCCCGTCGGGCAGCCGCCGCCAAGCGGCGAGCGCGCGGTCCATCAGCGCAAGGGTGGTTTCGCCGCCGCCCGGCCTGAACTGGTCGGGCGCGTCGATCATGCCGTCCATCGCATTGCCGGTGGCACGATGGATCGCAGCCCAGCTTTGCCCCTCCCACGTGCCGAAGTCGCGCTCGCGCCAGCCGGGATCGGCGACGAGCGCACAGCGTGCGTGCGCAGCGATGCGGCGGGCGAGCCGGGTGCTGCGCGTGAGGCCGCTGTGCACGACCCATGCGGGGTCCCGCGCCGCCAGTTCCGCCGCCAGCGGCGCGATCGCCGCGATGCCCTGTCGGCTGAGACCGGCATCGCTGACGCCGTAGCAGCGACCGTGCCAGGCGCGCGCCACCTGGGTGTGGCGGACGAGCACGACGTCGGCTGTCACCGCGCGGCTGCCGCGAGCAGCAGGATGAGCTGGCCCATATAGGCCGCAAAGCCCAGGCAATCGCCGGTGCTGCCGCCAATCCGCCGGCGCAGCAGGCCGCGCAGCCACAGGCAGAACACGCCCGCGATGCAAATCGCTGCAATGAACGCGACCGGCTGGAACAGCGCGACCGCGGCCAGCCCGGGAATCGCCGTTGCGGTGGCGCGCATCAGCGTGGCCGCGCCGACGCCGGTGCCGACATCCTTGGCCAGCCCGGTTCCGCCCGGTGCCGGGGCAATGATCGTCATCATCACGACGACGACCAGCCGGCCGAACGTCGCCGCGCCGATCAGCGCGGCCGACGCCACCCAAGGCGTCAGCGTGGTCAGGATGGCAACGCTCAGCGCCGCGCGCAGCCCGATCGCCAGGATCAGCCCGACGCTGCCATAGCTGCCGATCCGGCTGTCCTTCAGAATGCGCCGCACGTCTTCGGGCGTGCTGCCGCCGCCGAACGCGTCGCAGAAATCGGCGACGGCATCCTCGTGGAAGGCGCCGGTCAGCCGCGCCTCGATCGCCAGCGCAATCAGCACCGCGACGACCGGCGGCCACAGCTGCGCCGCGGCGAGCGCGACCGCGGCGGTGATCGCGCCGACCAGCGCGCCGACCAGGGGAAACCAGGCCACCGCGCGCACCAGCCCGGTCGCCACCTGCGCGGCGGTCAGGCTGGCGGTCCCTGGCACCGGCAGGCGCGTCAGGAACTGCACGGCCAGTACCGGTGGTGCCCACCACGGGCAGTCGGGCGACGCGTCAGACGCCAAGTTCATCGAGCCGCGCGACGTCGGACAAAAGGGCCGCCGCGCTGTCGAGCAGGGGCAGCGCGACGAGCGCGCCCGTGCCCTCGCCCAGCCGCATCTCCCAATCGAGCAGCGGTTCGAGGCCCAGCGCGTGGAGCGCCGCGCCATGCCCGGGTTCGGCGGAGCGATGCGCGGCGATCATCGCGTCGCGCGTGCCCGGTGCCAGCGCCTCTGCGATCAACGCGGCGGCGGTCGCGACAAAGCCGTCGAGCAGCAGCGTCGCGCCCAGGGTCGCGCCCTCGGCGAAGAAGCCGGCCATCGCCACGATCTCGAACCCGGCGACTTCGGCGATGGCGGCGCGCGGATCGGCGGGCAGGTGCGCGCGCGCGCGCGCCGTCGCGGCGGCGACGATCCGCGTCTTCGCCGCCAGCATTGCATCGTCCGCGCCCGCGCCGCGCCCGACCGCACCGGCGGGATCGGCCTGGGCCAGCAGCGCGGTCAGGCACGCGGCCGACGTCGTGTTGCCGATGCCCATCTCGCCCGCGATCAGCACCTGATGCCCGTCCGCCCGCGCGCGCCGCGCCTCCTGCGCGCCGGTCGTCCATGCGGCGTCGAACTGCGCGACGGTCATTGCCGAGCCGACCGACAGGTCGGCGGTGCCCGCACCCAGGCTGGCACGCGCATGAAACGTCGGATGCGGCGGGGCGGGGGGCAGGGCGACGCCGACATCGGCGAGCCGCAGGTCGCAACCCTGCGCCGCGGCCAGCGCCGAACTGGTCGCCCGTCCGGCCAGGATGGTGCCGACCATCAGCCCGGTCACCGCCTGCGGCCATGCCGAAACGCCCTGCGCGACGACGCCATGGTCGGCGGCGAACAGCACGATCCGGCGCGGGCGCGTCGCGGGCGTCAGGTGCTGCTGGATGACGGCGAGCCGCACCGCCAGCTTTTCGAGCCGCCCCAGGCTGCGGGTCGGTTTGGCAAGCGCGTCCAGATGCGCCCAGGCGGCGGCTTCATCGATCATCGTTCATCCCTTGCAATCGCCACCAGCCGATCGACGTCGACATGCGTTTCGAGGTGGTCGGCCAGCATGTCCAGCGCCCGGTCGACGCGATCGGCCTGTGCGACGCCGTCGCTGCCGCTGCCGATCTGCGCGAGCCAGGCGGCGCGCTGCGTGGGGTGGTCGAACAGGCGGTGGACATAACATCCCGCAATGCGGCCATCGGTGCTGATCGCCCCGTCGATCTGGCCGTCGGCGAGGCGCAGCAGCGGCTGCACCGGCGCGTACGGCACCGTCCGTCCGGCGTGGATCTCGTACCCGATAAAGGGCGCGCCGTCGGCGATGCGGGTGCCGGTGGTCTCGACGACGCGTTTGTCGGCGGTCAGCACCGTGGCGACGGGCAGGTGGCCGAGCCCCGCAACCTCGCGCGCCGGCCCCTCGATGCCGTCCGGATCGGAAATGGTCGCGCCCAGCATCTGATAGCCGCCGCAGATGCCCAGCAGCGCGCCGCCGCGCCGGACATGCGCGGCGATGTCGATGTCCCACCCCTGCCGGCGCACGAAATCCAGGTCGGCGATCGTCGCCTTGGTGCCGGGCAGGATGATCAGCGCCGCGTCGGCGGGCAGCGGCGTGCCCGGCGGCACCATGACCAGCCGCACGCCGGGTTCGTGGCGCAGCGGATCGAAATCGTCGAAATTGGCGATGCGCGACAGCATCGGCACCGCGATGGTGATCGCGCCGGGCGACGCGGCGGCGGTATCGAGCACGACCGCATCCTCCGCCGGCAATTGCCGCGCCGCCGCCAGCCAGGGCACGATGCCCAGCCCCGGCCAGCCGGTGCGCCGCGCGATCTCGGCATAGCCATCGTCGAACAGGCGGATGTCGCCGCGGAACTTGTTGATCACGAATCCGCGGATCATCGCGGCATCGGCGGGGTCGAGCACCGCCTGTGTCCCGACCAGCGACGCGATCACGCCGCCGCGGTCGATGTCGCCGACCAGCACGACGGGCACATTCGCTGCGCGTGAAAAGCCCATATTGGCGATGTCGCCGGCGCGCAGATTGGTTTCGGCCGGGCTGCCCGCGCCCTCGACGATCACCAGATCGGCCTGCGCGCGCAGCCGGTGCCAGGATTGCAGCACCGCGGCCAGCCAGGCATCCTTGCGCCGGCGATAGTCGCCGGCGTCGAGCGTGCCCGCGACCCGGCCGTGGATGACCAGCTGCGCGCCGGTGTCCGATTGCGGCTTGATCAGCACCGGGTTCATGTCGGTGGTCGGCGGCGTACGGCACGCCATCGCCTGCAGCGCCTGGGCCCGGCCGATTTCGCCGCCCGCCGCGACGGCGGCGTTGTTCGACATGTTCTGCGGCTTGAACGGGCGCACGGTCAGGCCGCGATTGGCAAGGGCGCGGCACAATCCGGCGACCAGCACCGACTTGCCGACGTCCGATCCGGTGCCCTGGAGCATCACCGCAGCCATGCGATCGCCCCAACCGACAGCCAGAGCAACAGGCAGGCGCGACGATAGATCGCGAGCGCGCGGTCGAGGTCGGCGGCATCGGGCGGCGGCCCGTCGCCCAGCCATGCGCGTGGTGCCGGCGCGCCGTCATAGCTGACCGGCCCGCCCAGCCGCCGGCCGATTGCGCCCGCCATCGCTGCTTCCGGCCAGCCGCCATTGGGCGAGGCGTGGTGCCGGGCGTCGCGCCACATGACAGCAAACCCGCCGCCGCCCGCGATCGCGATGCCCAGCCCGGCAAGCCGCGCCGGCAACCAGTTGGCCATGTCGTCCAGACGCGCGGCGGCCCAGCCAAACCAGCGGTAGCGATCGTCGCGATGGCCGATCAACGAATCGGCGGTGTTGATCGCCTTGCACGCCAACAGCCCCGGTAACCCTGCGACGAGGAACCAGAATGCCGGTGCGACCACGCCGTCGCAAAAGCTCTCCGCCAGGCTCTCGGTCGCCGCCAGTGCAACGCCCCGCTGGTCGAGCGTCGCGGTATCGCGCCCGACGATATGCGCCACCGCCGCGCGCGCGGCGACCAGGTCACCCCGGCGCAGCGGGCGCGCCACCGCGCGGACATGATCGTCCAGGCTGCGCTGGGCGAGCCCCGTCGTCGCCAGCACGATGATCGCCGTGATCCCGATCGCGTGGTCGCCGGCGATCCGTTCGACGAGCAGCCCGGCCGCCGCCGCCCCGCCGGCGACGACGATGATCAGCGCGACCCCCATCGTGCGGCGACGCGGCGCACTGCCCCGGTTCCATCCGCGCTCCAGCGCCGCGATCGCGCCGCCGATCCAGGTCACGGGATGACCGATCGCTCCGAACAGCGCGGCCGGATAGCCGATCGCCGCCTCGCCGATCAGCGCGACCAGCAGTTGTTCGGGCCGCGCGATCACGCGGGTGCCACCCGACCGGTCGAAACCAGCACGCGATCGCCTGCATCCGTGGTGGCGATCGTACAGGCGATGCCATAGGTGTCGCGGATGCGCGCCGGAGTCAGCACTACATCCGGTGGTCCGTCCGCGCTCACGCGCCCGCCCGCCAGCAGCAGCACCTGATCGGCGATCCGCAGTGCGTGGTTGAGGTCATGGAGGACGACGATCACGCCCGCGCCCGCGGCGGCGGCGGCGCGCAGCCCGTCGAGCGCGTCATGCTGGTGCGCGGGGTCCAGATTGGCGAGCGGCTCGTCGGCGAGCAGCCATTCGGGCGCGCCCGCCAGCACGCGGGCAAGCAGCACGCGCGCACGCTCGCCCCCCGACAGCGCGGAGACCGGGCGATCGGCAAAGCGGGCGACGTCGGTGGCCGCCATTGCGGCGGCGACTGCGGCTCGGTCGGCAGTGCTTTCGCCCCAGCGGCCACGATGCGGATAGCGGCCCAGCGCGACCAGCGTTGCGACATCGACGTCCCAATGCACGTCGGCGACCTGCGGCAGCAATCCGATGCGCCGCGCCAGATCGCGCCGCGACACCGCGTCACGCGGCGTGCCGTCGATCCGCACCTCGCCGCGATCGGGTCGGCGCAGTCCGGCCAGACAGGCGAGCAGCGTCGACTTGCCCGCGCCATTGGGGCCGAGCACAGCGGTCACCTGCCCGCGCCCGAAGCGCGCGGCAACGTCGTCGAGCACGCGGACGCCGCCCAGCGTGACCGTCAGCGCCGCGACCGTCAGCTCGCCCATCGTCGCCACCCTCATGCCAGTTTCCGCCGCATGCGCAGCAGCAGGACCAGGAAGAACGGCCCGCCCAGCATCGACATGGCGATGCCCAGCCGCAGCTCGCTGACCGTCGGCATCGCGCGCACCACGCTGTCGGCGACGATCAGCAGCAGCGCGCCCGCCAGCGCGGCGGGGAGGAGCACCGCCGAAGGCCGGTTGCCGACAAAGGGGCGGACCATGTGCGGCACGATCAGCCCGACAAAGCCGATCACCCCGGCGGTCGCCACCGAAGCGCCGACGCATAGCGCGACACCGACGACGACGAGCAGCTGGAGCCGCACCGGATCGACCCCCATCGACCGCGCGGCGCTGTCGCCCAACGTCAGCACGTCGAGCGTGCGCGCGGTCAGCGCCAGCACCGCGATGCCCAGGCCGATCAGCGGCAGCGCCAGGCGGACATCATCCCAGCTGCGATCGGTGAGTGCCCCCATGAGCCAGGTGACGATCTGCGACGTAACGAACGGGGTGGGGGCCAGGCTGATCGCCAGCGCAGTCATCGATCCTGCCACGCTCGACACGATGACGCCGGCCAGCGTGAAGATGACGATGCTGCCCGATCGCCCGACGATCAGCGCGAGCAGCGTCATCGTCGCCGCCGCCCCGCCGAGCGCGAAGGCGGGCAGCAGCCACGGCGCGGCGGCATAGCCGAAATAGAGCGAGATCACCGCCCCCAGCGCCGCGCCCGCCGACACGCCGAACAGACCCGGATCGGCGAGCGGGTTGCGCAGATAGCCCTGCATCACCGCGCCCGACATGCCGAGCCCCGCGCCGACGAGCGCGGCGAGCACGGTGCGCGGCAGGCGCAGCTCGGCGATGATCGGCCAGCGCGGGTCACCGAGCGTCCAGGCATCGAACGGAATCCACACCTTGCCCGCGATCAGCGAGGCGAGCATCGCCGCCGCGATCGCCGCGACCAGCGCCAGGTTGAGCGCCCCCCGCCGGGTCATAGCGACCGCCGCACGCGCGCAAGGTGGCCGACCGCGTCGATGATCGTGGGTCCCCCGCAATTCAGCAGCCGGTCGGGATAGGGGCGCACCGCGATCCGATCGCGCAGCCCGTCGAGCACCGGGTGGCCCAGCATCCGGTCGTCCTGCCCCCGCGCGCCGACCGACAGCAGCAGGCGGGGCGGGCGCGCGACCAGCGGCTCGAGCGGGAGCACGTCCCACTGCTTCAGGCCATAGCGCGCGCTCTGGTTGGCGAAGCCCGTGCTGCGCAGCAATTCGTCGGCCAGCGTGCCGGTGCCGGGGACCAGCCCGCCGCCCTGCCAGATCAGCGCCGGTACCGCCGGCCCCCCGGTCCGCGCCGCGCGCACCGCCGCGTCGATCCGTCGGACCAGCGCCTCGCCACGTTCGGGCCGGCCGATCGCCGCGGCGATGGTGCGAATCTGCGCGTCGCTTTCCGCCACGGTCGCGGGCACGCCGATCTGCACCAGGGCGATGTCCAGCCGGCGGAGCGCAGCGATCGTCGAAGGCTCGACATGCCCGCCGGCGATGACCAGGTCGGGATCAAGCGCGACGACTTCCTCCGCCGTCCCCGACGTCGCGGTAAAGCGTCGCGCCAGCGCGATCGGGATCGATGTCGCGCGCGGGTCCTGCGAATAGTGGCTGATGCCCGCGATCTGCCGCGGATCGGCGACCTGCATCAGCACCGCGTCGACGCACGGGTTGATCGACACGACGCGTGGCGATGCGCCTGCCGATTGCCGTCCGGCGGCAGGCGGCGGCGCGGCGGTGCAGCCGGCGCTCGCCAGCGCCAGCGCGATGGACGGCACGGCCGCCCGGACCCACGCGATCGCCGTCGCGCGCATCAGAACTCGACGCCCTTCTGCGCCTTGAACCCGGCCTTGTAGGGGTGCTTGACCTCGCCGAACTCGGTGACCAGGTCGGCGATCTCGATCAGGGCGGGCTGGGCGTTGCGGCCGGTGATGCAGATATGCTTGGTCAGCGGCCGGTCCTTCAGGAACGCGACGATCTCGTCGATCGGGAGCGTCTCCTGGCGCAGCACGATATTGAGCTCGTCGAGGATCACGAAGTCATAGGCCGGGTCGAGGATGAGCGCCTTTGATCGTTCCCACGCCGCGCGCGCAGCGGCGATGTCGCGGGCGCGGTCCTGTGTGTCCCAGGTGAAACCCTCGCCCATCACCTCAAAGGTCAGCAGGTCGGGATTGGCGTGGAAGAAGTTCTTCTCCCCGGTTTCCCAGCTGCCCTTCACATATTGGACGATGCCCACCTTCATTCCCCAGCCCAGGCTGCGGATCGCCATGCCGAACGCGGCGGACGACTTGCCCTTGCCATTGCCGGTATGGACGATCAGCAGCCCGCGCTCGAGCGTGTGCCGCGCCTGGATGCGCGCGCGTGCCGCCTGGACGCGCTTCATGCGTTCGTTGTGGCGGGCGAAGTCGGCTTCGGTTTCGGTCATCGGTCGTTGCTCCATGAAGCCAGGGCGTCGCACACGCGTTGCCAGCTCGCCACGTCGCCGGGCAGTCCCAGGCGCAGCCACGTCGGCTGCGCCACGAACGGGCGGGTCAGCACACCGGCGCGGGCGAGGTGCGCGAACAGCGCGTCGCGTCGCGGCAGTGCGACCAGCATGAAGAACGCGGTGCGGCCGACGATGTCCAGCCCCGCCGCCGCGACCTGCGCCGCCATCCGCTCGGACGCCTCGCTCAGCCGCTGGCGCTGCCCCGACTGCCAGGCCGTGTCCCCATAGGCGGCGATCCCCGCCGCCAGCGCGGGCGTGCTGATCGGCCAGTCGCCCAGCATTGCGCGCAACGGTGCCGCAATAGCGGGCGGCGCGATGACGAAGCCCAGCCGCAGCCCGGCCAGCCCATAGAACTTCCCGAACGATCGCAGCACGATCAGTCCCGGCCAGCCGCGCCCCGCCACGCTGTCCTCGGGGATCGCATCGGCAAAGGCCTCGTCGACGATCAGCCAGCCGCCTTTCGCCGCCAGCCGCGTGGCGACGCCGGCCAGCGCGTTGGCATCAGCGTACCATCCGTCCGGATTGTTGGGGCGGGCGAGGACGATGTGGCGGTGTTCGCCGGCGACATCGGCGAAGTCGGCGCGGGACAACGCGACCGCCCTGTCCTGCGGCCACATCGCGCGGTGGCCCGCATAGCCCGGTGTCACCCAGCCGGCGGGTCCGGGCAGGATCGCCCCGATCAGGCGCAGCGCCAGGTCGCTGCCCGGTACCGCCACCACATGGTCGGGGACGGTGCCAAAGGCATGTGCCGCGCGCGCCTCCAGCTCTGCCAGCCGCGCCGGATCGGGCAGGGGGGCGGGGGCTTCACCGGGTTCAGCGACCGGATAGGCCCAGGGCGCGATGCCGGTCGACAGGTCGGTCCAGGCCGCCACCTGCGGGAACCACGCGCGCGCCTGGTCGACGCGGCCGCCATGGACGGCGAAGCGCGCGATCAGGTCGGGGGCGGGCGCGGTCATCAATAGGCCAGCCGCACCCCGGCATAGCCGGCGCGTCCCGGGGTACCGAAGCGGAAGAGCGTTTCGTAGCGTTCGTCGAACAGATTCTCGACCCGGCCATAGATTTCGACGCGGTCGGTGACCGGCCACGCGGCGCGCAGGTCGGCGATGACATAGCCTTCGATCCGGCGGCTGTTGGCGGCATTGTCGAAACTCGCGCCGACATGGGTCAGCGTCGCCCCGGTTTCCAGCCCGAACGGCCAGCGATAATCGACCAGCGCCGTCACGCTGTGCCGGGGACGGCGGACGAGCTGGTGACCGAAATTGGCGTCGCCGGGCGACCGGTTGGTCGCGTCGAGATAGCTGTAATTCGCCTGGACGCTGAGCGCTGGCACGGGCTGCAGCGCAAGCGCGAACTCGACGCCCTGTGCGCGGGCGCGCGCGACATTGTCATAGGTGCCCGACGGCCGTCCGACGCAGATGCCGGTTGGCGGGGCGGGACAGGAGATGAAACCGATCAGGTCGCTCGACGTCCGGCGGAACCAGGTTGCACTGGCGCGCACGCGGCCGTCCGCCAGCGCCTGGCTCACGCCCGCGTCCCAGCCCCGCGACCGTTCGGGCCGCAACGTGGCGTTGCCGAAATCGCTTTGCAGCTGGAACAGCGACGGTGCCTTGAACCCCTCGGCATAGCTGGCGCGCAACGTCGTGCCCGTTCCGCCAATCGCGAACACGCCGCTCGCGCCGAGCGTGGTGGCACCGCCAAAACGGTCATGGTCGTCGTGGCGCACCCCGCCGGTCAGCGTCACCCCGCGGGCCGGCGTCGCCACCAGCTGGCCATAGACGCTGTCCAGGCGCGCGCGCCCGACCGTCGGCGGCGCGCCGAAGCTGCTGCTCGTGAAGCGCGATGTCTCGCGCTCCAGCCCGCCGGTCGCCTGCCACCCCTCGGCGATGTCGAGCACGCCCTGATATTCGATCCGGGCGTTGCGGCCGTGCGCGGCAAAGGTTTCGGCATCGCCCTGGGCGCGGTCGATGTTGCGGCGGCGCGTGTCGGTATGCGCATAGCCCAGCCGGTTGCGCAGCCGCCCGTCGAACAGCGCCGCGTTGATCCCGCCATAACCGACCAGCTCGCGCGTGCGCGATTGCTCGTCGACATCGCCGAACTGAAAGGCCGGGGGCGCGAAGCCGTCGATGTTGACACGCCCGTTGGAATACCAGCCCCGCGCCTCCGCAGAAACGCCCTCGGCCACCGCCACGCTCAGCCGCGCATTGGCACCGAAATTTTCGTATCCGTCGCGCTCTGTGCCGCCGCGCGCCTCGCTGAACGCGGAAATCCCGTCGGTGCGAAACCAGCCCGCGCCGCCGCTCGCCGATACCGGTCCGATCCGGCCCGCGACGTTGCCGACGACCTGTCCGGTGCCGCGATAACCGCCTTCGCCGCGCAGGTTGGCGGTCAGCCGCTCGGTCGGCTGGCGCGTGATCATGTTGACGACGCCGCCGATCGCCTGGCTTCCCCACAGCACCGAAGACGGTCCGCGCAGCACCTCGATCCGCTCGATATTGCCGACCAGCAGGTTGCCGAAATTGAAGCCGCCGCCCGGTGACGACGGATCGTTCAGCTTGACCCCGTCGATCAGCGCGACCGTCTGGTCGCTTTCCGCGCCGCGGATGAACACCGATGTGGTCGCGCCGATACCGCCGTTGCGCGTGATGCTTACCCCCGGCACGGTGCGCAGGATATCGGCGACCGTTCGCGTCTGGCGGCGGCTCAGTTCGGCATCGTCGAGGACGGTGACCGACTGGCCGACCCGTTCGATCGGCTGGGGCGTGCGGTTGGCGGTGACGACGATGACGGAATCGTCGACGACCGCCGCGTCACGGTCCGGATCGGCGAGCGCCGGGGCGGGGATACAGGATGCCAGGGCAGTGATTGCCCCGGCGGTGGTCACGAAACTGGCGCGCACGACTTCCCTCCACGATCGGGGGGTCGCGCGCCAGCGGCACGATGCAACGAAGGCCGGGCATCGCCCGCGCACGCCACCCCATTCGATGTCGTCACGCGAGGAAGACCCTCGATCGCGCTGAACACCCCGTCCGCGCAAAGGACCGACAATGTCCGGCAGGTCTCCTGGCTCCCGGGTCGCCGCGATCGCCCCGCCTTCCCGGCCGATCTTCGGCCAGTGGCATGTGGGGCGACCGCTCGCCGGTCACAGTTGCGGGGACAGCCGCGGCTGGCGGGCTATCCGCCCGCTTCCGCGTTCCCTATTAATCCCATCTCTGGGAACCGAACACGGAAGGCGGATTATGGCAGCCACGCGCGCATGGCAAGACGAAAGGCGCTGCGGGTGCTGACCCTGATCCTGGGCGGGGCGCGGTCGGGCAAGAGCAGCCGGGCGCAGGCGCTCGCCGAATCGCTCGCCGACACCCGCGTCTATCTCGCCACGGCCCAGGCGTTCGACGACGAAATGGCGGACCGGATCGCGCGTCATCGAGCGGATCGCGGCGCGGGCTGGCGGACGGTCGAGGCCCCGGTCGATCTGCCCCGCGCCGTTGCGGATGAAGGCCACCCGGACCGGGTCCTGCTAATCGATTGCCTGACCTTGTGGACGAGCAACCTGATGCATGCCGAAATCGATGTCGCCGCCGCCGGCGATGCCCTGATCGCGGCGCTGTCGGCGGCGGCGTGCCCGGTCGTGATGGTCAGCAACGAGGTCGGGCTGGGCATCGTTCCCGACAATGCGCTTGCCCGCCGGTTCCGCGATGCGGCGGGACGGTTGCACCAGCAGGTCGCCGAGCGCGCCGATCATGTCGAGTTCATGGTCGCCGGCCTGCCGATGCGGCTCAAATAGCCGGCGGCTGCAGGACTCAGGCGCGTGCCGCGCCGAAATGCGCGCGCGCGGCGGCGACGAAGGCCGCGATATTGGGTGCCCCCCGGCGGCTCGCCTGATAGAGCAGGGTGACGGGAACCGCCGCGGGCTCGAACGCCTCAAGCAGGCGCGCCAGCCGCCCGGCGGCAATCGCGTCGTCGACCTGATAGGACAGCGCGCGGGTAATGCCATGTCCGCGTTCGGCACTGGCGATGGCGGCGGCGGCGCTGTTGACCGACAGTCGCGGCTGGACGTGAACGCCGGTTTCGCCGCGGGCGCCGAACCGCCAGTCGTTGGTCGCGCCGATCCCCTCGAACGCGACGATGCGGTGATGCCGCAGGTCGGCGGGCGTCCGCGGCGTTCCGTACGCGGCCAGATAGTCGGGGCTTGCGACGGTCAGGCGGCGGACCTCTGCCAGCGGCACGCCGATCAGCGCGCTGTCGGCGGGCGTGCCGATGCGCACGGCCAGGTCGAAGCCTTCCTCCACCAGATGCGTCACCCGGTCGAGGAACGTCATGCGGATCGACAGGTCGGGATGGTCCGCCGCCAGCCGCTCGGCGATCGGCAGGATGTGCAGCCGCCCGAACATGACGGGCGCGGTGATGCTGAGCGACCCGCGCGGTGCCGCGTCCTTTCCGCGCACCAGCGCGGCGGCATCCTCCAGTTCGCTGAGCAGGCGGCGGCATCGGTCGGCATAGATCGCGCCGCGCTCGGTCAGTCGCACCGACCGCGTCGTGCGCATCAGCAGCGCGACGCCCAGTTCGCTTTCAAGCTGCGCCACCGCGCGGGTGGTCGCCGCGCCCGACAGGCGCAGCGCATGCGCCGCCTGGGTAAAGCTGCCGCGATCGGCGACGGCGAGGAAGGCGCGCATGGCGTCGATCCGGTCCATGGTTTTATTTCAATCAGTGAAACAATGAAGTGTCAAATCCACGAATTATCTTCAAGGAAGCATGCGACTATCTCCCTGCCTCGGAGGCGCTGCCGCCTCGCTGCACAGGAGAAACGCCATGTCCCGCCTGACCATTCCCGCCCGCGATGCCGCACCTGCCGCGTCGCAGCCGCTGTTCGACGCGGTCGAAAAGTCGCTCGGCGTCGTCCCCAACCTTTTCCGTCTCGTCGGCCAGTCGCCCGCCGCGCTGGAGGGTTTTCTCGGCCTCAACGGCGCGCTCGGCAAGGCGCTCGATGCGAAGACGCGCGAGCGTATCGCGCTCGCGGTCGCCCAGGCCAATGGCTGCGACTATTGCCTGTCGGCCCACAGCTATCTGGGGCTGAACCTCGCCGGGATCGACGCGGCGGAGATCGCGCGCAACCGGGCAGGCCATTCGGGTGATGCCCGCGCCGACGCCGCCGTGGTGTTCGCGACGAAAGTGGTGGCGAGCCGGGGCCGGGTGAGCGATGCCGACCTCGCCGCGGTCAAGCTTGCGGGCTTCAACGAGGCGCAGGTGATCGAGATCGTCGCGCTGGTGGCCGTCAACGTGCTGACCAACTATGTCAACAATGTCGCTGAAACCGACATCGATTTCCCGGTCGTGCGCGCGACTGAAGCCGCCTGACCTCCCGCCGGCCGACGTGACGCACCTGCGCGCGTCGGCCACCCCTCTCGCTTCGAGGCAACGTGATGGCCAGTCATTTCCTCAGGATTGCCGCCAGCGCCGCCGCCCGTGATGCCCAGACGGCCGCGGGCAGCCGCGCCAGCTATGCGCGCATGGAGGCAAAGGGCGAGGGGGCCGACCGGCTCGGCGCGGCGGAAGCGGCGTTCATCGCCGCACGCGACAGCTTCTACATCGCCAGCGTCAATCCCGACGGCTGGCCCTATATCCAGCATCGCGGCGGTCCGGCCGGCTTTCTGCGCGTGCTCGACGCGCAGCGCCTGGGCTTTGCCGACTTTGCGGGCAACCGCCAGTATCTGACGCTCGGCAATGTCGACACCGATGATCGTGTCGCGCTGTTCCTGATGGATTACCCCAATCGCCGCCGGCTGAAGCTGCTCGGCCGGATGCATGTCGCCGACGAAGCCACGGTCGCCGCGCTGGCCGAACCCGGCTATCGCGCACGCGTCGAGCGCGGCTTCGTGATCGAGGTCGCGGCCTTTGACTGGAACTGCCCGCAACACATCACCCCGCGCTTTACCGAGGCCGAACTGGCCCCTGCGCTCGCGCCGATCAGTCAGAAACTCGACGCGCTCGACCGCGAGAACATCGCGCTCCGGGCGCGTATCGCCGAACTCGAACAGGAGAAGAGACCATGACGCCGCGCCCGCCGCTGCCGCCGTTCACCGCCGACACCGCCGCGCAAAAAGTGCGCATGGCCGAGGATGCGTGGAACGGGCGCGATCCCGCGCGGGTGGCGCTCGCCTACACCCCCGACAGCCGCTGGCGCAACCGCTCGACCTTCCTCACCGGGCGCGCCGAGATCGAGGCGTTCCTGGCCGCGAAATGGGCGCGCGAGCACGAATATCGGCTGATCAAGGAATTATGGGCCGCCGCCGACGATCGCATCGCGGTGCGTTTCGCCTATGAATATCACGACGACGCCGGCCAGTGGTGGCGCGCCTATGGCAATGAGAATTGGCGCTTCGATGCCCACGGCTACATGGCCGAACGCCATGCCAGCATCAACGACGTCGCCATTGCCGAACATCAACGCCGCTTCCACTGGGACCGCGCCGGCGTCCGCCCGCTCGACCACCCGGATCTGAGCGCGCTCGGGATCGACATGCTTTCCGGCGAAACGCCCGGGCGCTAGCGGCGAACGCCCGTTTCCGGGCATCGCTGTGCGCGCGGCTTTATGAACGCGCCTGGCGGCCCAGCTGCGCGCGGATGCGGGTGGCGAGTTCGTCGAGCGAGAAGGGCTTGGTGATCATCGCCATGTTCTCGCCCAGAAAGCCCGATCGCAGCGTCGCATTCTGGGCATAGCCCGTGATGAACAGGATCGGCAGGTCGGGGCGGTGGCTGCGCGCGATGTCGGCGAGCTCGCGACCCGTCATGCCGGGCATGCCGACGTCGGAGATCATCAGGTCGATCGGCATGTCCGACGCGAGCAGCGGCAGCGCCCTGGCGGGTTCGGCCACCTCGATCGCCTGATAGCGCAGTTCGTTCAGGACCTCGCGCACGAGCATGCGCACCGCGGGATCGTCCTCGACCAGCAGAACGCACTCGCCCTCGCCCAGCGGCGTGGCGGCGGTGTTCTCGCCCACGACCGCCGGCATCGCCTCGGTGACGGGCAGGAACAATGTGACCGACGTGCCCAGCCCGACCTGGCTGTGCACCCGCACCGCGCCGCCGCTTTGCTGCGCAAAGCCATAGACCATCGACAGGCCCAGCCCAGTTCCCTGGCCCAGCGGCTTGGTGGTAAAGAACGGGTCGAATACCTTGTCGAGCACTTCGGGCGGGATGCCGACCCCGCTGTCGGACACCGAAACCACGACGAACCTGCCGACGGGCAGGCCGGGGCGCGTCTGCACGTCCGTCGCGGCGACATCGGCCATCCGCGTCTCGATGACGAGCCTGCCGCCCTCCGGCATCGCGTCGCGCGCGTTGAGGACGAGGTTGAGGACCGCGTTCTCCAGCTGGTTGGTGTCGGCGAGCGCGTTGGAGACGGTTTCGTCGAGCGCGAGGACGAGTTCGATCCGCTCGGGCAGCGCACGTTCGATCAGCGGGCGCATCGATTCGATCAGCTGGTTGATCGCCAGCGGTTGCGGGTCGAGCGACTGGCGCCGCGAAAAGGCGAGCAGCCGCTGGGTCAGCGCGGCGGCCCGTTCCGCCGAGGTGGTCGCCGCATCCATGTAGCGGTCGAGCTTGTCGAACTCGCCATTGGCGATCCGCCGGCGCATCAGGTCGAGCGACCCGATGATGCCGGTCAGCATGTTGTTGAAATCGTGCGCGATGCCGCCGGTCAGCTGGCCGACCGCCTCCATCTTCTGGCTTTGCCGCAGCGATGCCTGCGCGCGCTCGCGCTCCGCCGTTTCCGCCTTCAGCCGCGCCAGCGTCTCCTCCAGCTCGGCGGTGCGCTCGCGCACCTGCGTCTCGAGGCGCGTCGCGGAGTCGGCCAGCGCGCGGCTGCCCTCGGCAAGCGCGTCGCGCTGTTCCTGCAGCTCGTGCCGCTGGCGGTGCAGCTCGAAAAAGACATTGACCTTGCTGCGCAGCACGTCGGGTTCGATCGGCTTCTGGATGAAATCGACCGCGCCCGCCTCATAGCCGCGGAACCGCCGCTGCCGGTCGGCGCTGCCCGCGGTCAGGAAGATGATCGGGACGTGGCGCGTGCGTGCGGCACCGCGCATGAACTCCGCCAGCTCGAACCCGTCCATGCCGGGCATCTGGACATCGAGCAGCGCGAGCGCGACGTCGTGGGCGAGCAGCTGTTCCAGCGCCTCCTCGCCCGAGCGTGCACGCACGAAGACGAGCCCGTCTCGGCGCAGCAGCGCCTCCAGCGCGACGAGGTTTTCCTCCAGGTCGTCGACGATCAGCAGTTTGACGAGATTGGGGCCGTCGTTCATTCCTGTCCTAACTCAACCAGATAATCGCCAATCGCCGCCAGCGGCATCGCCCGCGCCGCAGGGGCGCTGCGCTGCGCCGCCGCGGGCATCGCCGCTGCGAACGCCTCGTCGGGGTCCTGAACCAGCACGCTGCCCCCGGCGGCCGCAATCGCCGCCGCGCCGCGCGCGCCGTCCTCGTTCGCGCCGGTCAGCACCACGCCCAGCAGCGCGGGGCCGTAGCTTTCGGCAGCACTTTCGAACAGCACGTCAATCGACGGGCGCGAGAACAGCATGGGTTCGTCCACGGACAGTGCAAGCGTGCGATTCGCCTCGACCAGCAGGTGATAGCCCGGCGGCGCGAAATAGACGGTTGCCGGCTCGATCGGTTCCTTGTCCTCGGGTTCGCGCACCGCCACCGCACATTTGGTGCGGAACAGCGGCACCAGTCCCGACGGCGCATCGGGGACGTGGACGACGACCAGCACCGGCAGCCTATAGTCGGCGGGCAGGCGCGGCAGCAGCTCGGAAAGCGCCTGGATCGCACCGGCCGACGCGCCGATCACGACGATCTGCGGGGCCGGCGCCGTCATCCGTCGCTCCGGCGATAGATTTTCTCTTCGCGGACGAATTCGCGAAAGGCGGCGGCATGCGCGGAAAAGCGCAGCGTCTCCTTGGCACCCAGCCCCAGGAACCCGCCCCTCACGAGCGACTCACGGAACAGGCCGAGCGCCCGGTCCTGCAGCGGCCGGTCGAAATAGATCATGACGTTCCGGCACGACACGAACTGGCATTCCGCGAATACCGCGTCGGTCACGAGGCTGTGGTCGGAGAACACCACCTGCGCGCGCAGCTTCTTGTCGAAGGCGGCGCGGCCATAGGCGGTCGTGTAATAATCCGAGAGCGAGGATTTGCCGCCCGACAGCTGATGATTCTGGGTGAATGCCGCGATCCTGTCGACCGCGAAGATTCCCTTCTTCGCGGTCGCGAGCGCGGCCGGATTGATGTCGGTCGCATAGAGGAGCGTGCGATCGAGCAGCCCCTCCTCGTGCAGCAGGATCGCGAAGGAATAGAGCTCCTCGCCCTGGCTGCATCCCGCGATCCAGATCTTGAGCGAGGGATAGGTGCGCAGATGCGGCACCACCTTCTCCCGGATTGCCCGGTAATAGCCCGGATCGCGGAACATCTCGCTGACCTGGACCGTCAGATAGTCGAGCAGCCGCGTCACCACGCGGTCGTCGTGGAGCAGCGCGTCCTGCAACAGCGACAGGCTGGCATAGCCCATCTGGTCGCGTGCCTGGCGCAGTCGCCGCCGGATCGACGCGCGGGCATATTGGCGAAAGTCGTAGTGATAGCGCCGGTACAGCGCCTCCAGCAGCAGCTGCGCCTCGATATCCTCGATCCGCTCGGCCGCGGCCGCGGGCTTCAGCGTGGCATCCATACACGCACCAGCGAGAGCAGTCGGTCGACGTCGAGGGGCTTGGCCATATAGTCGTTGGCGCCCGCCGCCAGACATCGTTCCTGATCGTCGGGCATCGCCTTGGCCGTCAGCATGATCACCGGCAGCTTCGACCAGCGCGGGTCGAGCCGGATCCGCCGCGTGGCGTCGAGCCCGTCCATCACCGGCATCATCACGTCCATGAGGACAAGGTCGATGGCTTCCTCGGTGTCGGTGCGGCGGTCGATCGCCTCGATCGCTTCTTCGCCGTTGCGGGCGATCACCACCTTGACGCCACGCGGCTCCAGGATGTTGGTGAGCGAATAGATGTTGCGCACATCGTCCTCGACGATCAGGACGCGGCGGCCCTCCAGCACGGCATCGCGGTTGCGCGCCTGGCGGATCATCCGTTGCTGCTCGGGCGGCAACTCCGCCACGACCTGGTGGAGGAACAGCGTCACCTCGTCGAGCAGCCGCTCGGGCGATTTCGCCCCCTTGATGATAATCGAGCTGGAATAACGGCGCAGCTGCTGCTCGTCCTCGCTCGACAGGTCGCGGCCGGTATAGACGATCACCGGCGGAAAGCCGTGCTCGCCCTCCTGGCTCAGCGTCTCGAGCAGCGAATAGCCCGACGCGTCGGGCAAGGACAGGTCGAGGACCATGCAATCGAACGTCTGTTCCTTCAGCAGCTCCAGGCATCGTGCGGCGGTGCCCGCGCCCACCGTCTCGATCTCCGGCCCGGCGAGCAGCTTGCCGACCGCCTCGCGCTGGACCGGATCGTCCTCGACGATCAGCACGCGCCGCATCGTCCGCGTCAGCTGCGCCTCGAGCGCCGAGATGGCATGGGCCAGGTCCTCGCGCTTCACCGGCTTGACCAGATAGCCCATTGCGCCGAGCGACAGCGCGGTCTGCTGATGATCGCTACCCGACACGACGTGGATCGGGATGTGGCGTGTCGCATCCTCGCGCTTCAGCCGGTCGAGCACCGACAGCCCCGACTGGTCGGGCAGCCCCAGGTCGAGGACGATCGCGCTCGGCTTGAAGTCGCGGGCGAGGTCGAGCGCCTCCTCGGCCGTACCCGCGACCAGCGTCTGAAAGCCCGCCTCGCGCGCGAGGTCGCGGACCACGCCGGCAAAGGCGCGATCGTCCTCGACGACCAGCAGGATGCGGCGCAGCGTGTCGATCTGCTCGCGATCGTCCTCGATCGGGATGGCGCGTTTCACCCGCCCGGCGCGGGGCGGGGCGGCCTGATCGGGCGC
>NZ_LSHX01000014.1 GCF_001555965.1 Sphingomonas sp. CCH21-G11
GGGGCGGGGCAGCCGGACGCTTCGCGGGCGGGACGGGCCAGATCGCTGCGGTGCCGCTGGCGATGTCGCAGGCCGCGGGCGACTGGCGCTTTGCGGGCGGCAGGCTGGATGTGACCGGCGCGATGCGGATCGACGACGCGACCGACGCGCGACGCTTCGAAACGGTGGCGACGCGCGACTTCGCGCTGACAATGGCGGGCAACCGGATCGAGGCGACGGGCACGCTGAGCGGCCCCGTGACCGGGATCGAGGTGGCCGATGTGGCGATCCGCCACGACCTGGCCACCGGCACGGGCGATGCCGCGATCGACGTGCCGGGGGTGCGTTTTGCGACCGACGGCCTGCAGCCCGCCGCGCTGACCCGGCTGGCGCTGGGCGTCGTCGCCGATGTCGAGGGGGTCGTGACCGGCCGCGGCCGCATCCGCTGGTCGCCCGACGGGGTGGACAGCGACGGCGTGTTCGCGACGCGCGACCTTAACCTGGCGGCGGCATTCGGCCCGGTGACGGGGCTGAGCGGCGAATTGCGCTTCACCGACCTGCTCGCGCTCGAGACCGCGCCCGGCCAGACCGTGGCGCTGGCACAGGTCAATCCCGGCATCGCGGTGACCGGGGGACAGGTCACCTATCGCCTGTTGTCGGGCCAGCGGGTCGCGATCGACGGCGGGCGCTGGCCGTTTGCGGGCGGCGAGCTGGTGCTCGAGCCGACCGTGCTCGATTTTTCGACCGCGCTGCCCCGGCGGATGACGTTCCGCGTCGTCGGCGTGAACGCGGCCGGATTCCTCCAGCAGTTCGATTTCAAGAACCTCAACGCGACCGGCGTGTTCGACGGCGAGCTGCCGATGGTGTTCGACGCCAGTGGCGGGCGGATCGAGAATGGCCGGCTGATCGTGCGCGAGGGCGGCGGCAGCATCGCCTATGTCGGCGAGCTGTCGGAGGAAGACCTGGGCACCTGGGGCAATTTCGCGTTCCAGTCGCTCAAGTCGATTCGCTATCAGCGGCTGACGCTCGACCTCAACGGGCCGCTGGCGGGCGAGATGGTGACCGAGATCAGCTTTGCCGGGGTCAGCCAGGGCGAGGGGACGAAATCGAACTTCCTGACGCGGCGGCTGGCGCGGCTGCCGCTGGTGTTCAACGTGCGGGTGACCGCACCCTTCCGCCAGTTGCTCGATTCGGTACAGTCGCTCTACGACCCGAGCCGGCTGGTCGAGCGCAACCTGCCGCAGCTGATCGAGCGGCAGCAGAATGCGGTGCCGGACGTGCCGCGCGACGTTCAGCCCCGCGAAAGCGACGCCATGCCAGAAAGGAGCCAGTGACGTGATGAGATGGACAGGGGAAATAGGCGCAGGCTGGCGCAGGACGCCACGGGTCGGCGCTGTGACGGCCCTGTTGGCGACGGGGCTGCTGGCGGGGGGATGCGTGACGGTGAATGCGCCGGACAAGCCGATCGTCATCAACCTGAACATCAAGATCACGCAGGACGTGGTGTATCGACTGGATGGCGACGCGAAGTCGCTGATCCAGCAGAACCAAGGAATATTCTGATGACCAAGCGACTGAAGATAATCCTGGCCGCGGGCATGATGGCGGCGATGGCGACGGCCGGCACCGCGCTGGCGCAGCGCGACCCGGCCTATCAGGCGGCGCGCAGCCAGGGCTTGGTCGGCGAGCAGGAGGACGGCTATCTGGGCATCGTCGGCACCGCGTCCGCCGATGTCCGCGCGCTCGTCCAGGACATCAACATCAAGCGCAAGGCCGCCTATACCCGGCTGGCGACCCAGCAGGGCGCGACCGTCGAGCAGGTGGCGTTCGTTTCCGGGTGCAACCTGATCGCGCAGACGGCGCCGGGCGAGAAATATCGCGCGCCGGATGGCAGCTGGCAGACGCGGGGCGCCGGCGCGCCGGTGCGTGACGCACGCTGTGTGTGAGCGCGCGGGGGCGCGGCGACAGGGTCGCGCGCGCCCCTTGACCGCGCCGTTGGGTTCACTAGCCTTTGGGGCAGGTCGTCCGCCGCCTCCCCAGGGATGGTTGACTCGATCGCCCGGCATTCCTAAACGGCGCCTGCCTTGGCGGGTTCGCCGACCGGCATTCTTTACCCTGTCGCTCGCGTTTCCCGGACGATCAGGAGGAAGGCATGGCGGAGAACGAACCCGGACCGGAACCCCTTGAGGAGGATGCCCGCCTGCGGGCGCTCGACGAGCGCCTGGCGCGGGCACGAACCGAAGAGGCGGTCAGGACAGGGGCGGCGCGCGAGGCCGAGGGCGGGCAATACCGCATGGGCAATCGCGTGCTGGCCGAGCTGATCGGGGGGATGGTCGGTGGCGCGGTGATCGGTTGGGTAATCGACCAGTTCGCCGGCACCAGCCCCTGGGCGCTGCTCGTGATGCTGGCCCTGGGGGTCGTCGTCGCGTTCAGGAACATCATTCGGATTTCGAGCCGGCCGCCGGAGTAACCCGCGGTCGTCATATCGGGCAGAGGCCCAAGGGAAGACCGGCGAAGTGGCAGAAGCAGGCAAGATCGATCCGATGTCGCAGTTCCGGATCGAGCCGGAATTTGGCGGGGCGTTCGAGCTGTTCGGCCAGCAGATCGCGTTCACCAACAGCGCGGCGTTCATGGTCGCGGCGCTGATCGTCCTGTGGGTGTTCATGCTGGGCGGCATGAAGCGCGAAGTCGTGCCGGGCCGCTGGCAGATGATGGTGGAGGGCTTCACCGGCTTCATCCACAATCTGCTGAGCGCCAATATCGGGCATGCGGGCAAGAAGTACCTGCCCTATGTCTTCACGCTGTTCATGTTCATCCTGTTCGCCAACCTGCTCGGCCTGCTGCCGCTGGGGCTGTTCGGGGTGCATCCCTTCACCTTCACCAGCCATTTCACCGTCACCGGCGTGCTGGCGATCCTGAGCTTCTCGATCGTGCTGATCGTCGGCTTTGCCCGTCATGGCCTGCGCTTCTTCAGCCTGTTCGCGCCCAAGGGCACGCCGCTGCCCGTGCTCGTCCTGGTCGCGCCGATCGAGTTCGTGTCGTTCATGGTGCGCCCGTTCAGCCTGGCGCTGCGGTTGTTCGTGGCAATGACCGCGGGGCACATCTTGCTCAAGGTGCTGGCCTATTTCATCGTCAACGCGGCCAATACCGGCGCGGGTACCGGCCTGATCGTCGGCATCCCCAGCTTTGCGCTGATGGTCGGCGTATCGGCGCTGGAAGTGCTGGTCGCGGGCGTCCAGGCCTATGTCTTCGCGCTGCTGACGTCGCTGTACATCAACGATGCCGAGCATCTGCACGATCATCATTGATCGCGCGCCACGATTTCGAGTTTTCGCTTTTCTTTCAACGGTTTTTCGCAAGGAGTTTATAATGGACGCTGATTCGATCAAGCTGCTGGGTGCCGGTCTCGCCGCGATTGGCGCGGGCCTCGCCGCGGTGGGCGTGGGCAACGTGTTCGCCGCCTTCCTCGAAGGCGCGCTGCGCAACCCGTCGGCCGCCGCCAGCCAGCAGGGCAACATGTTCATCGGCTTCGCCGCCGCCGAGCTTCTGGGCCTGCTCGCCTTCGTCGTCGCGGTGCTGCTGATCTTCGTCGCGTAACGCGCGCCGACGAAACGTCACGGGCCGGGACGATCCCGGCCCGGCTTGTCCGGGAAATGCTGAATGCCGCAGATCGACCAGATCGCTGAGACCTTTGCCAGCCAGTTCTTCTGGCTCATCCTGACCTTTGGCCTGGCCTATCTGGTGATCGGCCGGGGCATGGTGACCAAGGTGCAGGCGACGATCGACGACCGCGATGCCCGGATTGCCGGCGACCTTGCCACCGCCGAAGCCGCCCGCCGCGAGGCGGACGCGGTCGAGGAACGCTGGCGGGCGCAGGAAAATGCCGCGCGCGAGGCGGTTCAGGCGCGCATGGCCGACGCCCGCGCCAAGGCGGCGGCGGAGACCGAGGCGCTGCTGAAGGCGAGCGATGCCGAGCACCAGGCGCGGATCGCCGAGGCCGAAGCGCGCATCGCCACGGCGACCCGGAGCGCCACGACCGAGCTGGAGGCGCTGTCCGCCGAACTCGCCCGCGATATCGTTGCGCGCGTTTCGGGTGCGACCGTGAGTGAGGATGTGGCGCGTGGCGCCGTGAAGGCGGTGATCCATGGCTGAAGCTGCAACCCATTCGACCGGCACCCATTCGACCGGCACCGAAGTGCCGCATGCGTCGCCGACTGCGCTGCTGCTCGACCCCACCGGCTGGGTGTCGCTGGCGATGGCGGTATTCATCGCGATCCTGTTGTGGAAGGGCGTGCCCCGCCTGATCGGCGGGATGCTGGACGGCCAGATCGCCGCGATCCGCAACCGGCTGGACGAGGCGCGGACGCTGCGCGAGGAAGCCGAGAAGCTGCGCGATGAATATGCGCGCAAGATCGCCAATGTGGAGCAGGAAACCGCCGCGATGGTGGCCAATGCCGAAGCGGAAGCGGCGGCGGTGCTGACGCGCGCCAAGGCGGATGCCGCCGAGCTGGCGGCGCGGCGCGGGCGCATCGCCGAAGACAAGATCGCGGCGGCCGAGCGCCAGGCGATCGCCGATATCCGTGCAACCGCGGCCAATGCGGCGGCACGGGCGGCGGCGACGATCATCGCCGACCATCATGGTGCCGACGCCGACCGTGCGCTCGTCGACCGCACGATCGCGGGGCTCAACCGGGTCAACTGATCGCTTGCGGCGCGCCCGCGCGCGCGGCAGTGTCGGCGCAACCGGGCCCGCGACTCGCGCGGCGCCCGCACCGGAGATTTTCGCATGCGCCTCGCCCTTCGCCTGTCCCTGATCGCGCTGTCGACCATTGCGCTGCCTGCTGCTGCGCAGGACATGGACCATTCGCAGCACGCCGCGGCGACGACGCCCGCGGCCGCGTCGCGGCTCAGCCTGGAAACCCCGATCGAGACGATCGCGGCCGATCCGGCGGGCAAGGCGGCGCTGGAAGGCGGATTGCCGGGCATCACCAGCCACCCGTCCTATGACATGTTCAAGGCGATGACGCTGAAGGACCTGCAGCCGATGTCGGGCGGGCAGATCACCGACGAGACGCTGGCGAAGATCGCGGCGGAGCTCGCCAAGATCAAGTAAGCGGGTTCCTGACCGACCGCCCGTCATCCCGGGCCTGGTCCGGGGCCAGGCCGCGCGAGCCGCGCGGGTGTTTCGCCGTGCGTCGGCGGGCGCGCGTGGATGCCGGGTCACGTCCGGCGTGACGGGACTGCTGGCATAATCGCACTATGCCTGGAGAGCCATTCCGGTCGCGGTCGCCCTTCCGCGCCCTAGCCATCGGGCGCACCGCCGCCTAGATCACGTCGACGATGTCGCAGCCCAATTCGCCCGATCGCTTCAACGAAACCGCCGCGACCTATGCTGTGCGTGGCTCCGACGCGCCCGACCTCGATGCCGGCGTGGCGGCGATCCGTAACGTCGTGAAAACGTTGCCGGTGCGGCCCGGCGTCTATCGGATGCAGGATGCGCGCGGCGACGTCTTGTATGTCGGCAAGGCGCGGGCGCTGAAGAACCGCGTCACCAACTATACCCAGGTCGGCCGGCTGACCAAGCGGCTGCAGCGCATGGTCGCGCAGACGCGGTCGATGACGATCGTCACCACCAACAACGAGGCCGAGGCGCTGCTGCTCGAGGCGCAGCTGATCAAGCGGTATCGCCCGCCCTACAACGTCCTGTTGCGCGACGATAAATCGTTCCCGTTCATCCTGTTGCGCGGCGACCACGACTTTCCGCGTGTCCAGCTGCATCGCGGCGCGCGGCGGGCGAAGGGCAATTATTACGGCCCGTTCGCGGGGGCGGGGCAGGTGCGCAAGACGCTGAACGCGCTCCAGAAGCTGTTCCTGCTGCGCAGCTGCACCGACGGTTTCTTCAACAGCCGCGACCGGCCATGCCTGCTCTATCAGATCCGCCGCTGTTCGGCGCCGTGCGTCGACCGCATCGACGCGGCGGGCTATGCCGAGCTGGTCGCGGATGCCAAGGACTTCCTGGCCGGCAAGTCGACCAAGGTGCAGGAAAAGCTGGGCCAGCAGATGCAGGCGGCGGCGGAAAACCTGGATTTCGAGCTGGCCGCCGTGCTGCGCGACCGGCTGAAGGCGCTGACCTATATCCAGGGCAGCCAGGCGATCAATGCCGACGGGGTGGGCGACGCCGACATCTTTGCGCTCGCTTGCAAGAGCGGCGTGATGGGCATCCAGGCCTTCTTCATCCGCGGCGGCCAGAATTGGGGGCACCGCAGCTTCTTTCCCGCGCATACCCAGGACGTGCCGGAGGACGAGGTGCTCGCCCAGTTCCTGATGCAGTTTTATGAGGAGGTGCCGCCGCCGCGCAACGTGCTGGTCGACCGCGAGCTGGCCGAGGCACCGCTGCTCGCCGAGGCGATGGCCGAGCGCGCCGGGTTCAAGGTCGCGCTGTCGGTGCCGCAGCGCGGCGCACGCCGGCGGTTGATGGACCAGGCGACGCGCAACGCGGTGGAGGCGCTCGACCGGCGGCTGGCGGAGGGGACGACGCAGGCGAAGCTGCTGCGCGAGGTCGCCGAGCTGTTCGACCTGGCCGAACCGCCGCAGCGCATCGAAATCTATGACAACAGTCATATCCAGGGCACGCACGCGCTGGGCGCGATGGTGGTGGCGGGTCCCGAGGGGTTCCTGAAGAACCAGTATCGCAAGTTCAACATCAAGCGGTCGGAAACGACGCCGGGCGACGATTTCGCGATGATGCGCGAGATGCTGTCGCGCCGGTTCAAGCGCGCGCAGGACGAGGACCCCGACCGCGAAGGCGATCGCGACGGCAATGGCTGGCCCGACCTGGTGCTGATCGACGGCGGGCGCGGGCAGCTGAATGCGGTGCGCGAGGTGCTGGAGGAGCTGGGCATCGAGGATGTCTGCCTGGTCGGCGTCGCCAAGGGGCCGCATCATGGCCGCGAGGGGCGCGAGGTGTTTCACCTGATGGACGGGCGCGAGTTCCAGCTGCCGGTCAATTCGCCGGTGCTGTTCTTCCTCCAGCGGCTGCGCGACGAAGCGCACCGCTTCGCGATCGGCGCGCATCGCCAGAAGCGCGCCAAGGCGATCGGCGCGAGCCCGCTCGACGAAGTGCCCGGCATCGGACCGGCGCGAAAGAAGGCGCTGCTGATGCATTTCGGCACCGCCCGCGCCGTGCGTTCGGCCAGCCTGGAGGACCTGAAGAAGGCACCAGGCGTCAGCGCGGCGGTGGCGCAACAGGTGCATGATTTCTATCACAGCCGGTGACGCACCCGTAACAAAGCATCTTGGCGTCCTTCATCGATGCCCCTAGCGTGACCATCGGGTCGAAAAAAACGGGGCGTTGTATGATGTTGCGTGGGGTGGCGGTCGTGGCCGCGCTGGTGCTGGCCGCGGGGCCGGCATGGGCGGGGGAGTCGGTGATCTATGCCCCCGTGCCCGAATGGGTGAAGGCGGCGGAATTGCCCGAGCGCGAGACGAAGGCGCAGGCCGGGCCGCGCTTCGTGATCTTCGATCAGCAGCATCGCCTGTCCGCCGGCGAGCGGTGGCAGTATTTCGACAGCGCGCAGCGCGTCGCGTCGACCGAGATGCTGAAGGAAGTCGGCACGCTCGCGATCAACTGGCAGCCCGAAAGGGGCGACCTGCGCGTGCACCGGCTGGAGATCATCCGCCGCGGCGAAGTGATCGACCTGTTGAAACAGGGCCAGAAGTTTCAGGTGCTGAAGCGTGAGCCCGGGCTCGAGCAGCAATGGCTCGACGGCCAGTTGACCGCGACGCTGGCGATCGAAGGGCTGCGCGTCGGCGATATTCTGAGGTTTGCGGCATCCATCACGTCAGCCGACCCGGTGCTCGGCAAGCATGTCGAGACCGTGCTGCCGTTGCTGCCCAAGCCGCTGCAGATCAGCTTCGGTCGCGCGCGGCTCGTGTGGGACGATAGCGTCCAGCTGACGACCAGGACCTATGTCGACGGCGTGACCCTTGCCCCGCCCCGCTCGACGGGCGGGCTGCGCGAGGTCGAAGTCACGCTGCCCATTGCCAAGCTGCCGGAGATTCCGGGGGATGCACCGGTGCGTTTCCAGCCGCTGCCGATCCTCGAAGCGAGCGATTTTGCGAGCTGGTCCGACCTGTCGCGCCTGATGGCGCCCTATTACCAGACGAATGCCGCGATCACGCCCGATGGCGCGCTGGCCAAGGAGGTCGCGCGGATCAGGGCGCTCAGCGCCGATCCGCGCGTTCGTGCGGCAAAGGCGCTGCAGGTCGTGCAGGACGAGGTGCGATACCTGTATCGCGGCATGGATGGCGGCAATTACCGGCCCCAGGCACCCGAGCAGACCTGGTCGTTGCGTTATGGCGACTGCAAGGCGAAGACGCTGCTGCTGCTCGCAATGCTCGACGCGCTGGGGATCGAGGCGGAGCCGGTGCTGGTCAATTCCAGGCTGGGCGACGGATTGCCGGGTCGATTGCCGAGCGCGGGTGCGTTCGACCACGTGATCGTTCACGCCCGGATCGACGGCAAGTCGCTGTGGCTGGACGGCACGATGAGCGGCCAGCGGCTGGAGGATATCGAGGACATCCCGTTTTTCCGGCACGTCCTGCCGCTGCGTGGCGAAGGGGCTGAGCTGATCGAAATGCCGGGGCGCCCCCGCGTACGGCCCGACATGGCCGTCGTCTTTGAGGTTGACGACAGCGCCGGGGTCCAGTTTCCCGAGCCGTTTACGATCGAGGTCGGCTATCGCGGCGATATCGCGGTCAAGCTGGAACAGGCGCGATCTCAGGTCGGTAATGAGGAACTGGCAAAGATCGTCGAGCAGTTGATCAAGCCGTTCGTCGAGTCTGGCACGATCACGCGCCACGCGATTCGTTATGATGCAGCGTCCGGGATCGCCACCGTGCGGGCGGAGGGGATCGCCTATTCCGACTGGTCGCAGCGGGGTGATCGGTGGACGGTGCCGATCGGGCTGGTCGACAAAGCTTTGAAATTCGATCCCGACCGCGGTCGAGCCGCCTGGAAAAACCTGCCGGTGGTGGTGGGGCCGCCCGGCAAGGTCGAATCCACCGTCCGGATCAAGCTGCCGGCCGGGGCGGGATCGACGGGTTTGGAGGGCGCACTGACGACCGACGTGACGGTGGCGGGCTCGCGATGGCGGCGCGAAACCGCGGCGGAGGGACAGTGGCGGGTCGTCGAAGAAGAAAGCGAAACGCTCGAACCCGAAATCGCGGCCGCCGAGATCGGGCGAACCAAGGATGCGGTCGCGCAAGTGAAAGCTGCGGCTGTCCGAGCGTTTGTCGTCGATCCAAAGCCACGCTGGCAGCACGTTGCCGAGGCCAAGGGTACGCGGCGCTTCGACGCGATCCTGACCGGCTATGCCACCGACATCGCCGAAACACCCGATGAGGCCAGGCCCTATTACCACCGGGCATGGTTCAAGTCATCGATTTACGACTGGGCGGGCGCGCTCGCGGACATGAACCGCGCGATCGAAATGGAACCCAGCACCGACTATCTGCTCGAGCGCGCCAATATTCATCGTGCGCTGGCCCAGGACGAACAGGCTCTGGCCGATGTTCAGGCTGCGCTGGAGCTCGAACCCGGATCGCGCGCGGCGATTTCACGTCTGGTGGTGCTTGAGGAATTGGCGCCGCCATCGGACACGCTGGATTTGATCGGCGACCGGGCCAGTGCATCGAGCGACGAGGGTCGGGCGTTCTTGCGAATCAAGGCGCAGTTGTTGTCGCGGATGAACGATCCCGACGGCGCGATCGCCGCTTTGACCGCGGCGATCGAGGCCAGCCCGAACAGCGACAGTTTGCTGAACGAGCGATGCTGGTTGAAGGGTTTGATGAACGTTTCGCTCGACACCGCCATGGTCGATTGCAACCGTGCGATCGAGCTGGGCCGGGCCCCGTCGGCCGCTCTGGACAGCCGCGCGCTGATCCATCTGCGCATGAACGACCTGGATCGCGCGCTGGCGGATCTCGACGCCGCGCTCAAATTGGCACCCGACCAGGCCAGCAGCCTTTATCTGCGCGGCATCGTTCGGAAGTTGAAGGGTGAGCGGGCGCAGAGCACGGCGGATTTGGCGGCGTCACGGCTGATCTGGCCGCGTATCGACGCGGAAATGGGTCGATGGGGCGTCAAGCCGTAAGCCGGCGCTGACGGAATCTTCACGCCCGCCCGGTAGGGGCGGCTGCATGGCCACGCCCGTTTTCCTGACCGTCGATACCGAGCTGATGTGGCGGCACCATGCCGCCGGGCTGCCGCTCGACGAGATGGCGCGGCGGTCGCTGGAGCCGGCGGGGGTCGGCGTCGGCTGGCAGCTGGAGCAGCTGGCCGCGCATGGGCTGAAGGCGACGTTCTTCGTCGATCCGATGCCGGCGCGGGTGTTCGGGATCGAGCCGATCCGGCGCGTGATCGCCGCGATCCTGGCGGCGGGGCAGGAGGTGCAGCTGCACCTGCATCCCAACTGGACCGGCGCGCGCGCCGATGATGCGGGCGCGAGCCATGCGTCGTTCGAGCTGATCGACTATGCCCAGGACGAACAGCGCGATCTGATCGCCACCGCCGCCGATTTGCTGGTCGAGGCCGGCGCGCCGGTGCCGGTCGCATTTCGCGCCGGCAGCTATTCGGCCAATGACGCGACGCTGGCGGCGCTGGCCGAATTGGGCTTTGCCTATGACAGCAGCCATAATGGTTCCGAACACCCTTGGCCGAGCGCGATTGGCCTGCCGCCGCGCCGCATCGCGCCGGTCGCGCATCAGGGTGTGATCGAGGTGCCGGTGACGCTGATCGAGGACCGGCCGGGGCATCTGCGCCATTTCCAGATCTGCGCGCTGTCGGCGGGCGAAATGGCGGCGGCGCTCGACCATGCCGTGGCACAGGATCAGGCGGCGGTGACGATCGTCAGCCACGGCTTTGAGCTGGCCAATCGCGCGGGCACGCGGGCCAATGGCGTGCATGTCCGCCGCTTCGTCGCGCTGTGCGAGATGCTGGCGGCGCGGCGGGAGTCGCTGCCGACCGTGCACTTCGCGGATCGGCCCGCATTGCGGCTGGACCGCGACGATGCGCCGCTTTCGCCCGACTTGCTCCGCACGACGCGGCGGCGGGTCGAGCAGCTGTGGTCCAACTGGGTCGAGGAGCGCGCGGCGTGAGCGATGCGATCCGCCTGCCGCTCAAGTTCCAGATCGGCGCGCGCACGCTGGCGGCGGTGCACCGCCCGCTGGTGCGCGTATCGCTGAGCCTGGACGACGCGATTGCCGGGCGGCTGCCGATCCTCCCGCCGCTGCCCGCCGGCGCGCAGGGCTGGCTGGTGACGTCGCTGCCGGTGGCGCTGGCGGAAGATGTGCGCGGCCTGATGGGCGGGATGCTGGCGTTCGAGCGGCAGCGTTACACGCGCTATTACGTCGATCTGACGATCGGCGCGGACGCGTGGCTCGCGGCGCTGTCGGCGAGCACGCGATCGGCAACCAAGCGCAAGGAAAAGCGCGTCGCCGCGCGATCGGGCGGGGGGCTGAAGGTGACGCGCCACGCGACCCCGGACGAGATGGTTGCATTCCATCCGCTCGCCCGCGCCATCGCCGCGCGCACCTATCAGGAGCGGCTGCTGGCCGCCGGGCTGCCCGACACGCCCGCGTTCCGCCAGTCGATGCTGTCGCGCGCGGCGGCGGGACAGGTGCGTGCATGGCTGCTCCATATCGATGACCGGCCGGCGGCCTATCTCTATTGCCCGGTGGTCGCGGGCGACGTGATCTACGAGTTTCTGGGCCACGACCCCGATTTTGCCGAGCTGTCGCCGGGATCGGTGCTGCAGGTCGCGGCGCTGCGCGACTTGTTTGCGGAGGGCGGTCTCAAGCGGTTCGACTTCACCGAGGGCGAGGGCCAGCACAAGCGC
Source organism: Sphingomonas sp. CCH21-G11 (assembly GCF_001555965.1). Classification (GTDB taxonomy): domain Bacteria; phylum Pseudomonadota; class Alphaproteobacteria; order Sphingomonadales; family Sphingomonadaceae; genus Sphingomonas. Next base: position 11,877 of record NZ_LSHX01000014.1, read on the forward strand.
CAGATGGCGACCGGCGGGGTGGAGTGCGTCGACCTGCTACTGCTGCGCCCGACTTTGGCCAACCGTGGGGTGGTAGCCGCGATCGCTGGCTTCGACCGTGCGGTGGCGCTGGGCAAGCGGGTGCTGGGGGGTGACGCGGCACGGTGGCTGCGGCGGGGGTAGGGTGTGACGTCATAGAAGCGGTCGGTCGGCAAACGATTCCGTTGCGAACGTATCAGTTCCATGATTTCTTGGTGGCGATGACTTTCCGGGGCAGCAAGTGGGTAGTACTTGGTTCGATAGCATTGATCGCTTTCGCTGCGGCGTTGTTCTTTGCTTGGCTGGCGGGCGGACCTTACACGAAGACATGGCCCACCAAATTTGATGCGGCACGTTGGAAGGCTTCATCCGCAACGTGGTCTGGTCCTGATGCTCGCGCAGATACCGTGCGTTGCGGTATGTTGTTAGACCTAACGTTTCGCATCGGCATAGGTGGTCGGCGACATTCCGAGCTGATCCAAATGTTGGGGGTTCCAGCGGGAGATTCGGCCAGCGGATTTTGGACGCTGTGCCCAAACTTCATGGATCACTGGATATTGGAAGTTGATTGGCGCGATGGTCGAGCTTCCAACCCGCGCGTCCGGGACTCGTAGACGAAACGCGACGTCCTCTCACCATCCGAATCCAGCCGTAAACCAAACGCTCAGTTAGCAGTCAATAACGAGCTCCCTGCCGTGCGCGGCGAGACCGCGCGCTCCCCACATTTCCCTCACCGCTGCGCCCACGCTAAGCCGTCCCCATGCACCTGTCCGCCTCCGCCATCGTCCTGACCGTGCGTGCGCATGGGGAGCACGGGGCGGTGGTGCGGGCGATGACCGAGGGGGCGGGGGTGCTCCCCGGCTATGTACGCGGCGGACGGTCGACGCGGTTGCGGCCGGTGTTGCAGCCGGCGAACGAGATTACTGGCGAGTGGCGGGGCTGACCGTCGAGCTGGTGCATAGCCGCGCGCCGTTGTTCGAGGAGCCGCTGGCCGCCGCTGCGCTCGAATGGGTGACGGGGCTGACCGCGCTGGCCCTGCCCGAGGGGCAGCCCTATCCGCGGCTGCATGCGGCGCTCGACGGGGTGATCGGCGCGATCGAGGCGGCGCCGGCCGCGCGGGGCTGGGCGGTGGCGCTGGTCCGCTATGAGCTGCTGGTGCTGGCCGAGCTGGGCTTCGGCCTCGACCTGTCGCAGTGCGTGGCGACGGGGGTGCGCGACGAGCTGGCGTTCGTCAGCCCCAAGAGTGGCGGCGCGGTGAGCCGGGCGGCGGCGATGGGGCATGAGGCGCGGCTGTTCGCGTTGCCGCCATTCCTGCTGGCCTGTCTCTTATACACATCT
>NZ_LSHX01000015.1 GCF_001555965.1 Sphingomonas sp. CCH21-G11
ATCTTTGCCCCCCCGCCCGCAAGGGTGTATGCTCCGTACCTCAAAACAAAAGGATACACGCCGACCGTTCCATTCGAACCGACAAAGGACCGCTCCAGATGGCTTCGATGCTTGATTCTGCACAACCCGTCCCGGCTCCCGCCGCCGTCGCTCCGGAAATCCGGCGGATCGGCATGGCCGACGTCAACTGGGCGCTGTCGGAAGGGTGGAAGGACTTCACCGCCAAGCGCGGCGATCTCATTTTCCTGGGGCTGCTGTATCCGTTCGTCTGTCTGCTCGCCGGGGCAATCGCGCTCAACGATTCATTGCTGCCGCTGTTCTTCCCCGCCGTCGCGGGGCTGTCGATCGCAGGACCCGCGGTCGCGGCGGGCTTTTACGAGCTTGCCCGACGGCGCGAGGCCGGGCTCGAGTCGAGCTGGTGGCATTTCTTCGATCCGCTGAACGGTCGCAGCCGCACGCCGCTGGCGATGCTCAGCCTGGGCCTGGCGGTGCTGTTCGGCGCGTGGCTGATGGCGGCCTATCTCATCTATGCCGCGACCCTGGGCCAGACCGGCGCGATGCAGATCGGCGACATTTTCGGGCGGCTGTTCACGACGCCGGAGGGCTGGGCGATGATCGTGATCGGCCATCTGGTCGGCGCAGCCTTTGCCGCCGTGACGCTCGTGTTCGCCTTCATCTCCTTTCCGATGGTCGTCGACCGCTCGGTCGAGGCGCCCGACGCGGTGCGCACGTCGCTCGCCGCCGCACGCCGCAACCCGGGGGAGACGCTGGGCTGGGGCCTGCGTGTCGGCGTGCTGCTCGTGCTCGGCACGATCCCGTTCGCGATCGGGCTGGCGGTGGTGCTGCCGTGGCTCGGTTACGCGACCTGGCACCTCTACACCCGCGTCATCGTGCGCTGAAGACGCGCACCCTGGCCCTGGCGAGACCGGGGCCGGGGCCGGCGATTTTCCCCGACGGTCTTTACGTGGCGCGGCGGGGCGGCTTATCTGCGCGACCAGCCGCCTTTCCCGTTCCTTTCACGAAAGACAGTCGATGCTCCGATCGGTCGCGTTCTCCACCCTGATGCTTGCCGCCGCCCCCCTCGCCCTGATCACAGATGCGGCGGCGCAGAACCGGTCCCAGCCCCAGCCGCTGCCGATCACCAGCACCATCCCGGCCGCGCGCGACATTCCCTATCCCGGCACGATCAAGCTCGAAGTCGACGCGACCCGGATCAACCAGGCGATCTATCGCGTAAAGGAGACGATTCCCGTCGCCGGCGCCGGGCCAATGGCGCTGCTGATGCCGCAATGGTTGCCCGGCAAGCATGCGCCGCGCGGCGAAATCGAAAAGCTGGCGGGACTGACCATCACCGCCAATGGCCAGCGGCTGGCGTGGCGGCGCGACCCGCTCGACGTCTATGCCTTTCATATCGACGTGCCCGCCGGCGTGCGCGCGGTCATCGTCACGTTCGAATTCCTGTCGGCAACCCAGCCCAACCAGGGACGCGTCGTCGTCACCCCCGACATGCTCAACCTGCAATGGGAAGCCGTCAGCCTCTATCCCGCCGGCTATTTCACCCGCCAGATCCCGGTCGAGGCGACGGTGACCTATCCGGACGGGTGGACCGCCGCGTCCGGCCTGGCCGCGACACGCGAGGGCGCGGTCTATCGCTATGAGAAGACCGATTACGAAACGCTGGTCGATTCGCCGGTGTTCGCCGGGCGCTATTTCCGCGAGTGGAAATTGTCCGACCGCGTCGACCTGAACGTTGTTGCCGACACGCCCGAGGAGCTCGCAGCGACCGAGGACCAGATCGCCAAGCACCGCGCGCTGGTGACCCAGGCCGTCGCGCTGTTCGGCGCGCAGCATTATGACCGCTACGAATTCCTGCTGGCGATCACCAACAAGATGGGCTCGATCGGGCTCGAGCATCACCGCAGCTCCGAAAACGGCGTCGATCCCGGCTATTTCACCGAATGGGACAAGGGGCCGGGCGAGCGCAACCTGCTGCCGCACGAAATGGTGCACAGCTGGAACGGCAAGTATCGCCGCGGTGCCGACCTGTTCACCCCCGATTTCAAGACGCCGATGCAGGACAGCCTGCTCTGGGTCTATGAAGGGCAGACGCAGTTCTGGGGCTATGTGCTCGGCGCGCGATCGGGCCTGTTCACCAAGCAGCAGACGCTGGACGCCTATGCGGCAATCGCGGCCTCGCTCGACACGCGCAAGGGCCGCGAATGGCGCCCGCTGGTCGATACCACCAACGATCCGATCATCTCCGCACGCCGGCCCAAGGGCTGGGTGAGCTATCAGCGTTCGGAGGATTACTACAATGAGGGCCTGCTGATCTGGCTCGAGGTGGATTCGATCCTGCGCCGCGAGTCGCGCGGCAAAAAGTCGATGGACGATTTCGCGAGGGCGTTTTTCGGGGTCAATGACGGCGACTGGGGCGTGCTGACCTACACGTTCGACGACGTCGTCGCGACGCTGAATGCGATCCAGCCCTATGACTGGCGCACGCTGCTCGACACGCGCGTCAATCGGCCCAGCGATCGCGCGCCGCTCGCCGGACTGACCGACAACGGCTACAAGCTGGTCTATGGCGACGAGCCGAGCGCGTTCCTCAAGGATCGCGAAACCCGGGGCAAGGCGAACGACTTCACCTATTCGATCGGCGTCGTGCTCAACAAGGAAGGCGTGATTTCATCCGTCGATTGGGGCGGACCGGCGTATAAGCAGGGGCTGACCACGGGTGCGACGCTGGTCGCGGTCAATGGACAGACTTATACTCCCGAGCGTTTGAAGAAGGCCATCACCGCCGCCAAGGGAACGACGACGCCGATTCGGCTGATGGTCAAGGAAGGCGAAGCCTATCGTGACGTGGTCGTCGACTATCGCGAAGGGCTGCGTTATCCGCGCCTCGAAAAAATCGCTTCGGGAGAGGCGGGCCTGGATCGGCTGTTGACAGCAAAATAAGGAAGAACAGCAATGCGTATCGACATGGTGCCGGTGGGGGACGATCCGCCCAACAGCCTGAACTGCATTATCGAAGTACCCGTCGGCGGCGAGCCGGTGAAATATGAATTCGACAAGAAATCGGGCGCGCTGTTCGTCGACCGCATCCTGCACACGCCGATGCGCTACCCGGCCAATTATGGCTTCATCCCGCACACCCTGTCGCCCGACGGCGACCCGCTGGACGCGCTCGTCGTCGCCCGCTCGCCCTTCATTCCCGGCTGTATCGTCCGCGTGCGCCCGATCGCGGTGCTGCTGCTGGAGGACGAGGCCGGCGGCGACGAGAAGCTGCTGACCGTGCCGGTCGACGCGACCTTCCCCTATTACACCAAGGTCGACGAGAAAGAGGATCTGCCCGAGATCGTGATGCAGCAGATCGAGCATTTCTTCACCCACTACAAGGACCTGGAGGCCAAGAAGTGGGTCCGGGTCGGCCATTGGGAAAATGCCGATTATGCGCGCCGCATCGTCCTCGAGGCGATTGCACGCGCGGAGCAAGCAAAGGCTGCCTGAGCGGGCGGCTGCAAGCAGGCAAGGAACGAAAGCGTCGCCCGGCGCAGGCCGGGGCCGCTGACAGAATCGAGCGCCCGGTATGGGTAGCGACCCCGGCCCCCGCCGGGGCGACGCCCGATTCCTAGTTCCGGCCAGTGCCAAGCGCCGTCAGCGCATCCCCCTCCAGCCGCCAGACTTCCCAGCTCGGGTCGTGCGCCGCGCCCAGCCGCTCGTAGAAGCGCTTGGCACCCCCGTTGGTGACCAGCACCGCCCAGGACATCCAGGCGCAGTCGCGCGCGACCGCCTCCGCGCCCAGCGCGCGCAGCAATGCCTCGCCCGCCCCGCTGCCGCGCGCGCTGGCGTCGACATACAGGTCCTCCAGATAGAGCACGGGCCGCGTCGTCCAGAAATTATAGGTCAGGAACCATAGCGCGATGCCGACCACGCGGCCGTCGAGCTCGGCGACATGGCCGTGTCCGCTCGGCGGATCGCCGAACAGCGCGGCTTCCAGCGCCCCCGCGCTTCCCGTCACCCATTCGGGGCGCTCGAGATGCCGGCCAAAGGCGTGCAGCAGGGCCTGGATCTCGGGCAGGTCGCGCGGCTCGGCGCGGCGAATGGTGACGGGCATCGGCATTTCTCCCAAATCTTTGGCCGGTCGGGGTGCGTTCAGGCGGGCGCGGCCGGCGTCGCGACCACCGCGCCCTTCGTGCGGCCAGTGCCCCACGCCACGCCGGCGATGATCATCGCTGTGCCCGCCAGCGTGAACCACGACACCTGCTCGCCGAACACCATCCAGCCGAGCAACGCGGCCCAGATGAACGCGGTGTATTCGGTCGGCGCCAGGAAGCTCGCCTCCGCGCGCGCATAGCCCCACGACATCAGCGCCATCGAAATGATGGTGAACAGCGCCGCCGCCACGATTTCGTCAAACAGCGCGACCGGCGGTACGCTCAGCCATATGGGGGCACCGATCAGCAGCAGCGTGCCGACCAGCAGGGTCTGGTAGAAGACGACCTCCGCCGGGCCGGCGACCAGCGCCTGCTGGCGCATCAGGATGATGTTCCACGCATAGCACAGCGCCGAGGCGAGGACGGCGAGCGCACCGAGCAGCGCATCGTCCCCCATCCGCGCCTGCGACTGGCCGAACATGATGACCATGACGCCCAGAAACGCGACCAGCGTCGCCCATATCGCGCGCGGCGGCACGCGTTCCTTCAGGATCAGCCCGGCCAGGATCAGCGCGAGCAGGGGTGCGATGAACGAAAGCCCGATCGCCTGCGCCATCGGCAGCCGGCCGAGCCCCCAGAAGAACAGCAGCGCCATGACCACCGATACCGACGCCCGCGTCAAATGGACGCGCAGCACCGCCGCATCGGGGCGGCGCGGCCCGTTGAGCGCGAAATATGTGCCCGACATCGGCAGCGCCGCCAGCGTGCGCCACAGCAGCGCCGAATAGACCCCGATCGCGGGAACGAGTTCCTTCATCAGCGCGTCCATGCCCGAGAAGATCGCGATGCCGGTCATCACGACGAAGAAAGGCAACAGGGGGCGCGGATCGTTCACGCGCGCCGTCTAGCCGGTTTGGCGGGCGGCGAACATCGGGCATGCAAAGTTGCGCAACCGATCGAAAATCGGGGCTGGCCGCGCGGTCACCGCCTGATAGGCTGGGCGCGGAACCAAGTGGGGGACGACCGCATGCGCACACGCCTGATCGCCTGGGTCGCCGCCGCGCTGATCGCGTTGGGCGGGGCCGGTGACGCCGATGCCCAGAAGCTCGCGATGGTCGGCGGGACGCTGATCGACGGGACGCTGCGCGATCCGATCCGCGACAGCGTCATCCTGATCGACGGCGAGCGGATCGTGGCGGTCGGGACGGTCGACAGCCTGCCCGTTCCCGCCGATGCGCGGGTCATCTCGACCGAGGGCATGACGGTGATGCCGGGGCTGTGGGACATGCATGTCCACCTGATGCTCAACGGCCATGCCGACTATGCGCATTGGGACCGCACCTACCTCAACCAGCTGCGCGACGTCATCATGCCGGCATCCGCCCGCCAGCTGCTGATGGCGGGCGTGACCGGCGCGCGCGATCTCGGCGCGCCGCTGGAGGACAGCATCGCCGTGCGCGACGCGATCCGGGCGGGCCGCATTCCGGGGCCGACCCTGTTCGTCTCTGGCCCGTTCATCCAGAAAACGCCCTATCCGGGCACCGAGGCATTTCGCTGGGGCGTGACCTCGCCCGAGGATGCACGGGCAAAGGTGCGCCGCATCGCCGCCGCCGGGGTCGATGTCGTCAAGCTGATCGACCAGGACGAAATGAGCGAGGCCGAAGTCGCGGCGATCATCGACGAGGCGCACAAGCACAAGCTGCCGGTGATCGCGCATTCGCATCGCCCGGACGAAGTTCGGCGCGGGCTCAAGATGGGCGTCGACGGCTTTGAACATACCGGGCTGTCCGCCGCGCCCGAATACCCGGCCGACATCATCGCGGCGCTGCGCGAACGCACCGCCGACATGGCGTCGGGGCCGCTCTTCTGGACCCCCACGATCGAGGGGCTGTTCAATTTCCCCGATACGGTGAAGAATCACGAGCATATCGATGCGACCGACTGGCACGAGGGGCTGCCGCCCGAGATCGTCGCCGACATCCGCCAGTCGCTGAGCCATCCCGAGCGAATCAGCTATTTCCAACAGACCCCGCAACGCTGGCCGACGCTCAAGCGCAAGTTCCAGCAGCTGCGCGACTCGGGCGTGCTGATGCTGATCGGCACCGATTCGGGCATCCCGATGAAATTCCATTCAGGGAGCACGTGGCACGAGCTGGACGTGTGGGTGAACCAGCTGGGCGTGCCCCCCGTCGACGCGATCCGTGCCGCCACCTACTGGCCCGCCGTCGCGATGAAGGCCGATCGCGACTATGGCACCGTCACCGAGGGCAAATATGCCGACATCATCGCGGTCAAGGGCGACGCGCTGAAGCACATTGCGCTGCTCCAGCGCGTCGACATCGTCGTCAAACATGGGCGACAGGTGAAATAGCGACGCCGCCGCCTTTGCACCCCTAATGTCAGGCGCGTCGCGCCAGCGTCAGGATCGACAGGCCCGGCGGCATCGGCACGCGCCCGACCAGATGGCGTTCGAGCCGGAAGATCGCGTCGAACGCGGCATTGAGCGGCGCGGCGGGCGGCGAATCGTCGCTGTCGTCCTTGCCGGTCAGCTTGCCCGCGACCCGTGCGGCGACGGCCGCGGGAAACAGCAGCGAGTTGATGTAGCGCAGGCCATTATGGGTCAGGCCAGCGTCCGCGATCGCGCGCGCCAGCGTCGCCTTGGTGTAACGTCGCTTATGATGATTGACGACGTCGTGCGCGCTCCACATCCACGGATGCGCCGGCACCGCGATCAGGATGTGACCGCCCGGCTTCAGGCAATCCGCCATCGCGCCGAGCGCGGCAACATCGGCATCGACATGCTCGATCACGTCGAGCACCGCGATCAGGTCGTAATGCCCGCGCGCGATGCCCGGCAGTTCGGGCAGCGGCGCGTCGAGCACGGGCTTGCCCAGCCGCGCGCTGGCAATGGCGCGCGCCGCTGCGTCGATCTCGATCGCGTCGACCTCGCCGAAGCGCGCCAGCATCGGCAGATTGTGCCCGGTGCCGCACCCGATCTCGAGGATCCGCGCGCCCGCGCCCAGCCCGGCTTCGCGCGCGATATAGTCGTTCAGCACCTCGCGCCGGGCGCGATACCACCAGTGCGTCGTGTCGTGCGCCGCCATGCGGTCATAGACGATCCGGTCCATCGCTCAGTCGCTCCGCCCGCGCGCGCTCACCGGAACACCCAGTGCCGGTTGAGCAGGAAGGTGACGACCGGGACGAGCAGAACGCCGGGGATCAGCGGCACCCAGGCGGGCTGGCCCAGCCGGTCGGTCACGACCCAGGTGATGACCGCATGCATCGCCAGGCCCAGCGCCTGGACGAACACGAACCGCGCCTGCTGGCCCGGCCCGCGACGGTCGATACCCTGGCCGCGAAAGCTCCAGCGGCTGTGCAGGAAAAAGCCCGCGCTGACCGCGGCGGCAAAGGCGAAGGGCACCGCAAGCACCGCGCGGTCGCCGGTAAAGACGTAGAGCGCGAGCGGCAGATAGACCGCGCTGTAGATCAGGGTGGAGATGCCGCCCGCAATCAGGAAGCGGATCAACTGACCCACCACCGGCCGTTGGTTCACCACTCGGGACACGCGCTCGACTGCACCCAGCATCTTGGCCTTGCTCAAAACGTGGCGCTCGCCCTAATCGTCGCGCGCACACGAGGGAAGCGAAATTGAACGACACAGCCATGCCGGGGTTCAGCCTGGAACGCGAACTCGACCGGCACTGGCGGCGCTGGGTCGCGGTCGCGTGGCTCGTTATCGCCGCCTACTGGCTCTATCAGCGTTGGGGCGGCATCACCTGGCTCGCGCTCAGCGACACCGACGACAATATGCGGCTGATGCAGGTCCGCGCGCTGCTGGCGGGGCAGGACTGGTACGATCTGCGCCAGTATCGGATGAACCCGCCCGCGGGGTTCGACATCCACTGGTCGCGGCTGGTGGACCTGCCGATCGCCGGGCTGATCCTGCTGCTCAAGCCGCTGATCGGCGTCGCCTGGGCCGAACGGATCGCGGTCGGCGTCGCGCCGCTGCTGCCGTTCGGGGCTGCGCTCGCCGCGATCGCGGTTACCGCGCGGCGGCTGATCGCGCCGGTCGCCTGGCCGCTCGCGATCATCTTCCTGTTCGGCTGCACCGCGACGCTGCTGATGTTCATGCCGCTGCGGATCGATCATCACGGCTGGCAGCTCGCCTGCCTTGCCTGGACGGTCGCGGGGCTTGCCGATCGCGACGGCGCGCGCGGCGGCATGACCGTCGGCGTGTCGAGCGCGGTGTCGCTGACCATCGGGCTGGAACTGCTGCCCTATTGCGCGATGGCGGGTGCGATCGTCACGCTGCGTTGGGTCTGGGCACGCGACGAAGCGGCGCGGCTGTCGCGCTATGCGCTGGCGCTCGGGACGGGCAGCGCGACCGGCTTCCTGCTGTTCGCCTCGCACGCCAACCGGGCGCTCGTCTGCGATGCGCTGACCCCGGTCTGGCTGTCGGTCATGGTCGCAGCCGGCGTGCTGCTCGCGCTGCTGGCGCGCACCAGCCCCACGACGCGGACAACCCGGCTGGCGCTGGCGGCGGGTGCAGGCGCGATCATCGTCGCGGGCTTTGCTGCGTTGTTTCCGCAATGCCTCGGCCGCCCCGAAAACGTCTCGCCAGAGCTTTACCGGCTGTGGCTCGGCAATGTCCGCGAAGCCAAGCCGATATTCGCCCATCCGCTGCGCGTGACCATCCCGCTTGCGGCGGTGCCGGTCATCGGCCTGATCGGCGCGGTCGTTTCAGCGTGGCGCACGACCGATCCCACCCGGCGGACCGGCTGGGTCGCGATCGCGCTGTTCACGGCCTTTGCCGTCGCGATGCTCGCCTGGCAGGTGCGCGCCGGACCGGCCGCACAGCTGCTGGGGCTGATCGGCGCGACCAGCCTGGCGTGGCGCATCCTGCCCCGCCTGATCGAGCACCCGTCGATCATCGTCCGCGTCGGTGGTTCGGTGGCGGCATTCATGCTGCTGTCGGGCCTGTTCACCGGCCTCGTCATCCGCGAGCTGCGGATCGACCCGCCGAGCCGGCGGGCGCAGGTGGTGTCCGCCGCCAATCGCCGCTGTGCCGGGCTGGCGTCGCTGCGCCTGCTCGACCGCCAGCCGGCGGGGTTGATGTTCACCCATGTCGATCTGGGGCCGCGCCTGATCACCACCACCCACCATGATGCGGTGGCGGGCCCCTATCACCGCAATGGCGACGCGATCCTCGATGTCCATCACGCGTTCAGCGGATCGGCGGCGCAAGCGCAGCAGATCATCGCGCGCCACCATGCTTCCTATTTGCTGACATGCCCGAACATGGCCGAAACGACCGTCTACCGCGTGCGCGCGCCCGACGGTTTCTACAGTCAGCTCGTCGCCGGTCGGGTGCCCGCCTGGCTGCGTCCTGTGAAGCTGCCCGCCGGCGCGCCCTATCGGCTGTGGCGGATCGACTATTCGGGGATGGCAGAAGCGGATGTGCCACGGCGATCCGAACTCAATGGCGGAACGAACCTGTAACCGGCCGGGGATTTGGAGGGCTCGCCTCCCGGGCCAGCGAGCGATCGCCGTGACAGCATCGGGTTAGGTGCGACGGGCCCGGATCACCGATACGGCAATAGGACCATGACCGGCGCAAGATCGGTCACAGGCCCGCTTCCACCGCCACCCGCACCATGTCCGCCGAAGTGGGCGTGCCGAGCCGTTCCATCAGGATAGCACGGTGCATCTTCACCGTTTTTTCTGACACGCCGAGGACCCCGGCGATCTGCTTGTTGAGCAGTCCGTCTGCAGCAAGTTTGAGCACCTGGCGCTGGCGTTCGGACAGGCCCTTGACCAATTCGGCCGCGCGGATGCGTCGCGTGCTCGACGGCCCGGGCGAATCATCGGGGATCTCGACCTGCGACCCGAGGAAATAGAGCAGCGAGTCGCGGTCGTCATAGATCGGCGCGACGAGCACGGCGTTGCGGAACGGCGTGCCGTCCTTCTTGTAGTTGAGGATCTCGACCAGCACCGGGCGATGCTCCTCCACGCCGCGGCGGATCGTCTCCGAAAGCCATGGCTCGGTGCCCGGTCCCGACAGAAACCGGCAGTTGCGGCCGATGACATAGCCGGCGTCGTAGCCGGTCAGCTCGCAAAACGCCCGGTTGCACGCGATGATCGGATTGTCGGGCAAGCGGGGATTGCTGATGACCGACGCAATCGGGCTGGCGGCGATCAGCTTGTCGAGCCCATTGCCCAGCGGCGCCAGAACCGAAACCTTGTCGTCAGAACTCATGCGCCACCCTAACCCGGAAACCCCGGCCAATCCAGCAGTCAACGTCGGCAGCGCACGATTTGCCTCATAGTTGAGCAACTTTGTCCCGAACGCGCACCGTTTCACTGCCCCAGCGCCAGCGCAGCGCGACACCGACCAGCAAGATCAGCACCGGCACCTCGACCAGCGGGCCGATCACCGTCGCGAAGGCAACGGGAGAGGCGAGGCCGAAGCTGGCAATGGCCACCGCGATCGCCAGCTCGAAATTGTTTCCCGCGGCGGTAAAGGCGATGGCGGTCGTGCGCGGATAGTCGCGCGCGATCAGCCGGCCCAGACAGAAGCTGACCGAGAACATGATGATGAAATAGATCGCCAGCGGCAGCGCGATGCGTAGCGCATCGATCGGCAGCCGGACGACATCACCGCCCTTCAGGCTGAACATCGCGACAATGGTCAGCAAGAGCGCGATGAGCGTGATCGGCCCGATCCGCGGCAGGAACGCGCGCTCGTACCATTCGCCGCCCCGGGCGCGGATCAGCCAGCGCCGCGTCAGGAATCCGGCCAGAAACGGGATGCCGAGATACAAAAGGACCGCTTGGGCAATCGTCGCGAACGACACGTCGATCACACTGCCCTCCAGACCGAACAGCGGCGGCAGGACGGTCAGGAACAGCCACGCATAAGCGCTGAAAAACAGGATCTGGAAGATCGAGTTGAACGCGACCAGTCCGGCGACATATTGCGCATCGCCGCGCGCCAGCTGGTTCCACACCAGCACCATGGCAATGCACCGCGCCAGCCCGATCAGGATCACGCCGGTCATATAGGCGGGCTGGTCGGCGAGGAAGATCACGGCGAGGGCAAACATCAGCACCGGGCCGATGATCCAGTTCTGGACGAGCGACAGGGCCAGCACCCGGCGGTCGGCGAACACCTCGCCCAGCGCCTCATACTTCACGCGCGCCAGCGGCGGATACATCATCGCGATCAGCCCGATTGCGATCGGCACATTGGTCGCGCCGACCGTTGCCGCGTCGAGTGCGCTCGCAATGCCGGGAAACACGCTGCCGACGGCCACGCCAAGCACCATGGCGGCAAAGACCCACAGCGTCAGGTAGCGGTCGATAAACGACAGGCGGGGCTGCGCGTCCATGCTCAGGCCCCGCGCGGCGCGACCCGGACCACTTCGCCATCTTCCTTGACGAAGCTGGCGGGCGGGTCGGGCAGCAGGTCGAGCACCGCTTCCGACGGGCGGCACAATCGGACGCCGAGCGGCGAAACGACGATCGGCCGGTTGATCAGCACCGGATGCGCGATCATCGCGTCGACCAACGCGTCATCGCTCAGCGTCACGTCGTCGAGCCCCAGCTCGGCATAGGGTGTCCCCTTTTCCCGCAACAACTCGCGCGGCGTCAGGCCGGCGCGCGCGATCAGCTCGACCAGCAACGCGCGGGCAGGCGGCGTTTTCAGATACTCGACCACATGCGGCTCGATGCCCGATGCGCGGATCATCGCCAGCGTGTTACGCGACGTGCCGCAGGCGGGGTTGTGATAAATGACGATGTCGGTCGCCATGACGGCGTCTCCCTCGGTTGGGCTCGGTTCAGCAGCAGGGCATGAGTTCGGCGACGATCGGCCGGCAAAGCTCGGCATCGCCGCCACAGCAATCTTTGAGCAAGAAAAGCGATAGCGCCCGCACCCGGTCGAGCCGCGCATGGTAGCGGATCGACCGCCCCACCCGCCGCGGTTCGACGAGGCCCGCGCGGGCGAGGATACCAAGATGTGTCGACATGGTATTTTGCTGTATATTCAGTCGGTTGGAAACTTCCCCGGCCGGGAGTCCATCGGGCGCATGACGCACGAGCAAGCGAAACGCCGCCAGTCTGGTCGGCTGCGCAAGCGCGTCGAACACGAGAATCGCGTCATCTGAATCCATATATCGAGATTAGCCGATATATGTTGCGACGCAATGGCCTTTTCGCCCCGCCAAGCTGTTGCTATGGCCCGCGCGGAACTCACATCCGTGAGCCAGCTCACGGCGCGCCCGTGCGGGGGAAACTCCCGCCCTCCCCGTCCGCGCCACGGCATTGAACTTGGGAAAGGAACCCCGCGCCATGACCGCCATCGGCCAGGATACGCTCGGCACCCGCGACACGCTGAATGTCGGCGGCACCACCTATCATTATTTCTCCCTGGCCAAGGCAGCGGCAAAGCTCGGCGACATTTCCCGCCTGCCCTTCTCGATGAAGGTGCTGCTCGAAAACATGCTGCGTTTCGAGGACGGCGTGACCGTCACGACCGAAGATGCGCAGGCCATCGTCGACTGGCAGCAGAACCCCAACGCGCCCGACCGCGAAATCCAGTACCGCCCCGCGCGCGTGCTGATGCAGGATTTCACCGGCGTGCCCTGCGTCGTCGACCTGGCGGCGATGCGCGACGCGATCACCCGGCTGGGCGGTGACGCGGCGAAGATCAATCCGCTGGTCCCCGTCCACCTCGTCATCGACCACTCGGTCATGGTCGATGAATTCGGCACGCCCAAGGCGTTCGAGGACAATGTCGAGCTGGAATATCAGCGCAACCTGGAGCGGTATGAGTTCCTGAAATGGGGCAGCAAGGCGCTCGACAATTTCAAGGTGGTGCCGCCCGGCACCGGCATCTGCCATCAGGTCAATCTGGAGTATATCGCGGACGCGATCTGGTCGTCGGCGACGGGCGACGGCGCGATGATCGCCTATCCCGACACCTGCGTCGGCACCGACAGCCACACGACGATGGTCAACGGCCTGGGCGTGCTCGGCTGGGGCGTCGGCGGGATCGAGGCGGAGGCCGCGATGCTGGGTCAGCCGGTGTCGATGCTGATCCCCGAAGTCGTCGGCTTCAAGCTGACCGGCAAGCTGCGCGAGGGCATCACCGCCACCGACCTGGTGCTGACCGTCACCCAGATGCTGCGCGCCAAGGGCGTGGTCGGCCGTTTCGTGGAATTTTTCGGCCCCGGGCTGGACACCATGGCGCTGGCCGATCGCGCGACCATCGCCAACATGGCACCCGAATATGGTGCGACCTGCGGCTTCTTCCCCATCGACGGCAAGACGCTCGATTACATGCGCCTGACCGGCCGCGACCCGCAGACGGTCGCGATGGTCGAGGCCTATGCCAAGGCGCAGGGCATGTGGCGCGACGCCGGCGCGCCCGACCCCATCTTCACCGACACGCTCGAACTCGACATGGGCAGCGTGCAGGCGAGCCTGGCCGGGCCGAAGCGCCCGCAGGACCGGGTCAGCCTGGAAAATGTCGATGACGTGTTCAACGGCGACCTGAGCAAGGTTTACAAGAAGGCTGCCCCCGCGCGCGTCGCGGTCGAGGGCAGGGATCACGATATCGGCGACGGTGACGTGGTGATCGCCGCGATCACCAGCTGCACCAACACCTCCAACCCCGATGTGCTGGTCGCCGCCGGACTGGTCGCGCGGAAGGCGCGTGCGCTCGGCCTCAGCCCCAAGCCGTGGGTCAAGACTTCGCTCGCCCCCGGTAGCCAGGTCGTGACCGACTATCTGGTCAAGTCGGGGCTGCAGGCCGATCTCGACGCCGTCGGTTTCAACCTGGTCGGCTATGGCTGCACCACCTGCATCGGCAATTCCGGGCCGCTCGCGCCGGCGATTTCGTCGGCGATCAATGGCAACGACATCGTCGCGGCCTCGGTTCTGTCGGGCAATCGCAATTTCGAAGGCCGCGTGTCGCCCGACGTGCGCGCCAACTTCCTCGCCAGCCCGCCGCTGGTCGTCGCCTATGCGCTGAAGGGCACGGTGACCGAGGACATGGTGGAAACGCCGATCGGCGAAGGCACCGACGGCCCGGTCTACCTCAAGGACATCTGGCCGACCAACGAGGAAGTCCGCGCGACCGTCAACGCCAATATCGACGACGCGATGTTCCGCGCGCGCTATTCCAACGTCTATGCCGGCGACCAGCATTGGAGCGCGATCCAGGTCGAGGGGTCGGACACCTACACCTGGCGTGCCGGATCGACCTACATCGCCAACCCGCCCTATTTCGAGGGGATGACGATGACCCCGGCGCCCACCGCCGATATCGTCGATGCCAGGCCGCTGGCGATCCTGGGCGATTCGATCACCACCGATCACATCAGCCCAGCCGGCAGCATCAAGGCGGACAGCCCCGCCGGCCTGTTCCTCCAGTCGCATCAGGTGACCAAGGCCGATTTCAACAGCTATGGCGCGCGCCGCGGCAACCATGAAGTGATGATGCGCGGCACCTTCGCCAATATCCGCATCAAGAACGAGATGGTGCCCGGCGTCGAGGGCGGCATGACCCGCTACAACGGCGAAGTCATGGCGATCTATGACGCGGCCATGCGCCACAAGGCCGACGGCACGCCTTTGGTCGTCATCGCCGGCAAGGAATATGGCACCGGATCGTCGCGCGACTGGGCGGCGAAGGGCACCAACCTCTTGGGCGTGCGCGCGGTAATCGCCGAGAGCTTCGAGCGCATCCACCGCTCCAATCTGGTCGGCATGGGCGTGCTGCCGCTGCAGTTCGCCGAGGGCACCAGCCGCCAGACTTTGGGGCTGACCGGGGACGAAACCTTCACCATCACCAATGTCGCCGGGCTGAAACCGCGTCAGGATGTCGAGGTCGCCTTTACCCGCGCCGACGGCTCGACCGGCAGCTTCACCGCGCGCTGTCGCATCGATACCGCCAATGAGCTGGACTATTTCCTCAACGGCGGCATCCTGCATTACGTGCTGCGCAAGCTGGCGGCGTGACGCCGATCGAGATCGGGATCGAGGTCGCCGGCTGGGCGGGCGCGGTCCTGATCCTGATCGCCTATGGCCTGTTGTCGGCGGGGCGGCTCGACGGCCGCTCCCCCGTCTATCAGTGGATGAACGTGGTCGGTGCGAGCGGCTTTCTGGTCAATGGCTGGTGGCATGGCGCGCTGCCGTCCGCCACGCTCAACCTGATCTGGATGGGCATCGGCCTGGCCGCGCTGTGGCGGTTGCGCAACGCGCGGGCGTGATGCAACTTTTTCGGGTGTCGGACGAACCTTGATCGCGGGGTGCGCGGTTCGCGCTGACATGAGACCTGTCGAAAGGATGACGATGCGAGGCCGAATTGCTGTGACGACGCTGACCTTTGCGACCCTGGCAATGGCCGCGTCCGCAATCGCCGCCCCCGCGCCAGTCACCGGACGCTGGCTGACCGAGGGGCGCAAGGCGATTGTCGAAGTTTCGCCCTGCGGCGACAGCATCTGCGGCCGTGTCGTCAAGGTGCTCGACCCGCGCGCGCCCAAGAACGCGACCGACATCCACAATCCCGATGAATCGCTGCGCAAGCGACCGATCGAGGGGCTGCGCATCCTGTCGAGCTTCGAGGCCGGCAAGTCGCACTGGAACGGGCGCATCTACGATCCCGAAAGCGGCCGCACCTATCGTTCCGAGCTGAAGCGCGAGGGCAATGTGCTCAAGGTCAAGGGTTGCTGGGGTCCGTTCTGCAAGACCCAGCGCTGGACCCCGGCAAGCTGACCCCCCGCCGCGCCACTCGTCGCTTTTGGGGTGTCAGCCGACACCGCTTCGATTATCCCCGCAACTTCGTTCGACCGGGGACCATAGACCGCCATGCGCAAACCGATGACCGTCGCGGCCTTGACCGAGCTGGGCCGTGTCCAGCTGTCGCCCAATTTCTTCATGCGCGACTTTCTTTATTCCGAGATCGCGGCGATCCACGGCCTGTCGAACATTCCCGACAACCCGGATCTGGCGATCGCCGCGGGCACGCGGCTGTGCGAGGAACTGCTGGAACCGCTTCAGGCGGCGTTCGGCCGGCTGACGATCCGCTCGGCCTATCGCTCGGCGGAGGTCAACGCGCTGGGCAATGCCAAGGGGCATAATTGCGCGCCCAACGACCGCAACTACGCTCGCCACATCTGGGACGTGCGCGATGCCAAGGGGCAAATGGGCGCGACCGCGTGTCTGGTCGTCCCGTCCTTTGCCAACCGCTTCACCGAACCCGGCGACTGGAAGCGGCTCGCCTGGTGGATCCACGACCACCTGCCCTATGCGACGATGGAGTTCTTCCCCGTCCGCTTCGCCTTCAACCTGTCTTGGCACGAGGCGCCGACGCGGATGATCTTCAGCCACATCCCCGACAGCCGCGGCTACCTGACCAAACCGGGGATGGCCAGTCACGAAGGCAGCCACCGCGACGAATGGGATGGCATCTTGCCGGGCTGAGTGCGCCTAGCGCCGCAGCGCGCGCCCGGCCACTGCGTCGAGCCGGGCGAGCAGTTCGGGATCGCGCACGCCCTCCGCGGTGATCAGCGCCGCGTCCAGGCAAGTGTCGATCGGCGACGGCGGGCGTTGTTCGGGCAGGGTGCGCAACAGGTTGACGACCATCGCGCGCGCCTTTTGCGCATTGCTGGTCAGCTGGCGGATGACGGCCGCGACATCGACCGCCGCCTCGCCTTCGCGCCAGCAATCATAGTCGGTGACCATGCCGACCAGCGCGTAGGGCAGCTCGGCCTCGCGCGCCAGCTTGGCCTCGGGCATCGCGGTCATGCCGATGACGTGGCAGCCCCATTGGCGATACAGGTGGCTTTCCGCACGCGAGGAGAATTGCGGCCCCTCCATCGCCAGATAGGTGCCGCCGCGCATCGTCACCGCTCCGGCTGCCTCGGCGGCGTCGGCGGCGAAGGCGGACAGCCGCGGACAGACGGGGTCGGCCATCGAGACATGCGCGACCATGCCGGTGCCGAAAAAGCTTGCCGGGCGGTCGCGGGTACGGTCGATGAATTGGTCGACGAGCGTGAAGCTTCCCGGCGCGCGCTCCTCCGCCAGCGACCCGACCGAGGATACGGCGAGCACGTCGGTGACGCCCAGCCGCTTGAGCGCGTCGATGTTCGCGCGGAAATTGAGCTCACCCGGCGCGATGCGGTGCCCCCGGCCGTGACGCGGCAGGAACACGACGCGCACATGCCCCAGCCGGCCGGTATAGAGCTGGTCCGACGGCCGGCCCCAGGGCGTCGTCACCTCGACCCACTTGCCGTCCTCGATCCCCTCGACATCGTACAGCCCCGACCCGCCGATGATCCCGATCGTCCACCCGCTCATCCCGCGTGCTCCACCCTGCCTCGACCGCTCCGCCCCTGCCCGATCGCCGCAGGATTGTCAGCGGGAAAAGCTGTGTTTCAGATCAGCCTTCACGCCGCATCGGCACGCAGGCTGACCTTCATCAAGCGCGCCCGGATTTCGGCCGGCGTGTCACCTGGCATGACCTCGATGAACCCGATTCCGGCTTTGCGCAGCGCCTCGCGCTTGATCGCGTCGCGCGTGGCGGCGGGGCCGAGATGATGACCGCTGCCCTGAAACTCGACTGCGTGCAGCGGGTTGCCCTGGGCACACACCAGCAGCAAATCGACGCGCTTGGAGTTGATCGCACGATACGCGGCTTCGCTTGGACTGGCGAGGATCTCGCCGAGACTCACCTGCGCCATCACCCGCCATCCGAGGCCCATTTCCTCGATTGCGTTGCACAGCACCGAATAGAGCCGCGCCTCCCCACGATTGAGAATCTTTCGGGACGAAAAGGTGGCGACCTCGACTTCACGCAGCTGCTGCGCAGGATCGAATGGCACCTGCGCGGCATTCGGGTCATTTTGGCGTTGCTCGGTCCGCGCCACGAGAACGTCCAGCGAAATCCCGTCGTTCTGGCGGGGGCGACCGCGCCAGCCCCCTCTTCCGAGGGGAGGCGCATCAGGCTGCCGCTGAGGACGCCGCGAGTGCCCTCCGTCCCATCGGCGCTTGGGATGGCTTTGCCGCTCCGCCAATGCGCCAAGCATCACGGCCAGCCCGAGCGCAAGAACCCACGGCCATTCCGTGGCGATGAAGTGGATGAAATCCAGGGACATCCAAAGCTCCGAACCGCTTGGATCGAAGCTCGCACGACAGGCTTAGCGGATCGTTACGCGCGACGCGCTTTTCGATCCGATTTGGACCTTTTACGCCGGCACCTGTTCCCACCCGCCGCCGAGCGCGAGGAACAGCGTGACCGTCAGGTCCGCGAGCTGCGCCTGCGCATCCGCCAGCTGCGCCTCCGTCGTCGCCAGCTCGCGTTCGGCGTCGAGCACGACCTGGAAATTCTCGCGCCCCGCACGATAGCGCAGCCGGGCGATCCGGGCCGCTTCGTCGCTTTCGCTGCGCGCGCGCGCCAGCGTGTCGCGCGTTTCCAGCGCGGCCGAATATTGCGCCAGCGTGCTCTCGACTTCGCGCAGCGCGCCCAGCCATGCCCCGTCGAAACCGGCCAGCGCCGCATCCGCCGATGCCTCGGCCTGGCGGATCTGTGCCCGCGCCGCGGTGATGTTGGGGAAGGTCCAGCTGATCAGCGGCCCGAAATTGAACCGGAAGCCGCGATTGTTGAACACGTCGCCCGCCGTCGCTGCCTGGCCGCCGATCGACCCGCCAATCGAGATGTTCGGGTAGAGCGCCGCGGTCGCCACCCCGATCCGCGCGGTCGCTGCCGCCAGCCGCCGCTCGGCCTCGCGAATATCGGGTCGCCGCGCGATCAGCGTCGCGCCATCGCCGATCGGCACCGGCGTGTCGAGCACCGGCGCGCCGACACAGGTCGCCAGCTCCTGGGGAAACTCGGCGGGCGGCTTGCCGGTCAGCACCGCCAGCGCATACAGCGCGCTGCGCCGCGATGCCTCAAGGTTGGGAATGCCGGCACGCGTCTGTTCCAGCTGCGAGCGCGCACGGCTGACCTCCAGCGCGGTGCCGCGGCCGCCCTGATATTGCCGCTCGGTCAACCCGAACGTCTCCTGCTGCACGCGCAGGCTTTCGCGCGCGACCGCGATCTGGCGACCGAGCGCACAGACCTGGGCATAAGCACGGGTGGTGTCGGCGACGACGCTGATCCGCGTGCGATCGTAAACCGCCTGCACCGCCTGATAGTCCGCGCGGCTCGCCTGGATCGTGCGGGTGATACGTCCGAACAGGTCGACCTGATAATTCACGTCCAACCCGCCATTGTAGAGCGGCGTTTCAAACGCGCCTGCGCCGCCGAAGCCGACCAGCGGGGTCCGGCTGTAGCTTTGCTGGCCGGTCAGCGTTGTGGTGGGCAGCAGCCCTGCCCGACTCTCGCTCAATGCCGCGCGGGCTTCGCGCAGATTTGCGGCGGCGGCGCGCAGGTCGGTGTTGTTCGCCAGCGCCTGATCTACCAGCCCGTCGAGCAGCGGCGCCCGGAACAGCCGCCACCACGCCGTCGGTGGCTCCTCCGGCGTGACCCCCGCCACCTTGCTCTCGACGAACGCGCCCTGCGCCGGCGCATCGGGCAACGGCGTTTCGAAATCCGGCCCGACCACACAGCCGGCCAACAGCGTGGCGGCCAGCAAAACGGTGGCGGCCCGTGCCGCGCGCGCGATCATTGGCCCGCCTCCGGCATGGGATCGCCAGTCGGTCCGGCCTCCTCGCGCGGCATCGGCGTCGGCTTCGGCTTGCGCTTGAACCGCCCTGCCAGCCCGCGCATCAGCACGTAGAAGAGCGGCGTGAACACCAGTCCGAACACCGTCACGCCGATCATGCCGAACACGACCGCCGTGCCCAGCGCCTGGCGCATCTCCGCGCCCGGCCCGGTCGCGATCGCCAGCGGGATAACGCCGAAGATGAAGGCGAAGCTGGTCATCAGGATCGGGCGCAGGCGCGACCGGGCGGCATGCACGGCCGCGTCGAAGCGGTTCATGCCCTCTTCCTCGCCCTGCTTTGCAAACTCGACGATCAGGATCGCGTTCTTCGCCGCCAGCGCGATCAGCACGACCAGCCCGACTTGCGTGAGGATATTGTTGTCCATGCCGCGCAGGTTGACGCCGATCAGCGCCGCCAAAATGCACATCGGCACGATCAGGATGACCGCGAAGGGCAGCGACAGCGCTTCATATTGCGCGGCGAGCACGAGGAACACGAACACGACCGCCAGCACGAAGATCAGCCCCGAACTGCTGCCCGCCGCGCGCTCCTGATAGGCGATGCCGGTCCATTCATAGCTGTAGCCGGGTGCCAGCACCTGTCCCGCCAGATTCTCCATCGTCGTCAGCGCCGTTCCCGTCGCGACGCCAGGCGCGGCCTGCCCCTGCAGTTCGACCGCCGGGAACAGATTATAGCGCACCACGCGCGCCGGCCCGCTTTCGGTGCGCAGCGTTGCTACCGACGACAGCGGCAGCATCTCGCCATTCGCCGACCGCACCTGAATGCGGCGCAGGTCGGCGGTGTCGTCGCGCGCGGTCGGCTCGGCCTGAGCGGTCACGCGGAAGGTGCGGCCGAACAGGTTGAAGTCGTTGACATAGTTGGAACCGATATAGGTCGACAGCGCGTCGAACACGGCTTCGGGCTGCACACCCAATAGCTGCGCGCGGTCGCGGTCGACATCGGCGAAGATGCGCGGGCTGTTGGTGTTGAACAGCGTGAAGACCTGCGTCACCGTGTTCTGCTGGGCGGCCGCGCCCATCATCGCATAGGTCTGGCCTTCCAGCGCCTTGTAGCCGTTGTTGCCGCGGTCCTGCAGCATCATCACGAAGCCGGAGCCATTGCCCAGGCCCTGCACCGCCGGCGGCGCGATGACGAAGATGTTGGCGCCGTCGATGCCGCCGAACAGCGCGCCGGTCAGCGCGCCGGCCAGGCTCGCGGCGTCCTGCCCCTCGCCGCCACGGTCTTCCCAGTCCTTCAATTTCAGGAACACCGTGGCCGCATTCGACGCCTGGCTGAAGCTTGATCCGTCCAGCCCCGCAAAGGTCGCGGTGGTCTGGATCGCCGGGTTCTTGAAGGCGATCGCCTCGACCTGGCGCGCGACCGCCTCGGTGCGGTCGAGCGAAGCGCCCGCCGGCAGCTGGATCACGCCGATCAGGAAGCCCTGATCCTGTTCGGGGATGAAGCCCCCCGGCGTCGCCACCAGCCGCCAGCCGGTGAGCGCAAGCAAGCCCGCATAGATGATCAGCATGATTGTCGCCATGCGGATCGCCCGCGCGGTGAAGCGCCCGTAACGATCGGACAGCCAGTCGAACCCCTGGTTGAAGCGATGACCGGCGAGCTTGACCGGGCGCAGCCAGCGCGGCCCGCTGTCCAGATGATCCTCGCGGTGGGGCTTGAGCAGCAGTGCCGCCATCGCCGGCGACAAGGTGAGCGAGACGAGCAGCGAGATTGCCGACGCCGCCGCGATCGCGACCGCGAACTGCTGATAGAAGATGCCCGGAATGCCGGGGACCAGCGCGGTCGGGATGAACACCGACACCAGCACCAGGCCGATCGCGATCAGCGCGCCCGACACCTCGCGCATCGTGCGGTGCGCGGCGTCGCGCGGGTTCATGCCGTCGCGGATATGCTTCTCGACCGCTTCGACCACGACGATCGCGTCGTCGACGACGATGCCGACCGCCAGCACGAGGCCGAACAGCGACAGCGAATTCACCGAGAAGCCGAGGGCCAGCAGCACCAGGAAGGTGCCGACCAGCGCGACCGGGATGGCGATGATCGGAATCAGCGCCGCGCGCCAGGTCTGAAGGAAGACGATGACGACGATGACCACCAGGATCACCGCTTCGTACAGTGTCTTCTGCACTTCCTCGACCGATGCCGCGACGAATTCGGTCGGGTTGTAGGGGATGGAATAGGACAGCCCCGGCGGGAACGCCTTTGACAGCGTCGCCATTTCGTCGAGCACCAGCTGCGACGCGCTCAGCGCGTTGGCACCGGGCTGCGGGATGATTGCCAGCGCGATCCCGCGCTTGCCGCCGAACGCGGCGCGAACGCCGTAATCCTGGCTGCCCAGTTCGATACGCGCCACGTCGCGCAGGCGGGTGATCGCGCCGCCGTCGGGGTTGGCCTTGACCACGATGTTGGCGAATTCGGACGGATCGGCCAGCCGGCCCTTGACGTCGATCGCGGTCTCGAATGCGGGATTGCCCTTGCCGAACGGCGGCTGGCCGAGCGCACCGCCGGCGACCTGAAGATTCTGGCCGCGCAGCGACGCGATGATCTCGCCCGCAGTCAGGTCGCGCGCGGCGGCCTTGTCCGGGTCGATCCACACGCGCATCGAATAATTGCCGCCGCCGAACACCTGGACCGCGCCGACGCCCTCCAGCCGAAGCAGCCGGTCGCGGATCGTCGTGTTGGCGTAGTTGCCGATATAGTCGACATCCAGGCTGGGATCGGCGGAGGTCAGCGCGACGATCAGGAGGAAGCCCGATTCCTGCTTGTTGACCGTCACGCCGATCTGGCGGACCTGCTCGGGCAGCCGCGGCTCGGCGAGCGCCACGCGGTTCTGGACCAGCACCTGCGCCGCATCCAGATCGGTGCCGGGTTCGAAGGTGACGGTGATCGTCGCGGCGCCCTGGGTGGATGAGGATTGCAGGTACAGCATCCCCTCCACCCCGTTGATCTCCTGTTCGATCGGGGTGGCGACCGTTTCCGCGATCGTTTCCGATGACGCGCCGGCATAGAAGGCCTGCACCGCGATCGTCGGTGGCGCGATCTCGGGATATTGCGACAGCGGCAGCAGCGGATAGGCGAACGCGCCGAGCAGCGTGATGAAGATCGAGATGACGGCCGCGAAGATCGGCCGCTCGATGAAGAAGCTGGAAATGTTCACGACCCCGTGCTCCCGCTCAGCGCGACGCGGGGGCTGAACCGCCCGCCACCGCCGCACTCGACGATGCCGGTGCCGCTCCCGCCTGGGCGGTCACCTCGTCGATCAGCTTGGGGTCGATCCGCCCGCCCTGTGGCTGCACCTTCTGCCCCGGGCGGACGCGCAGCGCGCCGCTGATGACGACGCGCTCATTCTCCTTCAGCCCCGACCGCACGACGCGCAGGCCGCCGATCAGCGGCCCCAGCTCGACGGGACGGCCGGTCATGTTGCCCTGGCCGTCGACGATATAGACCAGCCGGCGGGCCGAATCGGTGGCGATCGCGGTGTCGGGGACGAGGATCGCGCGATAGGGCCGCGACGCCTGAAGCTGCAGGGTGCCGAACATGCCGGGGCGCAGCAGGCCGTCGGGATTGGGAATGACCGCGCGCGCACGGATCGTGCCGGTTCCCGACGAGATCGCGTTGTCGACGAAATCGAGCCGCCCGCGATGGGTGAAACCCGCTTCGTCCTGCAGCTTGACCGCGACCGGCGTGCCCGATCCGATCCCCGCATTCTCGCGCTGATATTTGAGCAGCAGCGATTCGGAACCGTCGAACGTGAAGTGCAGCGGATTGGTCGATACGATCGTCGTCAGCACCGTCTGGTCGGCGATCACGGCGTTGCCGCGGTCGACGCGGCGATCGGAGGCACGGCCGCTGATCGGCGCGGTGACGCGGGTGAAGCCGAGTTCCAGCTCGCGCGCACGCACCGCCGCCCGGGCCGCCGCGACCTGGGCTTCGGCGGAGCGGAAGGCCGCGGTACGCTGCTCGACTTCCTCCGCGCTCGCTGCGTTCGATTTTGCCAGCGTGCGCGAACGCTCAAGCTCGGTGCTGGCGTTGGTCGCGGTCGCCTGCGCCTGAACCAGCTGCGCGCGCGCCTGCGCCAGGGCCGCCTGGGCCGGCCGCGGATCGACCTGGAACAGCAGCTGGCCCTGGCGGACATATTGCCCGTCGGTGAAATGCACCGACGCCAGATAGCCGGAAGCGCGCGGGCGCACGTCGACGCTGTTCACCGCCTCGAACCGCCCGACAAATTCGTCCTGATCGGTGACGTTGCGGATCAGCGGCTGCGCGACGGTGACGGGCACCGCCGGCGGCGGGCCGCCCTGCTGGGCTTCCGAACCGCACCCGGAGATCGCCAGGGCGGACGTGACGGCGAAAATCGCAAGCGCAACTCTTTGCATAACTTTCCAGCCCTGATTTGATCCGTCCGGTCTGTGCCGGACTCCACGCAGGCCCTCACCGCGCCGCGCCTTTTTTGGCCGGTCGCACCGGCTCTGGAATAAGATTGCGGTTTCGGCTTGTCAACGGCTGTAGACTTTTATCAACGATTGTTGACGCTTGGCACGATGCGCGTATTTTGACCCCGGATGAACCGTTGCGCAAAACCCGATCCACGTCCGCGCAACGCCGCGGCCACTCGCGATGCAATTCTCGATCACGCGCGCCGGCTTTTTGCACGCGACAGCTATGAACAGGTCGGTCTTCGCGACATCGCCGGCGGGGCCGGCATCGATGCGGCGCTGGTCTGCCGATATTTCGGCAGCAAGGAGGAATTGTTCAAGACTGCGCTGCGCGGCGACGATGAAGATTTGTTCGCCGGGGTCGATCGCGCCGGCTTGGCAAAGCATCTGGTCGACATGGTCACCGACGCCGACGGCGATGCGGACCACGACCAGCGGGATAGTGAGGCGGAACAGCTGATGATCATGCTGCGCTCCGCATCGTCGCCGCGCGCCGCCGCGATCGTCAGCGAAGCGGTCCGGGACGAGCTCATCGAGCCGATCGCGGCGCTGATCGACCGGCCCGACGCCCGCACCCGGGCGCTGCTGTGCCTGGTCACGCTGCTTGGCTACGCGCTGATCGACCCCGTCCTCGACGGCGAGGCACTCACCAACGAACGCCCGGCACTGACGCCCGCCATGCACGACCTGCTCGAACACATCCTGGGCGGCTGATCCCGACCCGGCGCGGACGCTCGCTCATACTGGACCGAGAAGCGGACCGCGATCGGCACCGTGGCCGAACGGCTGGAACTTTCCATCAGCGAAGCCGCTGACTCTCCAGATCTTGCTCCATCGCGGCGAGAAATTCGGCGCGGTATCGGAGCGCCTCCGGCATCGGCACACGGCGGCCGGGCATATATTGCGCAAGGAATAGGCAGGTACGCTGACGCAGCGGGTCCACGCTGAAAAACGTGCTGCACGCCCCCACGGCGGAAAAGACCCCTTCGGTGCCGTTATCGCTCCGCACCCCCGGCATGACGACCCCTGCACCCGCGCCGAACCCGCCGGTCGGCGGATAGGACACATCGGGTGGGAGGAGGTTGGACAATGCCATGCGCACGGTTGCCGGTGTCATCACGCGCGCGCCGTCAAGCTCGCCCTCGTTCAGGAGCATTTGCCCGAAACGGACGAGATCGCGCGCCGAGCTTACCAGGCCACCGCCGCCCGCCAACAGCTTCGGGGGATCAAGCCAAAAACTGCTGCGACCCTGGTCAATGGCGACGGGTCCCTCGGGCGCGTTGCCATAAAGGGTCGTCAGGCGATGCACGTCCCGCCTTCGAACGCGGAAACCGGTCGACCGCATCCCGAGCGGCGCGAACAGCCGCCGCTGCATGAACGTGTCCAGCGGCAGTCCGGACGCCCGCTCGATCACAGCGCCCATGAGGTCGAGGCCCATCGAATAGTGCCACGCCGTTCCTGGTTCGGCGATCAGCGGCACCTCCGCCATACGCCTGACCATCTCGGTCAGGCCGTTGACCTGCGTGCCGTACCACGTCTCGCCAGGCTGCCGCACGAAGCTGCCCGGCGTCACCCCCCGCTCGCGATAGGCGCGCGCAAGGGGCGTATCGCCCAGCACCGGCTGCCAGTTCGACAGGCCCGAAGTGTGCGTCAGCAGGTGCCGCATCGTCATCTGCCGCACAGCTGGCCGTGAATCGAGGCTCGCGTCGGGATCGATGGCGACCCGCATCTGGCCGAGTTCCGGCAAGACCTCCGCAACCGGCTGGTCGAGCGCAATCAGTCCGTCCTCGATCAGCAGCATCGCGGCCATACCCGTGATCGGCTTGCTCACGGAATAAAGGCGAAACAGGGAGTCGGGGGAGACGGCGACAGCGGAGTCGTAAGCGATCGTGCCAGCGACTTGAAATTCGGTCCGCGATCGCCCTTGCGCAATCGCCGCGGCCGCACCTGCGAACTTCTTGTCGGCAGTGTATCGGTCGAGCAGCGAACGGACGCGTGACCAACGCTGTTCCGGCACTGCCCCCGCGGCCGCACTTGCGCTCAACACTGTTGCCCCGGCGATAAAATCCCGGCGGCGGACGAGACTTGCATGATCCATCACCCGCGCTCCTCGCCTCAATGACTCCAGGCTGCGACATATCGGACAATCTGCGGCGACGCGTCTCGTCGGCCAGTATGCCGTGAGGGGTGCGCGATCGCAATCGAGTCGGGGGGTGGTGCTCGCAACGCCCCGCCCGGGATGCCCTGGCGAGTTGGCGCCCGGGCGGACGTGCAGCGTCGGGCAAGCTCGAACGCGCCGGGATCAACCGGCAAGCCCGACGATGCGGACCCCCGAACGGCCGAAATGCACGATCCGGGCCTTCAGGCGCACGACGCGCTAGAAGACAGCGTCGACCAGTTGCCGGAACGCCGCCGCGCGGTGGCTGATCGCATGCTTGCGCGCCGGGTCCATCTCGCCGAACGTCTCGGTCTCGCCCTGGGCCACGAATACGGGATCATAGCCGAAGCCGCGGCGGCCGCGCGGTGGCCATACCAACGTTCCGTGCACCCGCCCCTCGAACCATTCGACATGCCCGTCGGGCCAGGCGAGCGCGAGGGTGCAGGCGAAATAGGCGCTCCGGCTGACATCCGGGCCCAGCTCGGCCAGCTTCCCCTCGACTTTGCCCATCGCCATGTACCAGTCGCGGCCCGGCCCGCCCTCGAACGCGCGCTTCTCGGCCCAATCGGCGGTGTAGACGCCGGGTGCGCCCCCCAGCGCCTCGACGCATAGACCGCTGTCGTCGGACAGCGCCGGCAGCCCCGACAGGTCGGCCGCGCTCATCGCCTTCAGCTCGGCATTGGCATAGAAGGTCGTGCCGTTCTCGACCGGCTCGGGCAGGTCGAGCTCGGCCGCCGACACCGGCTCGATCCCGAACGGGGCGAGCAGTTCCCGGATCTCGCGCACCTTGCCTTCATTGTGGCTTGCGATCACCAGGCGGCCCGGCTGCAGCTTGCGGATCGCCTGGGGCGGCACGCCCTCCGCTTCGCCCGTCGGATCGCTCACCGCCCGACCGCCTTCAGCTGCGCCGCGAAGATCCGGGTGCAGCCGATGCGCGCCAGGCGGAGCAGGCGCAGCAGCCCTTCCTCGTCATAGGTCGCGCCTTCTGCGGTCGCCTGCACCTCGGCGATGCTGCCGTCACCGATCAGCACGAAGTTGGCGTCGGCGTCGGCGGCCGAATCCTCGTCATAATCGAGGTCGAGCACCGGCGTGCCCTGATGGATGCCGCAGCTGATCGCCGCGACCTGGCGGGTCAGCGGATCAGCGGCAATCGCGCCCGCCGCCATCAGCTTGTCGACCGCGAGCCGCAGCGCCACCCACGCGCCGGAAATCGACGCGGTGCGGGTGCCGCCATCGGCCTGGATCACGTCGCAGTCGATCGTGATCTGGCGCTCGCCCAATGCCTTCAGGTCGGTGACCGCGCGCAGCGAGCGGCCGATCAGCCGCTGGATTTCCTGGGTACGGCCCGACTGCTTGCCCTTGGCGGCCTCGCGGCTGCCGCGGGTGTGCGTCGCGCGCGGCAGCATCCCGTATTCGGCGGTGACCCAGCCCTCGCCCTTGCCGCGCAGGAACGGCGGCACCCGCTCCTCGACGCTGGCGGTGACCAGCACGCGCGTGTCGCCGAAGCCGATCAGTACCGAGCCTTCGGCGTGGCGGGTGAAGTTCGGCTCGATGGTGATCGCGCGCATTTCGTCGGGGGCACGGCCGGATGGGCGCATCGATGTTTCTCCAGTTCGGGGTATCGCGCCCGGTTAGGCGCTTGGTCGCGCCGGGGCAACCGCGAAGCCGACGCGGCGATGCTTCCGTTCCGGCCCCGCCCGCCCTAGATAGGCCGCGATGACCAGCGGCCCGCCCATCACCGAGCTGACCGACCGCGCCCGCGATGTCTTTCGCATCGCGGTGCAAAGCTATCTGGAAACCGGCGCGCCGGTCGGATCGCGCACGATTTCGCGCATCTCCACGCTGAATCTGTCGCCCGCGTCGATCCGCAACGTCATGCAGGATCTCGAGGAAGCCGGGCTGCTCGCCGCACCGCACACCAGCGCCGGGCGCATGCCGACCGAGAGCGGGCTGAGGCTGTTCGTCGACGGCATGATGCAGGCGAGCGAGCCGACCGCCGACGAACGCGCCGCGATCGCCAGCCGGGCGGACGGCGCCGCGACGGTGGAGGAGGCGATCGCCAATACCACCGCGGCGCTGTCGGGCCTGTCGGCCTGCGCCGGGCTGGTGCTCGTGCCCAAGCGCGAGCCGGTCCTGCGCGAATTCAACCTGGTGCCGCTGTCCGAGGGCCGCGCGCTTGCGGTGATGGTCGGCCAGGACGGCTCGATCGAGAACCGCGTCGTCGACCTGCCGCGCGACGTGTCAGCCACCGCGCTCAACGATGTCAGCCGCTATCTGTCCGCTACGCTCGCCGGCCTGACGCTCAGCGAGGCACGCGCCCGCGTCGAACGCGAGATCCGCGAGGAGCGCGCCGCGCTCAACCAGGCGGCGCGCGTGCTGGTCGAGCGCGGGCTGGCGGTGTGGAGCCAGGACGGCGACGACCGCGCGGTGCTGATCGTGCGGGGTCAGGCGCAGCTCATCGACGCCGCGGCGCTGGAGGATATGGAGCGCGTCCGCCAGCTGCTCGACGAGCTGGAGGGCAAGGAGGAGATCGCCCGCCTGCTCGACCGCGCGCGCGACGGCGATGCGACCCGCATCTTCATCGGATCGGAAAACAAGCTGTTCGCGCTGTCGGGATCGTCGGTGATCGCGCGACCCGTGCGTGCGCTCGACGGCCGTGTCGTCGGCGTCGTCGGGGTGATCGGCCCGACCCGGTTGAACTATGCGCGCGTCGTGCCCATGGTGGATTTCACGGCCGCAACGCTCGCCCGCCTGCTGGGTTGAGCGCCACTCTACAAACGAACGGGATGACATGACCGACCACGAAACGACGCCTCAAGACGCCGAGCAACTGCGCGAGGAAACCGCCGCCGACGCCCCCGAAGTCGCCGAAGCCGACCGGACTGCGGCGCTGGAGGCGGAGCTGGAACAGGCCAAGGCAGACCTGCTCTATGCCCGCGCTGAAACCCAGAACATGCGCCGCCGCGCCGAAAAGGAAGCCGCCGACGCGCGCACCTATGCCGCCACCCAGTTCGCGCGCGATATCCTGTCGGTCGCCGACAATCTCAGCCGCGCGCTCGCTGCCATCCCCGCCGATCTGCGCGAGGATGAGAAGATGAAGGGGCTGGTCGTCGGGCTGGAAGCGACCGGACGCGAGCTTGAATCGGTGTTCACCCGCCACGGCATCACCAGGCTGGCCGCCAAGGGCGAGATGCTCGACCCCAATCGCCACCAGGCGATGTTCGAGGTGCCGAGCGACGACGTGCCGCCGGGCACCGTCGTCCAGGAAATCCAGACCGGCTATCTGATCGGCGACCGCCTGCTCCGCCCCGCCCTGGTCGGCGTGGCCAAGGCACCCGACTCGCCCGGCGCGGCCTGAGGCACAAGCGCTCGCCGCCTTGAACGGCGGCGACGGAGCGGCACGCGTCGCCACCCCAGCGGCCATTCGGCTCGCCGCGTCGCACGTGCAGGCCGATGCGCAACAATCTGAAATCAAAATCGGCTCCGGGACAACAGGTTAGTCAAACCCTCATTGTCCCGGAGTAACCTCGATGGGCAGAAAGCGGTCAGCACCGACCCCAGCACCCACACCGACGCCTTCACCGACCGTCCTGAGCGGCACCGAAGGCAATGATTCGCTCATGTGGGAAAGCCCGGCCGCCGGAACCGTCGATGGACGCGGCGGCTTTGACACGCTCACTATCAGCCTGGGCGGACTGACCACTGATCTGGTCATGACCGGTGCGCTGGGCTCGGGCGCGACCGCTTTATTGTCGACCGGCCTGACCATCCAGAACATCGAACTGCTGCGCATCCGAAGCGGCGGCGGCAATGACCGGCTGTTCGGCGGGGCCGGCGACGATTATTTCGCGACCGGCATCGGCAACGATTCCGTGGCCGGCGGCGGCGGCAACGATTGGCTGGATCTGGCACAGGGCGATAATGTCGCCAGTGGCGGTGCCGGCGCGGATACCTTTTTCCTGCTCCACGACGGCAAGGTGACGATCACCGATTTCTCCGTCGACCAGGGCGACAAGATCCTGTTCGACATCAACGGCCTCGACATCCCGACCGCATGGGGCATCGCCAACGGCTTCATCCGGATCACCGACAGCAAGGCGGGCGCGGTGCTCGAAGTCGATTTCGACGGGTCGAGCACCGCGTTCGACTGGTCGGTCGTCGCCGTGCTCCAGGGCGTCAGCGCCGCTTCGCTCATTCCCGAAGCCTTCGCTGCCTGAGGCGGCACGTAGGCCGGGATCACCCCGCCGGCGGATTCGGCGGCGTAAACATGGCTAGGTGACTGGGCGAGCCGTCGCCGATTGCGACACGTTCAAGCGCGGCAGTTGCGCACGGATGGCGACGGGAAGCCGGTCGAGAAGCCATGACCGCATCGGGATCCACTTTGTCGCTACCATCAAGAGGGCTCCGCCGACGAGTATGGCGCTGATCGACCATGTGATCAGCCCTGCCGCGCCCAATATCCTGCTGAGCGCGACAAAGACGAAGATCACGCTAGACATCAGGATTGATCGGCGGTCCATCGCAAGCGCGAGGATCAGGAAGGCGCCGGCCAATAGCAGCGTTGCGAAAGCAGCCAACAAACCTGGATGAGCAAGGTCTTGACTATACAAGCGTTCCCAACCCGCCGGCCGGTCGCCAGCGCCGATGATCATCCGAAACGACGCACTAGCGATTTCAAGCCCAGCGATAGCATGCAGCCAGAAACCAACCTGGGATCGAATGGTCTCGCGGCGAACATCAGACATGTCCCACCAGATCGCGAGGGCCAAGGTGGTTAAGCCCGCAACGAGCAGAACCCAGCTCACCATCCACGTCGGCGCGCTTGGCGCGATCATACGCAGGAGATGGACTACGACATTCAGGGCAGCGACGACCATAGCGGCGTAGGCGAGCGGCAGCCGGAATCGTCTCCAGAACAGCCAGCATGCGAAACTAGTGCCGACTGCCGTAATCAGGCCACGAAGCGGGGAGATGACAGCCGCGGTGGAAGCGGGACCGCTTGCTGCTTCCCAGCTTAGTCCAGGCAGAAACTGAGCGTTCGCGAAGAATGTGCCCGCGCTGCCGACCGCAAAGGACGCAAACAGCACGTGCGCTGTCAGCAAGAGCCTTTGTCTACGAATCAGAAACTCGCTGAGCAACCATGCGACACCGGCGAGGATCGCGAATGAAGCGAGATCAATGATCGCCAGAAGGAACGCCATGCCGCCCGCCATCAGCAAAATAACGGCGACTGCAGTCATCACGTCCGCAAACCCGGCCACGAGCTGAAAGGACTCTTCGGTGGACAGGGGCACGCCGCGCCGTCGTGCCGTCAGGTTGCGCAATTTCTGGGCTGCCTCAACTGAGAGAATACCCGCGGCGACGCCCGCGTCGATGTCTTCGTCGTGATAGCTGGCGCTCATCCCGCTAAGGTGACAAGACAATGATAAGAAACGCTTAATTTCGGAATCGATCTTGGCTTTATTGGTGGACGCCGCGCGGGCGAGCGGGCGGGCGTTTACGCGCCGAAAGGCATCCTCGTGACGAATGCCATTGAACCCCCTATCTCACGACCATGCCCGCTGCCGATCGCTTCACGTCCGTCCGCAACCGCCGCGCGATCATTGATCGTCGGGCGGTGGCGGAGCAGCTCGACGCGCTGGACGGCCGCGATGTCGCCGAGCTGCGCCGGGGCGCGACGGCAACGCTCAAGGCGGCATTGCTCGCCGGCCGGGCCGAAATCGCGGCGCGGCTGCTCGCCAAACCGTCGCACGGCCACGAAATGGCTGCCTCCGGTGCTTTCCTGGTCGACCAGATCCTGCGCCTGTTGTGGGACTTCACCGTCAACCGACTCTATCCCAACGCCAATCCGACCGCGGCCGAACGCATGGTGCTGATCGCCGTCGGCGGCTACGGCCGGGGCGAGATGGCGCCCTATTCCGATGTCGACATCGGCTTCATCACGCCCTGGAAACAGACCGGGTGGAGCGAGCAGGTGATCGAATCGATCCTCTACGCGCTGTGGGACATGGGGCTGACCGTCGGGCATTCGTCGCGCTCGCTCGACGAGACCATCCGCCAGGCGCGCGGCGACGTGACGATCCGCACCGCGCTGCTGGAGGCGCGCTATGTCTGGGGCGACACCGCGCTCTATGACGAGGCCGCGTCGCGCTTCCGCGCCGAGGTCCAGTCGGATGTCCGCTCCTTCGTGGCGCAGAAGCTCGCCGAGCGCGACCAGCGGCATCAGAAGATGGGCGACAGCCGCTATGTCGTCGAACCCAACGTCAAGGAGGGCAAAGGCGGGCTACGCGACCTCCACACCCTGTACTGGATCGGCAAATACGCGCTCGGTGTGCGCACTGCAGCCGAACTGGTCGACGCCGGCCTGCTGACCGATCAGGAATATCGCCAGTTCCGCCAGGCCGCGAACTTTCTGTGGGCGGTGCGCGGCCATCTCCACGCCATTTCCGGGCGCGCGGAGGAGCGGCTGACCTTCGACGTCCAGCGCGAGATCGCGCATCGGATGCGCTTTTCCGATCGCCCCGGCAAGTCGCAGGTCGAACGCTTCATGCAGCTCTACTTCCTGCACGCCAAGCGCGTCGGCGACCTGACCGGGCTCTTCCTCGCCCATTTCGACGAGAAGTTCGCCGCACCGCGCTTTTCGCGTTTCGGCCTGCCCAGCTTCCGGCGCAGCCCGCGCAGGCTGCGCGGCTTCAAGCTCGATCGCGGCCGGCTCGCCATCCCGAGCGACGATTTCTTCATGCGCGACCCCACGCGGCTGATCGAGATGTTCGCGCTCGCGGTCGAACATGGCATTGAAATCCATCCGCTGGCGATGCGCGCGGCGTCGCGCGACGCCCGGTTGCTGATCGATCACCGCGACGATCCCCGCGCCAACGCGCTGTTCATGGAGGTGCTGACATCGCCGCGCGCGCCCGACCAGGGGCTTCACGCGATGAACGAGGCCGGGGTGTTCGGCCGTTTCGTGCCCGATTTCGGCCGTGTCGTCGCGCAGATGCAGTTCGACATGTACCACCATTACACCGTCGATGAGCACACCATCCGCGCGATCGGGCTGCTCAGCCGGATCGAGCGCGGCGAACTCGCCGAGGACCATCCGCTCGCGACCGGGATCATCGGCCAGATCGTGTCGCGCCGGGCGCTGTATGTCGCGGTCCTGCTGCACGACATCGCCAAGGGGCGCGGCGGCGACCATTCGGTGCTCGGTGCGGAAGTCGCCGAGCGGCTATGCCCGCGCTTCGGCATGACCCCTGCGGAGACCGAGACGGTCGCCTGGCTGGTCCGCCATCACCTGCTGATGTCGGCGACCGCATTCAAGCGCGACCTGTCGGATTTCAAGACCGTCCTCGACTTTGCCGAAATGGTCCAGAGCCCGCAGCGGCTGATGATGCTGATGGTGCTGACCATCGTCGATATCCGCGCGGTCGGCCCCGGCGTGTGGAACGGCTGGAAGCGCCAGCTGCTCGCCACGCTTTACGAATCCGCAGAGGAAGTGCTCCGGCTCGGCCACAAGCAGCGCGGCCGCAGCGAACGGATCCTGGCCAAGCAGGAAACGCTGGCCCAGGCGCTCGGCTGGGACGCGGCGAAGCTCCAGACCTATGTCACGACGCTGCCCGAAGCCTATTGGATCGCCGAACCCCAGGACGTGCTCGAGCGCAATGCGCGGCTGCTGTCGCGCGACGGCACGGTCAGCCTGGCGATCGAGGCCCAGGTCTATCCCGACCGCGACGCGACGCTCGTCACGGTGCACGCCGCCGACCATCCCGGCCTGTTCTATCGCATCGCGGGCGCGATCCACGCGGCGGGCGGCAATATCATCGACGCGCGCATCCACACCACCCGCACCGGCATGGCGCTCGACAATTTCCTGGTCCAGAACCCGCTGAATGGCGGGCCGTTCGGCGATCCGGCGCAGCTCGACCGGCTGAAGACGGCGATTGCCGACTCGCTCGCCAATCGCGCCAAGCTGACCGAACGGCTGCGCGCGCGCCCGCTGGTGCGGATGCGCGCGGAAGCCTTCACGATCGAACCCAACGTGCTGATCGACAACAAGGCGTCGAACCGTTTCACCGTGATCGAGGTGAACGCCCGCGATCGTCCCGCGCTGCTCCACCATCTGGCGCAGGCGCTGTTCCAGTCGAAGGTCACGATTCATTCCGCGCACGTCGCAACCTATGGCGAGCGCGCGGTCGACACCTTCTATGTCACCGATCTGTTGCGCGACAAGATCACGAGCGCGAGCCGGCTCAAGGCGCTGGAACGCCGTCTGCTCGATGCGGCTTCGGGTGACATCGATCTGGCGCACGCCGCCTGAACCGCGTATCCTCGCCCGCGACGGGCAGCGGGGAGCGGATCGGATGGGGGTGCTGGGCATCGGCGGACTGTTCTTTCGCGCGCGCGATCCCGACGCGCTGAACGGCTGGTACCGCGAGCATCTGAACATCGGCGCCGGCTGCAACGCCGATGGCAGCGCGGGCGACGACTGGGCGTGGCAGACCGAAGCCGGGCCGGTGGTGTTCGCGCCGTTCAAGGCCGACACCGACTATTTTGCACCAGACAAGGCCTTCATGATCAACCTGCGGGTGCGCGACATCGACAGCCTGCTCGAGCAGCTTCACGCCGCCGGCATCGCCGTAGAAACGCGTGAGGAATGGGATCACCCCGATACCGGCCGCTTCGCCCGCATCCACGATCCCGAAGGCAACGCCATCGAACTCTGGGAGCCGCCCCAGCCATGACCGCCTTCTGGATCGCGATCGGTGCTGTCTTCATCGCGCTCGGCGCATCGGCCATTGCACGCATGGGCGCACAGGCCAAGACCAAAGCACGCAACGATCAGGCGGGCGGCAGCGACACCGGGTGGGTCGCAAGCGACACGAGCAGCAGCGATTGCGGATCGGGCGGCGACGGCGGTGGTGGCGGCTGCGACTGAACGAATGCGTGCGCCTATAGCGCGGGGCATGACAGCGACGATGAAACCGGAACCGCTCATCCTGGGTAAGGCGTGAGCGGGTTGGTGCAACCAAATGCCATTTCACTCTAGCCCCTCCCCTTCAGGGGAGGGGTTGGGATGGGGCTCTCGGCAAACGCCGTGTTACTTCGGCGAGAGCACCATCAGCATCTGGCGGCCTTCCATGCGCGGATAGGCTTCGACCTTGGCGTCCTCGGCACAGTCCTCCTGCACGCGCTGCAACAGCTTCATGCCCAGCTGGCCGTGCGACAATTCGCGACCGCGAAAGCGCAGCGTGACCTTGACCTTGTCGCCCTCGCCGATGAACTTGTGGATCGCCTTCATCTTCACGTCGTAGTCGTGATCGTCGATGTTCGGACGCATCTTGATCTCCTTGATCTCCTGCGTCTTCTGCGACTTGCGGGCCTGGTTCGCCTTTTTCTGCGCCTCGTACTTGAACTTGCCGACGTCCAGGAACTTGGCGACCGGCGGGTCGGCATTGGGCGACACCTCGACCAGGTCGAGCCCGACGCTCTGCGCCTGCTCCATCGCCTCGCGCGTGTACATGACGCCCAGATTCTCGCCATTCTCGTCGATGACGCGGACCTTGGGCGACTGGATGAATTCGTTGAACCGGGGGCCGTTCATCGGGACCGGCGGCGCCATCGGGCGCCGTGACATGGGAGGACGTATAGGGTTATCTCCTGTTGACCGTTATCATGACAATATAGTGCGGAACGCGCCCAGCGCAAAGCGGGTGCGTTGCGATCAGGCGCGTGGCGCAATCAATCGAGCGTGTCCAGCCGGATCAACATGCCCGGCAACAGCAGCGGTGCGACGCTGTCGTGCGCTTCATATTCCTCGACATCGCCATAGACGCCGCCGTCGGGCGCGCGGTGGACCCGGATCGTCTGGCGCACCGCATCGACCACCCAATATTCGCGCACGCCGGCTTCCGCGTAGAGCCGTGACTTTACTTGCAGATCATAGGCAAGCGAGCTGTCCGCGACTTCAATGGTCAGAACGAGATCCGGGCCGCGCATGTGCTGCGTCATGGCGCCGCTCGGCAGCACCACCAGA
This sequence comes from Sphingomonas sp. CCH21-G11, assembly GCF_001555965.1. Classification (GTDB taxonomy): domain Bacteria; phylum Pseudomonadota; class Alphaproteobacteria; order Sphingomonadales; family Sphingomonadaceae; genus Sphingomonas. The sequence goes on from NZ_LSHX01000015.1 coordinate 36,508, forward strand.
TCAGGTTCGACCAGCCGCGTTTCCGATAGTGTGATCGACGGCGCGGGATACACGGCGAATTGATCCGGCAGGTTCCGCGCCAGGAAACGCGTCAGGCGGGCTTCCATGATCGAATGCCAACTGGCTTTCGCCGCTGCCATCGGCACAATCTCCCCGTCGATCAGTTCAAATCGCTCGCCTTCGCGAAACATCCCCGACTCGGTCAGCGCATACACGTCGGCGACGGTCAGCCGCGCGGGGATCAGGCCCTTTTTGACGTTCTGAAAGACGGTCATGCCGCAAACCTAGCACAGATCGGGCGGCGTCGCTTCCCCCTTGAGCATCGCGACCAGATCGTCGAGCGGCATCACCTTCTGCCCCTCGCCGCCCAGCACGCGCAGCGCCACCGTGCGCTCTTCCGCCTCGCGCTTGCCGACCACGACCAGGTTGGGGACCTTGGCCAGCGAATGCTCGCGCACCTTGTAGTTGATCTTCTCGTTGCGAAGATCGGCTTCGGCGCGGATGCCGGCGGCTTTCAGCGCTGCTTCGACTTCGCGGGCGTAATCGTCCGCGTCGGACACGATCGTCGCCACCACTGCCTGAACCGGGGCAAGCCATGCCGGCAGCTTGCCCGCAAAATGCTCGATCAGGATGCCGATGAAGCGTTCATAGCTGCCAAAGATCGCGCGGTGGAGCATCACCGGGCGGTGGCGCTCGCCATCCTCGCCGACATAGCTGGCGTCGAGCCGCTCGGGCAGCACCCGGTCGGACTGGATCGTGCCGACCTGCCACGTCCGCCCGATCGCGTCGGTCAGGTGCCATTCGAGCTTGGGCGCATAGAACGCGCCTTCGCCCGGCAGCTCCTCCCAGCCATATTGCTCGGTGGCAAGACCAGCGCGCACGACAGCATCGCGCAGTTCCGCCTCGGCCTTGTCCCACATTTCGTCGGACCCGAACCTTTTGTCGGGCCGCAACGCCAGCTTGATCGAATAGGTGAAGCCGAAATCGCGGTAGATGCGGTCGGCCAGCTGGCAGAAGGCCTGCACCTCCGCGACGATCTGGTCCTCGCGGCAAAAGATATGCGCGTCGTCCTGCGTGAACTGGCGCACGCGCATCAGCCCATGCAGCGCGCCGTGCGGCTCGTTGCGGTGGCAGCAGCCATTCTCGTACAGCCGCAGCGGCAAATCACGGTACGACTTGATGCCCTGCCGGAAAATCAGGACATGCGCCGGGCAATTCATCGGCTTCAGCGCCATCCACTCGGCATCGTTCGACACGATCGGCCCGTCATCGTCGACATTGGGCACTTCGTCGGGGATGACGAACATGTTTTCGCGATACTTGCCCCAGTGGCCCGACTGCTCCCATTGGCGCGCGTCCATCACCTGCGGCGTCTTGACCTCGCGATAGCCGGCCGCGTCGATCGCGCGGCGCATATAGGCCTCCAGCTCGCGCCAGATCAGATAACCCTTGGGGTGCCAGAACACGCTGCCATGCGCTTCTTGTTGCAAATGGAACAGGTCCATTTCCTGCCCCAGCTTGCGGTGGTCGCGCTTCGCCGCCTCCTCCAGCCGGGTCAGGTGCTGGTCGAGCTGCTTCTTGTTGAGCCAGCCGGTGCCGTAGATGCGCGACAGCTGCGCGTTCTTCTGGTCGCCGCGCCAATAGGCGCCCGACACGCGCATCAGCTTGAACGCTTGGCTGTCGAGCTTGCCCGTGCTGGCCAGATGCGGGCCGCGGCACATGTCGAGCCACTTGCCGGCGCGATAGACGGTCAGCTCCTCGTCCTCGGGCAATTCCGCCGCCCATTCCGCCTTGAACGTCTCGCCCTGTTCGCGCCACAGCGCGATCAGCTCGTCGCGCTGCCACACCTCGCGCACCAGTGCTTCGTCGCGCGCGATGATCGCGCGCATCTCGGCCTCGATCGCCGGCAGGTCGTCCTCGGTGAACGGCCGATCCTTGGGCGCGAAGTCGTAATAGAACCCATCGTCGGTCGAGGGGCCGAACGTGATCTGCGTGCCCGGAAACAGGTTCTGCACTGCTTCCGCCAGCACATGCGCATAGTCGTGGCGCACCAGTTCGAGCGCATCCGCCTCATCGCGCGCGGTCACCAGCGCCAGCGCCGCATCGCCCTCGAACGGGCGACCGATGTCGCGCAGCTCGCCATCGACCCGCGCCGCCAGCGCCGCCTTGGCCAGCCCCGGCCCGATCGCGGCGGCGATGTCCGCGGGGGTAGTCCCCGGCGCGACCTGGCGGGCGGAACCGTCGGGCAGCGTGATCGTGAACATCTCGGACATGGGGTGCTCTTTGCTCAATGGAGAAGAAAAATAGGTGTTCCCGCTCATCCTGAGTAGGGACTGAGCCTGACGAAGGCCCGTATCGAAGGACGGGCGCACAGTCCCTGTCCTTCGATACGCCACTTCGCCTGCGCTCAGCGGCTACTCAGGATGCGCTGGTGGGTCAACTGATGGTCCGTGCCATGGGTAGAACCGGCCAGCCTACCCCTTCAACGTTCGCTTGGGCGGCGCGACCCAGTCCGCCTCGCCCTTCAACGCCGCGACGATCTCGCCCAGCCGCTTCAGCCGGGTCGTCGCGGTCTTCGCCTGGATCAGCCGGTGGGTCTGGCCGCGCCGGAAACCGGGCGACAGCGCGGCCCACGCCGCCCGCAGCGCCGCGTCGGCGTCCAGCACCGCCTCCAGCTCGGCCACGCGGTCGACACTCTCCTGCGGCTCGACCCGGAAACGCACCGTGGTCACGTCGCCGATGCCAAGGCCCGTTGCCTTCAACAGCGGCTTCGACAGCATCGCATACCAACGCCCGCGCACCGGCTGCCATGCTGCGCTGATTTCGTGATCGGCGATCTCGCCCGAAAAGCGCAGTCGCGGATTGCCGGCAAAGGGCAGCTCGGCGGCGATCACATCGGGCAGGAAGATGACGGTATAGCGCATCGTGCCCAGCCAGTGCTCGGCCATCTCGCCTTCGAACTCATGGGGATAGATCGACATCGCGAAGGCGCGCTCACACCACCCCGAACGGCACCACCCGGTTGCTGGCGGCATGCCCGATTTCCGCGCGCCCGAGATAGGGCACGCCCAGGTCGCCGCACCAGCGCGTGATCATCGCCTCCAGCGCCTCGCCCCAGGGCGGATCGTTCGCCTGGACGTCGTTGACCGTCCCCAGCCGCACGCCCGACAGCCCTTTCAGCTGGGTGGCGTTGGCCATCTGGAACAGCATGCGATCGATGCGATACAGCGGCTCGCCGACTTCCTCGATCATCAGCACATGGTCGGCCAGGTCGGGCAGCCATTGCGTGCCGATCAACGCCGCCAGGATCGACAGGTTGAACGCCGCGACCGGCCGGTCGGCGACCGACGGTTCCAGCGCCGCGCGGTCGCGCCTGACCAGCCAGCCCAGTGCGCGCGCCGCGCACGCGCCCTGATCGTCACGATTGATGTCGGCGGTCATCGGGCCGTGGACCGGCTGTCCGATGCGCCGGGCATAGAGCGCCGCGAGCAGGAACCCCATGTCCGAATAGCCCAGATAGGTCTTGTGCCGCGCGGCGGCGGACAATTGCGGCATCACGCTGGCGAGGATGCGGTTGGAGCCATAGCCGCCGCGCGCGAACCAGATCGCGTCGAACCCGCTGTCATTGGCGAATTCCAGGAACGCGGCCGCGCGCGTGCCGTCCGCGCCCGCGAAATGCCCGTCGGAGGCAAAGCATTGCGGGTGGAAATCGATTCCGACGTCCGGGTGGATCAGCGCGCCCAGCGCCTTGACGCGCGAGGCGACGATTTCCTCGATCGGGCGCGCCGGGGCGACTACGCCGATCCGCACGCTTCGTCCCGCATCTTCGCTGCTCCCTTGCCCCGTCCGGTGAAAGCGGGGATAGCGCGGGCGGATGGACAACCGCAAATCATGTTTTCTGGTCGGCATCGGCGGCAGCGGCATGATGCCGCTCGCGATGATTCTGGCGGCGCGCGGCCATGTCGTCGCCGGCTCCGACCGCGCGCTCGACCAGGGGCGCATCCCCGCAAAGTTCGACGCGCTGCGCACGCTCGGCATCGCGCTCCACCCCCAGGACGGCAGCGGGGTTACCTCGCCCGACCAGCTCGTCATCGCCTCGGCCGCGGTTGAGGACGACGTGCCCGACATGGTCGCGGCCGGGCGGATCGGCGCGCGGGTGATGCGCCGCCCCGAACTGCTGGCGCAATTGTTCAACGACGCCGCGCTGCCGATCGGGGTGGCGGGCACCAGCGGCAAATCGACCGTGACAGGCATGATCGGCTGGATCCTGCACAGCGCTGGCGCCGACCCGACGATGATGAACGGCGCGGTGATGAAGAACTTCGCCGACCCGCAGGCACCGTTTGCCAGCGCGCTGGTCGGGCGCGGGCCGGCCTTCGTCAGCGAAGTCGATGAAAGCGACGGGTCGATTGCCCACTACACACCGAAAATCGCGGTGCTCAACAATCTGAGCCTCGATCACAAGTCGGTCGACGAGCTGCGCGCGCTGTTCGGCGGTTTCATCGCGCGCGCCGCCTACGCGATCGTCAACCTCGACAATGCCGAGGCGGCGGCGCTCTCGACCCGCGTGCCGCTCGCCCGGCTGACCACCACCGGCATCAATCGCCCCGCCGATGTCGCGGCGAGCAATCTCGCCCCCGAACCCTTCGCGATCGCCTTCGATCTGGGCCTGCGCGGCAAGCACCTCCGTCGCGTCCGGCTGGCCGTCCCCGGTGCGCACAATGTCGCCAATGCACTGACCGCGATTGCCGCCGCGATCGCGGCAGGCGTCGCACCGGACGCCGCTGCGCAAGCGATCGAAGGCTTTGCCGGCCTGAAACGCCGCTTCGAGCTGGTCGGCGAGGCAAACGGCGTCGCGGTCATCGACGATTTCGGCCACAACCCGGACAAGATCGCCGCGACGCTGGCCACGCTCCACGCCTTTCCCGGCCGCTTGCTACTGATGTTCCAGCCGCACGGCTATGGCCCGCTCAAGGTGATGCGTGCTGAACTTGCCCAGATGTTCACCGCCGAGCTGCGTGCCGACGACCTGCTCGTCCTGCCCGATCCGGTCTATCAGGGCGGCACCGTCAGCCGCGAGGTGACCAGCGCCGATCTGGTCGCCGACATCGCCCGCGCCGGCCGCGACGCCCGCCATGTCGCCGACCGCGACGCCGCCGCCGCCCTGCTCGTCGACCTCGCCCGGCCCGGCGACCGGATTGTCATCATGGGCGCGCGCGACGATACACTGAGCCTGCTCGCCGCGCGGATGGTCGATCAACTCGCCGCGCGCGCCGCATCCGACCCGGAGAACCGCCGATGATCCGCCGCCTGTTCCTCGACCATCCCGACAGCGTCGGCGAAAGCTATGCCGAACATTTCGGCGTCGCCGCCGGCTTTGGCCTGACGATGATCGCGGGCGGCCTCGCCTGCCTGGTCCACGCGGTCGTCCCCGCCGTGTTCCAGCGCACCGGCAGCCAGACCATCGCCACCCTCAACGCCCGCCTGGTCGCCAAACGCGAGGCCAAGCGCGCCGCACAGACCGAGATGAAGACGGTCGATTACGTGATTTGAGGCGGCCGGCGCGGGTTAGACCGCGTATGGAAAGCTCCCTTGACATGGAAAGGACGCTTGTCGTAAAGCGTCCTTGTCATCTGGAGCCTTGCCATGTTTTCGCCTGCCGAGACTCAGCGCCGCTACATGCGTCGCTTCATGCCCAGCATGACCGCCTATGTCGTGCTGCTGATCGGCAGCAATTTCGTGATCGACCGCTTCCAGCCGCAGGGTGTGGCGTTGCTCGCGCTCGCCGCGCTGCCCGCGCTGGCGATCGTCGCGGTGATCTGGGCGATGGCGATGTGGGTGGTCGAGCAATCCGACGAGTTTATCCGGATGCGCATGGTCCAGGCCATGCTGTTCGCCACCGCGCTGCTGCTGGCGGTGATGACGGTGTGGGCGTTCGTCGAGGATACCGGCATGGTGCCCGTCCGCCCGCGCCATCTCGCCTTTCCCCTGTGGTGCGTCGGCCTGGTCATCGGCCAGACGGTGCTCTGGCTGCGGGACCGCACCGGACGGCCTGAGTGAACAACCATCTGCGCACGCTGCGCGCCGAGCGTGGCTGGAGCCAGCAGGAACTGGCCGACCGGCTCCAGGTCTCGCGCCAGAGCGTCAATGCGATCGAGACAGGGCGTTACGATCCGTCGCTGCCGCTCGCCTTCCGCATCGCCGACATTTTCGAACTCTCGATCGAACAGATCTTCATCAATCCCGCCAAGGAGCCACTGCCGTGATCAAGCCGCTATGCGCCGCCGCCATGCTGTTCGCATTTCCCGCCGCGGCGTTTGCCGAGCCGGTGCCGCCACAGACGGCCGCCACCTCCGCCGCCGAATTGCGCATGGATCACATCTCGATCGTCTCGGTCGGCAGCGGCAGCCCGGTGATCCTGGTTCCCGGCCTCGCCAGCCCGCGTGAAGTCTGGGACGGGATCGTACCCGACCTCGCCAAGCGGCACCGGGTGTTGCTTGTCCAGGTCAACGGCTTTGGCGGCGACGATCCCGGCAAGAACCTCTCGCCCGGCGTGATCGACGGCGTGGTCCGCGACATCGTCGCTTATGCCAAGCGCGAGAAGCTGGAAAAGCCAGCGATCATCGGCCACTCGCTGGGCGGCGTTGTCGCGATGATGGTCGGCGCGCGCCATCCAGGCGTGGCCGGCCGGATCATGGTCGTCGACAGCCTGCCCTTTTTCGGTGCGCTTATGATGCCTGGCGCGACCGCGGAAACCATCCGTCCCGCCGCCGAACAGATGCGCGCCGGCACGCTTGCCGCCGCCAACGCCGCCGCGGCCGCCGCGCCGGTGACCAGCGACCCCGGCGGCATCTGGTCCAACAACGCCGCAGGCCGCATTCAGGTCGCCAATTGGGGCCGAAAGGCCGATCCCCGCGTCGTCGCCCAGGCATTGTATGAGGATGTCGTGACCGACCTGCGACCCGAACTGGGCAAGGTCACCGCCCGCCCCTTCACCATCCTCTACGCGACCGGCGCGGGACCGATGGCGAAGGTGCTGTGGGAGCGTGAATATGCCGGGTCGCCGGCCACGCTGGTGCCGATCGACGACAGCTATCACTTCATCATGCTCGACCAGCCCGAACGCTTCCGGGCAGCAGTGGATGATTTCCTGAAGCCCTGAGCCGCGCGCTCGGCTAAGGCTGGCGCCATGACTGCACCCGTCGATCCCCCGCGCCTCGCCTATCGCCACACCCCCGGTGCCGGGCCGACGATCCTGTTCCTGCCCGGCTATGCCTCCGACATGAGCGGGTCGAAGGCGCTGGCGATCGAGGCCTGGGCGCAGGCGACGGGCCGCGCCTTCCTGCGCTTCGACTATGCCGGCTGCGGCGAGAGCGAAGGCGCGTTCGAGGATCAGACGCTGGCCGGCTGGCGCGACGATGCGTTGATGGTGGTCGACCGGGTGTTGAGCGGGCCGGTGGTGCTGGTCGGATCGTCGATGGGCGGGTGGATCATGCTGCTGGTCGCGCGCGACCGGCCCGATCGCGTCGCCGGGCTGGTCGGCATCGCCGCCGCGCCCGACTTCACCGACTGGGGCTTCACCGCGGATGAGAAGATGCGCATCCTGGCCGAAGGGCGCATCGCGCGCCCGACGCCCTACTCCGACCAGCCGATGGTGACGACGCGCGCCTTCTGGACCTCGGGCGAGGCCAATCGGATCGCGTTCGGCACCGTGCCGATCGACGCGCCCGTCCGCCTGATCCACGGCCAGCGCGATGACGACGTGCCCTGGACGCGCAGCGTCGACCTGGCCGCAAAGCTGCGTTCAGCCGATGTGCAGACGTGGCTGGTCAAGGATGGCGACCACCGCCTCTCGCGCCCGCAAGACATCGACCTGATCCTGCGCGCGATCGAACATGTGAGCCGCCCGCGATGACCGCCCTGTTCCTGCTCCTCCTGCTCCAGTCCGCGCCGGCCGGGCCGCAGCTTCAGGCCGAATATGACCGCTGCATCGATCAGGCGGTCGACGATCCGCTGGCCGGCGTCGCGACCGCGACGAGCTGGTCGCTGGCGGGCGGCGGCTATCTCGCGCGTCAGTGCCTCGGCCTTGCTTATGCCGCGCAGCAGCGCTGGGCGGCGGCGGGCGAGGCGTTCGAGGAAGCGGCCCGCGCCGCCGAGCGCGTCCGCGAACCGCGCACCGCCAATTACTGGGCACAGGCGGGCAATGCCTGGCTCGCCGCCGGCAACGTCGCCCGGGCGCGCGGTGCACTCGACGCGGCGCTGGCGGCGGGGACGCTGACCGGGCAGGCGCTGGGCGAGGCGCATCTGGACCGTGCGCGCATCCTGGCGGCGGCGGGCGACGCGACCGGCGCGCGCGGCGATCTCGATCTGGCGCTGCGCCATGCCCCGGCCGACCCGCTCGCCTGGCTGCTTTCGGCCACACTGGCACGGCGGGGCGGCGACCTGAACCGCGCCGCGACCGATATCGCCGAAGCGATGCAGCGCGCGCCCGACGACGCATCGGTCCAGCTCGAAGCCGGCAATATCGCGGCGCTGCGCGGCGATCAGTCGGGGGCGATCGCCGCGTGGCAATCCGCAGCGCGCCTGGGCGGGGACGGCGCGGTCGCCACCGCCGCGCGCGCCGCGCTCGCCCAGTTCAACTGAGCGCGCGTCCCCCTACCCTTCGAGCTTGCGCAGCAGGATCTTGACCGCGCCGTCGATCTCATTGTCGCGGCCGCGCAGTTCCTCGATCCGGCGGACCGCGTGGATCACGGTCGAATGGTCGCGATTGCCGAACTTGCGCCCGATCTCGGGCAGCGACCGGGTGGTCAGCCGCTTGGCAAGGTACATCGCGATCTGGCGCGGGCGCGCGATCGCCACCGCGCGCCGCGCGGAAATCAGGTCGAGCTGCTTGACGTCGAAATGCGTCGACACCGCGCGCTGGATCTCGTCGATCGTGATGCGCCGCTGCGCGCCCTTCAGCACCTCGCCCAGCGTCGCCAGCGCGAAATCCATCGTCACCGGCTCGTTGATGAGCTGGGCATAGGCGACCAACCGGTTGAGCGCGCCTTCCAGCTCGCGCACGCTGTTGACCAGCCGCTCGGCGAGCAGGTCGAGCACCTCCTGCGGCACCTGCGCGCCGGGCATGTCGGCCAGCTTGCGGCGCAGGATCGCGTGGCGCAGCGCGAGCTCGGGCGGCTTGATGTCGGCGACCAGGCCCGACCCCAGCCGGCTGAGCAACCGCGGCTCGACGCCGTCCAGATTCTGCGGGCTGCGGTCGGCGGCGACCACCAGTCGTTTGCCCGCCGCCATATATTCGTTGACGGTGTGGAAGAATTCTTCCTGCGTCGCGTCCTTGCCCGCGATGAACTGCAGGTCGTCGATCATCAACAGGTCGGCCGACCGCAGCCGCGACTTGAACGCAAAGGTATCGCGCGCGCGCATCGCCTGGACGAATTCGAACATGAAGCGTTCGGCGGGCATGTAGATCGCGGTCGCGTCGGGGTTCGCCGCCAGAAAAGCGTGGCCGATCGCGTGCATCAGGTGCGTCTTGCCCTGCCCCGTCGCGCTGTGGAGATAGAGCGGGCTGAAGCGCGGACGCCCCGGTTCGGCCAGCGCCTGTGCCGCGTTGAACGCAACGCGGTTCGACGCGTCGGTGACATAGCGGTCGAAGGTGAAGCGCGGATCGAACGGCGCGCGCTCGGCGCTTTGCGTACGAACATCGTCGCCGACCAGCGCCTCGACGACGGCACGCGGCGTGTCGGTTCCGGCCGACGGCGCGGCGAGCGGCACGACCGCTACGGCGGCGCGCGGTTCGTCGTCGACCGACAGGATGCGCGTCGCCGGCGCCGTCACCGTGTCGATCGTGACCGAACGCACCCCGGGGAGCGCGGCGCGGAACTCGTGAAGGATGCGGTCCGCATAATGGTTGCGGACCCAGTTGGTCATGAACGCCGACGGCAGGCCCAGCCGAACATGATCCGCATCGCCGCCGACCAGCACCGCGGGCTTCAGCCATTGATCGAACAGGCGCGCGCCGGCCTGGGCACGCAGGTTGCGGCGCACCTGCGCCCACGCTTCCGCCGGCGACGCCGCGGGCTGCGTATCGTCCGGTTCAGTCTTCACCGTATTGCGGTATCCCGTCACGCGAACGCACCTCTCCCTCGACCGAAGCGCAGGGCTCCGCCCGTCGATTATTTATTGGTCAACAACCCCCCACAGCCGGAATCACGATCCGCCTGTTTTCACAAAACTAACGCAATCTGGTCCCCAGAGTCGGTGGCCGGAGAGGTTGTTTAGAGGTGGTTTTGCGAGTCGAGCAAGAGCCGCGAATGTCAAGAAAGTGAAATAATCCGGTTGACATCGGATAGCCGGGACTTGCAGCAAGATAAAAAGTTTAACTGTTTTATTTCAGTGACTTAGTGCCCACCAAGCCAGCAAATCACGCACGACTCGCGGTTTCACGCGCAATTCACAAATCGACGGCGATTCCCGTCGGGCGCGGCTGCACCGGACGCAAGAAAGCGCCCCGCCGGACTCTCCGGCAGGGCGCTGTCTTTCAAAAACCTGTGGCGGTTCAGGCGAGCGCGGTCACGCGCTTGGTCAGCCGCGAAAACTTGCGCGACGCGGTGTTGCGGTGGAGCACGCCCTTGGCGACCCCGCGCGCGAGCTCGGGCTGGACCGCCGCGAGCGCCGCAGTGGCGGCGGCCTTGTCCCCGGTCGCCAGGGCCAGCTCGACCTTCTTCACATAGGTACGGATGCGGCTGACGCGCGCCCCGTTGATTTCCGTGCGCCGTTCGTTGCGCCGGATACGCTTTTTCGCCTGCGGCGTATTCGCCATGCCGTCCTCGAAGTCCTGATCTGATGGGCAAGAAGCGCAGGGTTATCCCGTGCTCCGGAAACCGGGGCCCTTAACGACTTCCCCCCGCGCGGTCAACCGACCGCGCCCGGTTACCGCTGACAGCGCGTGCACCAGAAGGTCGATCGCCCCGAATCGACGCGGCGCGCGACCGTCGCGCCGCACGAACAGGCCTCACCCTCGCGCCCATAGACCCGCCACTGTTTGGAAAAATAGCCGAGCTCGCCATCGGGGCGCGCGTAATCGCGCAGCGATGATCCGCCGGCCTCGATCGCGGCGTTGAGGACATCGCGGATCGCCGCGACCAGCCGAACATGGGCCGCGCGCGACAGCGTCCCGGCGCCGCGAATCGGCGAAATCCGGGCCAGATGCAGTGCCTCGCAGACATAGATGTTGCCCAGTCCCGCCACGACACGCTGATCGAGCAGCATCGCCTTGATCGGCGCGATGCGGCCGTTCAACGTGGCGCGCAAATGGTCGGCGTCGAAGGCCGGGCCCAGCGGTTCGGGACCCAGCCCCGCCAGCCCCGGCAGCGTGTCGACGCGCGCGGTCTCGATCAGGTCGAGCGAGCCGAACCGGCGCGGATCGTTGAGCGCCAGACGGCGGCCGGCATCGGTATCGACGACCAGATGGTCGTGCGCCAGATGCTCGGACGGGTCGAGTCGCCACCGCCCTGACATACCCAGATGAAAGACCAGCGTGTCGCCGCGATCGGTGTCGATCAGGCCATATTTGGCGCGGCGCCGGATCGCGATCACCTCCGCGCCGGTCAGCCGCTGGCCCAGATCCGCCGGAATCGGCCGGCGCAGGTCGGGGCGGTGCGCGACGATACGGGCGATCCGCCGCCCCTCCAGCACCGGACGCAGGCCGCGGACGGTCGTTTCGACTTCGGGAAGCTCTGGCATGTCCGATCCGACCTAGGCGGCGTTTGCCCCCGGCTCAACCCTTGGCTACAGCACGCCGCAGCCCCGCAGCCTATCGAGTGATACCGCGCATATGCCCGACACCGTTTCCTTCGGCTATCAAGACGTCACCCCCGAGGAAAAGACCGCGCGCGTCGGCGAGGTGTTCGCCAATGTCGCGCGCCGGTATGACGTGATGAACGATGCGATGTCGGCGGGGATGCACCGGATCTGGAAGGACCAGTTCGTCCGCCGGCTGAAGCCGCGCGCGGGCGAACAGGTGCTCGACATGGCGGGCGGCACCGGCGACATCGCGTTTCGCATCGCCGCAGCCGGCGCATCGGTGACGGTTGCCGACATCAACCCGGCAATGCTGGAAGTCGGCATGCAGCGCGCGGCCGAACGCGGACTCGACGGGCTGGTGTGGACCGAAGCCAATGCCGAGGTCCTCGATTTCCCCGACCGCTTCTTCGACGCCTATACGATCGCGTTCGGCATCCGCAACGTGACCGACATCCCCGCCGCGCTGCGCGAGGCGCATCGCGTGCTGCGCCGCGGCGGGCGGTTTTTCTGCCTGGAATTCTCGACGGTCGAATGGCCCGGCTTCGCCGATGTCTACGACGCCTATTCGCACCATCTCGTGCCCCGGCTGGGCAAATGGATCGCGCGTGACGAGGACAGCTATCGCTACCTCGTCGAATCGATTCGGCGCTTTCCCGACATGGCGCGGTTCGAAGCGATGATCGGCGAGGCCGGGTTCGTGCGCACCCGGGTCGAACCGATCATGGGCGGGCTGGTCGCGATCCACAGCGGCTGGAAGATCTGATGCCCCGACATCTGCGATCGGTCGCGGCGTGACGGCGCCCGCGACGCATCTGTGGCGGCTGGTCAGATGGGGCCGCATCCTCGCACGCCATGGCGCGCTGCGCGGCATCGCACGCAATCCCAACACGCCGGCACCGGTCCGCCGGCTGATTCAGGTCGTCAGCTTCGGCGCGCGCATCCCGGCAACGCCGCGCTATGCCGACGCGTTTCAGGCAATCGGCCCGGCCGCGATCAAGCTGGGCCAGACGCTGGCCACCCGTCCCGACCTGATCGGCGAGGAAGCCGCACACGACCTGCTTCGGCTGCAGGATGCGCTGCCGCCTCTGCCTTGGCCGGTGATTGCGGACGCGATGATGCGCAGCTTCGGCAAGCCGCTCGACGCGCTGTTCAGCGAGATCGATCCGGTCCCGATCGGTGCCGCCTCGATTGCTCAGGTCCACCGCGCGGTCACGACCGAGGGTCGCCGCGTCGCGGTCAAGGTGCTGCGCCCCGGCGTCGAGCGCCAGTTTGCCGACGCGATCCAGACCTATGAATGGGCCGCCGCCCAGGTCGAGGCGATGGGCGGCGAAGCCGGCCGGCTGCGCCCGCGCCTGGTGATCGAGACCTTCAAGCGCTGGACGATCCGCGAGCTCGACCTGCGGCGCGAGGCGGCGTCGGCGTCGGAGCTGGCCGAGGGGATGAAGGCGGAGCCCGATTTCATGGTTCCCGCCATCGACTGGCAACGCACCACCGGCAGCGTGCTGACGCTCGAGTGGATCGACGGGATCAAACTGTCCAGCCGCGATGCGCTGATCGCCGCCGGGCACGATCTGCCCCGCCTGTCGCAAAGGCTGGTCAAGGCATTCCTGCGCCAGGCGATCGCCGAGGGGTTCTTCCACGGCGACATGCACCAGGGCAATTTGTTCGCGCTGGCCGACGGGCGGATCGCCGCCATTGATTTCGGCATCATGGGGCGGATCGACCGGCGCGCGCGGGTGTGGCTGGCCGAAATCCTCTATGGCCTCATCACCGGCAACTATGCGCGCGTGGCCGAGATTCATTTCGAGGCCGGCTATGTGCCGCCGCACCATAATGTCGACGAATTTGCGACCGCGCTGCGTGCGGTCGGCGAACCGATGCGCGGGCTGGCGGTCAAGGACATGTCGGTCGGCATGATGCTCGACAGCCTGTTCAACATCACCCGCGAATTCGACATGCAGGTCCAGCCGCACCTGTTGCTGCTGCAAAAGACGATGGTGATGGTCGAAGGGGTCGCGACCTCGCTCGACCCCGATGTCAACCTGTGGGAAACCGCCGCGCCGTTCGTGCGCGAATGGATCCGCACCGAACTAGGCCCCGAAGCCGCGATCGCCGACCGGCTGATGACCGACCTGCGCACGCTTGCCCGCCTGCCCGAGCTGATCCGCAACATCGAGCATCGCTTTCCCGCCCCTGGCGGCGCGCCGCCCGCCCCGCCGCTGCGCGAGATTGAGGTCGTCCGCGTCGGCGGCGGCTGGCGCTATGTCGTGGTCGCGCTGCTCGCGGGGGCGGCCGGCGTCGCCGCGACGCTGGCCCTGCTGGGCTGATGGCATCGGCGGCCCCGCGCCGCGCCGCGCTCTGGCTGGGCGTGCCGGGGCGCTATGCGCATATCGGACGCCGGCCCGCGCTGGGCATCGTCCTGGCGGTGATGCTGTGCTGCCTGCTGCTCGCCGGTGTGTCGCCCCCGGAAAACGTCGGCGCGGCCGCCGGCGCGCGCGACGCGATCGAGCTCAACCAGTCGATCACCGACGCGATGCGCGGCGGCGAGAGCTATTATCCGGTGACCGCGCGGCGGCTGCGCGAGGCCGGGCTGCCGCTCCGGCCGTTCACGGCCTTTCATCTGCCGACGCTCAACGTCCTCCACGCCGCCGTCCCGGCCGATCTGGTTCGGATGGCCTATTGGCTGGTCGCGGGACTCGCCGGTTTCGCCTGGGCGTACCGGCTCCAGGCCGCGTTCCGCGCGCGCCTTGGCTTGTTCACCGCGATGGCGCTGCTGGCCAGCGGGCTGACGCTGTTCACGATCAGCGATCTGCATCTGTGGCCCGAAGCCTGGGCGGGGACCCTGATCGCCTTGTCGATGGCGCGCTGGCGGCCCGGCCGCGCGGTCGAGGCGGCGGGCTATGCGACGATGGCGTTGATGATCCGCGAACTGGCCGCGCTCTACCCGATCGTGATGGCGCTGGCCGCGCTCCATGACCGTGACCGGCGCGAGGCGCTGGTGTGGGGCGCGACGCTGCTCGTGCTCGCCGCCGTGCTGGGCGTTCACGCAGCGGCGGTCGCCGACGTCACCGGGCCGGTCGACCCGCTGCGCGACGACTGGCTTCCGCTGACGGGCGCGGCGGCGGCATTCGACGCGTTCGTGCAGGCCAGCCCGCTGCGGCTCGTTGGCGGCGCGTTCCTGCCCGACCTGATCCGCGACCTTGCCCGCGCGATACTCGACATGCGGCGCGTGCGGGTGCACAGGGTCACGCGATGAAGCGCATCCTGCTGATCGTCGGGGGTGGCATCGCGGCCTACAAGGCATGCGAGCTCATCCGCCTGCTCCGCCGCGCCGGGCATGACGTCACCTGTGTCGTGACCCGGGCCGGCCAGCAGTTCGTCACGCCGATGACGCTCGCCGCGCTGTCCGAGAACCCGGTCTATACCGACCTGTGGGATCTCAAGGACGAGGCGGAGATGGGCCATATCCAGCTCAGCCGCCAGGCCGACCTGGTCGTCGTCGCCCCTGCGACCGCCGACCTGATCGCGCGCATGGCGGGGGGCCATGCCGACGATCTCGCCACCACGCTGCTGCTTGCCACCGACAAGCCGGTGCTGATCGCGCCGGCGATGAACGTGCGGATGTGGCTGCATCCGGCAACCCGGCGCAACGTCGCGCGGCTCGTCGCCGACGGGGTGCAGGTCCTCGACCCCGACGAGGGCGCGATGGCGTGCGGCGAGTACGGCCCCGGGCGCCTGCCCGAGCCGCAGGCGATCGCCGATGCCATCGAAACGAAGCTGGCCGGCGGCGCGGACGGGCGGCTGGCCGGGCGGCATGTGGTGGTCACCGCCGGCCCGACGCACGAGCCGATCGATCCGGTACGCTACATCGCCAATCGTTCGTCGGGCAAGCAGGGGTTCGCGATTGCCGGCGCGCTCGCGGCACTGGGCGCACGCGTCACGCTGGTCGCCGGCCCGGTCGCGCTGCCCGCGCCGCCCGGCGTCGACCGGATCGACGTGATGACCGCGCGCGAGATGCGCGACGCGGTGATCGCGGCGCTGCCCGCCGACGCGGCCGTGATGGTCGCCGCGGTCGCGGACTGGCACGTCGCCGACGCCGCCGGCCTCAAGATCAAGAAGGGCGCGCAGCCGCCGACGCTTGCGCTCGTCCCCAATCCCGACATTCTGGCCGAACTCGGCGCGAGCAGCGCGCGGCCGGGGCTGCTGATCGGCTTTGCCGCCGAAACCCATGGCGTGCTCGACCATGCCGCCGACAAGCGCGTGCGCAAGAATGCCGACTGGATTGTCGCCAACGACGTGTCGGGTGACGTGATGGGCGGCGCGCGTAACGCCGTCCACCTGATTTCCGCCGACGGCGTCGACTCCTGGCCCGACCTGTCGAAGGAGGAGGTCGCCGCGCGGCTGGCGGCACGGATCGCCGATGCGCTTTGACATCCGCCGCGCAGGCGCGTTGCTGGCGCTGATGCTGCTTGCCGGGTGCATGACCGCCCCGGCAGCGCGGCCGGTGACCGATGCGCCGCCGACGCTGTTGCTGACCGAACGCTTCGGCCCCGCGCGCGGCACCGGCAAGGCGCTGTTCATCCTGGTCAGCGCGCGTCCCGGAGCCGAAACGCGGATTGCCGAGCGCGCGCTGGCGCAGGCGCTTGTCGCGCGCGTGCCGGGAAGCCGCGCCATACTGGTCCTGCGCGCGGGCCATCAGGCTGCATCCGATCGCGCCTCGCCGGGCGACGCAGGCCGTGGCAATGGCGACGACCTGACCGCCGACCGCCTTGCCCTGCTGGCCGCGACGATCCGCGATGTCGAACAGCGCCACCCCGACATGCGGCCGATCGTGATCGGCATCGGCACCGGCGCGGCCGCGGTCGCCAATCTGGCCGGCACCCGGCCCCAACTGGTCGGCGCGATGGTGCTGGCGGCATGCCCGTGCGCGCTGCCCGAATGGCGCGCGCTCCGGGCGAAGGCGGACCCCGCCGGCGGCTGGACCCAGCCCGTGGCCAGCCTCGACCCGCTGCAGACCGCTGGCGGCGTCGCGCCGGGGCTCCGTGCGGTGCTGATCGTCGGCAGCGATGATCGCGAAACCCCGCCGTCGCTGCTGCGCGCCTATGCCGAGGCGCTGGCGCTGCGCGGCATCGACACCGATTTCCGCATCCTGCCCAGCAAGGGCCACGATCTGGCGGGCGACCCCGCGCTGGTCGACGCCGCCGTGCAGCTCGCCACCGGACAGGAACCGCCACGATGACACCGCCCGCCCCGATCCGGATCGCCGTCCAGCGGCTCGCGCATGGCGCCGGCCTGCCGATGCCCGTCTATGCGACGTCGGGCGCCGCCGGGATGGATGTCGTCGCCGCCGAAAGCCTGACGCTCGCCCCCGGCGCGCGCCACGCGGTGGCGACGGGTTTCGCCTTCGCCATCCCGGAGGGCTATGAGGTCCAGGTGCGCCCGCGCTCGGGGCTGGCGCTAAAGCACGGCATTACCTGCCTCAACACCCCCGGCACGATCGACAGCGATTATCGCGGCGAGGTGAAGGTGATCCTCGCCAATCTGGGCGATGCGCCGTTCGAGGTGGTGCGCGGCGAGCGGATCGCCCAGCTCGTCCCCGCCCCCGTGCAGCGCGCCACCCTGGACGAAGTCGCCACGCTGGACGAAACCGCCCGCGGCAGCGGCGGTTTCGGCTCCACGGGCAGATGACGATCGTCCCCTCGGCGGGTCCCCTGCTCGCACTCATGCTTGCGATGCAGGGCGGCCAGGGCGATAGGCCCGCCGGGCGCATCCAGTGGGATGCGCTGCCCCAGCTCGACTTTCGCGTGCCGCTGACCATCGCGCCCGAAATGACCGCCTATGTCGCCGGGGAAAGCCGGTCGGGTCGATGCCCGCCACCCGCGATCGAAGGCGGGCGCAGCGTGGTGCGCGCCGATGTCGCGGTGCTGGTTCAAGACGGCATGGTCCGCGCCACCATCCCGCACGCGATCGACTGCGTGACGGTCGAGCAATATGCCGCCGGGATCGTCGTCAGCTATGCCCGCAACAACCTGACCCAGCGCATGGCGCGCACGACCGGCTGGTATCGCGCGACGCTCGTCTTCGAATGGTAGCGGCGATGGCGGCACCCTCACCCGGCCCCGAGCTCGCCGATGATGAACTTGATCGCTACGCCCGTCACCTAATTCTTCGCGAAATCGGCGGCATCGGGCAACGGCGCATCCGCGGCGCGACGGTGCTGGTGGTCGGCGTCGGCGGCATCGGCACCCCGGCGATCCAGTATCTCGCAGCCGCGGGGATCGGACGGCTGCGTATCGTCGACGACGACCGCGTCGACCTGTCCAACCTGCAGCGCCAGATCCTGTTCGGCGACGCAGCGGTCGGCGCGCGCAAGGTCGATGCCGCCGCCGCCGCAATCGCGCGGCTCAACCCCGGCGTGGCGGTCGACGCACACGCGATCCGGGCGGACGCGGCCACCCTGCCCGCGCTGCTCGACGGCGTCGACGCGGTCGTCGACGGCAGCGACAATTTCGCCACCCGGCTGGCGGTCGCCGACGCCGCCCACGCCGCGCGCGTGCCGCTGGTCAGCGCGGCAATCGGCGGGTTCGAGGGGCAGGTCGCGCTCTATCGCGGCTGGGAAACGGGCCGCCCCTGCTATCGCTGCGTCGTCGGCGACGATCCCGGGCGCGCGGAGACCAGTTGCGCGGATCAGGGCGTGCTGGGCGCCACGGCGGGCGTCGTCGGCACGCTCGCCGCGGTCGAGGCGTTGCGCGCGATCCACCCCTTCGGGGAGGACAGCGTGGGCAAGCTGCTGCTCGTCGACCTGCTCGGCTGGCGCTTCCGCACGCTTAGTGTGCCTGCGGATCCGGCATGTCCGACGTGCGCGGGCTGACCGTTATCGTCGCGGGCGCCGACCCGGCGCGCGCGCATGCCGCGATCACGCTGGCGAGCGCGGCGGCGGCGCTGGGCGGCCGGACCTGCCTCTACCTGCACGACGGGGCGGTGAAGGTGCTCGCCGATCCCGCGCTGCGCGAACTCCGCATCGCCGCGCACGAACTGGGCGTCCGGACGATCGCGTGCCAGTCCGGGCTGGCGGCGGCGGGCATCGACCTTCGCGGCGTCGTGCCGTCGGCCGAAGCGGGCGGCATGGTCGGGCTGCTTGCAACGCTTGGCGACGACCGGCTCGTCTTCGCCTGAACGCGTGCTATTTCGCCCGGGTATAGGGCGTGAAGCTGTCGAAGCGGCAATCCCCCGACGGGATGCCTACGCCCCGGTCGACCGTGCGGAAACGGTCGTTGCGACACAGCTGCGATCCGAACCGGTCGATCACCAGGATGACGTCGGGGCGTAGGCCGGGACAAGCGCCCACCGGCCCGGTGCGCCACAGCCGCGCGCCGTCGCGATAGATGATCGTGTCGTCACCATAAATGGTGCCCCCCGACGACGCGGTCGGAAAGATGCAGTTGACCGGTTCCCCCGCGACCCGACCCGCGAGCAGGCGCGCCAGCCGCGCCTTGTCGCGGGTGTAGCGCGCCTCGGGCGCGGCTTCCGTGCATGCGCCCGCCGTCAACGCGGCGAGCGGGATCAGCATCATCAACGGGCGCATCGGCATTTCTCCGCCTGGGGTCGCGCGCCGGCCGCGCCGGCCACCGCCCTATCCCCTGAAATTGTCCTTGCCCGCGCGGCGTTCCGCCAGCTCCGCAACACTGCCGGCACGCAGGAACGGGTTGGTCGCCCGCTCCAGCCCGATCGTCGTCGGCACCGTCGCCTGACCCGCCGCCCGCGCCGCGTCGACGTCGGCCATCCGCGCGACCAGCGCCGCATTACCGCCATCGATCGACAGCGCGAACCGGCCGTTCGACTGGGTGTACTCATGCGCGCAATAGACGGTCGTGTCGTCGGGCAACTCGGCCAGGCGCTGCATGTTGGCGAACATCTGCGCCGCCGTACCCTCGAACAGCCGGCCGCAGCCCATCGCGAACAGCGTGTCGCCGACGAAGATCGCGGCGTCCTCGGCAAAGTGATAGGCAATGTGCCCGGCGGTGTGCGCGGGCACTTCCCACACCGTGGCGACATGATCGCCCAGCCGCACCGTCTCGCCCTCCGCGACCAGCCGGTCGGCGGTCGGGATGCGCGCGGCCTCGTCGGCAGGCGCGGTGACGATCGCGCCGGTCGCGTCCTTGATCCCGGCATTGCCGCCGATATGGTCGGGGTGCCAGTGGGTGTTCCAGATCGCCCCGATCCGCCAGCCACGCGCCTGCGCCGCCGCCAGCACGGGTTCGGCGACCGCGGGGTCGATCACCACGGTGCCATCAGACGCCGCGTCATGCACCAGCCAGACATAATTGTCGTTCAGCACCGGCACGCGGACGATCTCGAGCGCGGCTTCGGGCATCACCACGTCCCCGTGTTGGGCATCGATGCCCAGGGCTCGGCAGGCTCAAGCCGCCCCGCCTGAAGCAGTTCGATCGAAATGCCGTCGGGCGACTTCACGAACGCCATGTGCCCGTCGCGCGGCGGGCGGTTGATCGTGACGCCCGCATCCATCAGCCGCTGGCACGTCGCGTAGATATTGTCGACGCGATAGGCGAGGTGGCCGAAATTGCGGCCGCCGCCATAGCTCTCGGGCGCGCTGCCGTCGGCGGGTGGCCAGTTGTAGGTCAGCTCGACCTCCGCCACGCCTTCCTGACCGGGTGCGGCCATGAAGATCAGCGTGAACCGGCCGGCTTCGTTCTCCATCCGCCGCACTTCCTCCAGCCCCAGCAGCTTGAAGAACGTCACCGTCGCATCGGGATCGGCGACGCGGATCATGCTGTGGAGAAATTTCATGCACACCCTTTCAACTCGTCGACGATCATGCACGGTTCATCTATGATGCCGTAGCGCGGACTCCGCCAAGATAGGTGGCGGAACGACGGAAGGGAAGGACGGGACATGGCCGAGGGGTCTGGGTTTTCAGGGCGGATGATGGTGCTGGCGGCGGCGATCGTCGCGCTCGGACTGGTCGCGGGCGGCTTCCTGCTCGGCGACGGATTGCGTCGCGCGCGCAGCGCCGACCGGTCGGTGACGGTGCGCGGGCTGGCCGAACGCGATGTGACCGCCGATCTCGCCACCTGGGCGATCAGCTATTCGGCGACCGGCACCGACCTGGCCGCGGTCCAGGCCGATGTCGATGCCGACACGCGCGAGCTCGAGGCCTATTTCCGCCGGCTCGGTTTTCCCGCCAGCGCGATCACGCCGACCGGGGCGGGGGTGAACCAGTATTTCAGCAACGGCGTGCTGACGATCACGATCAACCAACGGATGCTGTTGCGCACCAACGACATCCGCCGCGCGCGGGCTGCGGTCGCCCGCCAGTTCGAGCTGGTACGGCGCGGCGTCACGCTGCAGGAAGGCAGCGGCATGCGCTACAGCTTCACCCGCCTCAACGACGTGAAGCCCGCCATGGTTGCCGACGCGACGCGCGACGCGCGCAAGGCCGCCGAACAGTTCGCCCGCGACAGCGGCACCGGCGTCGGCGGCATCAAGAGCGCGACTCAGGGCTATTTCACCATCGACGAGCGCGACGGCGGCGGCGAAGGCGGCGACAGCCCGTTCAAGAAGGTGCGCGTGGTGACGACGGTCGACTTCTACCTGAACTGACCGCCGCCGGGCGCGCGTCGTGATCGATCCGCGCGGTTCAGCCCATCCACGCATGTTCGATGTGGCGCGGCACGCGACCCGGCACGATCAGGATGACGTCGATCCTCACATCCTCGCCATTGACCGCATAGCGCGGCAGCAGCAGATCGGCTGCCGCCGCAACGCGCGCCAGCCGCCGCTCGTCGATCGCCAGGTCGAGCTCGGCATCGCTCGCGCGCGTCTTCACCTCGACGAACGCGATCAGCCCGCCGCGACGGGCGATCAGGTCGACCTCGCCCACCCGCGTCCGCACCCGCTGGTCGAGGATGCGCCAGCCCTTCAGGCGCAGATACCAGGCGGCGATCGTCTCGCCCCGCCGCCCCCGCGCCTCGGCCGCGTGGCGGTCCCTCACGCGCGCGGCTTCATCGCCATCGCGCGCGCATAGAGCGCGCGGCGGTCGACGCCCAGTTTCCGGGCGACCTCGCTCGCCGCCTGGCCGGGCGACAGGCGGGTCATCGCCTCGGCGAGCGCGGCGTCGGCGTCCTCGGCCGTCGCGGGCGGCGCATCGCCGGGCGGGGCGACGACGATCACGATCTCGCCCCTGGGCGGCGCATCGGCGTAGCGCGCGGCAAGCCCGCTCAGCGTGCCGGTCACGCACTCCTCGAACTTCTTGGTGATCTCGCGCGCCACCCCTGCCTCGCGGTCGCCGAGTCCCTCGGCCAGCGTGGCCAGAGTTGCCGCCAGCCGTGGTCCCGATTCGTAGAAGATCAGCGTCGCACGCACCCCCGCCACCTCGCCGATGGTTTCACTCCGCGCGCCGGCCTTGGCGGGCAGGAAGCCCATGAACAGGAAGCGATCGGTCGGCAGCCCCGCGAGCGTCAGCGCCGCGATCGCCGCGCACGGCCCGGGAATCGTTACCACGGCATGCCCCGCCGCACGCGCGTCGCGCACAAGTTTGTAGCCGGGATCGGAGATCAGCGGCGTGCCCGCATCCGACACCAGCGCCACGACCTCGCTGCCCATCCGCGCGATCAGCCCCGGCCGCACGGCTTCGGCATTATGATCGTGATAGGGGGTCATCCGCACCTTCGCGCCGATATGACGCAGCAGGCCGGCGGTGACCCGGCTGTCCTCCACCGCGATCACGTCGGCACCGCACAGCACCTCGGCCGCGCGCGGGCTCAGATCACCGAGATTGCCGATCGGCGTCGCCACGATATAGAGGCCGGGAGTGAGAGGGGCGTTCATCCGGGAGTTGTCATGGCAGAGGGTATGGTGAAACCGCAACGTCGGATCGGGATCCTGCGCATCATCGCGGTCGCGGGCGCGATGATCCTGTCGGGCTGTCAGACACTGGTGCCGCGCGGCGTGCCCGACCAGCCGCCGCCCCAGCCGACGCGCCCGACCGATCCGCGCCCGGTCGGCCCCGGCATCCCGGAGGACAGCCAGCGCCACCGCGTCGCGCTGCTCGTGCCACTGACCGGCACCAACGCGCGCGTCGGCCAGTCGATCGCCAACGCGACCCAGCTCGCCCTGCTCGACACGCGCAGTGAGATCGTGCGCATCACCAGCTATGACACCGCGGCCGCCGGCGGCGCGGTGGCGGCGGCGAACCGCGCGATCGCGGACGGCAACCGCCTGATCCTCGGGCCGCTCCTGTCCGAAGACGCGCGCGCGATCGCGCCGATCGCGAGGCGCGCCAACGTGCCGGTGCTCAGCTATTCCAACGACACCGGAGTGGCCGGCGACGGCACCTACATCATGGGCTATTCGCCCGCCCAGTCGATCGAGCGCGTCGTCGATCATGCGCGCGGCACCGGCATCACCAGCTTTGCCGGGCTGATGCCCAGCGGTCTCTATGGCGAACGCGCGTCGACCACCTTCCTGCGCGCGGTCGAGGATGCCGGCGGCCAGGTCGTCTCGCTCCAGACCTATGACCGCAGCCAGGGATCGATCACCGCCGCGGTCACCCGCCTGTCGCGGGCATCGCCCTATCAGGCGGTGCTGATCGCGGACGCAGCCGGCACTGCGGCGCTGGCGGTCCCCGCGATCCGCAAGTCGGGCAGCGCCAACGCCCGCATCCTCGGCACCGAATTGTGGAACACCGACACCGGCATCGGCGGGCGCACCGCGCTCAACGGGTCGTGGTTCGCCAGCGTGTCCGACACGCTCTATCGCCAGTTCGCGACCAAATATCGCGCGCGCTTCAACGCCGCGCCCTATCGCCTCGCGAGCCTGGGCTATGATTCGGTCCTGCTGACCGTGCGGATCGCGCGCGACTGGCGCGTCGGCACGCCCTTCCCCGAAGCGCGGCTGCGCGAGGCGGACGGATTTGCCGGCCTCGACGGGGCGTTCCGCTTCGGCCGCGACGGCATCGCCGAACGCGCGCTGGAGGTTCAGGAAGTGCGCGGCGGATCGATCGTGACCGTGTCGCCCGCGCCGAAGAGTTTCGGGAAGTAACGACGCGGCCATCGCCCTCGTCGCGTCACCCCGGCCTCGTGCCGGGGTCCACGGTGCCGCCAGCGCCGCGCGGCGTTGCAACACTGACAGCGGTTCGCAAGGGAGACGGCTCACCCCACCCCTTCAGCGGAGGGGCAGGGGGTGGGGTCTGTCGACCACGTGCCGCTCGTTTTGATGGCCCCCACCCCAACCCCTCCCC
>NZ_LSHX01000016.1 GCF_001555965.1 Sphingomonas sp. CCH21-G11
GGCCGCGCCATCGCCTTCCTCGCAGCGGAGTTGGCAGCATGGGCAGTTTCTCGCATCTCGACGACACCTCGCCGATCGTTCTGACCGTTCCCGGCCTTGGCGGATCGGGCCCGTCGCATTGGCAGACGCTGTGGGAGGAATCCCGGCCCGACGTGCATCGCGTCGAGCTGGGCATGTGGAACACGCCGCACCGCAACGCCTGGGTGACCCGGCTCGACCAGGCGATCCGCACGGCCCAGGCCCCGGTCGTGCTCGCCGCGCACAGCCTGGGCTGCCTCGCCGTCGCCTGGTGGGCGGCGCTGTCGCCCCAGCCTTATGGCGCGCCGGTCGCCGGTGCCCTGCTGGTCGCGCCGGCGGATGTCGACCGCGCCGATGCGCCGCCGTCGCTCGGTGCCTTTGCCCCCGCCCCGCGCCAGCCGCTGCCCTTTCCGTCGATCCTGATCGCCAGCAGCGACGATCCCTGGATCTCGATCGAGCGCGCGCACAGCCTGGCGGTCGATTGGGGCAGCCACTTCGTCGATGCCGGGTCCCAGGGGCACCTGAACGCCGACAGCGGCATCGGCTGGTGGACGGAGGGCCAGGCGCTGCTCGACCGCGTGATCGACGCCGCCGCCGATCGCCATGGCCACTATCTCGGCCGCCCGACCGCCTGAGCGTTACGCTCGGCACCTGTATCAGTCGGGCGAAAACAGGCGCGGCAGCGGCCCGCTCCCCCACGGGATCCCCGCAACGTACGACGTTGCGGGCCCACCCGCACCCGGCCCCCCATCAGGATATACGCGTGGGTGGCCAGGCGGGGGAGCGGGCTGGCGCCGGTTCAGCGAAGCTGAACACAAGTCGATCAAATCACGACGAGCAGCCCCGGCGATGCGACCATCGTCGGGGCCGAACCATCGCCGGGCGGCGCGGGCAGGCAACAATCATGCTAATCTCGATCGATTCGCGACACGACCGGTCGCGACCGGGAATGGACGACGCCCATGACTGCGCTGACTCAGGCTGCCCCGCCCTACTCTTTCATCGCGCTGGTCGATGGCGCGGCCCCGGCGGCGATGGCCCGGCTGATCGGGATGCGCGGCGCGGCGGTCCTGCCGCTCAGCAGCGCGGATCGCGCCAGCCGCAACCGCTTCGCCACCGCGCTCGACCGGCTGGTGCAGGAAGTGGACGATTCCGCGGTGCTGATCGCCAATGGCGCGGCGTGCTTCGCCGCCGCCTGGTGGAGCCGCCTGTCGCCCGCCGGCTATGTCGAGCGCGTCGCCGGCGCCATCCTGATCGAGCCGGACGATCGCCGGGCGAGCGGCCCCATGACGCGCGCGGCGCTGCGCGACGGCTTTGCCTCGCCCGCCTGCCCGCTACCCTTCCCGGCGATCGTCGTCGCGGCCGATGGCGCGGCCCGCGCATCGGGTCTGGCCGATGAATGGGGCGCGCGCTTGCTACCCGGCCTGGTCGAAGACGCCCCGCGCAGCATGACCGCCCGCGCCCGCCTGATGATCGACCGCCTCACCGCCGCCGTCGTCGAACGCGACATCGAACGCGCGCGGCGGATGGCGATGAGGGGGACTGCGGGGG
>NZ_LSHX01000017.1 GCF_001555965.1 Sphingomonas sp. CCH21-G11
CCGCCGCCAGCCCGCGTCGCATGCAGTCACGCGGATTGTCGCGCGGAAACTCGGCGCAGTTCCACAGGATACGCTGAAAGCCGCGTTTGCGGTCAAGCAGATAGCTGAACGACATCGTGGCGAGGAGCCTGGGCGACAGCACGCCATCCTTCGCGATCGCCTCGCGCGCCAGTGCCGCGTCGCGCCATCCCAGCAATTTGCAGCTGTCGCGTGGGCCGCAGACGCGCCGCGCATAGTCCGGATATGCCGACGCACCGAGACGCGGATCCAGCGCGACCAGAAAGGTATCGAAGTCCGCAACCGGATCGGGTGCGGACGTAACCGCGCCGCCGGGTACCGCGTCGATCATGTTGGCGCCGGGATCCTCGGCCATCGTCGACTCCGCGCCCTCATGGCTTGCCGAATAGGGGGCAAGCAGCGCGATACGCGGCTCGACACCGCTCGCATTGCCGCGGAACGCCGCAGGGGTGCCCCACCATCCCGTCCAGCGAAAGAACAGGTGCGTGCCGACAGCGACGATCTTGTCCAGGCTCGCGCTCCAATAGGGCACGACCCAGTCGGTGTGGTAGTGCGTGGCATGCCCGACGCGGCGGTCGACCCGACCGTCGATTGCGGCAGCCGCCAGATCGCGGGCACGACGCCATTGCGCCGGCGCATAGGCACGGGCGAGCGCGCCATCGCAGGTGAAGGTGAACTGGCACCCTGTCCGCCGGTCCGATCCCTGGAACACCACGCCGCAGATCGATTTGGGAAAGGCGGGGTGGCGCACCCGGTTGAGCACGACCTGCGCGACCGGACGCTGGCCGTCGGGATCATCGCCGGCTTCGTACAGCATCGCCGCCGCCAGGCAGTCGATCGCGCGCGAACGGTCCTCCGGGGCACCGCGAAAACGGAACGGCCGCGCGGCGGGGTTGGGTGCGTCAGAAAACGGAACCGACGCATTGAGCGCAACCGCGTCGCGCGGGGCTAGCTCGCGCAGCCGGATCGGCTCGACCGGCGGCACCACCACCTTGGGCATGACCCGGGCCTCGGCCGCGCGCGCAGCCTGCGATGGCGGCCGGGCGGGCGGCACTGCCGTGACGATGACCGCCGGCAGCACGACCGCGATGCTGCCGACCAGTGCGATCGCGGCGCGCAGCGGCACGGACAGCCCCGCGCTGGGATCGGCACGCATCACGCGATTTCGCCGTCGTCGGCGCGATCGTTCCGGATCAATGTTCGGGCAGGAAGTCGGGCACCGACAGATACCGCTCGCCCGTGTCGTAGTTGAACCCGAGCACGCGCGATCCCGCGGGCAGTTCGGGCAGCTTGCGCGCGATCGCCGCGAGCGTCGCGCCCGACGAGATGCCGACCAGCATCCCCTCCTCACGCGCGGCGCGGCGCGCCATTTCCTTGGCCTCGCCGGCATCGACCTGGATCACGCCGTCGATCGCGGGGGTGTGCAGATTGGCGGGGACGAAGCCGGCGCCGATCCCCTGGATGGGATGCGGCGCGGGCTGACCGCCGGAAATGACGGGCGAGGCGGCGGGTTCGACCGCATAGACCTTGAGCGCCGGCCAATGCGGCTTCAGCGCCTCGGCCACGCCGGTGATATGCCCGCCTGTGCCGACCCCGGTGATGATCGCATCGATCGGCGACTCGGCGAAATCGGCCAGGATCTCATTGGCGGTGGTGCGCACATGCACCGCGATGTTGGCCGGGTTTTCGAACTGCTGGGGCATCCACGCGCCCGGCGTCGACTGAACGATCTCGGTTGCGCGCTCGATCGCGCCCTTCATCCCCTTTTCACGCGGAGTCAGGTCGAAGGTCGCGCCATAGGCGAGCATCAGGCGGCGACGCTCGATCGACATGCTCTCGGGCATTACCAGGATCAGGCGATAGCCCTTGACCGCCGCGACCATGGCAAGCCCGACGCCCGTGTTGCCGCTGGTCGGCTCGACGATCGTACCGCCGGGCTTCAGCGCGCCGGCTTCCTCCGCCGCCTCGATCATGGCGAGCGCGATGCGGTCCTTGATCGAGCCGCCGGGGTTCGACCGCTCGGACTTGATCCACACTTCCGCGTCGGGAAACAGGCGGCTCGCCCGGATGTGCGGGGTGTTGCCGATCGTCGCCAGAATCGTGTTCGCCTTCATGCCGGCTTCTCCTTTACGGGGACAAATTCAAATGTTTCGGGCGGATCGAAGGTCCGCGCGCGGCGCAGCTCTGGGAAAATCCGCGCCCAGGCGATCGTCACCAGGACCGCGCCGATCCCGCCGGCCACGACCGCGGCCACCGGTCCGATCAGACCGGCGAGGAAGCCACTCTCCGCCTCGCCGAGCTCGTTCGATCCCGAAATGAACAGGGTGGACACCGCACCGACGCGCCCGCGCATCTCGTCGGGCGTGTGCAGCTGGATCAGCGACTGGCGGATATAGACCGAAACCATATCGGCCGCGCCGAGCACAAACAGCGCCGCGAGCGACACCAGGACGGCGGGCGCGACGTCGCTGCCGACTGCGTCGGGTCCGAGCCAGCGTTGCAGCAAAGGACCGGCCGCCCCGAAAATCACCGTTGCAACGCCGAACCCGGCCACCGCCAGCAGCATCTTGCGCCCGACATCCCGACGCAGCGGCCGCCACGAAAAGACGAGCGCGATCGCGACTGCGCCCGCCGCCGGGGCGGCGCGCAAATGGCCCAGCCCATCGGCCCCGACCATCAGGATGTCGCGGGCATAAACCGGGAGCATCGCGGTCGCGCCGCCCAGCAACACCGCGAACAGATCGAGCGAGATGGCACCGAAGACCAGCCGGTTGCGGCGCACATAGTGCAGCCCGTCGACCATCTGCGCCCACGGATTGGTCGTGCCCCGGATCGCCGCGCGCGGAACGGCGGAAATCAGCATCAGCATGACGAGGGCCAGCAGGAAAAGCCCGCCCGAAATTGCGTAAGGCAGCCAGGGCGCGGCGGCATAGAGATAGCCGCCCATCGCGGGACCGATCACCGAACCCGACTGCCACGCGATCGAACTGAGCGCGATCGCGGTCGGCAGCACCGCCGGTGCGACCAGATTGGGCGACAGCGCCTGCAGCGCTGGCCCGGCAAAGGCACGCGCCACGCCCAGCAGGGCGGCGACGGCGAACAGCGCGCCGAGCGTGATCGTGCCCGACCAGGTCAGCCAGGCAAGGGTGAGCGCGCATCCGGCCTCCAGCGCCACCGCACCCCGCGCCACCCAGCGGCGATCGACCCGGTCGGCGACCCATCCGGCCCATAGCGACAGGACGAGCAGCGGCAGGAATTGAGCGACCCCGATCAGGCCTAGCTGAATCGCGGCATCGCGGATCCCCATGGTGCGGCGCGCGATATCGTAGACCTGCCATCCGATCACGACGACCATCGCGACCTGCGCCAGGGTCGTGGCCAGCCGCGCCACCCAGTAGGCGCGGAAGTTGTGGACGCGAAAGGGGTGGGCGACAGCAACCATCTCGCCCGCGCTCTACCGGTATCGCGGGGGCGGCGGCAACCACGCTTTGCTGGGGCCGCGAACAAGCGTGGCTTGTCCGTGCTGGCCCTTCATCCCCCGACCTGTCAGCATGTTGGCAACGAATCGGAGGATTGGATGCGGAAATATCTGCGCGCAGCGGTGGTTTCGGCAGCGGCGCTGGCCCTGTTCGGCTGCTCGCCCGGCGGCGACGGCAATGACGGGCAGGCGACTGCGGTGATTGCACCTGGTTCGGCCGACTGGCAGGCGTTTGTCGACCGGACGATCGAGCGCTGGTTCACGCTTGACCCGGCGTTCGCGGTCTATCAGGGCCGCCACGATTTCGACGGCAAGCTGCCCGACTGGAGCGATGCCGGACTGAAGGCGCGCGCGGACTTCCTGAAGGTGACGATCCGCGAGGCCGGCCGGTTTCGCGATCTGACCCCCCAGCAGCGTTTCGAGCGCGATTACCTGGCCAAGGTGGCGGAAGGCCAGCTGTTCTGGCTGGAGGATGCAGATCAGCCGCATCGCAACCCCGCCTTCTACATCGGCGGGCTCGATCCCAACGTCTATGTCGCGCGCAACTATGCCGATCCGGCGACGCGGCTGCAGGCGCTCACCCGTTTCCTCAAGGGCGTGCCCGGCGCGGTGGAGCAGATCAAGGCGAACCTGAAGCTTCCGTTGCCGGTCAGCTTTGTCGACTATGGGGTGGCCGGTTTCCGCGGTTTTGCCGATTATTATACCGGCGATGCCAAGGCGGCCTTTGCCGAGGTCAAGGACCCGACGCTGCAGCGCGAGTTCGACGCCGCCGCCATGGCCGCGGCGAAGGCGACGCGCGGGCTGGGCGACTGGCTCGAGGCCAGCAAGGCCGACGCGACCACTGATTTCGCGCTCGGGCCCGAACGCTTCGCGCGCATGCTGAAGGCGACCGAAGCCGTCGACATCTCGCTCGACGCGCTGGAACGCGTCGGTCGCGCCGACCTGGCCCGCAACCAGGCGATGCTGCGCGCCGAATGCGCCAAGCTCGCGCCGGGCAAATCGATCGCGCAATGCATGGGCGAGATCAACGCGATCAAGCCCGAGGGCGGGCCGGTCGCCGCGGCCCGTCGCCAGATCCCCGAACTGCGCGCCTTCCTGATCGAAAAGGACCTGGTGACCATTCCCGGCACCGAGGAAGCGCTGGTCCGCGAAAGTCCGCCCTATAACCGGCAGAACTCGGCCTATATCGACCCGCCCGGACCCTTCGAGAAGAATATTCCGTCGATCTACTACATCTCGCCGCCCGATCCGTCTTGGTCGCCGGCGGTGCAGGCGGCCTATATTCCCGGCGAGCCCGACCTGCTGTTCACCACGGTGCACGAAGTGTTTCCCGGTCACTTCCTGCAATTCCTCCACGCCAACCGTTCGGAATCGCTCTTTGGCCGGCTGTTCGTCGGCTACGCCTTTGCCGAGGGCTGGGCGCATTATACCGAGGAGATGATGTGGGAGGCCGGGCTGCGCGGCACGCCCGAGACGCATATCGGCCAGCTGTCCAACGCGCTGCTGCGCAACTGCCGGTTCCTGTCCGCGATCGGGCTGCACGCGCGCGGCATGACGCAGGCGCAGTCGCAGGCGATGTTTCGCGACGAATGTTTCCAGGACGAAGGTAACGCGCGGCAACAGGCCGCGCGTGGTACCTATGATCCCGCCTATCTCAACTACACGCTCGGCAAGCTGATGATCCGCAAGCTGCGCGCCGACTGGACCGCGAAGAATGGCGGGCGCGAGGCGTGGAAGGGCTTCCACGACCGCTTCCTCAGCTATGGCGGCCCGCCGATCCCGCTGGTCCGTCAGGCAATGATGAACGAGGATACCCCGCGCGCCCTGTTCTGAAAAAGGGCGTCGCCCCGGCCTGCGCCAGGGCGACGCTTCGTCCTCAGCCGTCGAGGAACTCGATCAGGTCCTCGGTCAGGCGGTCGGCATGCGTTGCCGCCAGCCCGTGCGGCGCGCCGTCATATTCGATCAGCGTCGCATCAGTGATCATCGTCGCGGCGACGCGCGCGGTGATGTCGATCGGCACGATGCTGTCGGCGGTACCATGAACGATCAGCGTCGGTACGGTGAACGCCGCCATGTCCGCGCGAAAGTCGGTGGTGCCGAACGCCGCGATGCATTGCAGCGTCGGGTGAAGGCCCGCCATCATCGCCATGTTCCAGTGATGATGCACCGCGCTGTCGCTCAACGCCTCAGGGTTGTTCTCCAGCCCGAAAAAGCCCTTCAGAAAACCCTGCATGAATTCGGCACGATCGGCGCGCACGCCCGCCATCATCCCGTCGAACACCGATTGCGGCGCACCGTTGGGATGATCGTCGGTCTGAAGGAGGAAGGGGGTGACCGCGCCGATCAGTCCGGCCTTGACGACCCGCGCACCCTCATGCCGGCTCATGTAGCGCGCGATCTCGCCGCCCCCCATCGAAAAGCCGATGATCGCGGCATCCTCGACATCGACCGCGTCGAGTACGTCGGCCAGGTCGTCGGCGAAGGTGTCATAGTCATAGCCGTGCCACGGCTGTTCGGAGCGGCCGAACCCGCGCCGGTCATAGGCGATGACGGTGTAGCCCGCCTCCGCCAGGCCGAGCGCCTGCGCGTCCCAGCTGTCGGCATTGAGCGGCCAGCCATGGACCAGCACGACGGGCGGGCCATCGCCCCACATCTTGACGTACAGCTCGGTCTCGTCGCGGGTTTCGATGAAGGGCATGGGGGTCTCCGGTGGCTAACGGCGCGACGCTAGCCCGACGTGGTGACAATATGGCGTCACCCGATCGCCCGGCGCGACAGTCTTTTCCCGCTCGCCGGATCGGCTATCATCATCGGTACGAAACGACATTCCGGGGGGAATCGACATGGCGCGTGCACGCGGGGCGTATGCGGGACGGCGGGATCTGCGGCGGCGGCGCATGGTCGTGCTTGGCGGCGCCATCGCGGCGCTCGCCATGGCCCCCGGCGCGCAGGCGGAGACCGCCGACTTCCTCGCGCGCTATCCCGCGCCCAACCGCGACGCGAGTTTCCTCACCCGAATGGCGGTCGACCGGGTCGCGGGTGCGGACGGCGCGCAGCTCGCCTTTGCGATCGAGGAGGCACTGGACCGCGCCGATATCGACGGCACCCGCTATTTCACCGTCATCTCGGGCGCGAGCAGGTATCGCGGCGGCGAGGCGCCCAGCGCGGATGGCGTGATCACCGGCACCGTCGCCACCGATGTCGAGGAGAACGAGGTCAAGCGCAAGGTGCGCAAGTGCGTCGAGCGCGAGGGCGGCACGCGGGAGGGCAAATGCCTGAAGGAGGCGGATGTCGACACGCTGTGCCGTCAGCGAATCGTCGCGGTCGACGTCACCCTGCGGTTGACGCGGGTGTCCGACGATGTCGTCGTCTACCGTACCGCACGTCCCGAGCGGGCCGAGCTGAGCTGGTGTCCGGGCGAACGACCCGAGCGGACGGTCGAGGACATGATCGGCGCGCAGATCGCCAGCCATGCCGCCGCTTTTCGCCGCGACATCGCGCCCTATGCGGTGCGCGAAAGCATCCGGTATCGCGAAGGCCGGTCGAAGATGCCGAAAGAGATCGGCCAGCGTTTCCGGGCCGCGGTCCTCGTGTCCGAACGCGACCCCGACGCTGCCTGTGCGGCATGGCGCGGCATCGATGCCGAGCTGCCAGGCCATCCGTCGATCGCGTTCAATCTTGCGCTCTGTGCCGAAGCGGCGGGGGCGCTGGATGATGCGCTGCGCGCGTATCAGCGCGCCGCCGACATCGATCCGCGCGCCGGCGACATCCGGGCGGGAATCGACCGCGTCACACGCCGCATTGCCTTCGAGGCCGACGCCGACCGCTATCCCGCGCGCTGACGCTCGATAACGCAAGAAGGCGCGACTTCGTAGGGCAGGGCGTCTCGATCATCGTTCGTTTCGTCGTCCAGGCGTGGAGCCGCTGACCTGTCCGAGACGGCGGCACCATCCCAGTTCGACATTCCGGCACATTCAGGCAAGCATATCCTCGAAAGTTTGGGCAGCGGAGGATAGGGGAGCGAGGGCTCACGCCGCCGCGCAGTTTCGATTTGGCCGTTCACTCGCTGCGCTGTCGATACCGGCGATCAGCGCCTGCTGGTAACTGAGCATCGCCGCGTGCTTGGGCAACCAGTGCACATTGCGATAAGCGATCGCCTGATCGTGAATCGCACGGTTCTGCTCGCTCGATATCATCAGAATTGGCATCCTGTCATGGCGTGAATTACCGCGCACCATCGCAACCAGTTCAAGGCCGTCCATGGTCGGCATGTTGTAATCGGTAGACATTATGTCGAATTCTTGAAGTTCGAGCCAAGCCAGCGCCTGTCGTCCGTTCTCCGCAAACCAGGGTCGAAATATCGGAGAGGGGAGAAGGCTCGCGAGAAGATTACGAACGATTTCGCAATCGTCCACAATCAGGACGTTCAACGGCTGCCCGGTCATGGTCGAACCTCTTGTGCGGCGGGGACGGCGCAGCCGACATCGGACGCAACGGCGGCGCGGGCGAGGCGGGCCGCGAGATTGTCGAGGGTCAAGCCGCTGACGGCATGGTCGCGGCACGTCGCGTCGACGAGATCGGCCAGGCAGCGTTGTTCCTGGGCGATGCGGTCGATCTGCTGCAGCGTGTTACCATGCGCCGAGACGACCGCTAAATCGTCGCACAGAATTGCGCCCAACGCATCGATCTGCGCACTCAGCGCACGCAGTTCGGAAGCGATGAGGCGATCCCACTCGCGGCGCAGGCGGGAAAGGTCATGCTGCATTTTGCACCACAGGCGCCTGGGTGATAGCGGCCGCCAGATCGGCTGGTGCGACACTGACGAGGGGGCAGGCGCTGGACGCTGCGATGATGGCGTCGGCGACGAGCGCGGTTTCGACTGACTGACCGAAGCATCTCGCGCCCGATCCATGAACCGCGGCCATTCCGGCGCGACCATCACTGCCACCACCCGACAGGATCACGGCTTGGCATTTGCCTGCCGCGGTCTTTGCGATCGAACCTAGCAGCAGGTCTGCAGAGGGACGACAGCCATTTACCGGTTCGCGATCAACCAGGCGCATTGTGCCACCCGGCCAGCGATCGATCACAACATGCCGTGTGGGATCGACCGCGATATATACGGTGCCCTGTTCGAGCGGTTCGTGATCCGCCGCCAGCTTCACCTTTGGCGCGATCGATCTGGACAGCTTGGCAGCAAAGGGCACGCCGAAGCCTTCGTCGATCGCGAGCATGAGGATGGTCGGCGGGCAGTTCGCAGGGAAGCCGGCGAGCATTTCGGACGCAGCCTCGATGCCGCCCATGCCACCGACGATCGCGACGAGCGATCCGTCCCAGTGATATGTGCCCGGGCCGGCGGCAGGCCGGGCGGCTTTCTGCGCGCGGCGTGCAGCAAGATTTGTGCTGGCCGCGGTCAGCACGGTCTTGCACAGCTTGCCCACGATCTTTTCAAACTCGTCGGGCGTGGCGCGCGCCGGTTTGGGAAAGCAGTCGACCGCGCCGAGTTCGATCGCACGCAACGAAACGTCAGCGCCTTTTTGCGTAAGGGTGGAGAGCATCACGACCGGTACGGGCCGCGAGGTCATCAATTCTTCCAGAAACTCGATGCCGGTCATGCCGGGCATTTCCACATCCAGGGTCAGCACGTCCGGGCGCAGTTCGGCAATCATATCTCGCGCTTCGTCGGCTCCGTTCGCTGCACCGACCACCACCAGATCCTTGCTGCGCTCAAGCGCGTTCGTGAACAGCGCGCGCATGGTCATTGAATCGTCGACGATAAGTACTTTCTTGGCGGTCATGTGATGTATCCCGAATGGTGATCGTTACTGTTTCTGGCTACGCGGCCTCGGCGATGTCTTGACCCTGCGTGAGTTCGCGCAGGTCGAGCACCATCACCATGCGGTCGTCGATCGCGGCGAGGCCTTCGAGGAACGGCACGACGCTGTCGTTGGTGGTGGCAGGTGGCGGCTGCAGCGCGTCTGGGCCAATGGTGACGATGTCGCTGACCGAGTCCACGATCAGTCCGCGAAACTGGCCCTCCACCTGGGTCACGATGATGACGTGCCGGCTGGTCGGTTCTGACGGATGCCAACCCAGCCGTGCCGCGAGGTCGAACACCGGCAACACCGTGCCGCGCAGATTGACGACGCCAACGACGAAATGCGGCACATGCGGCAGGCGCGTGGTCGGCGTCCATGCACGGATTTCGCGGATGGCCATGATGTCGATGCCGAACACCTGTTGCTCGACTTCGAACGTGATGAGCTGACGAGTCATTTCCTTCTCCCTGCGCAAAGGTGATCAGTGGGCGACTCGGCGAACGGCGGTCGCCAGCTTGGCGGCATCGAAGGGTTTGACGATCCAGCCAGTCGCCCCGGCAGCACGCGCGCGCGCCTTCTTCTCGTCGGAGCTTTCAGTTGTGAGCACGAGGATCGGTCGGCCCTGATGCAGACCCTGGCCGCGCACCCGCTCGATCAGGCCGAATCCGTCGAGATTGGGCATGTTGATGTCGGTGATAACCACATCGTAATCAGCCACCGAAAGCCGGCTCAGCGCATCGATGCCGTCGACGGCCTGATCGACAACAAATCCCTCCGCCGTCAGCGCGTGTTTCAGCAGCGCGCGCATGCTGGCGCTGTCATCGACGGTAAGGATGCGGGTGCAGGTCATGGTCATGTCCGGTCTCGCTTGATCAAAAGAGTTCGACGTCGCCGCTCGATACGTCGTGGCGCGGCATGGGGAGGTGGGCGGGGGCAACGGCTTCGGCGACGACCCGGCAGCGGCTTTGGCCCGATGCAGGGCGAAAATCGACGCGGCGCGCACGCACTCCGCCAAGGTCGGCATGGACGAGCGCGATGCGTTCGCGTTCCAGAAACACTTTGGCGAACTGTGCATTCGCGGTGCCGATGCGCGCCATGCCGCTGTGCATGTTGGCGCCGCCATAAATCCGGGCGCGCAGTCCCGAACGTGTCGCACCATAGGCGAGCATTTCGTTGATCAGCACTTCCATCAGATAGACGCCGTAATGTTCGTCGACCGCCGCCGAAGCCTGCGAAGCCTTGGGCTCGCCAAGCAGGAAATGATTCATGCCGCCGACGCCCGCTTGGGCATCGAAAAGGCAGGTGGCGATGCAGCTGCCAAGCACAGTGGTGAGTTCGACGCGCGCGCTGTCGCTGACGCGTACCTGACCCTGCATGACGGTTAGGCGGGCCATTTTCGGGCAGGATTGGGTGGCGGTCATCAACATGTCAGGCTGCCCTTGCCAGTGCATAATCGGCGATCTGGTGAATCGGGGCGACGACACCCGCAGCACCCAGCGCGATTGCCGCCTTGGGCATGCCGAATACGGTGCAGGTCGCTTCGTCCTGAACGATGGTCTGCGCTCCTGCCCGGGCCATCGCCAGCAGACCCCGTGCCCCGTCGCTTCCCATGCCGGTCAGCAGGATGCCGACCGCATCGGCACCGAGCGTTTCGGCGACCGAGTGGAACAGGACATCGACACTTGGACGATGGCCGCCCACTTTTTCGCCGGGGCGGACACGGGTGTACAGCTGGCTTCCGCTGCGCACCTGAAGGTGGCGTTCATTGCCGCCGGCCAGATAGATGTGTCCGCGCTGCATTGTTACATCGGGCTCCGCGATGACAACGCGGGCTGCGCATTGCGCATCAAGCCGCCGCGCGACCGCTTCGGCAAAATGACCGTTGATGTGCTGGACCACCGCGACCGGCGGGCAGTCCGCGGGGAAGCGGGTAAGCAATTGCTGAAGCGCCTCTACCCCCCCGGTCGACGCACCGATCGCGATCAGTCGCGCGGCACCCCGCGCCGTGCCAAGCGACGGCATGACAGGCGCCGGGGCCTTGGCCTGCCGCGGTGCGTTGCGCACCATTGCGGCGGCACGGATCAGGTCGGCAAGCTTCCCCCCGTCGCTGGTCAACAATTCCCCGGCGCGGCCCTGCGGTTTGGCGTAGCAATCGACCGCCCCGATCGAGAGCGCGCGGGCGGTGGCATCGGCCCCGTCGCGGGTCAGCCCGGACACGATCACGACCGGCGTGGGGCGCAGGCGGATGATCTTTTCCAGGAAGTCGAGCCCGCCCATGCCCGGCATTTCGATGTCGAGCGTCACCACGTCGGGATTCAGCGACCGCATCTGGGCGCGTGCATCGGCGGCATCCACTGCGGTGCCGACCACTTCAATGTCGCTTTCGCGGCGCAGCAACTCGCTCAGCAACGCGCGCATGGTCGGCGAATCATCGACGATCAAAACCCGGATGCTCATCGTGCGGACTTTCGATAGATGGTGGGTCCAATCGGGCTGAGCAGGGCGGCGGCGGGACCCGTCACGCGTTCGCTGTGTCCGATGTAGAGCGTGCCCCCGGGGAGCAGCTGTTCGGCGAAGCGGGCGACGAGCCGTTCCTTGGTCGGTTGATCGAAATAGATCATCACGTTGCGGCAGAAGATGACGTCGAACTGGCGCGACATCGGCCAAGGACCGAGCAGGTTGAGCGTACGGAAGCGCACGACCGCGCGCGCGGCGGCCGATACCGTGGCAAGGCCGTCCCGTTCGTCGAACCACAGCTTGCGCAGGGGTGCGGGCACAGCTTCAAGCGATGCTGCGGAATAGGTCGCCTGACGCGCGCTGATGAGGGCGTGGTCGGCAATGTCGCTTGCCAGGACGATCAGGTCGCTTTCCGCCATGCGGCGTCCCACGCCGCGGTCCTCCCCCAGCATCGTCGTGACGAGCGACCAGGTTTCTTCACCACTCGAGCAGCCGGCGGACCAGATGCGCACGGGCTGCCCCGCCGACAGCTTGCGCTGCAACGCGGGTCGGACATCGTCATGCAGGTGATCGAAATGATGGCCTTCGCGAAAGAAGAAGGTATGGTTGGTGGTAAGCGCGCAGATCGCCCGCTTGCGCTCGGTCTGGTCGCTTTCGATCCGCTTCACATAATTGGCAAAGGTGCCGCAGCCGGCGTTGCGGACGAGCGGCGCAAGGCGCGAATAGACCAGCATCGCCTTGCCGTTTGGCAGGACGATGCCGACCTCGCCGTGCACGATGTCGCGCACAGCTTCGAAATCGGCGGTGCGATAGACGTCGGGACTGATTCCCGGCATCCGGTCGAGGGCGAGCGCGGCGTTCATGCGGCGGCCCTGAGCGGGCTTGTGACCGCGTTCGACACGAGCGCGTCCACGTCCACGATGAGTGCAACGCGACCATCCCCCAATATGGTCGCGCCGGCCACCCCGTCGACCGGGCGGTAATGGGTGTCGAGGCTCTTGATCACAAACTGGCGCTGGTCGCAGATCGCATCGACCTGAAGCGCGGCCCTTCCGGCGATCTCGGTATCGACGACGATCAGCACCGACTGGCACGGATCGGCGACCGCGCCGTTCGCGTTTACCGCCCGGTCAAGCGGAAGGATCGGGATGAACTTACCGCGCACGTCGAGCATCGTGCGATCGGTCCCCAGCCGTTTTACGTCGCCCGGTTCAGGGCGCAGGCTCTCGACCACATGCGCAAGCGGCACGACCAGCGTCTGATCGCCGACCGTGACGATCATCCCGTCGGATATCGCCAGCGTGAGCGGCAAAGCGAGCGTGAAAACGCTGCCCGCGCCGGGAGTCGATTCGATGCTGATTCGACCGCCCAGATCCTTCACATTCTGGCGCACCACATCCATTCCGACGCCGCGGCCGGAGATGTTCGATACGGTCTGCGCAGTGGAGAAGCCGGGCGCGAAGATAAGGTTGTCGATTTCTTCGCTCGACAGTGTGGCGTCCGCAGAAACCAGCCCGCGCTCGACCGCCTTTGCCAGCACGCGTTCGCGATCAATGCCTTTTCCGTCATCACTGACACGGATGACAATGCGACCGCTGCGATGTTCAGCGGACAGGCGCAGCGTCCCCTGGGGTGACTTGCCGGCGGCGACCCGATCCGCCGGGGGTTCGATACCGTGATCGACCGCGTTGCGGATGAGGTGGGTGAGCGGTTCACCGAGCCGTTCAATGACGGTCTTGTCGAGCTCGGTCGCCTCTCCACTCACTTCGAGCGTCACGCGCTTGCCGGTCGTTCCCTCGAGTTCGCGCAGCATACGCGGCACGCGGCTGAATACCGATCCGATCGGCTGCGCGCGGATGCCCATTGCGCTTTCCTGGATGTCGCGGGTCAGCCCGTCCAGCATCGCCAGTTCCTCGATCCCGGCCAGTCCGTGACCGGAAAGCCGCTGGGCCATCATGGCCTGCGCGATCACCAGTTCGCCGACGGCATCGATCAGCCGGTCGAGCTTGATCAGGTCGATGCGGATCGACTGGCCGCCTGCCGCCGGTGCCGCTGCGGCGGCCGCGGGGACCGGGGCGGACTTGGTTTCCGGAACGGACGGCGTCGTGGCGACCGCCGGGACTGCAACTTCTGGTCCGGCGATGGCAGCGTCGATCGCGGCCAACGACGCCGCCATCGACACGGTCGATTCGGAGGATTGCTCCGCATGTTGCTGCGCTTCACCGCTAGCGATGGAGATGACGAAATCGTCGCCGAAAAAGTCGAATATCTCCATCACGGCATCGTCGGATACCGTGTCCGGCAGGCTGTATGTCCAGGCGAGGCAGGCAGCGGCACTGCGGTACTGTTCGAGCGCGGGTACGGCGGCGCAGTCTACCGCGGTACAGATCGCACCCAAGCGAACGAGCTCGCGCAGCAGCAGAACCGGCTCCCCGCCATTCTGCATTGCGGCGTCAAGTGGTCGGATATGTGCCGAACGGCCGCCGTGTTCCGGCGCAACTTCCGCAGCGATGTCGCCGAGCATGGCGTCAAGATCGAAGTCGAGATCGGCGACATCGCTCACGGCGGGAACGGGTGTCGAAGCGGCGTGCGTTACCCCTTCTGTGGGCTGTCCAGGAGCTGAACCGCTTTGGGCTGCAGCCAGTTGCTTCAGCAATGCTGCATCGTCGGGCGGTCCGTCATTGCCGCGTGCCGAAGCAACGTGATCGTTCAGCACGTCGAGCGCGCGCAGCATCAGGTCGACCAGTTCCGGTCCGAGGGTGACGGTTTCGTCGCGAACGTCCGAAAGCAGTGTCTCGAACCCGTGCGTATAGTGCTGAAGCGCCGTGAACCCGAATGCCCCCGCGCCCCCCTTGATCGAATGTACCGCTCGGAAAATCGCGTTGATCGTCTCGGCATCGTAGCTGCCGGCACGGCAGGCATCGAGCGCGGTTTCGGCAGCCGCCAGCGCTTCTTCGCAT
The DNA here is from genome assembly GCF_001555965.1 of Sphingomonas sp. CCH21-G11. Classification (GTDB taxonomy): domain Bacteria; phylum Pseudomonadota; class Alphaproteobacteria; order Sphingomonadales; family Sphingomonadaceae; genus Sphingomonas. The sequence goes on from NZ_LSHX01000017.1 coordinate 14,733, forward strand.
TCAAGGAAGAAGATTGCCTGGATTTCGTCGCTCGTCATGCCGCCGCCCCGAAAAGAAGCGTGTCGAGGCCGGTAACGGACGCAATGTCCCGCAGCGGATCCGACGCGATGATCGACAAGGCCCGGTTGCCAGCATCCGCGCTTTTCCGCGCGCTGACGAGCAGCTGCAGGCCAGCCTGTCCGATCTGCACGACATGGCTGCCGTCGATCGTGGTCGGGCCGGATGCGAGTGCGGCGATCAGCTCGGGAAGAACTGCGTCGACCGCCGTCGCGTCGCACCGCGCGGGTAGCGCAATGATGTGCATGATCCTGTTCCTTGCCCCCGGCGACCGATTAGAATTCCGACCAGTCCTCGTCATCCACGGGCTTCATCGCGAGGTTGCCCTGCACGACCGGCGCGCGGCGCGGCGTGCGGCTACGGCGGACCGGGGCCGGCATCGCTACCGGCATTTCCTCGACACTGCCCGTGCGAAAGCGGGCGACGAGGCTGGACAGTTCGTCGGCTTCCCCGGCCAGGCTGCGTGCGGCGGCGGTCGATTCTTCAACCATCGCGGCGTTCTGCTGTGTCATCTTGTCCATCTCGCCCACTGCGCCATTTACCTGTTGCAGGTTGGCCGACTGGACTTCGGCGGATTCGGCGATCGCGGTGATCAGCGCACTGATCGCGCCGACGCGTTCGACGATGCGCTCGAGAAGCGAGCCGGTTTCGCCGACGAGCGTCACGCCGTCGCTGACCTGCTCGCTGCTGGTCATGATCAGGCCCTTGATGTCCTTGGCGGCGTCGGCGGAGCGCTGGGCAAGCGCGCGTACTTCGTTCGCGACCACCGCGAACCCCTTTCCGGCATCACCGGCGCGGGCGGCTTCCACCCCGGCATTGAGCGCGAGAAGGTTCGTCTGGAAGGCGATACCGTCGATCACGTTGATGATCTGGCTGATTTCCTGAGACGATTTCTCGATCGCGCCCATTGCGCTGACTGCGCGCCGCACAACCTGTCCGCCCTCGGTCGCTTCGCGGTGCGCCTGGGCAATCGAGCCGTTGACCTCCGCGGCACTGCGCGCGGTTTCCTGAACCATGCGGGTAACCTGGTTCATGGCCGCCGCGGTTTCCTCAAGGCTTGCCGCCTGCTGTTCGGTCCTGAGCGCTAGATCATCGGACGCGGCGCGGATTTCGGAAGCGCCGGTGTGAACGCTGGATGCAGAGCCTGACACGCGCGCGAGAATGGTCGCAAGTCCTTCCACCGTCTCATTGAAGCTCGTGCGCAAGGTTTCATATTCATTTGCAAATGGGTGATCGATGCGATGGGTCATGTTGCCATCGGCGACCTGGCGCAGACCGGCAGCGAGGTCTTCCACGACCTGACGCTGCTTGCTTTCGGCCTCGGCCTGCGCCTTCGACGCTGCCCGAAACACTTCGATAGCCTGGACCATGGTGCCGATTTCATCCTTGCGGCCGTTTCCTTCGACCGCGACGTCGAAATCGCCCTCTGCCATCCGGCGCATGGCGTCGGCGGTTGCCGATAGCGGGTTCAGCGCATTGCGGATCAGATAAAAGATTCCACCGACCAGCATGGCGACGATCAGGACGCCGAGCACGCTGAGCCACAGGATCGTCGACGCGAGAGTCGCGTGGCTATCCTCGCTCAGGCGAGTCTGGGCCTCGCCAGCCGCGACCACCAGCTTGTCGATCTCTGCACGATGGCTGACATAGTCATCGGTGAGACGCGCATAGCTGGCCTGTGCTCGGTCCATATTGCCGCCGGCGACGGCGGGCAGAAGCCGCTGATTCAGTTCGGTCCAGAATTCTATTGCCTTCGCACCCGATCGATTCAGGATCTGCTCTTTCAGTGCAGGCGGGAGGTCCGATGATTTCCAGTACGCATAGCGATCATTGAATTGCTGCTCGAGCTCGGCAAGGCGCTTTTGTCGGTCGGGAAGCGTCGACGGGTTAGCGACCAGCAGCGTCGCCTCGAGATAGGGTTCGATCACATATTCGGGCGGCGGAAGAATATCCGCGGTCAGGTCACTGACCTGCTGGTTGCGCCGATCCATGTCGCCGCCGAAGCGGATCTTGTCGATCTGCACGCTGGTGAAAATAACGGACACGGCCATTGCGCCCAGTATGACGGCACCCCCGACCTGGCCCTTGCCCTTGATGCTCATATCTGCCTCATCCCTATCCCGGAAACTGTGTCGGGAAGCGTAGGGCGATGGCCGTAACCAGAGCGTTTTGGGGGGCGTACGTAGTTTCCGCAAACTGCGGTTAAGGCAATTCCTGCAGAATATACGGGTTGGCAAGAACCGCCATGCGAACCGCGGCGGACAATGATTCCGCGCCGATTTTCGCCATCAGACTGGCGCGGTGAACCTCCACGGTGCGCGTGCTGAGCGACAGGCGGTCGGCGATCACCTTGTTGGGCAACCCGTCAACCATAAGGTCGAGTATTCCCAGTTCGCGATCGGTCAGACGGTTGATGCGTTTCATTGCCTCCGCCCTGGCTGCGAGTTTCGCGCGCGTTTCCCAGAGCGACTCAAGTGCCGATTCAATGCAGTCGACCAGTGCGTCCGGATCGATCGGCTTTTCGAGAAAGTCGTAAGCGCCCATCTTGATGCACTTTACGACATCGGCGACAGCCGGCCGACTTGTCATCAGGATGGTGGTGAAACGACCTTCCTGACGGTGAATCGCCTCAAGGACATCAAGGCCGCTCATGCCGGGCATCTTCATGTCCAACATGAGCACGCCGCCTGCCAAATCGGGAAGGGCAGCGATGAAATCATTCCCGGCGCGGAAGGGGAACAGCAGCAGGTCCGGAATGCCCGAAAGGACATCCCGCAGCAGATTCCGAATGATATCGTCGTCATCGACGAGGTAGACTGCCCGCATCTTATTCCTGGTTGCTCACGTCAACGCGATTTGCGCCGATCGAACGTGCTATGGCCGGGAGCAACGGGTCAAGCCAAACAAGCGGTCGACCCGCTCGTTGGGCTGGTCCGGCTGCAGATCGCCGGCGTCGTGTTTGAAGGCCGGCGGCAGCAGCCCGGCGGCGCTGGTCGCGCTGATCTGATCGATCCGGCTGAACGCTCGCCCGGCGGCAACAAGCGGGGATTTGCTCGGGATGGGCGCCTATGGTCTGTGGGATAAATTTTGGAAGCCGTTTTCACCACATCATGCGGAACGGCGCAGTTCCGATACTCTCAGCTTGACGATGGTGACCCCTACGGGACTCGAACCCGTGTTTTCGCCGTGAAAGGGCGACGTCCTAGACCGCTAGACGAAGGGGCCATGCCTTGGCTGGTCGGGCGCACCTATAAAAATGATCCGCGGCGGTCAAGCGATCCTTTTCGACCGCCTACTCCGCCCATGCCGCATCGTCGAGATGCAGTTCGGCGGCCGGGCGCGCGCCCCAATCGTCGCGCCGCGCACGTCCCGCCACCCAAAGCCGGCGATGGGGCGGGGCGGCCAGCAGCGCCTGGCCGAGCAGCGTGTCGGCGCTGCGAAACGCCACCGCCTTGAGCGTCGCGCCGTCGTCGCCCGACAGGATGGCGCGGACATGGCCGGTGCCGACCACATCCGCCTTCACCACGCGCACCGGGCCCGCGGCGACGCGCGGTGCGGGCCAGCCCATGCCATAGGGCCCACCCTGTTCCAGCGCATCGACCAGCACCGGGTTGACCGCGCGCGGCGCAAGCACGGCGTCGACCAGCAGGGCGCGCCCGATCCCGGCACGCGCAACCGCTTCGCCCAGGCGCGTGTCGAGGAACGCGGTGAGCGCATCGACCTGGTCGGCGGCGATGGTCAGCCCGGCCGCCATCGCGTGGCCGCCGCCGGCGATCAGCAGACCGGCTTCCTTCGCCGCCAGAATCGCCGCACCCAGGTCGACCCCCGCGACGGACCGTCCGGACCCCTTGCCGATGCCCTGTTCGTCGATCGCGATGACGATGGCCGGCCGACCCAGCTTTTCCTTCAGCCGCCCCGCGACGATGCCGATTACGCCGGCATGCCATCCCGGCGCCGCGACGACCGCGACCGCATGCGCCGTTCCGCCCGCCAGCGTCTCGGCGGTCGCCTGCACCTCGCCCTCGATCGTCCGGCGCTCCTGATTGAGCTGGTCGAGCTCGGCGGCGATTCGTCGTGCCTCGTCGGGATCGTCGGTGGTCAGCAAGCGTACGCCCAGGTCGGCGCGGCCGACGCGCCCGCCGGCGTTGATCCGCGGGCCCAGCGCGAAGCCCAGGTCGCTGCAGCTCGGTGCGCGCGTCAGGCGGGAAGCTTCGATCAGCGCGTTCATCCCGATATTGCGCCGGGCGGCCATGACCTTCAGCCCCTGTGCGACAAAGGCGCGGTTGAGCCCGCGCAACGACGCGACGTCGGCGACCGTGCCGAGCGCCACCAGGTCGAGCAGGTCGAGCAGGCGGGGCTCGGCCCGGCCGCCAGCGAACCAGCCGCGCGCGCGCAGCACCCGCAGCAATGCCGCGCCGAGCAGAAACGCGACGCCGACCGCGGCGAGGTGGCCGTGTTCGGCGCCTTCCGCCTCATCCAGCCGGTTCGGGTTGACCACCGCATGCGCGACGGGCAGCGCGGCTGCGCATTTGTGATGATCGACGACGATCACGTCGACTCCGGCGTCGCGCGCCATCTCCAGCGCCTCGAACGCCTGTGCGCCGCAATCGACCGTGACGATCAGGTCCGCGCCCTCGCGCTTCAACCGCACCAGCGCCTCGCCCGAGGGGCCATAGCCCTCCATCAGCCGGTCGGGGATATAGGCGCGCGCCGCCAGCCCCAGGTCGCGCAACAGGCGGATCAGCAGCGCCGCCGATGTCGCGCCGTCGACGTCGTAATCGCCAAAGATCACGACGTTTTCGTTCGCGGCGACGGCGTCTGCGATCCGTTCGGCCGCGCGGTCCATGTCGCGGAAGATCGACGGGTCGGGCATGAATGCGCGAATGCTGGGCGCACGATGGCGATCGAGATCCTCGCGCGCACAGCCACGCGCCAGCAACAGCTGGGTGACCAGATCGTCGGGCGTGTAATCCGCGCCGCCCGCGTCGTTCGCCAGGCCGCGCCACTGCCAGGGCTGGCCGAGGATCGATTGCCGGATGTTGAGGATCGCTGACATGGCTGCCACCGGGGCTAGGCGATCGCGCGGGCGCGGTCCAGCACGGGGATCATTTGATCCAGCTGCCCTCGCGAAACCATTTGGTGACGATGTATTTGACCCCGCGCGTGACCGCGACCCCTTCGTGGAGCGTCGCATCGTTGGGGCTGCCGTCTTCGCCCATGTTGTTCCAGGCGACGAGCAGGCCGCGTTCGGGCTTGAAACGCACGCCCAGCCTTGGAAACCAGGTCGATCCCCCATCCGATACGTCATTCAGATAGACCATCGCCGTCCAGGTGCGCTGGCCCCCGAACGGCCTCATCGTTTCCCAATAGGGCTCGTTTTCGTTGAAATAGTCGTGGTGGGCGCGGAACTGCTGGCCGGGCGCATATCGCTGGCCCTGGATCGTCTCGCCCTGCCGCGGTTCCATGCCGAGCAGGTCGGCGATCGCCTCGTCGATCGGCTGGACGTCGGGCGACCAGCGGTCGAGGTCGCAGCTGTCGCTCGTCCGGAAATAGGGGTCGTTGCTGGTCGACAACAGCGTCGACTTGCGGCGGCCCGCGTCGATCAGGTCGATCAGCAGCCGGCATTGCGCCGGCGACAGATAGTCGGGGTGGGTGAACATCTGTGCGCCGTCGACAGGCACGCGGCGCATGCCCGGGGTCGCGGCCAGTCGCGCCGCAACCTGCACGCCGATGTCACGGCGCGCCGGCGACGGCGGGCCGGGACGGGCAGGGGCTTTGCGGCGGCGGGACCAGAACATCGTCGCCGACCCTGCACAAAGCCGCCCCCGAAACGCAAGAGGCCCGACGTCGCCGCCGGGCCTCCGCGCTTCGCCATCCGGCGATCGTCACCAGAAGATATCGTACTCGACATCGACGACGCGACCCGACCGGATGTCGATCAGCAACGCGTCATTGTAATAGCGCACCCAACGGTACGGACCAAAGGCCGGCGGCAGGCGATAGTAGAACGGATCGTCGATCCAGTATTGCGGAGCGAACAGCAGCGAGCCGAGCGTCAGGCCGATGGAAAAGCGGCGATAGCCGTAATTCCAGCCGTTCGGCGCGTAATAGCGCGGCAGGCGATAGAGGTTCCGATTGCGGCCGCGCCAGTCGCGCCAGTTGTACCGATTGTCGCCGCGCCAGCCGCGATTCCAGTCGCGCCGGTCATCCCAACCGCGCCGATACCGCTGGTCGTCGCGCCAGTCGCCGAAGCGGCGGCCGTTCCAGTCGCGACGATCGTTACGGAAATCGCGTCGGTCATCCCGGAAATCGCGGCGGTTGTCGCGGAAGTCGCGACGATCATCGCGAACGTCGCGCCGGTCATTGCGGAAATCGCGGAATTCGCGACGGTCGTTGCGAAACTCGCGCCGCTCGCCGGCAAAGTCGCGGCGATCGTCGCGCCGCTCGTTACGGAAGTCGCGACGATCGTCCTGGCGATCCGCGCGGAACGCCTCGCGCGTCACCTCGCCACGACGGAAATCGCGCCGGTCATCCTGACGTTCGCGGGCGAAGTCGCGGCGATCGTCGGCACGATCCTGACGAAAGGCGCGCCGATCCTCGCCGAATTCCCGGCGCTCCTGACGAAATTCGCGGCGCTCGGCTCTCGCTTCGTTTCGCTGCTGACTAAAGGCCGGACGTTCCTCGCCCGCTTCGCGGCGTTCGGCGGCGCGGGGCGCACCCCCGCGGTCGACGCGCTCGGCACGTTCGGGGCGACCGCCACGCCCGCCACGACCGTCACGATCCTGGGCAGTGGCAGCGATGGGGGTCAGCGCGGTGGCGCCGATCAACAGGCTCAAGAGGATATTTCGCATCGTCACGTCTCCGTGGCACGATCGCCACATGCCTGTCGTCTACCCACGCTGCGATGACCCGTTTCTGAATTGCGTTGACAGCAATCAGAAAGGAAAGCTCAAGGCCGCAGGGCCGGTACGCTGCGCGCCGCGTCGCGCGGGTCGATGCCCGGCTGGGCCGGCACCGGGATAGTCTCGTCGCCCCGCGCGATCCGGGCCGCCATCTGGACCGCGTCGACCAGGCGTGGATAGATGCCGCACCGGCACAGGTTGCCGAGCGCGTCGACGATGTCGGCTTCGGACGGGTCGCGATTGCGCCTCAGCAGGACCGCCGCCGCCATGACGATGCCGGGCAGGCAATAGCCGCATTGCGACACGTTGGCCGCGATCATCGCCTGCTGGACCGGGTGGTCGCGTTCGCGCGACAGGCCCTCGATCGTGGTGACGAACGTCCCCTCGATCGCCGCGATCGTCACCTGGCACGATCGCACCGCCTGGCCGTCGATATCCACGGTGCACGCCCCGCAATCGCCGGTGCCGCAGCCATATTTGGTTCCGGTCAGGTTGGACGCGTCGCGCAGTGCCCAAAGCAGCGGCGTCGCGGGATCGAGCCGGTATTCGACCGGCTGGTTGTTGACGGTGAAACGGGTCATCGCGGTTCCGGATAGCGCAGGATCGGACGGCGAGAAACCCGCGCCCGATCAGTCGCGCCAGCTGCGGTCGATGCGGTCGACCAATCGCACCATCGCGGCGAAATCCGCCGCGCCCGCGCCGCCGGGGATCTGCACCTTGTGCAGGTCGCGCTGATGGATGGCCACGACGTCGGCGGGAACCTCGATCGGCGTGCCCATCGACGCGGTCGCGACCTGGATCTCGCACGCGCGCTGTAGCGACCAGTGCTTGATAAAGGCTTCGGGCAGTGTGCGCCCCATCACCAGAATGCCGTGGTTGCGCAGCAGCATCACGCGCTTGTCGCCCAGATGTTCGATCAGCCTTTCGCCCTCCTCGGCGCGCACCGTCACCCCCTCGAAATCGTGGTATGCGATCTGGCCGACGAAGTTGCAGGCATAGAAGTTGGTCGGGCGCAGGCCGCCTTCGACCGCGCTCACCGCCATGCCGGCGGTGGTATGGGTGTGCATGATGCAATGCGCGTCGGGCAGGTGGCGGTGGAACAGCGCATGCTGGGTAAAGCCGGCGAGGTTGACCGGGTGCGGGTTCAGGTCGAGCTTGTTGCCGTCGATGTCGATCTTGACCAGGTTCGACGCCTTTACCTCGCTGAAGTGCAGGCCAAAGGGATTGATCAGGAACGCGCCGTCCTCGCCCGGCACCTTCAGCGTGATGTGGTTGTAGATCATCTCTGACCAGCCGAGCATGTCGAAAATGCGGTAACAGGCCGCGAGCTGCTGGCGCGCATCGCGCTCCGCGTCGCTCATAGTCGCGGGCGACTTGATCGCGGTGGCCATGATCTTCTCCATCCGACATTGTTTCGAAGATGCAGTATGGCATAGGGGGCGGGGAACGATCAATTGGAGGCAGGGTGATGAGCGAAGCGATGATCCGGGTCGAACGCGATGGCGATGTGCTGGTCATCGCGCTCAATCGCCCGGATCGCCTGAATGCCGCGCCGACGGCGATGTTCGACCAGATCCGCGATGCGCTCGCCGGGCTCGACGGAGCGCGCGCGGTGCTGATCCGGGGGGAGGGGCGGGCGTTCGCGGGCATCGGCAGCAGCCTCGCGCTTACCGCGGACTTCTGCATCGCCAGCCCGACCGCCTATTTCCTTCAGGCGTTCGTCAATATCGGGCTGGTGCCCGACGGCGGCGCGACGTGGCTGCTGCCGCGTATCGTCGGGCGCGCGCGCGCGATGGAAATGATGATGCTTGGCGAACGGGTGTCGGCCGAACGCGCGCTGGAATGGGGATTGATCCACCGGGTGGTCACCGACGAACGGCTGGATGAGGAGGCGCTGGCGCTGGCGCAGCGGCTTGCGCGCGGCCCGACGGTCGCGCTCGGCCTGATGCGCCGCGCGGTCTGGCGCGCGCTCGACACCGGCCATGCCGAAGCGATGCTGGCGGAGGCCGAGGCGCAGCGCAGGGCGCGGGGCAGCGCGGATTCGGTGGAGGGCGGCATGGCCTTCCTCCAGAAGCGACCGCCCGAATTCAAGGGCCGCTGACGCCCGGCTTACGCCGCCGGCTTGGCGGCACCTGCGGGCAGGTGGATGCCGCACTCGGTCTTGGCAAAGCCGCGCCACCGTCCAGCGCGGACGTCATCCCCGTCGGTGGAGACCGGGCTGGTGCACGGTGCGCAGCCGATCGAGGGATAGCCCTGTGCCTCGAGCGGATGGCGCGGCAGGTCGTGCGCGACGAAATAGGCGTCGAGGTCCGCCCGATGCCACGTCGCCAGCGGATTGAGCTTCAACCGACCCTGCGCATCGGCGGCGTCGATCTCGAACCGTTCGAGCGCGGCGCGGGTATCCGCCTGAAACGCCTTGCGCCCCGTAATTGTCGCGTCGAAGCCGCCCAGTGCGCGGGTGAGCGGGTGGACCTTGCGCAGGTCGCAACAGCCGTCGGGATCGTAGGACCAGCGTTCGTCGGCCGCGTCACGAGCAGCGAGCGCGGCGGGATCGGGGGTCAGATTGCGAAGGTCGCGCAGCCCAAGCCGGTCTGCGAGCAGATCCCGATACGCCAGCGTCTCCGGAAAATGTTTGCCGGTATCGAGAAACAGGACCGGGATCGCGGGATCGACCGTGGCGACCAGATGCAGCAGCACCGCGGATTCGGCGCCGAAGGATGAAAGCAGCGCGACGTCGCCGAGCATCCGGTTGCCCAGCACCGTCCGCAGCATCGTCGCGGCATCCTCCCCGCGAAACCGGTCGTTCAGGCGCAGCGCATCCGCCGGAATGAAGCGCGGCGCGACATCGATCCGGTCGACCGCTCGGATGTCGAGGTCAGCCATGGCGCAGCTTCCACACCGGCACGCGTTCATCGGCCGCGGCCTGATAAACATGGTCATGCCGCGCAATCGCCGCGGCCAGCGTCGCCTGATCGACCGGAGAGGCCGGCGCGAAACTGTCGAAGCCGCACCGCCGCATCAGCGGGATCTGGTCGACGAGCACGTCGCCCTCGGCGCGCAACTCGCCGCCATAGCCGGCCTCGCGCAGGATGCGTGCCGCCGAATAGCCCCGACCGTCGCGAAAGCTCGGAAAACTGATCTCGACCAACGCCAGCCGGTCGAGAAAGGGAAGGAGCGCGCGGACATCCTCGCCGGCCTCGACCCTGACCGCAGTCGCATTCGACTGACCCAGAAAGGCGTCGAGCGTGACCGCCGGCTCCTCGTGCGGCTCGTCGTCGCGCAGGCGCAACAACTTATCCATAGATTGCTTCCTTGAACGGCTCCATGCCAATCCGACGATAGGTGTCGACGAAACGCTCGCCCGCCTCGCGATGCGCGATGTAGACCTCGGTCGCCTTTTCGACCGCGTCGACGACGCCGTCCTCGGTAAATCCCGGTCCGGTGATGCGGGCGAGGCTGACGTCCTCCGCGCCCGATCCGCCGAACGACAGCTGGTAGTTTTCGACGCCTTTCCGGTCGACGCCCAGAATGCCGATATGGCCGGCATGGTGATGGCCGCACGCATTGATGCAGCCGGAGATTTTGAGCTTGAGCTCGCCCAGGTCGCGCTGCCGGTCGAGGTCGGCGAAACGCGTCGCGATCTTCTGCGCGACGGGGATCGAGCGTGCATTGGCGAGGCTGCAATAGTCGAGGCCCGGGCAGGCGATGATGTCGCTGATCAGGTCCAGATTAGCCTCCGCCAGCCCGGCGGCCGCCAGCGCCTGCCAGATCGCGTGCAGGTCCGCCTTGCGCACATGTGGCAGCACGATGTTCTGGGCGTGCGTGACGCGGAGCTCGTCATGGCTGTAGCGCGCGGCAAGGTCGGCCATCACGTCCATCTGGTCGGCACTCGCGTCGCCCGGAATGCCGCCCACCGGCTTGAGCGAGATGTTGACGATCGCATGGCCCGGCTGCTTGTGCGCCTTCACATTCTGGTCGATCCACACCGCAAAATCGGGATCGCTGCGGTCGACCGTGTCGTCGAGACCCTGTTCAAAGGGCGGCGGCGCGAAGAATGCCGCGATGCGATCGAACTCGGCGGCCGGCGGATCGATGCCCAGCGCCTTGACCGCGACGAACTCGGCTTCGACCTGGCGGCGATATTCGTCCGCGCCGATCTCGTGCACCAGGATCTTGATCCGCGCCTTGTAGAGATTGTCGCGGCGCCCATGGCGGTTGTAGACCCGCAGGCAGGCCTCCAGATAGCTCAGCAGGTCGCCGAGCGGCACGAAATCGCGGATTTCCGGCGCGATCATGGGTGTGCGACCCATGCCTCCGCCGACGAAGATCCGCGCGCCCATTTCGCCGTCGCGCGCGACGATCTGAATGCCGATATCGTGCAGACGCATCGCCGCGCGATCCTCCGCCGCCGCGATCACCGCGATCTTGAACTTGCGCGGCAGGTAGGTGAACTCGGGGTGGAACGTGCTCCACTGCCGGATCAGCTCGGCCCATGGCCGCGGATCGGTCAGCTCGTCCGCGGCCGCACCGGCGAACTGGTCGGACGAGATGTTGCGGATGCAATTGCCGCTGGTCTGGATCGCATGCATCTCGACCGTCGCCAGATCGGCGAGGATGTCGGGCGCGTCGGCCAGCTTGATCCAGTTATACTGCAGGTTCTGGCGCGTGGTGAAATGGCCGTAGCCGCGATCATATTTGCGCGCGACGTGCGCCAGCATCCGCATCTGCCGGCTGTCGAGCGTGCCATAGGGGATGGCGACGCGAAGCATATAGGCGTGCAGCTGCAAATAGAGGCCGTTCATCAGCCGCAGCGGCTTGAACTGGTCCTCGGTCAGCTGCCCCGCGATGCGGCGTTCCACCTGATCGCGGAATTCGGCAACGCGGGCATCGACGATCGCCTGGTCATATTGGTCGTATCGGTACATCGGCTCGGGCCTCTATCTGCGTCGGCGGGTCACGGGTTGTGCGTGACCACGGCAAGCGGGTGGTGCTGGACGATTTCGCCCAGCTCGGCGAAACCGCGCCCGCCGATCTTCACTTCGCGGTGTGCCGCGCGGATGGCCTGAAAGGCCTCGGCGACACCCGGCGCGTCGTAGCCCGCTTCGGTCGGATAGCCGACAGTGACGATCACGTCCCACTCGGCCTGGCTTTCGTCGCCACGCTCCAGCAGCGCATAGCTGGTGAACAGGCCGCGTTCGACGCCGATCCGGTCCATCGCGAACCAGTTGGCCCGCAAATAGGCGATCAGATCGGCGCGCAGTCCGGGCTTCGCGCGCAGATAGGTCTGCGTGACATGTCGCGTTTCGCGCGCCTCGCCGGGCGCTCGCGCGAGGGCGGAGGCAGGTGCGAACGAGGGTGCCGCGCACGCGAGCGCCAGCACGGCCAGGTGCCCGGCGCGCATCAGATCACCCAGCTGCCGGCTTGCGGGTCGGCAGGCTTGAGCGACAGGTCGGCGCGCACCGTCGGCCCGAGCGCGCGGATCCGGTCCTTGATATGCTCGGGACGCGGGCCATCCCCAGCCAGCACGGCATCGATGACATAGGGCACGTTCACGCGCCGCGCGGCTTCCTCCTCGCGCGCGATCGCCTCGCCATGTTCGGCGACATCGATCGCGTCGGCGACGTGGCGCGACCACCCGCTGCCGGTCCACCACACGACATCGCCGGTCTTCAGGTCATTGCCGGTCAGGATCTTCACGCCAGCGCCTCCGCCGCTTTTGCCCATTGCCCCAGCTGATCCTGCGCATCGGCCAGCCGCGCCACCTCGCCGACGACGATGACGGCCGGCGACGCGACGCGCTGGCGCGCGACCATCGCGCCGAGATCGGCGAGCAGGGTGCGCAGCGCGCGGGCATCGGCATGGGTGCCGCGCTCCAGCACCGCGACGGGCATATCGGGGGCAACCCCGTCGGCCATCAGCTTCTCCGCGATCTGTGCAGCCGTGGCGACGCCCATGTAGATGACAAGCGTCCGGCCGTTGCCGGCCAGCCCAGACCAGTCCTGTTCCGACAGCCCCTTGCACTGGCCGGCGACGAAGCTGACCGTGCTCGACCAGTCGCGGTGGGTGAGGGGGAGCATCGCCTGCGCCGCGCAGCCGAGCGCCGCCGATACGCCCGGAATGACCTCGACCGGGATGCCCGCGTCGCGCAGCGCCTCGACCTCCTCGCCGCCGCGGCCGAACACGAACGGATCGCCGCCCTTCAGCCGGACGACGGTCGCGCCGCGGCGGGCGTGCGCGACGAGCAGCGCGTTGATCGCTTCCTGCGGCAGGGTATGGCGCGCGCGCTGCTTGGCCACCGAAATCCGCGCCGCCGCCCGCGGTGCCAGGTCGAGCATGCGCGGGTCGATCAGGCCGTCATGGACGACGACGTCCGCGATGCGGAGAGCATCGGCGGCACGCAGCGTCAGCAGCCCCGGATCGCCGGGGCCGGCCCCGACCAGGATGACCCGGCCGTCGCGGGTAGCGGAGTGCGCCTCTGTCATGCCGTTCGAGATGCGCCGCCGCCGCGCAAGTTGCAATCGATCGATGCTTGGTGTCACCGTAGCAGAACTTTTCCGCGCCCGACGCGGACCGGATCACGCCGGACTGGCGCTGGACGTCACCCGTCGCGCAGACCGATGCCGATCGACGCCCGGGCGAGCTCGGCTTCGGACGACACGACCGGATAGGCGCAGTAATCCGCCGCATAATAGGCGCTCGGCCGATGGTTGCCCGACCAGCCGACGCCGCCGAACGGCGCGGACGAGGATGCGCCGTTGGTGGGGCGGTTCCAGTTGACCACGCCGGCGCGGATGTTCGACCAGAATTGCTCGTACAGCGTCGGCTCCTGGCTGATCAGCGCGGCGGACAGCCCGTAGCGGGTGTTGTTGGCCTCGGCGATCGCCTCGTCGAAGGTCGCGGTGCGAAACACCTGCAGCACCGGGCCGAACAGTTCGCCGTCGGGCCGATCGGTCGCATGGGTCATGTCGATGATGCCGGGCGACAGGAACGGCCGCCCCTCGATCAGGCGGTGGAGGTGGCGGATCGGCCGGCCGCCGCGCGTCAGCAGCCCGACAAACGCCTCGGTCAGCTGGTCGGCGGCGTCGTTGTCGATCACCGGACCCATGAACGGGGCCGGGTCGGCATGGGGTTCGCCGATGATCATCCGCGCCACGAGCTTCTCGATCTCCGCGATCAGCGGATCGGCCAGCCGCTCGTCGACGATCAGCCGCCGGGCGTTGGCGCACCGCTGGCCCGCGGTGGTGAACGCCGACTGCACGACCAGCACGGCCGCGGTGTAGAGGTCCGGGGTGCTCCACACGACGATCGGGTTGTTGCCGCCCATTTCGAGTGCGAGGATCTTTTCGGGGTGCTCGGCGAACATCCGGTTGAGCGCGATGCCGGTGCGCGCCGATCCGGTGAACAGCAGCCCGTCGATGTCGGGATGGCCCGCCAGTGCCTTGCCCGCTTCCGGTCCGCCGATCAGCAGGCGGACGCAACCCTCCGGCACGCCCGCCGCGCGATAGCAATCGACCAGCATCTCGCCGACCGCGGGGGTCTTTTCCGATGGCTTGAACACGACCGCATTGCCCGCGAGCAGCGCGGGCACGATGTGGCCGTTGGGCAGGTGCGCCGGGAAGTTGTAGGGCCCCAGCACCGCCAGCACGCCGTGCGGCTTGTGACGCAGCGCGACCCGGCCGTTCATCGGCGCTTCCATCCGCCGCTGGCCGGTCCGTTCCGAATGCGCGTTGACGGAGATGTCGACCTTGCCGATCACGGTTTCGACTTCGGTGCGCGATTCCCACAACGGCTTGCCGGTTTCGCGGGCGATCAGGTCGGCCATCGCGTCGGCGCGGGCACGCACGACATTGGCAAAGCGGCGCATCGTCTCGACCCGCACCGTATAGGGGCGTGCGGCCCATTCCGCCCACGCGGCGCGCGCGATCCCCACTTCTGTATCGGCATTTCCGTGGGGCTTGCGCCACAACACCGCGCCGGTGGCGGGCTCGGTCGAAATCAGTTCCTGCGGCATTCAGCATCCTGCGGCCAGTTGCCGGGCTCATGCACCAGATTTGCCGCCGATGCCAGTCACCTGGCGAACGCAGGCACTTACCCGTCCGCCAGCGCCGCGCCCATCGCGCGGATCGCGTCGATCTTCGCGTGGAACGCCGACCAGTCATCGGCCTGATCGATGCGTGCCCAGATCGCCTCGACCTCCGCGATGTCGAGCGCGCACGGCGCATCGCCGTGCCAGTAGCGATCGTTGCGCGCGCTGCGCGGGGCGTGACGCGCCAACGGCGCACGCACGCCGTCGAATGCCGGGCCGTAGCTGTCGGGAATGTCGCGCGCGAAGCTGTCGAAGAAGAATCGGTCGATCGGCACCTGGCTTTGCGCCAATGCAGCGTCGAGCGCGCGGGCCAGCGCGTCCCCGTCGTCAGGTTCGCCGGGCGTGCGCCCCAGGCGCCAAAGCAGCGCGTCGCGCAACGCGGCCCGATATTCGGGCTCGAACACATCGAGCGCCGCGATCAACGGCTCGGCCGCGCTGACGATGCGCAGGCTGACCGCGAGCTGCATCACATCCCAGTGGGTCGCCTCCGCCTGCCGGCCGAAGGCGTACAGGCCGCCATGGTCGAAATAGGCCGCGGTGAACGCCGCGTCCCAGGTCGGCGCGAACCGCCACGGGCCATAGTCGAAGCTTTCGCCGGTGACGTTGATATTGTCCGAATTGAGCACGCCGTGGACGAAGCCCGCCGCCATATACCCCGCCGCCAGCCGCGCGGTCGCGCCGACGACATGGCGGAGCAGGCGCGGGGCGGCATCCGACGGGTCTTCCGCTTCCTCGCCATAAAAGTGGCGCAGGACATAGGCGATCAGCCGCCGCATCGCTTCCTCGTCGCGCAACTGGGCGACACGCTGGAACGTCCCGATCCGGATATGGCCGTGGCTCAGCCTGACCAGCACGCTCGACCGGGTGGGGGAGGGCTCGTCGCCGCGATGCAGCGCCTCCCCGGTCTCGACGAGCGAAAAGCTTTTGGATGTGTCGACCCCCAGCGCCTCGAGCATCTCGGTCGCCAGCACCTCGCGCACGCCGCCCTTGAGCGTCAGCCGGCCGTCGCCGAAGCGGCTCCAGGGTGTCTGGCCCGAACCCTTGGTGCCCAGGTCGAGCAGACGGCCGGCACCGTCGCGGAGCTGGGCGAACAGGAAACCGCGCCCGTCGCCGATGTCGGGATTGTACACGCGGAACTGGTGGCCGTGATATCGCAGCGCCAGCGGCGCCTCCAGGCTGCCCGGCAGTGGCGTGAACCGCGCGAAATGATCGATCCACGCGCGATCGTCGAGCTGGTCGAGGCCGATCGCGGCGGCGTGGCGGTCGTTGCGGAAACGCAGGATCGCCGCGGGGAACGCCGCCGGTCGCACCGGGTCGTAGAAGCCGTCGCCGAGTTCGAGGATCGTGCGTTCGGGATGAAAGGACACGGGCGCTTGCGGGGGCTTGGACATGCGGCGATATGGGGTGGCATGGCGACGCAACGCAACCACGGTTCGCGACCGACCGACCCGGCCGGGCCCGCACCCGCCTGGCAGGACGGCTATTGGTGGTCGAACGACGGTCTGCGGCTGCATTATCGCGACTATGCCGGGCCGGACGATCGCCCGGCGCTGCTGTGCATGCCGGGCCTGACGCGCAACGCCCGCGATTTCGACGGGCTGGCGGCGCGGCTGGCGGGTGACTGGCGGCTGATCGTCGTCGATCTGCGCGGGCGGGGCGAAAGCGCCTATGCGCGCGACCCGATGACCTATGTCCCGCTCACCTATCTGCAGGATCTGGAGGTGCTGCTACGCCAGCTCGACCTGCCGCGGATCGTGCTCGTCGGAACGTCGCTGGGCGGCATCCTGGCGATGCTGCTGGCGACGGCCGAACGGGGGCGGGTGGTCGGCGCCGTGCTCAACGATGTCGGGCCGGAGATCGACCCGGCGGGCCTCGCGCGCATCCGCGGCTATGTCGGTAAGGGCAGCTGGCACCCGACCTGGATGCATGCCGCGCGCGCGGTGGCGGAGGCGAATGCCGACGCCTATCCCACCTATGAGATCCAGGACTGGCTGGGCATGGCCAAGCGGCTGTACCGGCTCAATTCCAACGGGCGGATCGTGCTCGACTACGACATGCGCATCGCCGAACCGTTCCGGGTGCCGGGCAATGAGGCGGGGCTCAACATGTGGGGGGCGCTCGATGCGCTGGCCGGTGTGCCCGTGCTCGTCCTGCGCGGAGCCTGCTCGGATATTCTCAGTGATGAGGTCGCGCGGCGGATGCGCGATCGACTGCCGCAGGGCGAACTCGTGACGGTTCCGAACACCGGCCATGCCCCGACGCTCGACGAGCCGGCGGCGGTCGCGGCGGTCGACGGGCTGCTCGCGCGGCTGGCCAGCGGCGCGCGTGCCTGAACCCGATGCCGGTCCGCATCCTGCATCTGCATTCGAGCTTCGATCTGGGCGGCAAGGAGGCGCGTGCCGTCCGGCTGATGAACGCCTTTGGCGACCGCGCACGCCACGTCATCGTCTCCGGCGTGCCGGGCGCTTTGGGCGCGCGCGATGCGATCGCGCCGGGCATCGCCTATGAAATCGCGCAGGACCCGCCGCCGCTGACCGGGCGTCCGTCGGTCGCGCGCTATGAGGCGATCGCGCGGTTCATGCGCCGTTTCGACCTGGTGCTGACGTATAACTGGGGCGCGATCGACGGGGTGATGGCGCGCCGGGTGTTCGGCAAGGGGATGCCGCCGGTCATCCATCACGAAGACGGCTTCAACGACGACGAGGCCAATGGCCTCAACCCAATGCGCAACGCCTATCGCCGGCTGGCGCTGGCGGCGGCGCACCGGTTGGTCGTGCCATCGCATACGCTGGCGCGGATCGCGACGCGCGCGTGGAAGCAGCCCGCGTCGCGCGTCGCGCGGATCAGCAACGGCATCCCGGTCGACCGCTATGCCACCGCCCGGCCGCGCGCCAACGCCATTCCGGGGTTCAAACGACGGCCGGGAGAAGTCGTCATCGGCGCCATCGCCGGTCTGCGCCCGGTCAAGGACCTAGCGCTCCTCGTCCGCGCCACCGGTGGCGTGGTCGGTGCGCGTACCCGGCTGGTCATCGCGGGCGAGGGGCCCGAGCGCGCGGCGATCGTGCAGGCGGCCGAGCTGATGGGGATGGGGGACCAGGTCCACCTGCCCGGATTCCTGCCCGAACCGCACCGCTATATCGGTCTCTTCGACATCTTCGCCCTGTCGTCGCGCAGCGAGCAGCAGCCGATTTCGGTGATGGAGGCGATGGCGAGCGGGTTGCCCGTCGTCGCGCCGCCGCTGGGCGACATCCCCGAAATGGTCGCGCCGGAGAACCTGCCCTATATGGGAATCGACCGCCACGAGGTGCATCTGCGCGACCGGCTCCAGGCACTGGCCAACGACGCGCCCGCCCGCGCGCGCATCGGCGCGGCGAACCTCGCACGGGCCCGCGCACTGTTCGACGAACAAGCGATGATCGCAGCCTATGGCAAGCTTTATGGCGGGGCGATCGGCGGAATCGACCTGTCGACATGAGTCGCCCGCGCCTGTCTTTGCAGGAATTGCTCGATTCGTTTTCGTGATGCCGCTATCGTCGCGCCGGTTTTACAGGAGAAGTCGTTGTTCAAGGGCATCAAGCCGATCACCTATCATGGTCGGGAAGTGTGGCCGCTGATCGAGGGGGGCAAGGGGGTTGCCGCCACCAATCACGCGAGTGCGGGGGCATGGGCCGCGGCTGGCGGGATCGGGACTGTATCGGCGGTGAATGCCGACAGCTACGACGCCGACGGCAAGATCATTCCTCAGATATACCGCGCACTTACCCGCCGCGAACGGCATGAGGAGCTGATCGAATACGCCATCGAGGGCGCGGTCCAGCAGGTCCGGCGCGCGTTCGAGATCGCGGGCGGGCGCGGGGCGATCAACATCAACGTGCTGTGGGAAATGGGTGGCGCGCAGCGCGTGCTGCACGGCGTGCTCGAACGCACGCGTGGCATGGTTGCGGGCGTCACCTGCGGCGCGGGGATGCCGTACAAATTGTCCGAAATTGCGGCGTCCTATGGCGTCAACTATCTGCCGATCGTCAGTTCCGGGCGCGCCTTCCGGGCGCTGTGGAAGCGCGCTTATTCAAAGGCGTCTGAATGGCTGGCGGCGGTGGTCTATGAGGATCCGTGGCTGGCCGGCGGGCATAACGGGCTGAGCAATGCCGAGGATCCCCGCGCGCCGCAGGATCCCTATCCGCGGGTCAAGGCGCTGCGCGAGACGATGCGCGAGGGCGGCATTTCCGACGATGTTCCGATCGTGATGGCCGGCGGCGTCTGGTATTTGCGCGACTGGTCGAACTGGATCGACAATCCCGAACTGGGCGCGATCGCCTTCCAGTTCGGGACCCGGCCGTTGCTGACGCAGGAAAGCCCGATCCCCGACGCCTGGAAAGCCCGGTTGATGACGATCGAGGAAGGCGACGTGCTCCTGCACAAATTCTCGCCCACCGGCTTCTATTCCTCTGCGGTGCGCAACCCGTTCCTGCGCAACCTGGAAGCGCGGTCGGAACGGCAGATCCCGTTTTCGACGCAGCAGGCCGGCGATCACACCTTCCAGCTCGACGTGGGCGTGCGCGGCAAGAATTTCTGGGTGACGCGCGGCGACCTGCTCCGCGCGCGCGAATGGTATGGGCTGGGCTTTACCGAAGCGTTGAAGACTCCCGACAATACGCTGGTGTTCGTCACGCCCGCCGAAAAGGCGGAAATTCGCAAGGACCAGGCGGACTGCATGGGCTGCCTCAGCCAGTGCGCCTTTTCGTCCTGGGCCGATACCGAAACCAATTCGACCGGCCGGCCGGTTGATCCGCGCAGCTTCTGTATCCAGAAGACGCTTCAGGACATCGCGCATGGCGGCGACACCGAACAAAATCTGATGTTTGCCGGCCATGCCGCCTATCAGTTCAAGCGCGATCCCTTTTATTCCAACGGCTTCGTGCCGACCGTCAAGCAGCTGGTCGATCGTATCCTGACGGGGGATTGAGCCGATGGCGTGGCGGTTTCCCTGGCGCTTGCTGACCGTCCTGCTCGTGCTGCCCGGCATCGGCGGGGCTGCGGACGCCCAGCGGCGCAAGACGCCCTATTTCGCGTCGATCGCCGCCGACCGGGCCATGATGCGTACCGGGCCGGGGCGCAACTATCCGGCGATATGGCTCTATCGGCGCGACAACCTGCCGATCCGCGTCGTCGACATCTACAAGGACTGGCGCAAGATCGAGGATCCGGACGGCACCCAGGGATGGATGCTGGTCAATCTGTTGAGCAGCCAGCGCACCGGGGTCGTGATCGGCGGCGTGACGCCGATGCGGGCGACGCCCGGCCCCGGTGCAAAGATCAACTGGCGTGCCGCACCGGGCGTGGTCGGCAAGCTCGACGAATGCCGCGCGGGGTGGTGCCTGTTCGACGTGCGCGGCCGGACGGGCTATATCGAGCAGGCAAGCCTGTGGGGGGTCGACCCCGGCGAGGAATTCTGACGCGCGGGACGGCGGATCAGCCCTTGACCCGCTGCCACAACGCTTCCTGGGCATCGAGCCCGAGCGCAGCGAAATCGCCGTCCGCCAGGGCCTCCATTGCGCGGAACCGGTGTTCGAATTTCATGTTGGCCTGGCGCAATGCCGTCTCGGGATCGATCCCCAGATGGCGTCCCCAATTGACCAGCGCGAACATCAGGTCGCCAAACTCCTCGGCGCGCTGATCGTCGCACGTAGCTTCGTCTAGCTCGGCGATCTCCTCGACCACCTTGGCGCGCGGGCCCTGTGCGTCGGGCCAGTCGAAGCCGACGCGCGCGGCGCGCTTCTGAAGCTTTTCCGCGCGCAGCAGGGCGGGCAGGCCGGCGGCAACACCCGCCAGCGCACTCGGATCGTTCTTCTTTTGTTTACGTTCCTGTGCTTTGATCGTTTCCCAGCCCGGGTTGGTTCCGTCGCCGAAGATGTGCGGGTGGCGCCGTTCCATCTTGTCGCTGATCGCGGCGACCACGTCGGCAAGGTCGAACGCGCCGGCTTCCTCGGCGATGCGGCTGTGAAAGACGACCTGCAGCAACAGGTCGCCCAGTTCGTCCTGGAGGTCCGCCATGTCGTTGCGCTCGATGGCGTCCGCAACTTCATAGGCTTCCTCGATCGTGTAGGGCGCGATCGTCGCGAAAGTCTGCGCGAGGTCCCATTCGCAGCCATGCTCGGGATCGCGCAGTCGCGCCATGATGGCGACAAGGCGTTCGATCATGCGCCGACGCTCGCATTGGCGGGGCAAGTTACCCGTGCGACACGAGAGAGGGGCTTGACGGGGCGCGGTGACGATCCCGGGCCTGCCTCAGCGCCATATCGCAAAGTCCGATAATATACATTATGTAAAATGGCGAAGCGCATTCAGTTCGACCCCTCCGCTGACGCCGCGGTGCCGGCGGGTTCGAGGACGAGCACCCCCTGCTCGGTGCGAAAGCTGCCAAGGCGCGACAGGAAGTTCATGCCCAGCAGATCGACGTCGCCGAAATTGGGCGCGACCAGCACGCCAAGGTCCTCGGTCTGGATGGGCCCGACCTCCAGTCGGTCGATCCGCGCGCGCCGTGCCTCCACCGGACCGTTGGCGGTGTCGACGACCGCGACCAGTCCGCTATCATCGATCGCGACTCCCGCGGCCTGCGCGGTTGCCACCGACAAGGACGTGGTCGTCGCGCCGCTGTCGATCAGCATCCGGCGCGCCACGCCGTTGATTCGCACATTGGCCCAGTAATGGCCGTCATCGGATGCCGGAATGCGCAACGCGCCGCCCCGCGTGCGCTGATCGGCAAAGCCAAGCCGCGCCCCGACATCGTTGACGAAGCCGCCAATCTCGCCACGAAACGCGACGAGGATCGCAACCACCGCCGCGATCGCAATCCAGCCCAGCGCCGAACGGAGGACAAGCGACATATTGGGACGGCGTGCCGCCAGCGACGCGAGAACCAGCACCAGGAACCCGACGCTGCCGATCAGCCCGATGGCCTGTTGTTCATTCACGGTATCAACTCCATCCCGTCATGGCCGGGCCGGATATGTTCGGGCAGTTCGGCGCAGAGCGTTCGGTAATCCATGCTGTTGTCCATATGGATCAACGCCGCGTGCCGCACGCCAAGCTCGCTTACCCACGCCACGACCTGATCGAGCGTCGGATGCGTCGGGTGCGGTTCGCGACGCAGCGCATCGACGGCCCAGACGTCGATACTGTCGAACACGCGCCGCATGTCGTCGGTCATTCCGCTGAAATCGGTCGAATATCCGATGCGCTTGCCTTCATGGGCAAAGCACAGCCCGGCACTGGTGATCGCGCCGTGCGGCTGATCGACCGTGGTGACGACCAGGTCGCCGATCTCCATCCGGTCGGGCAGCGGATCGAGCGTCGCGACAGGTGGATAGCCGGCGCGGCCGTGAAAGACATAGGCAAAGCGGGCGCGCAGATCCTCGATCGTCGCCGCACGCGCAAAGCAGCGGACGGGCGCGCCCGAGTTGTGGAACAGCTGGCGCAGATCGTCGATGCCGTGGACATGATCGGCGTGCGCGTGGGTCCAGATTACCGCGTCGACGCTGGCCACGCGTGCGTCGATCAGCTGCCGGCGCATGTCGGGCCCGGTATCGACGAGCACGCGGGTGCGCTCGGTCGACACGAGGCCAGCGGTGCGCGTCCGCCAGTTGCGCGGCTCGTCGGGATCGCACCGTCCCCAGTCGGCGCCGATGCGCGGCACCCCCGACGATGTCCCGCAGCCGAGCAGCCGCAGCTTCACGCCGTGCCGCTTCCGTCGGGCGCCCCTGCCAGCGTCTTGGCGAACAGGCGGTGGAAATTCGCGCGCGTCGCGTCCGCCAGCTGCTCGGCATCTTCGCCGCGCAGCTCGGCCAGAAAGCGGCAGGTGTCGGCCACGAACGCCGGCTCGCCCGGCTTGCCGCGATGGGGCACCGGGGCGAGGAACGGTGCGTCGGTTTCAATCAGCAGCCGGTCGCGCGGCAGCCATTTCGCCGTGTCCTGAAGCGCGCGCGCATTCTTGAACGTCACGATCCCCGAGATCGAGATGTAGAAGCCGAGGTCGAGCGCGATCCGCGCGAACGCGGCGCTGGCGGTGAAGCAGTGGATAACGCCGGGAAAGCCCCCCTTCCCCAGCTCGTCGGTCAGGATTTCGGCGGTGTCGTCCTCCGCATCGCGGGTGTGCACCACGATCGGCAAACCGGTGTGACGGCATGCCGCCAGATGCGCACGGAATGCCGATTTCTGCCGATCGCGGTCGCTATGCTCGTAATAATAATCAAGTCCGCTCTCGCCGATCCCGACCACCCGGGGATGCGCTGCGCGTGCGACCAGCTTCTCGGTGTCGACATGCGGATGCGCGTCGGCTTCATGCGGATGAATGCCGATCGTCGCCCAGACATCGGGCTCGCGCTCGGCGACGCCCAGTACGTCGTCCCACTCATATTCGCGTGTCGAGATGTTGAGCATCGCAACGACCCCTCGATCGCGCGCGCGGGCCAGCACCCCGCCCTGCTGCTCGACGAGCCCCTTGTAATTGAGGTGGCAATGGCTGTCGGCGAGCTTCACACCGCCTCCGGTTCGGGCAGGACGATGCGCGGGAAAATGGGGGTCGGCGGCGAAAGACGGAAGCCTGCCGCCTGCTGGCGCACGTACCAGTCGCGATCCTCGAGCGCGGCGTGATCGCGCGCCGCCGCACCCAGCTGGTCGAGCAGCCGGCCCGCCGACCCCGGAATGACCGGCAGGATCGCGATGGCAAGCTGGCGGATCGCGCGGACGAGCGTGCCGAGCACCGCGTGCATACGCTCGGGATCGGTCTTGCGCAGCGCCCAGGGTGCCTGCGCATCGATATACTGGTTGCACGCGAATACCGCACGCATCCACGCCTCGATCGCCTGCGACAGTGCCAGATCGGCGAACTGCACCGCAAAGTCGGCGATCGCATCGTTGACCTGGGTCAGCAGTGCGCTGTCGGCCGGGTCGCCCCGCCCCGCGTCGGGCAATGCGCCATCCAGATTCTTGGCGATGAAGCTGAGCGTGCGCTGGGCAAGGTTGCCGAAGCTGTTGGCGAGGTCGGCATTGGCGCGGGTCGCGATCGCCTCGTCGCTGAACGTGCCGTCCTGGCCGAAGCTGATGTCGCGGAGCAGGAAATAGCGCAGCGCATCGACGCCCACCAATTCGGCGAGTGCGATCGGATCGACCACGTTGCCGGTCGATTTGGACATCTTCTCGCCGCGGTTGAGCAGAAAGCCGTGGCCATACACCTGGCGCGGCAGCGGCAGCCCTGCCGACATCAGGAACGCCGGCCAGTAAACCGTGTGGAAGCGCACGATATCCTTGCCGATCAGGTGCAGGTCGGCGGGCCAGTAGCGGTCACCCTGTGGCGCGTCCGGATAACCCGCTCCGGTCAGATAGTTGGTCAGCGCGTCGACCCAGACATACATGACATGCCCCGGACTGCCGGGCACGGGGACGCCCCAGTCAAAACTGGTGCGGCTGACCGACAGGTCGACCAGCCCGCCCTCGACGAAGCGCAGGATCTCGTTGCGGCGGCTGTCCGGACGAATGAAATCCGGGTTGGCGGCGTAGAAGTCGAGCAGCGGCTGCTGATATTTCGACAGGCGGAAAAACCACGTCTCCTCGGTCGTCCATTCGACCGGCGTGCCCTGGGGCGACAGCTTGACGCCCCCTTCCCCTTCGACGAGTTCCTTTTCCTCGTAAAAGGCTTCGTCGCGGACCGAATACCAGCCTTCATAGCGGTCGAGATACAGGTCGCCGGCGTCCGCCATCGCCTGCCAGATCGCCTGGCTCGCGCGGTGATGATCGGGTTCGACGGTGCGGATGAAGCGATCGCACGAAATATCAAGACTGTCGGCCATTTCAATGAAATGGTTAGACATTTCATCGGCAAGCGCACGAACCTCCTTGCCCTGGGCGCGCGCGGTCTGGACCATTTTCAGGCCATGTTCGTCGGTCCCGGTCTGAAACCGCACGTCGCGCCCCGCCTGACGCTGAAAACGCGCGATCGCATCGGCCGCGATCATCTCATAGGCGTGGCCGATATGCGGGCGGCCATTGGGATAGTGGATCGCGGTGGTGATGTAATAGGGGTCGGCCATCGCCTTGCCCTAGTGCATCGTCTCGCCGGGTTGAAGCCCCGTCGGCGCCAGCGTCGCGACTTCGGCGGCCAGCTCGAACACGGTCGTCACCACGTCCTGCGACAGGCCGATCGCGGCGGCTGCGATCGACCGCGTTCGGGCATAGGCGTCGAGCGCGGTCTTGAGCGCCCCTCCGGATCGGCCGCGCGCCTGCTCCGCGATGAAGCTCGGCGTCCGCGTCAGAAAGGCTTCATAGCGCGCCTGCGCCGCCTTGCCCGACAGCGCCCCGGCCAGCCGCACCCGGATCACGCTGTCCGGGTCCCCGGTCCGCGCGATCTCGGCCAGGTCGCGCTCGATTGCCGCCATGTCGAGCCCGGCAAAGGTGAGCGCGCGGCCCGGGGATCCCGCGCCGGCGCGCACCAGCGCGGCGATCTCGGCCTCGCTCGCCTCCGGCACCGCTTCGCGCAGCACCGCCGCCATGTCGTCGTCGCCCAGCGCCGCGAAGCGCAGCAGCCGGCATCGCGACCGGATCGTCGGCAGCAGCCGGCCCGGCGCATGGCTGACCAGGAGGAAAATCGTCCCCGTCGGCGGCTCCTCCAGATTCTTGAGCAGTGCATTGGCGGCGGGGCGTTCCAGGTCGTCGATCGCGTCGATGACGATCACGCGCACGGGCGACAAGGCCGGCTTGGTCGCCAGAACCGGCTGCAGCGCGCGGACCTGATCGATCCGGATGCTGCGGGCGATGTCCTGTTCGGGCTTCTCCGGATCCTTGGGGAGGCGCACCAGCTCGCGATAATCGGGGTGCGACCCCGCCGCGATCAGATCGTCGATATTGGGCAGCGGCGCCGCGCGGGTCAGGATGCGCCGCGCCGCCTCGCGCGCGAAGGCACCCTTCCCCACGCCCTGCGGCCCGGCGATCAGCCATGCGTGATGCGGCTTGCCCCCGGTCATCGCTGCGTCGAACGCCGCGATCGCGGCCGCATTGCCGCGCAGTAACGTCATGGCAGCAGGTCGGCGATCATGTCGATGATCGCGGCATGGACGATGTCGGGAGCATCGCCGGCGTCGATCCGGCGCACACGCGCAGGCTCCGCCGCGGCGATCCGGTCGAACCCGGCGGCGACCGCCCGATGAAACCCCGCGTCGCGCTCGGCAAAGCGGTCGATCGCCCCGCCGTCGCGCGCGCGCATCCGCGCCGTGCCGGTCGCCTGATCGACGTGGAGCAGCAGCGTGCGATCGGGCATCAAACCTCCCGACCCAAAGGCATGGAGCGCGAGGATATCGGCGTCGGCAATGCCCTGCGCACCCTGATAGGCGCGCGTGCTGTCGATGTACCGGTCACAGACCACCCAGCGTCCGGCCGCCAGCGCCGGTTGGATCAGCCGTTCCACATGGTCGGCGCGCGCGGCGGCGAACAACAGCGCCTCGCTGCGCCCGCTCCATCGCCCGACATCGCCCTGCATCAACAGCGCGCGGACCGCCTCCGCGCCCGCGCTGCCGCCCGGCTCGCGGGTCAGCACCGCGTCGATGCCGCGCGCGGCGAGCGCGTCGACCAGTAACCGGGCCTGGGTCGACTTGCCCGCCCCCTCCCCGCCTTCCAGCGTGATGAAGCGGCCGTTCAAGCGCCGAACAGCGACTTCAGCCCGGCCCAGGCGCGCCCGAAAAAGCCCGCCTCGCCCACATCGGCTTCGGCCACCAGCGGCAACGACTGCGGCGCCATGCCCGGCGCCTGCACGACCAGCTGCGCGATCTGCTGGCCCTTGCGGATCGGCGCCTTGATCGGGCCGTCATAGACCACCTTGGCGCTCAACTGCGGCGACAGGCCCGCCGGCAGCGTGACCGCCAGGTCGCGCGGCGCGACCAGCCCCACGGTCGACTCCGCGCCCAGCTGGACATCGGCGCTTTCCACCCGCCGCCCGGCCTTCACGATCGGGCGCGATTTCCACGCACCGAAACCCCATTCCATGAAGCGCACCGATTCCTCGATCCGCTGGTTGAAGCTGTTCAGCCCGGCGAGCACCATCACCAGCCGCCGGCCTTCCTGTTCGGCCGACCCGGTAAAGCCGTATCCGGCCTCTTCGGTATGTCCGGTCTTCAGCCCGTCGGCACCGCGCACGCGGCCCAGCAGGGGATCGCGATTGGCCTGCGTGATCGCATCGCCCTTCCCCAGCGTCTTGCCCCAGGTGAAGCTGTCCTTGCTGTAGAACTGCTTGTAGAGGCCCGGAAAATCCTGGATCGTCCGCGTGGCAAGCCGGGCGAGGTCGCGCGCGGTCACGAACGTCCTGCCCTCGTCGGGCCATCCGTTGGAATTGCCGAACTGGCTGTTGGCCAGGCCCAGTTCCTTCGCGCGCTGATTCATCAGGTTGACGAACGCTTCCTCGGTTCCGGCAATGCCCTCCGCCAGCACGACGCAGGCGTCGTTGCCCGACAGGACGACGATGCCATAGAGCAGGTTCTCGACGCTCACCCGCTCGCCGGGCGACAGGAACATCGTCGATCCCGCTTCCGGCCCATGCCATTTGCGCCAGGTTTCCGGCCGCACCTCGATCATCTGGTCGAGCTTGATCTCGCCCTTCCTGATCAGGTCGAACGCGACATAGGCGGTCATCATCTTGGCCATCGACGCGGGCGGCATCCGCCGGTCGGCGTCCTTGGCATACAGCACCGCACCCGAGGACAGGTCCTCCAGATACGCGACCGGGGCCGGGGTCTGGAAGGGCGGCGTCTGCGCGGTGGCAGGCGCCAGGGTAGCGAGCAGCGCGAGCGTGGCGAGCGACAATTTCTTCATGGCAATCGGGAACTCGAATGAAAGTGGACGTCAGGGCGCAGCGACGATCAGCGCGTCCTTGAACCCGCGCGCGACCGCCCGTTCGCGAGCTTTCGCAGCCGCCGCGCGATCAGGCAAGGGCCCGATTCGAACGAGATGAAGCTTGCCCGCCGCGACCACCTCACCGTCCAGCTCGCGCGCCACGCTGTCGGCCCTTTCGCGGATGGACAGCACGGCAACGCGCACGAAATAGCCGGTTCCCGCGGGAACCGCGACACGCGTCGGTTTCGCCACCGACCGTACGGGCGGGGTCGCCCGCCTGCGGGTCGGCGCGGTGACCGAAGGCGTCGGTGCCGATGCGGCCGGCTGGGCGCGCGCGGCCAGCGTCGCGCGCAGTCCGGCGAGCAAGGCGGGCGGTGAGTCGAGCCGCGCCGCTGCCTTGCCACCCGCCCGCAACGCCGCGCGATCGGCCGCCGAGGCCACCACCTTGCGCAGCCGCACCGCATCGCCCGCCGCGATGCCGAGCGCGTCGGCCAGCGCGGGGGAAATCGACGCGATCCGCCCGCGGTCCGCCGCGCCGGCCTGGACGATCGCCAGCACGTTGTGGCCGTTGCCAAGCGCCGTCACCTCGACCACGTCGCCTGCGGCGAGTGCGGGATGGACGACCCGCATCCCGGCCAGGTCGGACTGCACGCCGACCGGCCCGACCTCGTCATGGCGCGCGGCAGCACCTTCGCCCGAACTGCCGCGCGGTTTGTCCGCCGCGTCTGCGGGATAAAGCGTGGCGGGCGTGTCCTGTGCTGCCGCAGTGGCCGCGCCCAGCGACAGCAGCGCCGCCAATGTCAGGTCAACGCGCGACTTCATCGGCCAGCAATCCCACCGAAAGCGCATAGAAATTGGAGCAGTTATAATCGAGGATGACCCGGTAGTTGCCGGTCAGCAGATACGCGGTCTGCCCCGGCCCGTCGGGCTCCAGCAGGGTCGCCAGCACGTCGTCGGCGGGCCATGCGCCATTTTGCGGTACGATTCCCAGCGCCCGCCATTCCGCCATCGTCCGCCACCGGCTGTGCCGCTCATGCACGCGCGGGCAGCGCGGCGAGACGGTCGCGTTGCCCAGCGCGCCGCGGTCCAGCGTCGCCGGCACGTTCACCGCGACGCCCCAGGGCTGGCCCTTCCGCCAGCCCGCGTCGACGAGGTAATTGCCGATCGACGCGAGCGCGTCGGCTTCGCTGCGCCAGATATCGGCCGTGCCGTCGCCGTCGCCGTCGCGCGCCACGCGCAGGTAGATGGAAGGCAGGAACTGGGGATAGCCGGTCGCCCCGGCCCAGCTGCCCTTCAGCCGTTCGCGCGGGATGCCACGATCGATCAGCTTGAGCGTCGCGATGAATTCGCCCGCGAACAGCTCGCGCCGCCGCCCCTCATAGGCCAGCGTCGCCAGCGCGCGCGGCAGGTCGAAATCGCCGGTATAGCCGCCATAATTGGTCTCATGCCCCCAGATCGCGACCATGATCGATTCGGGCACGCCAGTGTCGCGCTCGATCCCGGCAAGGCGCGCGCGATTGGCCTGATAGGCGACCCGCCCGCGGCTGATCCGCGCCGCATCGACATGCCGCGCGCGATAGGGCGCAAATGCGGGGATCGCCGCGGTCGACCCGCCGCCGGGCTGCGCGCGGTCGAGCTCGATCACGCGCGGGTTGAGCGTCAGCGTGGGGAAGACCGCGTCGGCGGTTGCGCGCGACACCCCGGCGGCGGTCGCCTGCCCGCGCAGTTCCTCCAGGTAGCGCGCGAAGCCCGCATCGTCCTGCGCGGGCGCGGCCGGGCCCAGAACGAGCGTCGCCGCACCGACCGCGGCAAGCGTGAACGGGCGAAATGATGAACGCAGCTTTCTTAACATCCCAGTACCCTGCCACAGCCCGCGCGCGCGATGAACCCCCGTTTGGCTCAGGGCGCGACATGCGGCTTGCGCGCGATCCGAAAGCCGATCAAATGGCCACGCCGGGACGGATGGGTGGCCGAGTGGTTTAAGGCAGCGGTCTTGAAAACCGCCGTGGGTGCAAGCTCACCGTGGGTTCGAATCCCACCCCATCCGCCACATTTTGAATCGGGCCGGTTCGCAAAGGACAGTTACGCGGAATTACCCCCAGACGTCCTGCTCAAACCTCGCACTCGATGTCAATAAAAGCATCCAACTATCTATAACAAAAAACGAATTTCCCTCTCAGTAAACCTTTCAGGCCGGTCGCCTTTTGGTCGAGGCGGCGAAGTTCGGCATTGGACAGGTTTCCGGGCATTTCGTAGACGCGATTTGCCGATGGGATTGAACCGATAACCGGTTCGTTCAAATGTCAAATGGTGTGGGTGTGTGCGAACACGCCTGAAAAGGGGGGAAAGCCTGCATGAGCGCCGGTCAGATCATTTGCTTCGGCGAGCTCCTGCTGCGGCTGGCTGCGCCGGGGCGGGAGCTGCTGATGCAGAGCGGCCGTTTCGATGTCGAGGTCGGCGGCGCGGAGGCAAATGTCGCGGTTGCGCTTGCCTGCCTGGGTCATGCCAGTGCGCTGATCAGCATCGTCCCCGACAATGCGCTGGGGCGCGGGGCCGTCTCCGCGGTGCGGGCCCGTGGCGTCGATTGCAGCCGGGTGTCCTGCGGGGACGGACGCATGGGTCTGTATTTCCTGTCGCCGGGCAGTGGCATGCGCCCGGCCGAGGTGATTTACGATCGCACCGCCTCGGCCTTTGCCGATGCGCCCGCCGATGCGTTCGACTGGCCCAGCCTGCTGACCGGCGCCGCGCGGCTGCACGTCTCCGGAATCACTGCGGCGCTTGGGCCGAACGCCGCGCAGGCCGCGATCGACGCTGTGACGTTCGCGCGATCGGCGGGAATCCCGGTATCGTTCGACTGCAACTATCGGTCAAAGCTTTGGGAACGCTGGACCAGCGATCCGCGCGCGACGCTGTCGACGCTCATTGCCGCGGCCGACATGCTGTTCGGAAATCACCGCGATGTCAGCCTGCTGCTCGACAAGCCATTCGACGGGAATGATCCCGACGGCCGCCGCCGTGCGGCGGAAGCGGCATTCGGCACGTTTCCCGGTCTCAGATACATCGCGTCGACCGCGCGCGAGGTCCAGACCAGCGACCGCCACGCCCTGTCCGCACGGATCGACACGCCCGCGCAAGGCCACGAGACCGACGCGGTCGTGGTCGACGGCATCGTCGACCGGATCGGCGCGGGGGATGCGTTTGCGGCCGGCATCCTGCACGGCCTGCATTGCGGCCAGGACTTGCAGGGCATTGCCGCGTCGGGACTGGCGCTGGCCTGCCTGAAACACACCCTGCCCGGCGATGCGAGCCTGTTCGGGCGCGCCGATATCGCGCTGTTCCATTCGGGCGCGCGGGACGTCCGGCGCTAGGCGCGCGGTCGGGATGCGCGGCGGCCTCGCCCGGATGACGTCATCGCCCGGAAACGCTCAGAAGGACCGCACAAGCCTGAAATTGATCTTCGGCGTGCGATCGCCGGTGTCGTAGCGTCGTCCGGTCAGCGGGGCGGCAACTTCAAGGCTTGCCCCGAATTTCGGGGTGATATCCGCCCTGATCCCGCCGCCGGCCGAGGCGAGCGAACCGCTGCCGAAGCCGCTGCGCAGGTTCGTCACCCTGCCGCCGTCGACAAAGGCGTAAAGCTGGGCCCGTCGTGCGATGCCGAATGGGCGGTCGATCGCGTAGCGCAATTCGGCCAGGCCCATCGCGCCCTGATCGCCGCTGCGTTCCGACCAGTCATATCCGCGCAGGAAACCGGTGCCGCCCAGCCCGATTTCGGCTGCGATGAGCAGGGGTTGCGACGAAAGCTGGGTCAGCGCCGCCAGCCTCACGCTCGCATTGCCGCCAAGGTCGCGCGACCAGTCGGTCCACAGGCTGACCGTGGTGTAGGTCGCATCCGCATCGCGCCGCGACGCCATCGGATCGCCGGCATCGGTCGCGCCGAAAAGGTCGAGGCCCTGCAACACGCTCGCGCTGATACGCAACCGGCCGCCGGCGATGTCGCGATGGCCATAGATCGTGCCGCGCGCGGTGGCCATGCGATCGTCGCGAACCAGCTGGCCGGCGCGTGACTGCATCAGGTTACGGACGCCGAATTCGCCTTCGAACCAAAGGCTTGTCGAGCGACGCCGCCACAGTGGATGAAGAACCGCACCGCCGACATACCAGCTATGGCTGCGGATCCGGAACGGCTCGAGGTAGGCACCGGGGCGCGCGCCCGATCCTGTCGCCGTCACCGACACTTCGGTCCCGCTGCGGTTGATGCGCTTTTCATAGCGGATCCGGCCGAACTGCAGCTCGTTCGGCTCGATCGCGGTTCCCGACCAGGTCAGCGTCAGCGAATCGTCGGTGGCCAGCAGCGCATTGAAATCGACGTCGAGCGTCAGCTGTTCGGGGCCGATCGGCCGGGTCCCTTCGTTTGCGAACGTAAGCCGCCCGGCGATCCGGTCACGGACGACGCGCACGACCAGTATCCCTCGCCCGCCCTCACGCACGAACCGGCTGCTGCGAATCTGCACGCCGTCGATATCGCCGGCGATCAGCAACCGCCGTTCAAGCGCGCCGACATGCACCGGCGCGTCGCTGATCAGCGGGCTCAGCGCCGCGCGCACCGCCCGGTCCTCGGCACCGTCGAAGCGGATCTCCTCGATCCGGCCCTCGTCGACCTCGATGGTCAGCACGCCATTCTCGATCTGCTGGACGCCGATCCAGGCGGACGCGAACACCAGTCCCCGCGCACGGGCGCGTTCCGCGATGTCGGAAGCCAGCCGGGCAAGCGCGTCGGGGGTCAGCGTGCGCCCCACCCGCGTGGCGAGCAGGTCGGCGAAATCGGCCGGGGCCAGGCTGCGCAGCCCTTTTAGGGCGATCGCGCCCACCATCACCGCGCGACTTGACGGGGACGCCGCCGTTGCCGGCTGGTCGACATCGACCTGAACGGGTTCGCTTTCGGTGCGGGTGTCGGCCGGCGCGCGCTCCTCGCGCGTGGCGGGCGGCTGCACGCGGTCGAGCGCATTTTGTCCGAAAGCAGGGGCTCCGAACGGAAGCGCAACGAAAAGGGCGAGCGCGCAGAGGGTGTTGCGGATCGTGGACATGGTCAACCTTCGCCGCCGCAATAGCGTGCCAAGCGTTACAACTTCCTCAAGAGATCAGTGCGTTAACCAGGCATGAAAACATCCGCGAAAGCCTCGCCCGATAAATGGCAAACTCCATACAAAGGTTTTGACCATGAATCGGTTCGCTCAGATCGCCGCAATTGCATTCCTGATGTCCGCCAGCCCGGCGGCATTGGCCCAGGGCAACGGCTGGACCGTCAGCGAAGCATCCGGGCCGGTGACGATCCAGGACGCGGCCGGCAAGCACGCGGCGAAACGCGGCACGCCGGTCGCCGAAGGTGCCACCGTCGCGACTGGTGCGGGCGGACGCGTCGTGGTGGTGCGCGGCAAGGATTTCATGACCGTCAACGCCAACAGCCGCGTGCGCATCCCGCAAGCGACGGCGGAGCGCGGCGTCGTCGACGTGCTGCAGGACTGGGGCAACGCGATCTTCCAGATCGAGAAGAAGCCCAATCCGCATTTCGGCGTGCGCACCCCCTATCTGGCCGCGGTGGTGAAGGGCACGACCTTCTCCATCACCGTCACCGACCAGGGATCGTCGCTTCAGGTCGTCGAAGGAGCCGTGGAAACCGCGACGAGCGACGGCGGCGCGCGCGAACTGATTCGTCCGGGTGTGGTGGCGATCGTGTCTGCCGCGGACCGGTATCGACTGACCGTGCAGGGC
The DNA here is from genome assembly GCF_001555965.1 of Sphingomonas sp. CCH21-G11. Lineage (GTDB taxonomy): Bacteria > Pseudomonadota > Alphaproteobacteria > Sphingomonadales > Sphingomonadaceae > Sphingomonas. The sequence goes on from NZ_LSHX01000017.1 coordinate 48,420, forward strand.
CAGGATACGCGGACGATCGATTCGCCCCAGCGCAGTGCGCCGGGCGGGGCTGCGCCCACCCCGGCCGAGGCCGATGACGCCGCACAGATCGATTCCAACACCGACGGCCAGGTCGCTGTCACGACGCCCGCAAGCGTGGATAGCGCGGTCGAGATCGAGCAGGTTCAGATGATCACCAGCCCGATCACGGCCACCGCAGCGGATCTCGGGAAGGTGACCAATGGCCTGGTCGGCGGTTCGACCGCGATGCAGATCGCCAGTATCGAGGCAGCGACGATCCGCGCGGTGATTGCCGATGTGCGCGCCCCAACGATTGATGACGGTGTGGCCAACAGCCTGGACGGCAACGCCAGCGGCAATAACGGCGGCAACGGCGACGGAAGCGCTGCCGGCAATGACAACGGCAATGCCGGTGGCAATGACAACGGCAATGCCGGCGGGAACGGCAACGGCAACGCCGGCGGGAACGACAACGGCAACGCTGGCGGCAACGGCAACGGCAATGCCGGCGGGAACGACAACGGCAATGCTGGTGGCAACGACAACGGCAATGCTGGTGGCAACGGCAATGGCAATGCCGGCGGCAACGGCAACGGGAACGCCGGTGGGAACGACAATGGCAATGCCGGTGGCAACGGCAATGGCAATGCTGGTGGCAACGACAACGGCAATGCTGGCGGCAACGGCAATGACAATGCCGGTGGGAACGGCAATGGCAATGCCAGCGGGAACGGCAACGGCAATGCCGGCGGGAACGGCAACGGCAATGCCGGTGGCAACGACAATGGCAACGCTGGCGGGAACGGCAATGGCAACGCCGGTGGGAACGGCAACGGCAATGGCAACGCCGGTGGGAACGACAACGGCAATGCTGGCGGAAACGGCAATAGCAACGCCGGTGGCAACGGCAATGCCGGTGGGAACGGCAACGGCAATGCTGGCGGGAACGGCAACGGCAATGCTGGTGGCAATGACAACGGCAATGCCGGTGGGAACGGCAATGGCAACGCCGGTGGGAACGGCAACGGTAACGCCGGTGGCAACGACAACGGCGGCGCCGGCGAGAACGACAACGGTAACGCGGGCGGCAATGGCAACGGCGGCGGCAAGGGCAAGGACCGGTAACCTCACACCGTCGCCCTGTTGACGCGCCGTTAGCACCCGGGTGCTACGATGCGCGCCGAAGGTTGGCACGCACTTGCACGAGAGATTGAACCATCACTGGCGGCTGGCCGCGGCGGCGTTGAGCTGTGCGCTCGCCCTCGCGACCGGCATTCTCGGGTGGGGGGTCGGCGTTGACCGGGTGATCCGGCAACTCAGCTGGCAGCTTCGCGCCCATCCCGCATCGGGCGAACTTCACATTGTCGAGATTGATGCACGCAGCATCGGGGCGATCGATCGCTGGCCCTGGCCGCGCGGCCAATATGCGCGCGCGGTCGATCGTCTTCACGCGGCTGGCGTAACCAACATAACGTTCGACGTCGATGTCTCCTCGGCCTCTGTACCGGCCGAAGATGCAGCCTTCGCCGCATCGATCGCCCGCGCCGACGGAAAGGTCGTCCTGCCGACCTTCAGCCAGCGGACCGGCAGCAATGCGGACAGCTGGACCGATTCGCTCCCGATCCCCGCCTTTCGGGCGCATGCCGCGCTTGCGGCAGTCACCGTCCAGCCGGACGCAGACGGGCTGGTGCGCCGGATGTTGCTCGGCACGGTGACGGACGGCACGCCGCGCCCTTCCCTTTCCGCCATGATCGCGGGGGTCAACGGGTCGGCCGATACCGATTTTCCGATCGACTTCGCGATCGAGCCGGGATCGATCCCCAGGCATAGTTTCATCGACATCCGTGACGGCCGCTTCGACCCCGCCACCCTTCGCGGCAAAAGTGTCGTCATCGGCGCGACCGCGGTCGAGCTGGGCGATCGTTACGCGGTGCCCAGGCATGGCGTCATCCCCGGCGTGGTGATCCAGGCGCTGGCGGCGGAAACGCTTCGCAACGGGCGCCCGCGCGAGGGCGGCTGGCCGCTTCCGCTGCTGGTCGGGCTGGGTTTGGGGGTCGCGATCCTCAATGCGCGTTCGCGTCGCACCCTGGCCGTGACAATTGTCGGCGGCCCGACCGTGCTGGTCGGCGCGGCCTTGCTCGTCGACGCGCGCCTCGACTGGATTTTCCCGCTTGCCCCCGCACTGGTCGCAATCGCCTGTGCCGGGATTGCCACGCTTTGCATGCGCGCCGCCGCCGCTGCGCGCCGTCGCAGGCTGCACGATCCCGAAACAGGGCTGCCCAATCGTCATGCGCTGATCGACGCGCTCAAGACCTATCGGGGCGAAGGCGTGCTCACCGCCTATGTCGGCGATTTCGAAAAGATCGCGGCGGGCCTGGGCGGTGCGGCGACGGCAGAGCTGGTCCGGCGCGTTCGTGACCGGGTCGCGCTCGTGTCCCAGGGGGCGACCGTCTATCGTATCGAGGATCGGGTGCTCGCCTGGCGTTGTTACGACCGGACCGACATCGAACAGCGCGTGGCGACGCTGCGCACCACGATGCTCAGCCCGATCGATGTCGCCGGGCGCCGCGTCGACGTCACCCTCGCCATCGGTTTTGCCGAGGACGCGGGGGTGGCGCATGTCGATCGCACCGTTGCCCAGGCCGGCCTCGCCGCGGCACAGGCCTTTGCGCTTGGGACCGGGTGGTACGTCCACCAGTCCCAGGACGACGAGGCGATCGACCGCGAGCTGTCGCTGCTGAGCGAGCTGGACGAGGCGATCGAACGCGGCGAGATCCAGGTCGCCTATCAGCCGAAGCTTGACCTGCGCGAGGGCAGGATCGCGAGTGTCGAGGCGCTGGTGCGCTGGCAGCACCCGGTCCGCGGCTTCCTTCGCCCCGACCTGTTCATCCCGCTCGCCGAGCAGAATGATCGCATCGCGAAGCTGACCCTGCACGTGCTTGCCCAGACGATCGACGACCTGCGCGCCTGGCGCGTTAAGGGCCATGCGATCAACGGTGCGGTCAACATCTCCGCCAAGCTGCTGAGTTCGGAAGAGTTCATCACCGCGTTGCGGGGGCTGATCGAACGCAGCGGAGTTGCGCCCGCCTCGCTCATTTTCGAAGTGACCGAATCGGCGACGATGAACGATCCCGATCGCGCGGTCGCCGCGCTGCAGTCGTTCCGCGCCATGGGCATTGCGATCTCGATGGACGATTACGGCACCGGCCAGTCGACGCTGACCTATCTCAAGCAGCTGCCGCTCAATGAATTGAAGATCGATCGCAGCTTCATTCAGTTCGCCCACCAGAATCGCAGCGACGGGGTGCTCGTCCGCTCGACGATCAACCTCGCGCACGAACTGGGGCTCAAGGTCGTGGCCGAAGGCGTCGAGGACAGCGCGTGCCTCGACTTCCTGAAGTCGATCGGCTGCGACATGGCGCAGGGCTATTTCATCGGCCGGCCGATGCCCGCCGGCGACCTGCTTCAGCGCCTGGCAAGTGACGCAGCCGGAGTGCCCGTCGAACCGGCGGCGGCTGCTGCCCCGCTGGCCCTGAAACGCGCGGGATAACCGTTCCCCGCTCGCGGTCGGCCAGCACGACGACCGAAAAAATCCTCCAGGCGTGATCTTGGTCACATTCGTCCCCGCCGCAACCGTGCAGTTACGGTGTCGGAGCGAACGAGACGACCGGTCTCCATCGAAACCGGATCGCCTCCCTCCTGAATGTCGGGTCGCAGACGCACATTCAGAGGAAGGACACATCATGCAAGGCAAGAACATCGAGGGAATGGCCAACCTGATCCGGCAGGCCAAGGAAGACCCCAAATTCTTCCACAATCTCGTCTGGAAGACCGAAGAGACGCTCGGATCGGTCGGCTTCCTCTCGCGTGAGGAAAAGGCCGCGATCCTGCGCATCAACCCCGAGGACCTGGTCGTCGGCCTGGCGACCGGGCGCTTCTCGCCCGGCAGCCTGGCGGAGAATTGCGGCGCCAGCTGCGGCGGCAGCTGCGGGGGAAGCTGCGGCGTGAGCTGCGGTGGCAGCTGCGGCGTGAGCTGCGGTGTGAGCTGCGCGACGAGCAGCCTGCGCACCGATCCCGGCAGCCTGGTGATCAACCCGGCCGAAATCGGCGAGCGGGTCCAGGCGGAGATCAACCAGCGGTTCGCCAGCTTCATGCGCTGACCGCCGGCATCCGGGTGTCCGGCGGGCACCCGGATGTCATGACGAGGGACTGAAAAGATGCAGCCGACCGACTATCTGGCAGAATTGACGTCAAGGGGCCTTGAGGTCCGCGACACCGGCGTCTGGGCGGCGGTGGGCAGGCCCGACCGCGATTTCGGCTGGAAGCTGCACATCTCGTCGATCCAGGTGGAGGCACCGACGGTGATCGCGCGCATCCTGCCGGTGCTGCGCGCGCACGACACGCCGTTCAAGATCGCCCGCGATGCACGCATCCTCGGCGAGCTGAACGAGGGGACGTTCGGCGCGACCCAGATCGGAAAGTTCGCGACGATCTATCCCGCGTCCGACACGCTGGCGCTGACGCTGGCCCGGGCGCTCCTGCCCCTGCTTTCCGGCCTGTCGGGGCCCCGGATCGTCACTGACCTGCCGCTCGGCGAAACGCTGTATGCGCGTTTCGGGCAGTTCGACCCGGCATTCACGCGCGACCGGCTCGGCAATCTGGCCGCCGGGTCGGCGCCTGCGGGGGCCGAATATCGCGTCCCTTTCGTCGCGCCCGATGGCATTGCCAATCCGTTCGCGGCCTGGCCCGCCGCCGGGGGATCGACCTCCGCGCGCTCATTGGCACCCGCCGCGACAACCGACGCGTCGCTCGCCTCGCGCCTCATCGGTCCCGGCTTCCTCCTGCTCGATTCGCTGAGCGCGCACTCCAAGGGATCGGTGTTCCTCGCCGCGGACATGCGGTCCGCCGAGCAATGCGGCCTGATCGTGCTGAAGGAAGGCCGACGCCATTGCATGTCGGACCCCAAGGGACGCGACATGTGGGACCGCCTGACGCATCAGCATGCGCTCGCCGCGTGGCTCAGCGACGATGTCGCCATTCCGCGGCACCATATGGTGTTCGATCGCGACGACAGCCTGTTCCTCGCAATCGATCATGTCGAGGGTCGCGACTTTTCCGATCGACCCGCCCGCCGCTATGATCGCGCCGATATCGCGCATCGCGAACAGCTGATCGGCGACCTGATCGGGCTCGCCGCGACGCTCGGCGACCTGCATCGCCGCGGGGTCGTCCACCGCGACCTGTCGCCCCGCAACGTCCGCGTCGGTGCGGATGGCCGGACCTGGCTCCTCGACCTCGAAATGGCGGCTCCCGTCGGCGAGCGCGACGCGCTGTTCATGCAGGGGACGATGGGCTTCATCTCGCCCGAGCAACAGGCCGGCGGCGCGGCCGCGTTTGCCGACGATCTGTACGCGGTCGGCGCGCTGATCGCCAATGCGATCACCGGGTTCGATCCCAGGCGCATGTCGCTGGCGGCGGATGCGGATCTTGCCGGTCGCCTTGCGATGCTGAGCGGTGCGCCGTCGGCGCTGGTCGCGCTGGCGGTCGATCTGCTCGCCGCCGATCCGGCCGACCGCCCGGCGATTGCCGAGGTCGAGGCCCGCCTGCGCCGGATCGATGCGCGAACGGTCGCGATCAGCTCGCTCGCCGACCGCGCGGACGACGCCCTGCTCGACGGTGCGTTGAGCTGGCTGGTCGCGGGCGGTCTGCGCGACGATCGCACGGGATTGCCGCTCTCCCCCGAACTCCAGGCACTGGGCCATGACGCCAGCCTGTCGGTGCCGCAGGCTTATCGGCTGTTCCGCAGCGCGAACCGCGGCGTCGCGGGCGTGCTCTATGGCGCGGCGCGGCTGGTGCGGCTGGGCGCGCGCGCCGCGCAGGTCGGCGATTTCGCCGAACGCGCGGTGGACTGGCTGCTCGCGCATGCGGCGACGCCCGACGATCAGATGCCCGGCCTGCATTTTGGCGAGGCGGGGGTCGCGCTCGCCTTTGTCGAGGCGGTCGACGCCGGCCTCATCGATCGCGGCCGCTGGTTCGAGGCCTATCTGGACCAGGTGTTTTCCGGCCCGCTCGACTGGCCCGATCTGACGCATGGCGCAGCCGGCCAGGGATTGGCGGCGCTCCAGGCCGCGTATGGCGCACGCCTGCCGGGGCTGGCGCGCTATGCCGACCAGTGCGCGCGCTATCTGATCGATCGTCAGCGCGCCGACGGCAGCTGGGCATGGCCCGACGGGGTCAGCGGGATGGAGGGCACCGTCTATACCGGGTTCGCACATGGCGTCGCCGGAATCGTCCACTTCCTGGCGGTGCACGCCCGCGCCCGGGGGGACCGCGACGCCATGGCGGCGGCACGGGCCGGTGGGGAATGGCTGGTTCGACAGGCGCGACGTAACGGAGCGCACAGCTGGTGGCCGCGTGCGCAGGACCCCGACGATGCGTGGCACTGGTGGTGCCATGGCGGGCCGGGGATCGCGTTGGCGCTGCTTGCGCTCTACGCGCTCGATCGCGACGCGCGCTGGGCAGACCTTGCCCGCGATGCGCTGGGTGCGCACGCGCTCAGCCCCTGTCATCCCAATCTCAGCCAGTGCCACGGCCTTGCCGGCCTGGGCGAGATTTACCTGGAGGCCGCGCGGGTCCTCGACGACCCGCAGTGGCTCGCACGCGCGCGGCGCATTTCCGCAACGCTGATCGGCCTGCAGCGCCGCGACGCGCACGGGATCTCCTGGATGGTCGAGAACCCGCACATCCCCACCGCCGACCTGATGATCGGCAGCGCCGGCGTCGCGCATTTCCTGGCGCGGCTGGCGCGTGCGGACGTCCTTGCCGTCGGCATGCCGCTGGGCGTCGACCTGACGGCGGACCTGAACCTCAAGCCCCAAGCGATGAAGGGAGCGTTGGCATGCAACTGATGACGACCATGGCCCACCCGCGCGGTCTTGCGCCGCGTCCCCCTGCGGATCGCCGGCTGGCCGACGCCCGGCGTGCGTTTCTCAAGCACGATGTCACGACCGCACCGGTCGATGCAGCCCGCGATTTCAGCAGCACTTACCTGATGAAACTCGCCACGTCGCTGCCACTGGCCGATGTCACCGCGATCATCGCCGCGGAGGAGGTTCGCGAAAGCGGCCTGGTGGCTGTCCGCAAGGGGCTGATGGTGGAGGCCGGCGACCTCTTTGCGCGCGCGGAGGCGATCGCGTCCGCGCCGGAGGTGTCGATACATGCCCAGATCGCGTCCGCCTCGTTCCAGCTGCCGGCGGAGGCGTATCTTGCCTACCGCACCGGCGATCTTCAGGGCGCGATCAACCGCCTGCTCGCCGCCATCCGCCTGTGCTGCCGTCTCGAGCGCGAATTCGGTCACGACATGGGGTTTCGTTGCCTGCATCTCGTGCGCAACGTCATCCGCACCTACAGCTATTCCGTTCCGGCCCAGGTGACGCTGGATCAGGTGCTGACGCTGCTGCGCGCGGCCGCCGACCCGTGCGCGGAATGGACGCTCGCCATCCCCGTCACGTGGCGGACCCCGGTCGCCCTGACCGATGCCCAGCGCACCGCGCTGATGGACGAGGCGCTGATGAACCTTGCGATCCCCGAGGTTGATCTGCGCGCGTGCGAAGGGCCTTCGATCGGCCCGGCGGATACCCATCCCGATTTGGTCGCCGGGCTGCACTGGATCCGCGCGTTGATCGCCCTGCGGCGCGGCAACGACGCCGACTTTTCGCGTCACGCCGCGCGCTTCCTGGAAATGGACCGGCCGAGGCTGGCGCACGCCGCCAGGCTGTTGCTCGGCGCGGTCGACGATCAACTCGGCTCGCGATCGGCGCGCGCGGATGCGTGACGGCCGTGCCGCACGCCGACGGCATGTCTCCGGCGGAAATCGTCCGGGACCGGGGCGCCGGGGCCGGCTGCCCCCGCAATTTGCGGTTGTTCGGGGTTTGCACTTGCCTTCACCGGCCGCGTTACCGCAGGGTTGCGCGGGGGCGGAGCAGCGTGCCTTGTTCCAAGGCCGGGAGTCCGTGCCGCGTGAGGGCGATATGGGCACCAGCGCGCCAGGCGAGACACCACCGGCGGAGCCCGAGGTCGCCGTTGAGCCGGAATATCGCGCATTCTTGAGCTACAGCCACAGCGACGCGCCGATCGCGCGCGCGATCCATCGCTGGCTGGAAGGGTATCGCGTGCCCCGGCATCTGGTCGGCCGTTCGACCGCGCGTGGAGTCGCGCCGCGCCGCCTGACGCCGATCTTCATGGATCGCAGCGAGCTCGCCGCGTCCGCCAGCCTGAGCGGTGCGGTGGACGAGGCGCTGGCGGCGTCCGCCTGCCTGATCGTGCTCTGCTCGCCGGCCGCGCGCGAATCTGCCTGGGTGGACCTGGAGATCCGGCGATTCCGCCAGCTGCATCCCGATCGCCCCGTCCTCGCCGCGTTGGTCAGGGGAACGCCGCAAACCGCCTTTCCGCCGGGCATCTGCCAGCCGCGGTCGTTTGGCGCCGTCGATGAACCCGCGGCGGCCGACTTCACGCGCCATGGCGACGGCCGTCTCCTCGCCTATCTGAAGCTGGTCGCCGGGGTCATCGGCGTGCCGCTCGACCTGCTGGTCCAGCGGCACGTCCAGCGGCGGCTCCGCCGCGTGGCGATCGCCACGGCGCTGGCCACGCTGTCGGTGCTGGTTCTGGCGGTGGCGCTGATCATGGCCATCCGCGCCCAGCGCGAGGCGGAGCAGCAGCGCGAACAGGCGGAACAGCTGATCGAATTCATGCTGACGGACCTTCGCGGCCGATTGCGCGGCGTGGGCCGCCTCGACGTGCTCGACGTCGTCAATCGCCGCGCCATGGCCTATTATGCGGCGCAGGGCGACCTGGCCGCACTCCCGACCGGCTCGCTCGAGCGCCGCGCGCGCGTGCTGCACGCGATGGGCGAGGACGAGCAGCGATCGGGCGCGTTCGCCACCGCTGCCGCCAAGTTCGCCGAAGCGCATCAGGCGACCGCCGCGCTGCTCGCCGCCGCGCCCGACGATCCCGAGCGCCTCTATGCGCATGCCCAAAGCGAGTTCTGGCTCGGCTATGTCGCCTTCATGCGCAAGGCGCGCCCGGCGGCGTCGGCGCATTTCGCACGATACAAGACGCTGGCGTTGCGGCTGGTGGCGGCCGATCGCAACAACCCTGCCTATCGGCGCGAACTTGCCTATGCGCACGGCAATCTCTGTTCGGTGGAGGTCGAGGATCAACGCACCCTCCCCGCCGCCCTGCAAAGCTGCGCCAGTGCGCTGGCGACGATGGCCCGCCTTTCCGCGGCTGCGCCTCACGATACCGCGCTGCGGCTCGATCTCGCCAACCGGCACGCCTGGATGGCGCAGGCGCTGGAGGCGAACGGCCAGATCACGTCGGCGCTGGCGCAGCGCCACCGCCAGATCGCGATCCTCGACCGGCTGGTTGCGGGCGATCCGCGCAACGCCCGCATCCGCCAGGACGCGGCGCTCGCGCGTTTCTCGCTGGCCCAGATCCTGCGCAAGTCCGGCGCGGAAGCGCGCGCGGTCGAAATGGCGGGCACCGCGCATGCGGCAATGGCGGCGCTCCAGCGCTCCGATCCCGCCAATCGCGACTGGAAGACCTGGAACGCCAGAATCGAGCAGCAATTTCCCTCAAATGAAAGGTGACGATGATGTGCACGACCATTCCCACGCACGTTCCGCTCAACACGCGGGCCACGGTGTCCGACGAGGTGAAGGACGTGATCGTCTTCACCGTCGGCCTTGCGGCGGACAATGGCGAGGTGCTGCTGACGCTTCAGCAACAGGATCTGAAGGTGCCCGACATCATCGCCATCGAACGCGATTCGATCGTCGAGGTTCGGCTCGAGGGCCGGCAGATCTTCTTTTCGAAGCAGTTCGACGCCGTTACCTTCAAGTCGGACCAGCGTTCGCTTTACGGCGGCATCGAATATCTCGATTATGACGAGAAGCTCGATCGCTATCGGCGCGCGCGCTTCACGGCTCGGTTCAACCGTGGCGGCAAGTTCGATACGCGTCACGGCTTCAACATCAATCTCGACCTCCTGCAGCGGGGGAAGGATCGCAAGAATGTGCGTTTCGTGCCCCTGACGGTCGATCCCGACATCACCAATCCGCCGCCGCGCATGCACAATTTCCGCTGATGGTCAGTCTCATGCGCCTTTCGCTCGCACCATCCTGCCCGGGTCGGCTCTAGATGGATCGGCTCGACCTGCGCCGGATCGTCCGGGTCGCGCGGTCCGGCGATACGCTGCGTGCCTGGCGCATGTTCGAGCAGGCGGCGGGCAGCCATGCCGAAGACGATTACGACCTGCTGAACCTCCGGGGGCGACTGCTGAAGGACCGGGCGGTCGCCGCCCAGGGCGATGATCGTTCGCGCCTGCTGGCGGAATCGCGCGACGCCTACCTTTCCGCTGCCCGGCGTCGTCGCGCGACCTATCCGCTGATCAATGCGGCCGCGATCGAGCGGCTCGCCGGCAATTTCGCGCGTGCGCGCGAGTTCGCCGCCGCCACGATCGCGTTGCTCGACCAGGGCGATCACGAGCCGGACACCGCTTATTGGCTGGCCGCCACCCGGGCGGAGGCCGCGCTGCACACCGGACCGGTCGAGACGGCCGCCGACCTGCTGCGCGACGCGATCGCGCTCGCGCCCGACGCGTGGGAGGATCACGCCTCCACGCTGCGCCAGTTCAGGCTGCTGCTCGGCTGCGTCGGTGCGGACGACCGCTGGCTGGAACAGCTGGCTCCACCCGCCGCGCTTCATTTCAGCGGGTTGATCCACTTTGACCCCACGATCGGCGGATCCGGCCGCGACCTTGCCGATCGGCTCGACCGGCTGCGCTGCGGCTTTGCCTATGGCGCGCTCGCGGCGGGCGCCGACATCGTCATCGCCGAGCTGCTGGTGGATCGCGGTGCCGAACTGCATCTGGTCCTGCCGGCGCGTCCCGACATTTTCCGGCGTCAATCGGTGATGCCGTTCGGCGATCATTGGGGCGAGCGGTATGACCGCCTGCTCGCGCGGAGTGCCTCGGTGGAGGTGGTTGCACAGGGGCAGGACGTGTCGCTCGCGGCCGTCGAGTTCGCGGCACAGGTCGCGATGGGCTCGGCGATCTGTCAGGCACGCGCGCTCGAAGCGCAGGCGGTCGCGCTTCGGTTGGTCGATCAGGCTGCGGGCGACGCCCAGTCATCGGCGGCGAGCGACCAGGCGTGGGAACGGCTGGGATTGCCGCTCATCCGCGTTGCCGCACCCCGATCGAGCGCGCCGGTCGCGACGATTCCGCACGCCGAAATCACGGCAATCGTTGCCGCCCCGCCCGCCCGTGGCACAACCGGAGCTGCCCCCGACATTTTCAGCCGCATCGCCCCCGAAGGCCATCATCGTGCCGCCGATCCTGCCGCCGCCGCCAGGGTCGCGCTCGACGCGCTGGCAAGCGCGCCCGCGCTTCGCCTGGGCCTGACCGCGGGTCCGGTGATCGGCAGCGACGACACCGCCCGGCTGGTCGAGCTGGCGGGGCTGATCGCGTCGGCGGCCGCGCCGGGCCAGCTGCTTGCCTCGCGCGCGGTCGGGCTGGCGCTGCTGCTGCTCGCGCCCGAGCTGCGCTGCGAATCCGACCAGGAACTGTCGACCGCCTATGGCGAAATGCCTGTCTGGACGGTAGCCGACGTGGGGCGCGACGCGTAGCGACGCCGATCAGGCAATCAGTTCGGCGAGCAACCGAGGCGAAACGATGGTCAGCGCACCGCCGGCCCGCTCGACGATGCCGCGACGCTCGAGAACCGCGATGGCGCGCGACGCCGTCTCGCGGGTCGTGTTCGCCGCGACGGCAAGCGAGGTGACCTTCGGCAGGGGCTGGATCCGGCGGGTCTCGCCCGCAAGCCGAAGGATTTCCGCATAGACGCGTCCGACCGCGCTCAACGTCGATCGCGCGGTCATGCGATCGAGCGCGAAGTCGAGCTGGCGCGCGAAGAGCCGTGCAAGCCCGGCGCCGATCTGCTGATGCTCGGTCGCCAGCCGGTCGAGCGAGCGCGACGCGATGGTCAGCGCCTCCACATCGCGCTGGACGATCAGGTCGGCGCGATGCGTCGTCGCGGCGGGATAGGCGCCCATGACCTCGCCCGGACCGTGAAAGGTCAGTTGCGAGCGCTGGCCGTCCGACCCGATGAACTCGACATTGACCAGCCCGTCGATGATCAGCCAGCACCGGTCGGCGGCGTCGCCCTGGTGCGCGATCACGTCGGACCGGGCATAGGCGACGCGGCTCATCTGGGCCTCGAGCACGGTTGCCAGGTGGGTTTCGCATCCCAGGAACGCCGAAACGGCTGCGATCCGATCAACTCTCGGCACCTCGCTTCCCCCCGGAACTAACCCGCGACGGGCACCCGCCGCCGTCGACCGTGCGCACCCCTATACCATCGCTTTGAACGACACGCGCAACTTTGGATCGACCGGGCGTGACCTTCATCACAGCGCGGCCTGCCCGACGCGCCTATGACGATATTGCGACCCGACGGAACCGTCGTCAGGCGGGACCGCACCTTGGCCCGGCCGCTCGCGGCCGGGCCGCCTTTTCGCGGGCGAAAAGGTCGACTCGCGCACGGTCGTGGATTGGTGACGACGGATTGCCGGGACCTGACGGGCCGGTCGCGCCCGGACCAGTCCCGAAATCGAACGCCAATCGATTGCGCGCGTGAATGAACTTGCCCCCGGGAAGAGGTTTCACCTTGCGTCAAATTAAAATAGCGCCGAAATGGATTAATCGCGCGCGATTATCCGCGGCATGAAGCAAGAAAGAGAAACCATGACAGACGAAACCGCGCTTAACCCAGTCGAGCTCGCGACCGAATTGACGATCGCCTGGCTCGGCAATCAGAACAACCGGATTGCGGCGGAAGAGGTCCCCGCTTTTCTTCGGACCATGCATACGACGCTGACCGGTCTTGCCGGCGCCGCTGATGCCGGTGGCGAGAGCGAAGACTCGGCGGGCTCGATGGAGCACAAGCCTGCGGTGTCGGTCCGCAAGTCTTTGGCATCGCGCGACGCGATCATTTCGATGATCGACGGCAAGCCTTACAAGACGCTGCGCCGTCATCTCTCGACTCACGGCCTGACGCCGGAGGAATACCGTCAGCGGTACAATCTGCGCCCGGATTATCCGATGGTCGCCGAAAGCTATTCGGAACAGCGGCGCGCCATGGCCAAAAAGATCGGGCTCGGATCGCGGGGCCGTCGCCCCAAGGCCGCTGAAACCGACGCGCCGGCGGCACCGACGCGGCGCCGCGCGACCAAGCAGGGTTGACCGGCCGCGCAGCGGGTGCAGGTCGCCCGCTGCGCGCGAAATCGCGCGCTTGCCGCTGACGTCTGGCTCAGCCGAGCGGCGCGTGCGCGATGCGCGGCAATACGTGACGTGCGAACAGGTCGGCTTCGGCGGCGTGTGGATAGCCGGACAGGATGAAGGCATCGATGCCTTCCGCGCGATAGGCGTTCAGCTTGGCGAGAACCTGATCCGGATCGCCGACGATCGCCGCACCGCAGCCTGAACGCGCCCGGCCGATGCCGGTCCACAGATTGTCCTCGACATAACCGTCGCTGGCGCTGGCGGCTTCGCGGAGCTCCGCCTGGCGCGCGACGCCCGCAGACTGGCTGTCGAGCGAGCGTGCACGGATCGCGGCCCCGGTTTCGGCATCGAGTCGCGACAGCAGCCGGTCGGCCGCGGCGCGCGCCTCGGCCTCGGACTCCCGCACCACGACATGGACGCGATAGCCGAACTTGAGCGTGCGGCCGTGGCGCGCGGCCCGCTCGCGCAGATCGGCGATGATCGCGCGGACGCCGGCCATCGAATCCGGCCACATCAGATAGACGTCGCACCCCTGCGCGGCGGCTTCGCGCGCGGCGGGTGACAGGCCCCCGAAATAGAGCGGCGGGCATTTCCCGGTCAGCGTGGTGACCCCCGGTGGCGCCAGATCGAGCTTCCAGAAATCGCCGTCGAACTTCAAATGCTCGCCGTTGAGCAATGTGCGCAGGATGTGCATCGCCTCGACCGTGCGCTGGTAGCGCGGCGCGCTGTCCAGCGTCTCGCCCGGGAGGTCGCTGGAGATGATGTTGACGGTCAGCCGCGGCAGCCCGCCGCCGGTCAGCCCGAGCATCCGGTCGAGCGTCGCGATCTGGCGGGCCAGCTGCGGCGGCCAGCTCTCGCCGATCCGGACCGCCATCAGCAAACGGATGCGCCGGGTCAGCGCGGCGATGCCCGCGGCGAATGCGGTGGTGTCGATGCCGAGCGCATAGCCCGACGGCAGCAGGATATTGTCGAAGCCGCCGCTTTCGGCCTGCAGCACGATGTCGCGGCAATGTTCCCAGCTCGACTTCAGCCGGGGATCGGGCACGCCCAGAAATTCATAATCGTCGTCGCACAGCGCCGAGAACCAGCTGATCTCACACGGCTGTTCGGTTCCGTTCATGGCAGGCGCTCCCCTGTCCCGGCCTGCATCACCGCATACCATTGGTCGCGGGTCCATTCGACCTTGTAGGCGTCGGCCGATGCGCGGATGCGGTCGGGTTGCTGCGATCCGACGATCGGGATGATCCGCGCTGGATGCGCCATCACCCAGGCAAGCGCCGCCGCCGTCACGTCGACGCCATGGGCCGCACCCTGTTCGGCCAGCAGCCCATGCGCGGGATGATCGGGGTCGAGCAGCCGACCGCCGGCGAGCGGCGACCACGCGAGCACCGCCATGTCGCGTGCCATCGCCTGGTCGAGCGTGCCGTCATAGAGCGGCGCGACACGCAGCGGCGAGAATTCGGGCTGGGTCGTGACGATTGGCAGGTCGAGGAACGCCTGCAGCGCGTCGACCTCCGCGGGGCTGTAATTGGACACGCCGATCGCGCGGACCTTGCCGGCGGCGACCATCGCGGCGAGCGCGCGGGCCACCTCCTGCGGGTGGGTCATGAAATCGCGGCGGTGGATCTGGTAGAGGTCGATCACGTCGATCCCCAGCCGCGCCAGCGAGGCGTCGACGGCTGCCGCCAGATAGGCCGCGCTCGAATCATAGGGGCGCGGCGGGGTGATGCCGCCCTTGGTCGCGATGACCATGCGGTCGCGCAGCGCCGGTGCGTCGGCCAGCACCCGGCCGAACAGCGCCTCCGACGAGCCGAAGCCCTCCGGCGTGCCATAGCCGTAAATGTCGGCGGTATCGAACAGCGTGATGCCCGCGTCCAGCGCGGCATCGACACGCGCGCGCGCCGCCGCCACGTCGGTGCCGGTGAAGCGCCACATCCCCCACGCGATCGGGGATACGGTCAGTTCGCTCTTGCCCAGCGGGTGCGGATCGGGAGAAAGGCGGAGGCTCGTCATGGCGACGATCTTTGGCACAGGGATTTGACGGATGGTAGCTGCGATCCGCTACGGCGTTGTCGGCACGGGCATGATGGGGGTCGAACATCTGCGCAACCTGATGATCCTGCCCGGTGCCGAAATCGTCGCGATCGCGGATCCGGTCGCCGCCTCGCTCGATTGGGCACGCGCCGCATTGGGGGACCGGGCCGCGGGCGTGCGCGCGTTCGACGACGTGGCGTCGTTCGCCGCCGCCGCCGATGTCGATGCGATCGTCATCGCCGCGCCCAACCACACGCATCGCGATGTCGTGGCGCGTCTGCTCGACCGCGATGTCGCGATCCTGTGCGAAAAGCCGCTGGCCACCACGATCGCCGACGCCCGCTGGATGGTCGATCAGGCACGGGACCGCGCCCGCCCCTTCTGGACCGCGATGGAATATCGCTTCATGCCGCCGGCGGCCGAGTTCATCGCGCAGGTGCATGCGGGCAAAGTCGGCCAGCTCAGGATGCTGTCGATCCGCGAACATCGCTTTCCCTTTCTGCCGAAGGTCGGCGACTGGAACCGCTTCGCGCGCAACACCGGCGGGACGATGGTCGAGAAATGCTGCCATTTCTTCGACCTGATGCGACTGATCGTGCGGTCGGAGCCGGTGCGCGTCTTCTGTTCGGGCGGCCGTGACGTCAATCATCTCGACGAACGCTATGACGGCCGCGCCCCCGACATTCTCGACAACAGCTACACCGTCGTGGATTTCGCCAACGGCGTGCGCGCGATGCTCGACCTGTGCATGTTCGCCGAGGGCGCCGAGCATCAGGAGGAGATGTCGGCCACCGGTGATCGCGCCCGCCTCGACGTGCTGATCCCGCCCGGCGACCTCGTGTTCAGCCCGCGTGTCGACTGGCGTGGACCCAAGGCGGTCGAACGCTGGCATGTCCCCGTCGACGAGGCCGCGATGGCGGCGGGCTCGCACCACGGCGCGACCTTCTATCAGCATCAGGCGTTTGCCGCCGCGATCCGGGGCGAAGGTCCGGTACAGGTAACCGCCGAGGACGGGCTGCGCGCGATGGCGATGGGTGCCGCCGCTGAACTCAGCGCGCGCGAACATCGCGTCGTCGCGATGGCGGAGCTGGGCCTTTGAGCCTGAGCGCGCCGATGAACCCGGGCGATCATGTGCTGATCGTCGGCGGCGGCTTTTCGGGCACGCTGCTCGCGATCAACCTGATGCGCCACGATGGGCCGCGCGCGACGCTGGTCGAACGCCGGCCCGGCCAGGTCGCGCGCGGGGTGGCTTATAGCGCCGCCGACGACAGCCACCTGCTCAATGTGCGCGCCGGCAATATGAGCGCCCTGCCCGACGACCCCGGTCACTTCGTCCGCTGGCTGGAGGCCAATGGCGAGGGTGGCGCGACCAGCTTCGTCCGGCGGACCGCCTATGGCCGCTATCTCGCCGCGCTGCTGGCGGAAACGCGCGCGCGCGCCGGTGATCGGCTGCGCGTCGTCAACGGCGACGTCGTCGCGCTCGCCAGCGACGCAACGGGTGTCGAGGCGCGCTTTGACGATGGCACCGCGGCGCGTTTCGAGCGCGCGGTGCTGGCGCTCGGCAACCTGCCGCCGCATGCGCCACCGGGCGTCGATCCCGACAGGCTACCGCGCGACCAGTATTGCGACGACCCATGGGCCGCCGACATCGCCGAGGGGCTGACCGACGACGATACGGTGCTGCTGCTCGGCACCGGGCTGACCGCCGTTGACGCCGCGCTGCTGCTCGACCGGCGCGGGTTTCGCGGGCGCATCGTCGCCATGTCGCGGCGGGGCCTGCGTCCGCGCGCGCACATGATCGGCCAGCCGCCGGTGACCCCCTGGCACGAAAAGCCCGCCCAGCGCCTGTCGGAGCTGTCGCGGCTGGTCCGGGCCGCGGCGGCGGCCCCAGGCAGCGACTGGCGCTGTGCGGTCGACGCGCTGCGCCCGGTGACCCAGCTGATGTGGTCGGGTGCGGATGTCGCGACGCGGCGGCGCTTCCTGCGCCATCTGCGCCCATTCTGGGATGTGCATCGCCACCGGCTGGCACCGGAGATCGCGGAGCGGATCGATCGACTCGTCGCGGCCGGCCGGCTGAGCTTCCGCGCCGGGCGGGTGCGACGCGCGGCGTCCGACATTTCCGGGCTGGCCATCGAATGGCAACCGCGCGGCGACGAACGAAGCGTGCGCGAGCATGTCCGCCGGATGGTCAACTGCACCGGGCCCCAGGGCGACCTGCTCCGCAGCACCGAGCCGCTGCTGCGCCAGCTGCTCGACAGCGGCCGCATCCGGCCCGACGCCGCGCGGCTGGGGATCGACATCGCCGCCGACACCTGCGTGCTCGGCCGCGACGGGACGCCCGACCCGCGAATCCACGCGATCGGCCCGATGACGCGGGGTGCCTATTGGGAGGTCGTCGCCGTGCCCGACATCCGCGTCCAGACCTGGAACGTCGCGCGTACCCTGTCCAACGCGCATTGGGTCGGCGGCGAGGGACTTTGATCGAACGCACCCGACGCGCGCACCGCTGCACGAAATTAGGAATATCATAAGATTGCGGCGTTAGATCGCGTTAACCACGGTTTCAGAGAAGCGGCGCGGTGACCAGAACGGGGAACGCAATCGAGGAGACGTCGCGGGCGCTTGGTGCATTGGTCATCAATTGCGCCGATATCGCCGGCCAGCTTGGCCAGGTTTCCTCCGACATCAGCGAACAGAGCGTCGATCTGGGCGGATTGTCGCGCGTCGTCGACCGGCTGGTCATCAACCAGCAGGCCGCCGATCATGCCGCGGCCCAGACCCGCAAATTGTCCGATCAGGTCCGCAGCAAGCTCGAACAGAACGCCCAGGCGATCGAGGAAGCCACGTCGAGCTTCGGCGAACTCACGACGCTGGTAAGTGGCCTCGGGGCGCACGTCACCGACCTGTCGAACGCGATGAGCGAGGTGCGCTCGGTCTCCGACGTGATCGCGCGGATCGCGACGCAGACCAACCTGCTCGCGCTCAACGCCGCGATCGAGGCGGCGCGCGCCGGGGTCGAGGGCCGCGGATTCGGCGTCGTCGCCGCCGCGGTCAAGGGGCTGGCCAGCGAAACCCGCGAAGCCACCCGCCGCATCGACACGACGATCGACGTGCTGTCGGGTGAAGCATCCCGACTGGTCCAGGAGATCGAGCACGGGATGATGCGCAGCCTGTCGGCTGAACGCGGACTGGCGCGCATCCGGGCGAGCATGGCGGATGCCGGCGAGATCATCACCATGGTCGACGGCCAGTCGGCGGAGGTGACCGAGGCGGTCGCGGGCATCGAGGCGAGTGTGGCCGAGGCCAGCCGCGACATCGCCAAATTCGCGGATGCGCTGCGGATCAACGCGGTGAACCTTTCCCGCGCCCGCGCCCGCGTCGACACGCTCGAGGTCGAAGCCAATCTGACGCTCGACCGGCTTGCGATGTCGGGGCTGGAAACCGGCGACACGCCATCGATCGAGCGCGCGAAGGAGGTCGCACGCGAGATCGAGCGGCTTGTCGAGGCCGGCATCGCCCGTGGCGAGGTGAGCGAGGATGCGGTGTTCGACTGCAACTACCGCCTGATCCCTGGGTCGAACCCGCCGCGCTACGATACGGGGTTCAACGATTTCGCCGACCGGCACATCCGGCCGATCCTCGACCGCGAAAGCACCTGGTCGCCGGGTATGATCGGATCGGTCATCAGCGACGTGAACGGCTATCTGCCCACCCACCTGACGCTGCGCTCCCAGCGCCAGGGCAAGGACATCGCCTGGAACATGAAATGGTGCCGCGACCGCCGGATCATGATGGACGACGCCACCCGCCGCGCGATCGAGAGCAGCGCGCCGGCGATGCTCAATTGCTACCGCATGGCGCTGGGCGAGGAGGATTTCCTGCCGCTGAAGACGGTGTTCGTGCCGCTTTGGTTCCGGGGCCGGCGCTGGGGCAATTTCGAATTTGCCTATGTCGATGCCCAGGATGCCCGATCGCTGGCGATCGGCGCGTCGGGTCTGGCCGAAAGTCTGGTGAACGCCGGCGACCAGCTGGTCGAAGCGACCGCCTGATCGCGCGGCTCAGCTCGATTGCGCGGGCCGTCCGCGATCGAGCGCGCCGAACTGCCGCTCATATTCCGACACATCGCCCGCCACGATCAGCCGCGCCTGTTCGACCCATTTGTCGCGGGCCATCCGCCCGGCAAAATTGCCCAGCGCGGCGTCGATCGTCGCGGCACGCTCGGGCGTCAGCGCAGCGAGCACGGCCAGCGACGTCACGCCCTCCTCGGCCAGTCGCGCCGCGACCCGTGGCCCGACGCCCTTCAGGATCGTGAGGTCCGATGCAGCGGCGGGTGACGCCGGCGGCGGTTCCGCCCGCACCTGCGGTTCCGGATTTTGCGACGGAACCGGCGCGGCCTGCAGCTGCGGTGCCGGAGCTTCTTGCGGGACCGGTGCGACCGGGGCGGGCTGATCCTCGATATCGGGGCTGCCCGCGTCCAGGCGAAAGCCATGCCCGCTTTCCAGCAGCTCGGCCTCCGCCTCGCGCCGCCGCTGCTTCAGCCGCCGTCCCCGCCAGATGATGTACAGCGCGACCAGCGCGAACAGCCCGATCAGGACGAAATGGGTGAGCGTGAAGGGCCACATCCGGTCGGCGGCAGCCAGGGGGGTCGAGGGCGGAAGCGATTTGTCCATGGGCGCACTCATATCACCGATGCCGCCGCCGACCAGTGCCGGTCGGTTCAGCCGCGCGCGACTTCGCGCCAGCCGATGTCGCGCCGACAAAAGCCGCCGGGAAAGTCGATGCGGTCGACCGCGCGATAGGCCGCCGTCTGTGCGGCGGCGACGCTCGGCCCCGTGGCGGTGACGTTCAGCACCCGCCCGCCGCTCGCCACCAGCCGGTCGTCGGCCAGCCGCGTGCCGGCGTGAAAGACGCGCGCGCCGGTTGCCTCGGCTGCCTCGATCCCCGCGATCGGCGCGCCGGGCGCCACCGGGCCGGGATAGCCGCTGGCCGCCATCACGACGGTCAGCGCGGCCTCGTCGGCGAAGCGCGCCGGCGCATGGTCGCCCAGCGTGCCCGCATCGGTCGCCAGCATCAGCTCGAGCAGGTCGTCCTCCAGCCGCATCATCAGCACCTGCGTCTCCGGGTCGCCGAAGCGGCAATTATATTCGATCAGCATCGGACCGCCGTCGGTCAGCATCAGTCCGGCATAGAGCACGCCAGAATAAGGCATGCCGTCGCGCCGCAGCGTGTCGATCGTCGGCCGCACGATCTCGTCCAGCGCGCGCTGCATCAGTTCCGGCGTGAGCACCGCGGCTGGGCTGTAGGCGCCCATGCCCCCGGTATTGGGGCCGGTATCGCCCTCGCCCACCCGCTTGTGGTCCTGCGCCGATCCAAAGGGCATCAGGTGCGTCCCGTCGGTCAACACGAACAGGCTCGCTTCCTCGCCGGTCAGGAACGCCTCGATGACCAGCTCCGCGCAGGGTTCGGCCATCAGAGTGACGATCGCCGCGTCCGCCTCGTCGGGCGTGGTCGCGATGATCACGCCCTTGCCCGCTGCCAGGCCGTCGGCCTTGAGCACCACCGGCAGTGTGAAGCCGGCCAGTGCCTCGCGCGCGGCGTCGGGGGATGCGACGCGTACATAGCGCGCCGTCGGAATGCCGGCGCGCGCGCACAGGTCCTTGGTAAAACCCTTCGATCCTTCCAGCTGCGCGGCCTCCCGATTGGGGCCGAAGACGCCGATGCGCTCGGCGCGCAGCCGGTCGGCAAGGCCCGCGACCAACGGGGCTTCCGGCCCGATCACCACGAAGGCGATCGCGTGGCGGCCGCAAAAGGCGACGACCGCGTCGTGATCGGCGGGATCGAGCGCGACCCGGGTCGCGTGTGCGGCCATGCCGGGGTTGCCAGGCGCGACATAAAGCGTATCGAGACGCGGCGATTGCGCCAGCTTCCACGCAAGCGCATGTTCCCGCCCGCCCGATCCGATCAGCAGGACGTTCATGCCCGATCCCTTGTTCGACGATTCAGTGACGCGGCTGGTAGCCGAGACGGTGCCGGGCGACAACGCCGCGCCGGAAAGCGTCAGCGAATTGTCGGGCCGGCTGAAACGCACCGTCGAGCGCGAGTTCGGCCAGGTCCGGCTGCGCGGCGAGATTTCCGGCTACAAGCGCGCGGCGTCGGGGCACGTTTATCTGGCGCTCAAGGACGAAGGCGCGGTGATCGATGCGGTGATCTGGCGCGGTGCGGCCGCTGCCATCCCCTTCGCCCCGCAGGACGGGATCGAGGTGATCGCGACGGGCAAGGTCACGACCTATCCCGGCCGGTCCAAATATCAGATCGTGATCGACCGGCTGGAGCTGGCCGGCGAAGGCGCGCTGATGGCGCTGCTCGAAAAGCTCAAGGCACAGCTTGGCGCGGAGGGGCTGTTCGACGCGGCGCGCAAGCGGCCACTGCCCTTTCTGCCGCGCGTCATCGGCGTCGTCACCTCGCCCACCGGGGCGGTCATCCGCGACATCCTCCACCGCCTCGCCGATCGCTGCCCGAGCCATGTGATCGTCTGGCCGGTCCAGGTCCAGGGCGACGGCGCCGCCGCCCAGGTGGCGCGCGCGATCCGCGGCTTCGACGCCCTGCCCGTCGATGGCGGGCCGATGCCGCGCCCCGATCTGCTGATCGTCGCGCGCGGCGGCGGCTCGATCGAGGATCTGTGGGCCTTCAACGAAGAAGTGGTGGTGCGCGCGATCGCCGACTGCACCATCCCGGTCATTTCGGCCGTCGGGCACGAAACCGACACGACGCTTGCCGACTACGCCGCCGATCTGCGTGCGCCGACACCGACCGCAGCCGCGGAGATTGCGGTGCCGGTGCTCGCCGATGTGCGCCATCAGGTGGCGACGCTGGCGCTGCGCAGCGAACGGTGCGCGCGCCGCTATCATGATCGCGCCGCCGAGCGGCTGGCCGCGCTTGCCCGGCTGATCCCGCGGCGCGAGGCGCTGCTCGGCCCGCAGCGCCAGCGCACCGACGATCTGGCGCAGCGTCTCGGGCTCGCGCTCGAGCGCCGGGTGGTGCTGGCGCGGCGCAGCCTCGACCGCGCGGGCGGTGCCCTGCGTCCGGCGATGCTCGACCGGCGGCTCGATGCGGCCCGCGCCGCGCTGCGGCTGGCGGGGGCGCGGCTCGATGCCGGCAATCCCGACAACCTGCTCGCCAAGGGCTATGTCCGCGTGGCCGCGCGCCTCAACGGCCAGGCGGTGACGAGCGCGGCGGATGCGCGCGCGACGGGCGCGCTGACGCTCCATTTCCGCGACGGCGCGATTGATGCCAAGGTTGAGCGCGCGGGATCGAAGCCCTATCCTGACGACAAACCCGAGCAGCAACGCCTGCTCTAGACCAGGAAACAGGCCAGCCATGCTGATGTCGAACACCGCGCGCGCGGCGCGCCTCCACTATCTCGCCAACGGCTATCGGATGCTCAGCGCGGGCGATCATGTGGTCTGCGCGGTCAGCGGCGAGCGTATTCCGCTCGACGCGCTGCGCTACTGGAGCGTCGCGCGCCAGGAACCCTATGCCAGTGCGGAGATCGCCACCGCGCGGCTTGCGGGCGGATGAGGCTGCGCACGGTTGGTGCCTGTGTGATCGCGGCGGTCGTCGTCGCGTCGCCAGTGCTGGCCCGGAATGACGATCGGGCCGTTTCGCTGATGGCCGTGGTCCAGCTCGATCGCCCGTTCGTTCAGGGCGGCATTGCGCGCGGCCGGGTCCCGCGCGGCTGGAGCGGGCTCATGCTCGACGATCGCGCGGTCGGGGTCGCCGGGGACGGAAGCTTCCTGGTCGCGATCGATCGCGATGCCGGGCCGATGGCGACGCTGGCGCTCACCGACGCAGCCGGCGTTTTGCATCGCCAGCAGATCGCGGTCGCGCCGCGCGACTGGCCGATCCAGCGGCTCGACAGGGTAGCGCGCTTTCCCCAGCCGAGCGCCGAGTTCGCCGCCCGGCGTCCCGCCGAGCTGGCCCGCATCGCCGCCGCGCGCGACCGGATGAGCGAGAGCGCGGGCTGGCGACAAGCCTTTGTCTGGCCGGCGAACGGCCGGATATCGGGACGGTTCGGATCACAGCGCATCTATCGCGGCGAACCCGGTGCCTATCATTCGGGCGTCGACGTCGCGCGTCCCGCCGGTACGCCGGTTGTTGCGCCCGCCGACGGCGTGGTCACGCTCGCCGCCGACTCGCCCTTCACGCTCGAGGGCTGGCTGCTGATCGTCGATCACGGCATGGGACTGAACAGCGCCTTTCTCCACCTGTCACGCATCGACGTGCGCGAAGGCGACCAAGTGCGTCAGGGTCAGCCGATCGGCGCGATCGGGGCGAGCGGTCGCGCATCGGGGCCGCACCTCCATTGGGGGGTCACCTGGCACGGCGCGCGCATCGATCCGGTCGTGCTGCTTGGCCCGCCCGCGCGCGAAGATGCCGGGAACGCGCAAGAAATCTCGCGTTTCGACGCGCAGAGAACGGGCACCAGCGGAACCGCGCGCGCCGCGGAGGATTGAAGCTGAACATCGAGCCGAACCGGAACATGGGAGCGCCACGCGATGAAACTGACCCTGATCACTCTGATGACCCTGCCCCTGATTGCGGGTTGCGCGATGGATGGCGAAACGGTTGCGACGGCGGATACGGCCGGGCCGATCGCGGTGGCCGATTTGCGCACGGCGACGGGCGGCGACGCGGGCCGGGTGACCGCCACCGCCGCCGCGACGGGGATCGAGGTCCGCGTCGACGCGCGCGGGCTGACGGCCGGCCAGCACGGGATCCATATCCACACCGTGGGTCGGTGCGACGCACCCGATTTCACGACCGCCGGGGGCCACTGGAACCCGACCGCGCGTCAGCACGGCAGCATGAACCCCGCCGGCCCGCATTCGGGTGACCTGCCCAACCTCACTGTCGATGCCGCCGGCAATGGCCGCGTCGAATTCACGCTGGCGGGCGGTACGATGGACGGTCTGCTCGATGCTGACGGCGGGGCGTTCGTCGTTCATGCCGGCCCCGACGATCTGAAGACCGATCCGTCCGGCAACAGCGGCGGTCGAGTCGCCTGTGGGGTGTTTGCCGCGTCCTGAGCGGCCGCGTTGACAAGCGGGTCGCCGCGCGGAACACTCGCCTCCCCCAGTGGAGGCGAGAACAGGCGATGCCGAAGAAGAACGCGGACGCGAAGAAATCGGGCGAAGGCAAGAAGGGCAGCGCCGCGCAACGTGCGCTGGCTGCACTCAATCTCCCCAGGGATTTTCCGCTCGGCAAGCCGAGCGCGAAGGCGCTCGCCAAGCATCCGGTTCTGGCCGAACTCGCCGCAATCGCACTCGAGGCACTGGCGGGCGAAATCCGTGCGCGTGTGAAGGACAGCTCAACCGCTGCGCCGAAGCGCAAGACCGCGAAGGCGGCGGCAACACCCACCGAAACGCCGGCACCCGCTGCTCCGACGGAGACTGCAGCTAAGCCGGCCGCGCCCAAGCCGGCAGCACCAAAGCCGGCCGCCCCCAAGCCGACGGTCGCAAAGCCGCGCAAACCGGCGGCGGCGCGGCCTGCGGTTCGCAAGCCGCGCACACCCGCCAGCTAGCGGCGGCGGCGTCCTAGCGGCAGCTGACCCGGCCGCGCTCGATCGCGCGCCCGGCAATCGCGCCGCCGGCCGCGCCCAGCACGGTGCCCAGCGTCTCCGATCCGCCCGGTGCGATCAGATTGCCCAGCACGCCGCCGGCGATACCGCCGACGATCAGCCCGGTCGTGCCATCGGGGCGGCGGCAATAATAACGGCCGTCCTGGCCGCGATAGATGCGTTCATTTTCCGCCAGCCGGCGTTCGCGCGCGCGGCGGTCCTCGCGGTAGTAGCGCGCCGCGTCATAACCGCCATAGGACGGGTCGGGCCGGTTATAGTCATAGTTGCGATAGTTCGAATAGCCGTCGTCATACTGGTTCAGCCCGGTACAGCCTGCCAGCAGCACAGCCGCCGAAACACCCATCATCATCGCGCGCATCGCCGATCTCCCGTCCATGTTGTTCTCGGACAAGTGAACCGCTGGGGGGTGCGAAAGGTTGCAGCGGGCGTCAGGCCGGCGGCGGCACCAGGCCGATCAGCTTGAGCACGACCGCCTGCGCCAGCATCACCGCCAGCCAATGCGCCGCGTCGGCGACGACCACGCGCGCGCCCTGTCCCCGCGCGGTGTGGCCGACGGCAAGGACGGGCAGGACGAAGCCGATCCAGATGACGAAGGCGGAGCCGATCGCCATCGTCCATTCGCCGCCCTTGGGCGGGGCGAGGATCAGTGCGCCCGCCAGGATCGACGCCAGCCAGAACTCCATGACGATCGCGACCAGCAGCAACCGGACGCCGGGACGTGCCCGCACGCTGCCAAGGCGCAGAAAGGCGACGCCGATGATCAGCCCGGCCAGCGTTGCCGCGGCGATCGCGCCGAGATTGAGCAGGATATAGATCACGTCGCGGCCTCGCTTTCCATGCTGGCCTCTTCTACCCGCTGGCGCCGCCCTTTCCCAGCCATGTGCGGATCGTTAGCGTGCGCGCCATGTCGACCCGCTTCGATGCCGTCATTGTCGGCGGCGGTCATAACGGCCTGGTCTGTGCCTTCTACCTCGCGCGGGCGGGGCTGAAAGTCTGTGTGCTCGAACGGCGTGAGATATTGGGCGGTGCGGCGGTGACCGAGGAATTTCACCCCGGCTTTCGCAATTCGACCGCGAGTTACACGGTCAGCCTGCTCCAGTCCCGCGTCATCGCCGACATGCGGCTGCACGATCACGGCTATCGCGTCGTCGACCGGCCGATCGCCAATTTCCTGCCGCTGTCCGATGGCCGCTATCTGCAGTCGGGCGGACAGGCCGACACTCGAGCCGAGTTTGCCAAATTCTCGGTCCGCGATGCCGATGCATTGCCTGCTTATGCCGCGGCGCTCGATCGGGTGGCGGACGTGTTGCGCGACCTGGCGCTCACCGCCCCGCCCAATGTCGGCGGCGGCGTCGGCGCGATGCTGGCGGCACTCGGCCAGTCGCGGCGGCTGGCGCGGCTCGATCTTGCCGCCCAGCGCGACCTGCTCGACCTCTTCACGCTCAGCGCGCGCGAATTTCTCGACGGCTGGTTTGATAGCGATCCGGTCAAGGCGCTGTTCGGCTTCGATGCAATCGTCGGCAATCACGCCAGTCCCGACACGCCGGGCACCGCCTATGTCCTGCTTCATCACGTCTTCGGCGAGGTGAACGGGCAAAAGGGCGCATGGGGCCACGCGATCGGCGGCATGGGCGCGATCACCCAGGCGATGGCGGCGGCATGCCGCGCGGCCGGCGTCACGCTGCGCACCGACGCCCCGGTCGCGCGGGTGCTGGCCGATGGCGGGCGCGTCGCCGGGGTGCGGCTGGAGAGCGGCGAGGAAATCGCGGCAGTGCGCGTCGTCTCCAATGTCGGGCCGAAGCTGCTCTTCAACCGCCTGATCGACCCGAGCGACCTGCCCGCCGATTTCCGCGCGCGCGCCGCGCGGTTGAAGGGCGGATCAGGCACGCTCAGGATGAACGTCGCGCTCTCCGCCCTGCCCCGCTTCACCGCATTGCCCGAGGCCGGGCCACATCTGGGCGCGGGGATCATCATGGCCCCCAGCCTCGACTACATGGACCGCGCCTGGCAGGATTCGCGGGTTCACGGCTGGTCGCGCGAGCCGGTGGTCGAGATGCTGATCCCCTCGACCCTCGACGACAGCCTCGCCCCAGCGGGCGCGCATGTCGCCAGCCTGTTCTGCCAGCATTTCGCGCCCACGCTGCCCGACGGCCGCAGCTGGGACGACGTGCGCGAGGACGCGGCCGACGCCGCGATCGCCACCGTCGAACGCTTCGCCCCCGGCTTCACCGCCAGCATCGTCGCGCGCCAGATCCACACCCCGCTCGACCTGGAGCGCAAATTCGGGCTTGTCGATGGCGACATCTTCCACGGCCGCATGTCGCTCGACCAGCTCTGGTCGGCGCGGCCGATGCTGGGCCATGCCGACTACCGGATGCCGCTGACCGGCCTCTATCTCTGCGGCTCCGGCGCGCATCCCGGCGGCGGCGTCACCGGCGCGCCTGGGCACAATGCCGCGCGGGCCATCGTGCGCGATTGGAAACGCCGGGGATTTGCACGCCGCTGAGCCGCCGCTAAAGCCTGCGCCCATGACCGACGCCACCCCCTTACGGCTCTACAACAGCCTGACGCGCCGGCTCGAGACCTTCGAGCCCGTCCACCCCGGCGAGGCGCGCGTCTATAGCTGCGGCCCGACGGTCTATAACTATCCCCATATCGGCAACATGCGCGCCTATGTGTTCGCCGACACGCTGGGGCGCGTGTTGCGGTACAAGGGCTACAAGCTCACGCACATCATTAACATCACCGATGTCGGCCACCTGACCGACGATGCCGATGCGGGCGAGGACAAGCTGGAAAAGGCCGCCGCCCAGCGCGCCCAGTCGATCTGGGACATTGCGCACCATTATACCGAAGCGTTTTGGGCCGACGTGAAGGCGCTCAACATCACCGAGCCTGCGCAGTGGACGATCGCCACCGACTATGTGCCCCGCATGATCGAATTCGCGAAGTCGATCGCCGACAAGCATTGCTACGAGCTGCCGAGCGGCCTCTATTTTGACGTGTCGACCGTCGCCGATTACGGCCGACTCGCGCGCGCCAGCACCGAGGAGGGCGAGAGCCGCATCGACCCGGTCGACGGCAAGCGCAACGCCGCCGACTTCGCGATCTGGCGCAAGACCCCACCGGGCGAGACGCGCCAGATGGAATGGGACTCCCCCTGGGGCAAAGGCGCGCCCGGATGGCACCTGGAATGCAGCGTGATGAGCGAGGAGACGCTCGGCTTCCCGTTCGACATCCATACCGGCGGAATCGACCACCGCGAAATCCACCACCCGAACGAGATCGCGCAGAACCAGGCGTTCTGCTGTACCAACGGCCTGGACGATCCGCGCAATTCTGGCGCGAAGATCTGGATGCACAACAACTTCCTCGTCGAACGCTCGGGCAAGATGTCGAAGTCGTCGGGCGAGTTCCTGCGGCTGCAACTGCTGATCGACCGGGGCTACCACCCGCTCGCCTACCGGCTGATGTGCCTGCAGGCGCATTACAGGAGCGAGCTGGAGTTTAGTTGGGAAGGCCTGGGGGCGGCGCTGACGCGGTTGAAGCGGATGGTAATGGCGGTGGAACGACTATCACAGCTCTGGGCAGATTTTTCTTCAGATGAAGATGTTATGCCTGCTTCCCTGCTAAGTCCGCTCAAAAGTGATGTGGATAGATTAGATCGGCTCGATTTGATTATTTGTGACGACCTTAACACTGCGCCGGCTCTAGTTCTGCTCGAAGAATTTGCAGGGTCTGTGCCGGCCAAGGTTCCTCAATCTGTCAGTTACGCCCTATTCGCCGTGCGGCAGATCGACAGGATTCTAGGACTAAACATACTCAACCTCACCCGCGCCGACCTGCGCATCCGCCCCAAGGCCGCTACCATCACCGAAGCCGAGATCGAAGCCGCACTCGCCCGCCGCAAGGAGGCGCGGGCGGCCAAGGATTTCGCCACGTCCGACGCGATCCGCGATGAACTCACGGCAGCGGGGGTCGAGGTGATGGACGGCGACCCGCTCGGCTGGGACTGGAAGCTGGGCGAATAGGCTCCAGCCCAGCCATCGTCACCCCGGCGCAGGCCGGGGTCCACCGGGCGGCGGGTGCTGTGCCAACGATTGAGGGCGGCGCGGGTGGCGGAGTGGACCCCGGCCTGCGCCGGGGTGACGGTTCAGTTGTTGCAGCGTCACTAAAATGCAGCCGTCGCCCCGGCGGAGGCCGGGGCCTTTGGCAGAAAGAGTGCTACTCCTGCATGAGGCCCCGGCCTCCGCCGGGGCGACGCGTGGATCATCAGCGGCCCCTTCCCTTCCCCACCCCACAGCATAAACTGGCCCCCATGAAAGCCGTGCTCCCCGCCATCGCCCGCCCGCTGCTCGAGCCGCATCTCCCTGCCGCCCTCACCCCGCACTGGTTCACCTCGGTCGAGGATGCACTGGCCGCGATCGGCGATGCCGACATCGCCTGGGCCGACGTGCAGTCGTCGGCGGACAGCGCCGCGATCGCCGCCGCGGGCACGATGCTCAAATGGCTGTTCACGCTGCGCGCGGGCGTCGACGCCTATGACACCGCGCTGCTGAAATCGCGCGGCACGATCGTCACCAACGGCACCGGCATCAACGCTAATGCGGTCGCCGAATATGCGGTCATGGGGATGCTCGCCGCCGCCAAGCGCTATGACGAGGTGGTCCGCATCGCCGACCGCCACGAATGGACGGTCGCCTCGCCCGGCACGATCGAGCTGGCCGGCGGGCGCGCGCTCATCATCGGCATGGGCACGATCGGCGGGCTGATCGCATCGCGGCTACGCGCATTTGAGATGGAGGTAACCGGCGTCACGCGATCGGGCCGTGACGGCACGCTGACCCCGGACCAGTGGCGCGCGCGGCTCGGCGAATTCGACTGGATCATCCTCGCCGCACCCTCGACCGGCGAGACCAGCGCGATGATCGGCGCGGCCGAGCTGGCGGCGATGAAGCCGACCGCCTGGATCGTCAACATGGCGCGCGGCGACATGATCGATCAGGACGCGCTGATCGCCGCGCTCACCGCCCGCCGGATCGGCGGCGCGTTCCTCGACACGGTCACGCCCGAGCCGCTGCCCGCCGACCATCCGCTGTGGACCACGCCCAACGTGCTCCACTCAATGCACCTGTCCGGCCGCGCGCAGAGGACGATGTTCCAGCGGGCGGGGGCGTTGTTCCTGGAGAATCTGGGGGCGTTCCTGGCCGGCCGGCCGATGCGCAATGTCGTGGATCTCGACGCGGGCTACTGAGCGGACTGCTTCGCGTTTCTCGACTTCGCTCGAAACGAACGGCGTTCTGGTTGGATATGTTTCAGCTCAACCGTGCTCCTCCCTCCCGTTCGTTTCGAGCGAAGTCGAGAAACGTGCCGCTTGCACAAGCCCCCGCCACACCCTTGCACATTTACCCCGTTAGCGTAAATGGCTCCCCATGACGACACTGGCAGGCATCAAGATCAGGCGGTTTCGCGAGGAGCGTGGCATCAGCCGCGCCGCCTTCGGTGCGTGGTATGGCGCGCCGGGCAGCACGGTTCAGGGCTGGGAGGAGGATGGCAAGCGCGCGTCCGCCGCCGCGGTCAATCAGATCGCGGGCAACGGCATCGCCCATCACGCCGACTGGTTCGTGACCGCCCGCATTTCGGAGAATGACATGAGTAGCTGGACCCCGAGCAGTTGGACCGCGGCCGAAGCGCGGCAATTGCCCGATTACCCCGACGCCGCCGCCCTGAAAGCAGCGACCGACACGCTGTCGAGCTACCCCCCGCTGGTGTTCGCGGGCGAGGCGCGCGAGCTGACCGCGGAGCTGGCCAAGGTCGCGGCGGGCAAGGCGTTCCTGCTCCAGGGCGGCGACTGTGCGGAGAGCTTTGCCGAGTTCCACCCCAACAACATCCGCGACACCTTCCGCGTCATCCTCCAGATGGCGGTGGTGCTGACCTTCGCGTCCAAGCTGCCGACGGTGAAGCTCGGTCGCATGGCGGGCCAGTTCGCCAAGCCGCGTTCCGCGCCCACCGAAGTGATCGATGGCGTCGAGCTGCCAAGCTATCGCGGCGACAATGTCAACGACATCGCCTTCACGCCCGAATCGCGCATCCCCGATCCGCAGCGCATGGTGCAGGGCTATCTCCAGTCCGCCGCGACGCTCAACCTGCTGCGCGCCTTTGCCCAGGGCGGCTATGCCAATCTCCACCAGGTCCATCGCTGGACGCATGATTTCCTCGGCTCCAGCCCCTGGGCCAAGAAATATCGCGACGTCGCCGACCGCATCGGCGAAGCGCTCGACTTCATGGAAGCGTGCGGGATCAGTCCCGACACCGTGCCGCAGCTGAAAGGCACCAGCTTCTACACCAGTCACGAGGCGCTGCTCCTGCCCTATGAGCAGGCGCTGACCCGGCAGGATTCGCTGACCGGCGACTGGTACGACACATCCGCGCATTTCGTGTGGATCGGCGATCGCACCCGCTTCGAGGGGTCGGCGCATGTCGAGTTCCTGCGCGGCATCGGCAATCCCATCGGCATGAAGTGCGGCCCCAGCCTGGAGCCCGACGTGCTGCTGCGCCTGCTCGACACGCTCAATCCCGCGCGGGTGCCGGGCCGCATGACGCTCATCACCCGCTATGGCCATGACAAGATCGAGGATGGTCTGCCCAAGCTGGTCCGCGCGGTGAAGCGCGAGGGGCATCCGGTGGTGTGGAGCTGCGACCCGATGCACGGCAACGTCATCAAGGCCGCCAACGGCTACAAGACGCGGCCCTTCGATCGCATCCTCGCCGAAGTGCGCGGCTTCTTCGCGGTGCACCGCGCCGAGGGGACGATCGCCGGCGGCATCCATGCGGAAATGACCGGCCAGAACGTCACCGAATGCACCGGCGGCGCGGTCGCGGTGACCGAGCAGTCGCTGGCCGATCGCTACCACACCCATTGCGACCCGCGCCTGAACGCCAGCCAGAGCCTGGAACTCGCCTTCCTGCTCGCGGAGATGCTCAACGAGGAAATGCAGGAACGCCGCCGCGCGGCTGCGTAAGCGCCTACCGCTCCTGTAATGATCGTCAACCCGGCGTAGGCCGGGGGTCCACCGCCCAGCAGGTGAAGCGCTCGACCTCGAGCGGACAGCCTGACAGCCCGGTGGACCCCCGCCTTCGCGGGGGTGACGAAGGAATGTGGGGGCGGACCAAAGCTACTCGTCACCCCGGCGAAGGCCGGGGCCTCTGGCCGGTGTAGCGCACCCTTTGCCAGAGACCCCGGCCTTCGCCGGGGTGACGTTTGAAATGGGTCCTGCCTCGCCAATGAGCCGTCGCCCCGGCGGAGGGACCCCCGCAAAGTAATACTTTGCGGGGAACCCCGGAGGCCGGGGCCTCTGGTAACTGTCGCGGACCATCGGCCAGCGGCCCCGGCCTCCGCCGGGGCGACGTGAACATCATCTGGCCCCCCACGGCGCGCCCCGCTACACCCGCGCCATGCTGTCCGACATCGCGATCTCGCGCGCCGCCACGCTCCAGCCCATCCACGTGATCGCCGCGCGCGCCGGTATCCCGGAGGCGGCGGTCGAGCCCTATGGCCGTCACAAGGCGAAGATCGAGCTCGTTCGGATCGACGCGCCGTCCGGGCATCAGGGCAAGCTGATCCTCGTCACCGCGATCAACCCGACCCCCGCCGGTGAAGGCAAGACCACCACGTCGGTCGGCCTGGCCGACGCGCTCAACCTGACCGGGCGACGCACGATGCTGGTGTTGCGCGAACCTTCGCTCGGACCGTGCTTCGGCACCAAGGGCGGGGCGACCGGCGGCGGCTATGCCCAGGTGGTGCCGATGGAGGACATCAACCTCCATTTCACCGGCGATTTCCACGCGATCACCAGCGCGCACAACCTGCTCGCCGCGATGATCGACAACCATATCCATTGGGGCAACGCGCTCGATATCGATGTGCGCCGCGTGGTGTGGCGGCGCGTCCTCGACATGAACGACCGCGCGCTGCGCGACATCGTCCAGTCGATCGGTGGCACCGCCAACGGCTTCCCGCGCGAAAGCGGCTTCGACATCACCGTGGCGTCCGAAGTCATGGCGATCCTGTGCCTCGCGCGCGATCTCGACGATCTGGAGGCACGGCTGGGGCGCATCGTCGTCGCCTACACGCGCGATCGCCGCCCGGTCACCGCCGCCGACCTGAAGGCGAGCGGCGCGATGGCAGTGCTGCTGGCGCAGGCGATCAAGCCCAACCTGGTCCAGACGCTCGCCGGCAATCCCGCGCTGATCCATGGCGGGCCGTTCGCTAACATCGCGCATGGCTGCAACTCGGTGATCGCGACCCGCGCCGCATTGGGCCTCGCCGATTATGTCGTCACCGAAGCGGGATTCGGGGCGGACCTGGGCGCGGAGAAGTTCTTCGATATCAAATGCCGCCAGGCGGGGCTTACCCCCAGCGCGGCGGTGATCGTCGCGACCGTGCGCGCGCTCAAGATGAACGGCGGCGTCGCCAAGGGCGATCTGGCGCGCGAAGATGTCGACGCGGTGCGGCGCGGATCGGTCAACCTGATCCGCCACCTGGAAAATATCCGCCAGTTCGGCGTTCCTGCCGTTGTCGCGATCAACCACTTCGGCACCGACACCGATGCCGAGCTCGCCGTGCTGCATGAGGTCGCGGCCGCGCACGGCAGTCGCGCGATCCTGTGCCGCCACTGGGCCGAGGGCGGCGCGGGCGCGGTCGAATTGGCCGATGCGGTCGCCGCACTTGCCGACAGGGACGCCGGCCAGTTCGCGCCGCTCTATGACGACGACCTGCCGCTGTTCGCCAAGATCAACACGGTCGCCACCCGCATCTACCGCGCCGAGGAAGCGGTGGCCTCCCCCGCCGTCCACGCCCAGTTGAAACGCTGGGAAAGCGAAGGCTACGGCCGCCTGCCCGTCTGCATGGCCAAGACGCAATACAGCTTCTCGACCGACCCCGCCCTGCTCGGCGCGCCGGCCGGCCATGTCGTGACGGTGCGCGAGGTGCGGCTGGCGGCGGGCGCGGGGTTCGTCGTCGCGATCTGCGGCGACCTGATGACGATGCCCGGCCTCCCGCGCACGCCCGCTGCCGAGGCGATCCGGATCGACGCCGATGGCCAGATCGACGGCCTGTTCTGAACCGGCCGCCACGAATTTAGCAGGGTTGCGCAAAGCCGGGCGAGCGCCGGCATGCTAATTCTGACGACGCCCGGCGTAACCGTTTCGGCCGCGCCGGCGAACCCTCGGGCAACGCGCCTGCCAGCAGGAGACCCCTCGATGCCCAGCTTCACCCGATCCTATCGCCCGGCGCTTCTGCTCGCCGCCGCACCGCTTCTCGCCCTTATCGGCACAGCAATGCCCTCGGCGGGCGAACTGACCGTCGATCAGGCGCATCTGGCCCCCTTCGTCGCCCCTGCCCCCGCCACAAGCGCACCGATCAATTACAAGGTCGTCGACGACGTGCTGAACGCGATCGTCGTTGACGAGGGCAGCTCCACGACGGTGCGCTACAGCGCGCTGAAGGGCGACGGCGAACGAGTCATCGACCAGCTCGTTTCGGCGTTCAGCGGTATCGACCCGCGGGGCCTGAACGCCGATGAGCAGCTGGCCTATTGGCTCAACTTTCGCACGCTGCTGCTGATCAAGGCGACCGCCCAGCAGTTTCCGTCGGCCAAGCCCGCCCAGTGGCTCGAACCCGGCAACGCGTTCCTGACCGCCCGCATGGCGAACGTGGCCGGCGTCGACCTCTCGATCGCCGACATCGACGCGATCGTGCTGGCCCGCGCCGCGGGGCACCCCCACATCGTCTACGGCCTTCCGTTGCCGGTACGCGAAGCGCCTGCCTTTCCGCGCCAGGCCTATCGCGGCGCGACGCTCGATGCCGATCTCGCGGCGGCGGCGCGCGGCTTCATCAACCGCTCCGGCGTCGTTCGGACCAAGGCCGACGCCGCGACGATCCCGCGCTTCGTGCTCGATCGCCGCGCGCACCTGGGCGGCGACGACGCCGCGCTGCTCATGCATTTGCGGTCGCTCGCCGACAACAAGCTGGGGGCAAAGCTGGGCGCAGCGACCCGGCTGGCGCCCGACAACCGGCTGACCCTCAATGCCTTCGCCGAGCGCAGCTTCGCGGACCAGGATCTGCACGGCGGGTTCCGCCCGACCGCAGGTGCCGGCGGCGGAGCCGGTTCCTGACGCCAGCCGCGGTTCGCGCCGGCGCGCTTGTCCCGCTCGGCACCGCGGTGCTGCTGATCGGCTTCGCGCCGCACTTCGCCTGGGACATCCCGCTGGGCGAACGCCCGGTGCTCGCCTTCACCGCCGCATTCGCGCTCACCGGCCTGTTGTTCGCCGGGTTCATCGCCGTTCTTTCCAGGGAGACGCCGCAAGGCCATCCAACGCCCGCCCGGTCGGTCGTGTTCATCCTGGCGGTCGGGCTGGTCGCGCGCCTGGCCCTGATCCCCAGCGTCCCCATTCTGGAGGACGATTTCTACCGCTATCAATGGGACGGTGCCGTGGTGGCGAACGGCGGCAATCCCTATCGCCATCCGCCCGCGCGGTTCGTGACGTCACCGCTCGCCGAGCGATTGCTGGCGCAGGCGGGTCTGCGTCCGACCCCGCCGCCGCCGGGCCATGAATCGCTGGCGCGCGACGGGCACGACATTCTGTTGCGGATCAACAACCCGCACATCGCGACCATCTATCCCCCGCTCGCCCAGATCGGCTTTGCGCTCGGCCATTGGCTGACGCCCTGGCGGCTGACCGGGTGGAAGATCGTCGTGCTGATCGCCGAACTGGCAACCGCCGGGTTCCTGCTCGGCGCGCTGGCCAGCCTGAAGCGGCCGCCGCAATGGCTCGCAATCTATTGGTGGCACCCGCTCGCGCTCAAGGAACTGGCGAACAGCGCGCATATGGATGCGCTGCTGCTGCCCTTCCTCGCCGCCGCGCTGTGGATGCTTGCCGCGGGGCGGACCCGGCGCATGGCCGCCGCGCTCGCCGGTGCTGCGGCGGTCAAGCTGTGGCCGCTGCTCGTCGCGCCGCTGATGCTGCGCCGCGATCGTCGCGCGATCGCGACGGGCATCGCGATCGTCGCCGCTGCCCTGTTCCTCGTCGCCCCGCAAGTCGCGGTCGCGACCGACGACTCCGGGCTCGCGCGCTATAGCGCCGACTGGCAGCGCAACGCGCTCGCCTTCCCCGCCGCGGTTGCGCTGCTCCAGGGGTGGGTCGCCGATCCCGGGGCGGCCGTCCGGCTCGCCGTCGCCGCGCTGCTGACCGGCTATGTCGCGCATGTCTGGCTTCGCATCCCGGCTGAGCCGCTGGCGCGCATCCATGCCACCGGCACCGCCATCCTGCTGCTGCTGCTGCTCGGGCCGACCGGCTATCCCTGGTACGCGCTGTGGCTGGTTCCGGTCGCCACCGTCCAGCCGCGCGCCAGCCTGATCGCGCTGATGGCGTGCGCCCCGGCCTATTATCTCGATTTCTGGGTCCAGCTGCGCCCCGATCCGGCTGCATGGTTCTGGCTCGCCCCCGCGCTGTCGGCCGGCCCCGCCTGGCTGCTGCTGGCGCATGAGGCACGGGCACGGACGCGGGCCGGCGCGTGACCGTCGTCGTCATCATCCCGGCCCGGGACGAGGCCGCCGCGCTGCCGCATGTGCTGGCCGCCATCCCGCGCTGTGCCGATCATGTCATCGTCGCCGACAATGGCTCGACCGATGGCACCGCTGCCGTCGCGCGCGCGTGCGGCGCGGTCGTGGTGACGGAGCCGCGCGCCGGCTATGGCCGCGCCTGCTGCGCCGGCATCGCGCAGGCCGGTCGGCTCGGTGCCGACATCCTCGTCTTCCTCGACGGCGATCACAGCGACTATCCCGAACAAATGGCGCGGCTGATCGACCCGATCCGTGCGGGCGATGCCGACATGGTGATCGGTTCGCGCGTGCGCGGGCGGCGGATGGCGGGCGCGCTGACCCCCCAGCAACGCTGGGGTAACGCGCTTGCCTGCTGGCTGATCGCGCGGATCTGGAGGGTGCGCTACACCGATCTGGGGCCGTTCCGCGCCATCCGCGCCGACGCGCTGCGGCGGCTGGCGATGCGAGAGATGACCTATGGCTGGACGGTCGAGATGCAGATCCGCGCCGCCCAGCACGGCCTGCGCAGCCTTGAGGTGCCGGTCGACTATCGCGTCCGCATCGGCCGGTCGAAAGTGTCGGGAACGCTGCGCGGCGTGGTGCTGGCAAGCTGGCACATCCTGGCGATGATCGCGCGCGCCGCGCTCACGGCACCGCCACCGGCACCAGCGCCTGCCAGCGCGCCAGATCCTCGGGCCGGTCCAGATCGTGCAGCACCGGCAGCATCACCGGGGCCACACCCCGCCGCGCCAGCCGATCCAGCGTTTCCGCCAGCACCCGCGCCGTCCCCCACGCCATGTCGGTGAACAGGTCGGGCGCGGATGCGGGCAGCCCGATCAGATAATAGCCCCCGTCCGCCGCCGGGCCGATCACGGTTCGCCCCCGTGCGACCGCATCCGCCGCATCGTTCAGGTGATCTGCGCCAAGGTCCGGAATGTCCGCGCCGATCAGGACGCAGGGCGTCGCGACCGCGGCCATCCGCCGGCCCAGATCGCCCGCCGCCTGCGCGACCAGCGTGAGATCGTCGCCCAGCCATTGCGCGAACTGCTCGGCGGGTGCGCCGGTGAAATGCACCTCGAAACTGAGCCCGCTGTGCCGCATCGTCGCCAGCGTGCGTTCGACCAGCCGCGCGTGCAACGCCGCCGCCGCCTTCGCACCGATCGCGGGGATCAGTCGGGTCTTTGCCTGCCCCGCCTCGGGCCAGCGCGCGAACAGGACGATGCGCGGCGCGCTCATGGCGCGTGCTTCAGGAAATGATGCGCGGCGATCGTGCGCTGCACGACGGTCAGGACGCACAGCACCGCATAGCCGCTCGCCAGCCACGCGAACCCCGCTGGCCACAGGCACATGGCGGCGAAGGTCGCGATCGTCTCCGCCCCCTCGGCAAGGCCGCTGTTGTAGAAAAAGCTCTTCTGGCCGTGCGCGGTCGTCTCGATCCCCCGTTGCGCCGCCAGCACGGCAAAGGCGAGGAAGCTGATGCCCGTGACGGTGAAGGTCGCGACCAGCACCAGCGCGGAGGGCAGGTTGGCGGGCGTCGCCAGCCCGAAGCCGACCGGCACCGCGACATAGAAGGCAAAGTCGCAGACGATGTCGAGATAGCCGCCGAAATCACTTTTCGTGGTGGCCCGCGCCACCGCGCCGTCCAGCCCGTCGAGCATCCGGCTGACCAGGATGAGCGCCAGCGCGAGCAGGTAGTGCTGCCACGCAACCGCCGCCGCGCCGCCCAGCCCGACTGCGAGCCCCGCGATGGTCACCATGTTGGCGCTCACGCCCGCGCGTGCCAGCCCGCGCCCGATCGCGTTGAGCGGCGGATCGATCAGTGGGCGCAGGCGCGCGTCGAACATCGCGCGACCCTAGCCGAAATGGACCAGGCCGATGACCGCGCCGGTCATCGCCGATGCGCAATTGCCCGCGATCCACGATCGAAAGCCCAGCGCCGACACCTCGGCGCGCCGCTCCGGGCACAAGGTCGCGATGGTCGACACCAGCAGGCCGATGCTCGCCAGATTGGCGACGCCGCACAGCGCATAGGTGACGATCAGCGTGCTGCGCGGATCAAGCGTATCGGCGGGCAGCGCGGCCAGATCGAGATAGGCGACATATTCGTTCAGGATGACCTTGGTCCCCATCAGCCCGCCCGCCGCTCCCGCCTGCTCCCACGGCACGCCCAGCAGCCACATCACCGGCGCGAACAGCCAGCCCAGCGCGCGGCGCAATGTCACCGGCGCGCCCTCGACCAGCGGCAGCGCGGCCAGCATCTGGTCGACCAGGGCGACCAGCGCGAACACCGTGATGATGACCGCGATCACCGCCAGGAACAGCTGCAGCCCGTCCATCGTGCCGCGAATCACCGCGTCCAGGCTGCTGTCATAGCGCAGCACCGGCGCGTCCCTGTCCTCCGCCGTATCGCCTTCACCCGGCACCATCAGCCGCGCGATCAGCAGCGCGGCGGGCAGCGAGATGAGCGAGGCGGCGATCATGTGACCGACCGCATCGGGCACCGTCTTCGCCAGCGTCTGCGCATAGAGCACCAGGATCGCGCCGGAAATCGTCGCCATCGTCAGCACCATCACCGCGAACAGCTCCGACCGCTGAATCCGCGCGAAATAGCCGCGCAGCACCAGCGGCGATTCGACCACGCCCAGGAACACCGTCGCCCCCGCCCCCAGCCCGACCACGCCGCTGACGCCCAGCGTGCGCTGCAATGCCCAGGACAGCGCGCGCACGATGACGCTCAGGACGCGCCAGTGCCACAGCAGCGCCGACAGCGCGGAAAACACGATGACCAGCGGCAGGATCTGGAACGCGATGATCACCGGTGGCGCGGCCCCCGATGCCAGCTCGAACGGCAACGGCGCCCCGCCCAGATAGCCGAACATGTAGCTCGATCCGACCCGCGTTGCCTGTTCGATCGCGGTGACCGCGCGGTTGGCCAGCCCGATCGCCGCCCACACTGGCGGCACGCGCACGATCACGACGGCGATGACCAGCTGCAGCGCCAGCGCACCTGCCATCCATCGCCAGCCGGGTCGCGCCCGCCGGTCCTCCGACAGTGCCCAGGCGAGGCCGAGCAGCAGCGCGATGCCGATCAGCCCCCGAAACTGCGCCACCCCGTCAAGCATGCGGCCGGCCTATCAGAACTTCCACGCCGCGCCGAACTGGAACTGGCGCGGCGGCCCGGCATTGCGCTGTACGAACGGCGCGCCGCCGCCGAACTGCACCTGGTTGGACGTGCTCGCCGCATTGGCAAAGCCGGAGCGGTTGTTGGCGTTGAACAGGTTGAAGATGTCCGCGCTGAACTCGATCGCGCCGCGCCCGATATCGAGCGCATAGCGCGCGCCGATATCGACCTGCGTCGACCAGGGCAGCCGCCCGCTGTTGCGCCCGACACCCGGATAGCGGTCCGAATTGCCGACAAACGCCTCGCCGAACGACTGGCCGTCACCGTTCAGGTCCTGCGTGCCGAAAATGCCGGCGTCGGGGATGAAATTGACCGGCTGGCCCGACTGGAACAGCCCGGCGGCGGTCAGCGTCAGCCCGTCGACGGGATAGAGCGATCCGAATGCCGAGACGACATGGCGGCGGTCGTTGGCCGACGGGCCGAAATCGGCGGCGAAGTCATTGCTGTTCGACGCGCGGAAATTCAGGTCGTCGGTATCGTTGGTCAGCCGCGACCAGGTGTAGGACAGCCGGAAATCATAGAAATCGCCGCCGCGCACCTTGTTCACCTGAAGGTTGAGCGCCCGATAGGTCGACCGCCCGCCGCTCTCGGTGACGGTGATCTGGCGTGCGCCACCGGGCACCAGCGCCACCGGCCGGCTGGCATCGGCCACAGCCTGGGTGCGCACCAGCCCCAGCTGGCTCGCCAGCGCGATCCGCGCGGCATTGTCGGGCAATGCGCGCAGCCGCGCGATATTGGCCTCGGTCAGCGCCGCAAGATTGGGGGTGAACGGCGCGGGCGCGTTCAGGTCGCGCAGCCGCACCAGATCATAGGAGCGGTTGTAGATCAGATCGACCGCGATCGACAGCTTGGCCGACGCCTGGAACTGATAGCCGCCGCTCAGCTGCAGCGCATAGGGATTGTCATAGCCATCCGGGTTCAGGATGCGCGCTTCGTTGATCAGCGCGGTGTCGCGCAGCCCCTGCACCGCTTGCGGCGGCGGACAGGCGCTGACCGTCGCGCAGCCCGGCGACACGGTCAGGTTGCCGTCAAAGGTCAGCGCGGCCAGATCGACGCCGCTGCGGATGATCCCGCGCTGCTGCAACTGGCCAAGCTGGGCGCGCAGCGCGGCGGCGGTCGTGTTGCGCTGAAGCGCGTCGGAAATGATCGTGTAGGGGATTTTGCCGGTGAACAGTCCCGCCCCGAAACGCAGCGCCGATCGCGCATCGAGCTTGTAATTGAGCGCCAGGCGCGGCGCGACATTGTCGAAATCCGCGCCGCCCCCGCCCTGTTCGGTCAGGCTGTCATAATCCCAGCGCAGCCCCAGCGTCGCGGTCAGCTTCGGCCCGATCTGCCATTCATCCTCGACATAGGCGGCGAACAGCGTCTGGCCGGTGCCAAAGGTCTGCGGCCGCAATTCGACCGAATAGTCGATGACGCGCGGGTTCAGATTGAGCACGTCGGCAGCGGCGAGGTCGAGGCCCAGCCCGCGCGCGTTGAGCGCCGCGATCTGCGCCGGGGTCAGCTCGACGGTGAAATTGCCGTCGACATTGCCGCCGCCCAGCAACGCGAAATCGGAATGGATGACGTCGATCCCCGCCGACAGCCGATGATTGCCCAGCCGCCGCTGCAGCCGGTGGCGCGTCTGCCACGTCTCCTCCAGATCGTCGAAGACGAAACCGGGGTGCCCGACCACGCCGATGGTCAGCCCGCTCTGGTCGCGGATCGCCACCTGCGGCCCCGCGCCGTTGACCGGCCGGCCATAATCCCAGCGAAAGCGGCTGTATTGCAGCGCGCCGTCATAGCTCCACACGTCGCCGGCATAGGCCGCCGACAGCGCGACCAGCGTCGAATTGCGCGCCTCGCTCGATCCCGCCGAGGGAAAGGTGACGTTGCCGCCGCCCAGCGATCCCCCAGGCCGCTCGATCGACACGCGACCGAAATTCCCCCGCAGCGCGACGTTCCAGTCCTCGGTCAGCCGGTGGTCGATGCGGAAAGAGCCGAGAAGGAAGCGGTTGTTCCCAGTGACGTTGCCGACCGTGCCCAGTACCGGCGCATCGACGATATTGGTGTTGGTGTCGCGGGTATATTCGAAATTGACGTAGAAGAAGGTCCGGTCGCGCTGCAGCGCGCCGCCGATCGCACCGCCGCCCTGATAGCGTTCGAAGCTCTCGCCCACCGGATTGCCCGTCAGGTCGCGGCGCGGAAAGGCCGACCGCGCGTCGAGCGGCCTACCGGGACGCACGAGCAGATAGGTCTCGCCGTGCAGGTCATTGCTCCCAGATGGCGAGGTATAGTTCACCACGCCATTGGCGGTGCGCCCATATGCGACCGAATAGCTGTTGGCCAGCACGGTCACCTCGCGGGTGAAGCCCAGCGGCACCGGGAATTTCGGCCCGCCCAGGAAATTCTCGTTATTGTCGAGCCCGTCGATCAGGTAATTGGTGAACAGGCCATTGGCGCCGTTGATCGAGATCACCGGGGCTTCGGGAAAAAAGCCCGTCGACGGCACGACATTGGGTAGCCGCACCAGCGCGGTGATCACGTCGCGCCCCTCGATTGGCAGTGCGCGCAGCGTTTCCTCGGGCAACGTGCCCGCGATCTCGGCATTGACGGTGTTGATGTTGGTGACCGCGCGGCGGC
Source organism: Sphingomonas sp. CCH21-G11 (assembly GCF_001555965.1). GTDB lineage: Bacteria > Pseudomonadota > Alphaproteobacteria > Sphingomonadales > Sphingomonadaceae > Sphingomonas. The sequence continues at coordinate 90,833 of NZ_LSHX01000017.1, forward strand.
CGGTGACGATCACGTCCCCCTCCCCCGGCCCGACCGCCAGCGTGACCGCGCGGATGTCGCCCGAACGCAGTTCGACCCCGTCGACCGCGATCGGACCGTGGTCGTCGCCCGCCGCGACCGTGACCCGATAGCGTCCGGCGGTGGTGATGCCGTCGATGCGCGCGCGGCCATTGGCATCGGTGGTGACCACCCGCGACTGGCCGATATCGGGATTTTCCACCGTCACCTGCGCGCCCGCGACGGGTGCGCCGCCATCGTCGCGTAGCACCGTGATCTGGATGCCCGCCTGTTGCGCGATCGCGGTGACTGGGGTCGCGACGCCGATGCACGCCGCGATCATCAGTCCGCGCCGGTAGCTGTTGTGTTTCAACATGTCCCCCCTTCTTCCCATCTCGATCGATCCGCCCCGCCGGTCATCCGGCCTTTCGCGTCAGAACCGGCACGGCTGACCCCGCCTGACGAGGTGGAGGTCGGCAAAGGCGGCCTCGGCCGTCGCCCCGGTATTGTCGGTATCCGTCGCCACCGCGATCAGCGCGATCCGGCCCATGTCGGTGCCGAACGCGCGCTTCAGGTCGGCGGCGACGTCGCGCCGCTCGCTGACCCATTGCCCCGCGCGCAGATTGCCCGACTGCAGCACGAACATGCGTGCGCGGTCGGTATAGGCATTGGGCACCACCGTTCCGACCGGGGCCTTGTTGTCCCAGACATAGTTGAGCGCCCCGTCGGGCAGCAGCTTGCCAAAGCGCGCGCGGCCGATCGCCAGCTTCATCCGCGTGCCCGCCGACATCGCGTCGCGCGGCAGGTCGATGCCGACGAAGATCCGTGCCGCCTGATCATCGCCCTTCCGGCTGCGGATGTCGGCGGCCTCGATCACGCCCGCCACGCGCCAGCGCCAGCACAGGACCGGCGTCGCGTCGAGCGCGAAGTCGACCTCGCGCGCGAACAGCGCCTGGCTGCGCACCGCGCGCGCGGCGATGGCCGCGATGCCGCGCTCACGCACCAGCCGATATTCGGTCTTCGGTACCCGCTTGTCGATCGCCACGACCGACCAGCCCGCGCTGCCCATGTCGAACCGGCCGAAATCGTCCGCATCGGTCGCCGGCCCTGCGCCGGCCGCGACCGCGCCCAGCATGAGGATCGCGAGCGACGGTCGGCGTAGACGGGAACGGATGGTCGCGATGCGCAAGGAAGGTCTTTCCGATGGAAGCCGGACGCGGGGCAGCTACGGCGCGGGGCGACTGATGGACGCGGCCGCGCTCAGCCTGCCTTGTTCAGCCGCCAGTCGTAATCGAGATAGCTGATGCTCAGCTTGCCGGCTTTGGCCTGCGCGGTCGCGGCGGGGCTCAGCCCGATCCGGTCGCCATAAAGCGCCAGGAACGCCGGCAGGCTGCGCGCGCCGCGCCAGCCCTTCTCGAAATCGCCGCGATACCATTTGAAGATGCTCGACACCGCGACCCCGTTGCCCTGCACGCGGTTGCGAGTCCGGTCGCCCAGAAAGGCGCGCGTCGCCGCCTCAAGCTGCGCGTTGAGCGTCGCGCCGCGATAGGCGGAGGTCGCCAGCGCCGGACAGCCGATGCTCGCGCAATTGACCGCAAAGTGGATGCGCGGATCGTTGTAACGCCCGCTGCCGCGGATCATGTCGTGCTCGATATTGTCCAGCGTGACCATCTTGCCGAACAGACTGACGACGGGCTTCGACCACGGGCCCTGGATCAGGCTGCCCAGGTCGCGGATCGATGCGATGCCCGGATAGCCGGTCAGCACCAGATCGACCGTGGCGGCGTTATAGACGTTGATCAGGAAGGCGAGCTGATCGGGCTTGGACCAGCCGTCAAAGGTCGCGCGGCTGACCTTCGCCGCCGAGGCCAGATAGCCTTTCAGCGCGGCGCGGTCGCGCGCCATGCCGTCATAGCGGACCTGCGACGACGCGCCGCCGCGGACGACGACCACGTGCCGCTTCACCAGCGCGTCCCACCCGCCATGGTCGAACCCCTGCGCCTGCGCGGCGGCGGGCGCGAACAGCATCAACAGGACCAACAGCAACCGGCGCATCGTCGTCATCCTCTCATCCAGCCATGATAGCGTTCCAGCCAGCGCAGCACGCCCTGCGGTGCGTGCGCGCGCTTCCATTCCCCCGCGACATATTTGTTGGCCTCGGCCATCGTCGGATAGCTGTGGATCGTGCCGAGCAGCTTGTTGAGGCCGATGCCGTGCTTCATCGCCAGCACATATTCGGCGATGATCTCGCCGGCATGGTCGCCGACGATGGTCACGCCGAGGATCCGGTCCTTGCCCGGCGGGGTCAGCACCTTGACGAAGCCGTGCGTCGCCCCGTCGGCGATCGCACGGTCCAGTTCGTGCAGCTCGAACCGGGTGACCTCGTGCGCCACGCCCTTTTCGCGTGCATCGCTCTCGCTCAAGCCGACGCGTGCGACTTCGGGGTCGGTAAAGGTCACCCACGGAATGACCCGGTAATCCGCCTTGTAGCGGCGGAACTGGCCGAACAGCGAATTGACCGCCGCATACCAGGCCTGATGCGCGGCGACATGGGTGAACTGGTACGGCCCGGCGACATCGCCGGCGGCGTAGATGTTGGGATAGAGCGTCTGGAGATATTCGTTGGTGATCACGGTCCGCCCGGTCTCGATTCCCAGCGCCTCCAGGCCATAGCCGGTCAGCCGGGCGACGCGCCCGACCGCGACGATCAACTGGTCGAACGCGATTTCCTCGGTCGCGCCGTCGCGCTCGACGATCAGCCATTGCGTGCCGTCGCCGCGCCGCTCGCACCGGACCGCCCGGCTACCGGTGCGGACATCGACGCCCTCGGCCCGGAACCGCGTTTCGACCAGTTCCGACACGTCGGGGTCCTCGCGCGTCATCAGCCGCGGGGCCATCTCCACCTGCGTCACCTGTGCGCCCAGCCGCGCAAAGCTCTGGGTCAGCTCGCACCCGATCGGCCCGCCGCCGAGTACGATGATCCGCGCCGGCATCTCGCTGAGTTCGGCGAAACGGTCCCACATCGTGTCGCTGGTGACGTAGCTCACGTCTTCCAGCCCCGGGATCGGCGGGACGAACGGGGTGCCGCCGGTCGCAATGACGATGCCGCGCGTGGTCAGCCGTTCCTCGCCGCCGTCGTTGCGCTTGATCGCGACGGTCCAGGGATCGACGATCGTCGCATAGCCCTGGATCACCTCGACCCCCAGCCCGGTATAGCGTTCGACGCTGTCGTGCGGCTCGATGTCGCGGATCACCTGCTGGATGCGCGCCATCACCGCGGGAAAGGGGACGGTCGGCGGCGTGTCGGTCAGGCCGTAATGGCTGGCGCTGCGCATCTGGTGCGCGGTCTTGGCGCTGCGGATCAGCGCCTTGGACGGCACGCAGCCATAATTGAGGCAGTCGCCGCCCATCTTGTGCGCCTCGACCAGCGTCACCTTCGCCTTTACAGCCGCCGCGATATAGGCGGAGACGAGCCCGCCCGCCCCTGCGCCGATCACCACCAGATTGCGGTCGAACCGTCGCGGGCGTTGCCATTTGGCATAGACCTGCCGCGCCTTGATCCAACCGACCACGCCGCGCGCGATCCACGGAAAGATGCCCAGCGCGACGAACGACGCGATCAACCCCGGTGACGCGATCCCTGCGAGCGACTCGATGGCGGCCAGCTGGGTGCCGGCATTCACGAACACCGCCGTGCCCGCGAACATCCCGGCCTGGCTGACCAGATAGAAGGTCCCGATCCGGATCGTGGTCAGGCCCATCAGCAGGTTGACCAGGAAGAACGGGAATGCCGGCACCAGCCGCAGCGTGAACAGATAGAATGCCCCGTCGCGCGCCACGCCCGCATCGATGGCGCGCAGCCGGTCGCCGAAGCGCGCGCGCACCAGGTCGCGGAACAGGTAGCGCGACGCCAGGAAGGCGAGCGTGGCACCGATCGACGATGCGAACGAGACGATGACCGTGCCGAGCACGAGTCCGAACAGGGCGCCGGCCGCCAGCGTCAGGATCGCCGCGCCCGGCAGCGACGCGCCGGTCACCGCGACATAGACCAGGAAAAAGACCGCGATCACGGTCAGCGGCGACCGCTCGTAATAGCCCGCAAACTCCGACTGGCTGCGTTTCAGGCTTTCGAGAGTCAGCAAGCTGCCGATATCGAAGTAGAAAAACGCCACGACCAGTACGCCGATCAGTCCCAGGATCGCGATTCTTCTGATCAACGCCCTCTCCTCAAATCAACGCAAGAATTTGAAAAATACCCGTGCCGATACGATGGAACCTTCGGCCCTGTTCCTTTTACGGTGTAAGCGGTGTCCAGCGGATTGGCCAACACAAAGTATATCTTCGACCGTTGTAACCTTCTGCGTAAGGGAGTCGAACCACATTGTTCGCCCTTTTGTTCGTTGAGCGGGATCGTCAGCGGTGCGCCCGGTCCCGTCAAGGCAGCGGGCGTGGCGGGCGGGCGTCAAATTGGGGGCGGGCGTGCAATCGATCTACTGGGTGGTGACCTTCGCCTGCCATCGGCGCTGCCGGCACTGCTATGACGACCGCTTCCGCCCCTATGTTCGCGGCGCGCTCGATGCCGTCTTGGCGCAGGGCGAGCGGGCGATTCCCCGCATTCTCGCCAATCTGCCCGACGACATGCGCTGGCGTGACGCGGGCGGACGCTGGCACCCGACCCAGCTCGTCCTTGCCGGCGGCGAGCTGCTGATCGACGGGGTGCGCCAGCGGCTGTTCCACCCCCTCCTCGCCGGGATCGCCGATCGCTGGGGCACGGCACGTCCGCGCATTTCGGTCCAGACGACGGGCGACATCCTGACCGACGACCTGCTTGCGGACATGCTGGCGCGCGGGGTCGACACGGTCGCGGTTGCCAGCATCGACGATCACCACGCGGGCCATGCGGGTCAGGCAAAGTTCCGCCTGATGGACCGGCTGCGCGCGATGATGACGCATCACGGCATGGTCGAAATCACGCCCGGCGACCCGCGCCCGGTGCCGCGCGCCACGCCAACCTTCCTCTTCTTCGGGGCGCAACCCGACCTGTGGATCGGTGAGATCTGGCCGCGCGGCCGGGCATGGCTGAACGGCCTGTCCACGGCGGACTATACGACAAATTTCTGCGCGCGCTGGTCGGGGGGCAAGGGCTTCCTCGACATCGGTCGCGCGGGATCGGAAGTGGCGATCGAACCCGACGGCTCGCTCTATCCCTGCTGTCTGAAGACCGCCGCGCCGCTCGGCAATCTGACCGAGGAGCGGTTGCTCGACATTCTCGCCGACCTTCGCGACGAAGCTGCGCTCCAGTCGATCAATCGCGGCGATCCCGAGGGGATGGGGCTGGCGTCGGGATGGTCGCGCGACGACTTCCGCGCACGCGCCGCGACGGCGGATCCTCTGGGGCGCGCGTTTGCCAACCCGTGTATCGGGTGCGACCGCTATTTCGCCGAGCGGCTTGGCCCCGTGCTCGCCGAGCGGCGCCGCCAGCGACTGGCGCGACGTGGCCCGCCCGACCTCGCGGTCGAGCGACCAGTCCCGATTGCGTGAAGGCCGAAGGCCGGGGCGGCACCGCGCGTGGCGCGGCGGCCGCTTCCCGCCTTACTTCTTGCCGAGCGAGAGCCCGCCGAACCGCTTGTTGAAGCGCGCGACCTGGCCACCCGAATCGAGCAGGCGCTGGTTGCCGCCGGTCCACGCCGGATGCGCCAGCGGGTCGATGTCGAGCTGCATCGTGTCGCCTTCCTTGCCCCAGGTGGAGCGCGTTTCGAACACGGTGCCGTCGGTCATCTGCACCTTGATCATGTGATAATCGGGGTGGGTATCTTTCTTCACGTCGTCATGCTCCGTCAGTGGCTGGTTTCCGACCAGCCGGACAAGGAAGGCGGCGCACTACACGCCGACTTTGCGAATTGCAACCACGCGGGGTTGCAGAACACCAAGAAAGACTGTCACCCCGGGCTTGACCCGGGATGACGGAAGGTTCTGGTCCCACGATGACGGCGTGTGCTCGATTAGCCCGAATTTCACGCCGACGGCGCGTCGGCGATCATTGCGGTGAACGCAGCGCTGGCGGCGAGCTGATCGCCGAGCAGCGCCCGGCCCTCGAACTTGCACACCGTGGCGCGTTTCTGGACAAAGGCGACGTCGAGGGTCAGCAGCACGCCCGGCTCGACGGGCTTGCGGAACTTGGCCTGCTCGATCGCCATGAAGTAGACGAGCTTGCCCGAACCGGCGAGGCCCAGGCTCTCGACCGCCAGGATACCCGCCGCCTGCGCCAGCGCCTCGACGATCAGCACGCCGGGCATGATCGGCCGGTCGGGGAAATGCCCCTGGAAAAATCCCTCGTTGATCGTCACCGCCTTGGTCGCGCGGATCGACCGGTCGAGGATGAGGTCCTCGACCCGGTCGACCAGCAGCATCGGGTAGCGATGCGGCAACGCCGCCATCACCCGCCGGATATCGAGCGGGCCGATGGCGGTCGGGGTGTCGGCCGCGTCGCTCACCGACCCTCGGGCCGCGGCGTCGCCGGTGCCGGGGTGCCGGCGGGCGCGGTGCCGGCGGCGGGACGCTGCGGCGGCGGCGGCGCGGTCACGCTGACGCTCGCGAGCTGCTGGTTGAGTGTCGTCAGCACGCCGTCGGTGATGTCGACGGTGGGTGCGGAAAACAGCACGCTGCCGCGATCGACCGCGATCTGCGCGCCGCGCTGCTGCGCGACCTGCTGGACGATCGGCAGCATCTTCTCGACGATCTGCTGGCGGACATAGGCGGCGTTGCGCTGGACGGTGTTTTCCTGCTCGGCGACCTGGCGCTGCGCGGACTGCTGGCGCGTCTGGAATGCCTGGACACGCTGCTGGAGCGCGGCGTCCGGATTGCCCTTGGCGGCGTCGATCGCGGTCTGAAGCTGCTGCTGCTCGGTCTGCAGCGGCGTGCTTAGCTGCTGCGCGAGCTGCTGGAGCGAAGTCACCTGGCCCTGGAGCTGGGTGTTGGCGGCGCGGCACGCGGTGCAGTCGCGCAGCACGCGCTCGCTGTCGACCACGGCGACGGTGGCCGCGGGAATCCGCTGGGCCATCGCCGGCGTGGCGGCAAGCGCGGCGAACGACGCCGCGGCAACAAGAGAAGTCTTGGCAATACGCATTAGAATGCAGTCCCTACGTTGAAAGTGAAGAGCTTGGGGTCATCGCCCTCGACCGAGAGGATGTCCTTGGCAAGGTCGAGCCGGAGCGGCCCGAACGGTGAGTTCCAGTTGACGCCGACGCCCACCGAGACGCGTGGCCGCGGGGAATCCCCCAGGAAACGCTCGATGAACTGGAGCTGCGGCGCGTTGGCGTTGCCGGCCGCGTCGGTCGCCGCGGTCGTGGACGAGAAGGTGCCGTCGGCATTGCGGCCGATAAACAGCGGCGCGCCGTTCGGATCGGTCGCCTGCGGCGCTTGGAGGATCGGGCGGGTCACGCCGAACAGCGCGCCGACCTGCACGAAGACCGACGGCCGTAGCCCGAGCTCGGCCACGCTGGCACCCAGTGGCGGCTCCAGCTCGATCTTGCCGAGATAATAGGCGCGACCGCCGAGCGGATCGTCGGTCCGGTCACGACGTCCGGTCAACAGCTCCTGGACGCCCGTCTGCGGATCGATGCCGGAGAAGAACAGGCGCTGGACGCGCGGCCCGACGCCGCGGATCTGGAAGCCGCGGAACTGCGGTTCGCCCAGATAGAAGCGGTCGATGATCCGGACCGGGTCGATGCCTTCGCCCGGACTATCCTGCAACGACTTGATATATCCGCCCTCGGCCCCGACCGAGAGCACCCAGCCGCGCCCGAACGACCAGTATTTGTCGAAATCGACCCGGCCGCGCAGATAGCGGACATCGCCGCCCAGGCCGGCGAAATCGCCGGACAGCGACAGCTGCTGCCCCCGCGTCGGGCGAAGGCGGCTGTTCAGGTTGCTGAAGATCAGCGCCAGCGTGATGCTCGACGTCAGCCGGTTGCCGATCTGGTCGCACAGGAATCGCCCGGCGCGCAGCGGGTCGCACACCCCGTTGGTGAAGAACAGGTCCTCGTCCAGCGTCACGTCGTCCTGCTGCAGCGTGTAACGGCCCGACAGCTGCCAGAACTCGGTCAACGGCACGCCGCTGACGATCGAGAAGCCGGTCGACACCTGCGAGAACGTGGTGTTGCGATCGTTGTTGATGAAGTTGAACGAATTGAAGTCGCGGCGGAAGATCGTGCCGCCGAGCAGGATGGGCTTGTCGAACAGGAAAGGTTCGGTGAAGCCGACCTCGGCCGATTTCTGGAACGAGGAATAGCTGACCTCGGCGCGCAGGTCCTGGCCGCGCCCGCGGAAATTGCGCTGGCGGATCGCGCCCTGGAGGATGAACCGCTCCAGGCTCGAGAAACCCGCCGACAGCGACAATTCGCCCGTCGACCGTTCCTCGACGTTGGCGGCGAGGACGACGCGGTCCGGGGCCGACCCTTCCTTGCGCTCGATCTCGAACTTGTCCTGGAAATAGCCGAGCGAGTTGATGCGGTCCTGTGAACGCTTGACCAGGAACGTGTTGAACGCGTCGCCTTCCGCCACCCGCATCTCGCGGCGGATGACCTTGTCCTGGGTCAAGGTGTTGCCGGTGATGTCGATACGCTCGACATAGGTCCGGTTGGCCTCCGCGAGCTGGAAGGACAGCGTCATCGTCAGCGCTTCGCGGTCGCGCTTATATTCGGGCCGGACGTCGGCATAGGCATAGCCGAACAGGCCGGCATATTCGCTCAGCTGGTCGAGCGAATCCTCGACCAGCTTGGCATTGTACCAGTCGCCCTGTTTGATCGGCAGCGTCTTGGCGAGCGCCTCGTCGTCGAAATCGCGGATCGCGCTGTCGACGGTGACCTCGCCGAACTTGTAGCGCGGGCCTTCCTCGACGACATAGGTGATGATGAAATCTTCCTTGTCCGGGGTCAGCTCGGCGACCGCGGAAATCACGCGGAAATCGGCATAGCCCTCGGTCAGGTAGAACTGGCGCAGCTTCTGCTGGTCATAGGCCAGCCGGTCCTGGTCGTAGCTGGTGTTCGAGCTGAACAGGCGGAACCAGCGCGACTGCTTGGTCGCCATCTCGCCGCGCAGCGTGTCGTCGTCATATTTCTCGTTGCCGAGGATATTGATCTGGCGAACCTTCGACTTGGGGCCCTCATTGATCTCGAAGATCACGTCGACGCGGTTCTGGTCGAGCGACACCATCTGCGGCTCGACCGACGCGGCGAAGCGGCCCTGGCGGCGATAGAGCTCGATGATGCGCGCAACGTCGCTCCGCACGCCGCTGCGCGTGAAGATCTGGCGCGGGGCGAGCTTGATCTCGGGCAGGATCTTGTCGTTCTTCAGCCGCTTGTTGCCTTCCAGCACGACGCGGTTGATGATCGGGTTTTCGCGCGTGCGGATGATCAGGTCGCCCGTCTCGACGCCCTCGATCGACACGTCGGCCAGCAGGTCGCTGGCATAAAGGTCCTTGATCGCCTGGTCGACCGTCTCGCTGGTATAGGGCTCGCCGACGCGCAGCTTGGTATAGGACAGCACCGTCTCGGGCTCGATGCGCAGCGATCCCTCGACGCGCAGCGAACGGATCGTGCGCACCTGGGGCGGGGTCGCGGGTGCGGCGGCCTGTGGCGGCTCGGGGG
>NZ_LSHX01000018.1 GCF_001555965.1 Sphingomonas sp. CCH21-G11
GCCACCAGCACCGCGCCAGGTGGATAGCCCCCACTCTCGCCCCCTCCCCTGGGCCGCAGGCGAGCGAAGCTCAACGGGAGGGGGGAGCCGTCCCCCAAATCCCACCCCTCCACCATCACGTCCCAGCGGCTGGCGTTGATGCACAGCGGCCGCACCTCGACGCCGTGTTCGCGCGCGTCGCGGACGATCTGGGCGGGGGCGTAGAAGCCCATCGGCTGGGCGTTGAGCAAAGCGGCGCAGAAGATGTCGGGGTGATGATGCTTCATCCAGCACGACGCATAGGCGATCTTGGCAAAGCTGGCGGCGTGGCTTTCGGGAAAGCCATAGCTGCCGAAGCCCTCGATCTGCTTGACCAGCCGCTCGGCAAAGTCCTGGGCGATGCCGTTCGCGCGCATGCCCGCGATCAGCTTGTCGCGGAACTCGCCGACCCCGCCGGTGAACTTGAACGTCGCCATCGCGCGGCGCAGCCGGTCGGCCTCCGCCGGCGTAAAGCCCGCGCCGACGATCGCGACCTTCATCGCCTGTTCCTGGAACAGCGGCACGCCCAGCGTCTTTTCCAGCACGTCGCGCAGCGCATCATTGGGATAGACGACCGCCTCGCGCCCCTCGCGCCGCTTCAGATAGGGATGAACCATGTCGCCCTGGATCGGGCCGGGGCGCACGATCGCGACCTCGATCACCAGGTCATAGAATTCGCGCGGCTTCATGCGCGGCAGCATCGACATCTGCGCGCGGCTTTCGATCTGGAACACGCCCAGCGTGTCGGCGCGCTGGATCATCCCGAAGGTATCCGGGCAATCGGTCTGCATCTCGTCGCTCGCCATGTCGATCGCCACGCCCTTGTGCGCTTCGAGCAGTTCGAACGCGCGGCGCATGCAGCCGAGCATCCCCAGCCCCAGCACATCGACCTTCATGAAACCCAGCGCCTCGATATCCTCCTTTTCCCATTCGATCACCCAGCGGTCGGGCATCGCGGCGGGTTCGACCGGGACCAGGTCGTGCAGCGGATCGCGGGTCAGCACGAAGCCGCCGGGATGCTGCGACAGATGGCGCGGCGTGCCGATCAGCTCGCGTGCCAGTTCCAGCGTCAGCGCGATACGCGGGTCGGTCGCATCCAGGTTGAGCGCCTCGACATGCCGCTCCCCCACCCCTTCGGCTGACCAGCCCCAGACCTGGCCCGCCAGCCCCGCGGTCAAATCCTCGCTCAGCCCCAGCGCCTTGCCGACCTCGCGCACGCTGCCCCTGGCTCGAAACCGGCTGACCACGGCGGTCAGCGCGGCATGGTCATGGCCATAGCTGTCATAGATCCACTGGATCACCTCCTCGCGCCGCTCATGCTCGAAATCGACGTCGATGTCGGGGGGCTCGTTGCGGCTGGTCGAGATGAAGCGTTCGAACAGCAGCTTGTGCTTGATCGGGTCGATCGACGTGATGCCGAGCACGAAGCAGATCATCGAATTGGCCGCCGATCCGCGCCCCTGGCACAGGATGTTCTGCGCGCGGGCATATTGCACGATCGAATGGACGGTCAGGAAATAGGGGGCATAGCCCATCTGTTCGACCAGCCCGAGTTCGTAGTCGAGCAGCTTGCGATAGTCGGCGGGCGGCGCGCCGCCGAAGCGCCGGTCGAGCGCCTGGCGCGCCATGTGCGCCAGCGCGTCCTGCGGGCTGCGGCCGCTCATCATGATCTCGTCGGGATATTGATAGCGCAGGTCGCGCGGGGTGAAGGTGCAGCGTTCCAGGATCGCGTCGATCGCGCGCAATGCATCGGGGCGATCGGCGAAGCGGCGCGCCATTTCCTGGGGCGGGTGCAGGTGGCGATCGGCATGGCGCTCGCGCCGGAACCCCAGATCGTCGACCGTGCATTTGTTTCGGATGGCGGTGACGACATCCTGCAGCATCCGCCGGTCGGGATGGTGATAGAGCACGTCCCCGGTCGCCAGCGGCACCAGGCCATGCGCGCGCGCCGCCCGGTCGAGCGCGTGGAGGCGCAGCGCGTCGTCGGGCCGGCGGTGCCAGGTCAGCACGACATGGCCGCGACCGGGAAAGATATCCGCCATCCAGCGCATCGCCAGCGGGTCGCCGCGATCGGCAAGGCCCGGCACCAGCGCCGCGACCAGCCCGTAGGCATGCGCCGCGACATCCTCCCAATGCAGGAAGCACTGCCCCTTTTCGCCGCGTTTGGGGTCGGCGCGCCCCTTGCCCAGCGTCAGCAGCCGGGTGAGCGCGCGCCAGCCGCCGACATCCTGTGGCCACACCAGCAGCGACGCGCCGCAGACCAGGTCGAGCCGGCAGCCGGCGACCAGGCGGATCGGATGGCCCTGTTCGCTGACCTGCTCGGCCGCGATCAGCGACCGGACGATGCCGCCCACCGAATTGCGATCGGTGACGCCCAGCGCCGGCATTCCCATCATCGCGGCGGTGGTGAACAATTCCTCCGCCGACGACGCGCCGCGCAGAAACGAGAAATGCGTCGTGACCTGAAGCTCGGCATAGGTCATTGGCCGGGCAACAGCGGTTGGAATGGGGCTAACAGTCCAGAAACTGAACTGCTCAAGCCCCTCCCCTTCAGGGGAGGGGTTGGGTTGGGGGCCGTCGGGCGCGGCGCTGGTGGACAGCCCCCACCCCCGGCCCCTCCCCTGAAGGAGTGGGGTGAAGAGAGGTCAGTGCCCATTCACCCGAACAGGCCATGGAGATACCAGCTCAGGTCGCCGGTGGCGGGGCGTTCGCCGTCGCCGCGGCGGAACAGCCAGAAACGCTGGCCGGCGTCGTCCTCCACCCGGAAATAGTCGCGGGTGGCGTGGCGTTCGGCGGAACGTCGCCACCATTCGCCATGAATGCGCTCCGGCCCGTCGGCGCGGACCACGCGGTGGGTGCGCCCGCGCCAGGTGAAGCGCAGCGGCGGACGATCGGGCAATTCGGCAAGCACGTGATCGAGCATTTCGGGCCGGCGCAACAGCCGCACCGGGCGCGGCCAGGCGGGGTGCCAGATCGGCGATTTGCCAGTGCGGTCGAGGCGGCGGACATCGTCGGGGCGCAGCCGCTCCCCGGATTCCGGCGGCGGCGTGAGCGGGCCAACGCGCCCGACAGCGCGTTCGGGCACGTCGCTTTCGACGGGCTCGGCACGCCACAGCCGCGCCATGCCGATGCGGTTGGCGATCGCATCGATCAGCGGGGCGAGATCGGGCGTGGCGTCATGCTCCAACCCGGCGGCGACCGATTGGGGTGCCAGCGGCTCGCTGCGGCGCAGGTGGAGCGTCATCGCATCGATGCCGTACCCCGGCTCGATCGTCTCGATCCGCCGGGCGAGCAGGCGCAGCAGGTGCGCGGGATCGCGGCTGGCCTGCGCCAGGCCGATACGGATGAGCTGGGGCACATGGTCGACCCGGTCGGCGATCAGCTCGACCGCGCGCGCGCCCTCGCCCGCCGCGGTCAGCGCCGCGACCAGCCGGGTGACGAGCATACCCAGCCAGTGGGCGATCACCTCCGCCGTCAGGATCGGCTCGGCGAAACGCTGTGCGACCGCGATCGCGTCGCGCGCGATCACCGGGACGAGCGGCTCGGGCAGCCTGCCCGTCGCCTGGTCGATCCGGTCGCTCAGGGCGCGACCGAAACGGCGCACGAGCGGTGCGCGCGGCAGGGCGATCAACGCCGCGATGCGGTCGACGCCCAGCCGCCGGAGCAGTTCGACCTGGTCGGGCGCGATGCGCAGCGCGGCGGGCGGCAGGGGAGCGAGCGCATCCGCCTGTCCCCCCGGCGGGCACAAGGTCACGGGATCGCAGCCCCAGCGCGCCAGCGCCCAGGCGGCACCGGGCGTGTCGGCGATGGCGACGCGCGCGCTGATCCCCAGCCGGGCGAGCAGCCGCACCAGCCGCCGCGCCATCGCGCCCTCGCCGCCGAACAGATGCGCGACGCCGCTCACGTCGACGAACAGCAGGTCGTCGTCTTCGATCGCCACCACCGGCGACCAGCGCCGCGCGAGCAGCAGCGCCAGCCGGTTCAGGTCGGCGCGATCGCCCGCCGGATCGGCGGGATAGAGCCGCAATTCTGGCGACTGGGCGCGCGCCTGCGTCACCGCCATGCCGGGGGTGATGCCCAGCATGCGCGCGACCGGACAGGCAGCGGCGATGACGATGCGGCTGCCGGTACGGTGAGTGGTCGCGTGGGCGATGGGTAAGACCGGGGATTGCCTGGCCTTGACCTGCCGCCGGGAGGAAAATTCGGGTGTCGCAGGACTGCGCAGCGACACCGGCGAATGGCCGCGCGCTTCATCGCAGGGCATCGACTTGAACGGGTGATCGGCGGCTTCGCTGCGCCGGCCCATTGTTGGTTTTAGAGGGGCTTGCGATCGACCCCGCTCACCCCTCCCCTTTAGGGGAGGGGATGGAGGTGGGGCCTTGCCACAGACGGCCGGCCCGGTGGATGGGCCCCACCCCAACCCCTCCCCTGAAGGGGAGGGGCTTGATGGGGTCAGCTTCGTTGGCTCTGTGCCGGCCATCTCGGCGCGGGCCCAGCGCGCGCCGGGGCGCCAGCCGGGCGTGTTAGGCACCGAACATTGCGTCGCGCGCTCGCGATGCGCGATTTCGCCCAGCGGCGCGGGATCAGCGGCGACCGGTTCAGGCGGCGGCGCGGCGATCCGCCCCGCCCGCCGCAGCCGGTCGATCGACCAGTCGGGCAGGTAGAGCGCAGCGACCCGTTTCATCGCATCCCTCCAGCAACCAGTGATGAGGCTCGCCGCCGCGCTGGCGGACAAGGTCGACGTGCCAGCGCGACCGGCCGACGCCGGCGACCGGCAGCGCTGCCGACGGCGCGCACCCGATCCGCCAGCGCGTCACCGCGGCCGACGGAATGGCGAGCGGATCGCCCCCGGCGCGGTCGTGGCGGCGCAGCAGCAGCGCGACGGTGCGGCCGCCTTCGGCCGCGAGCTGCAACCGGCGGGTAGCGGGCATCGCCGCGCGCTTCACCTCGCCGATCACCGCGCCCAGCCCGCGATGGCGCAGCCCCTCCTCCATCAACGCGAGCAGTTCGGCATCGTCGGCCGCCTCGGCATAGATGACGCGGTGCGCGCCCAGCCCGACCTGGCTCAGCCCCGGCGCGAACAGGTCGCGGCGGCGCACCACCCACAGCACCTCGCCCCACGCGCGCGCGGCGATGCCCGCCAGGAACAATGTGGCGGCGGCATCATCGGCCAGCGACGGCCCACCGCCCGCGACTTCGTGCAGCGCATCGAGCCTGAGGCCGCCATCGCCCAGCCGCCGGTCCACCGCAGCGATGCCGAACGGCAGCACGTCACGACGGCGCAGCGACGCGCCTTCGATCGCACGAAGCTGTTCGCGCAGCTCAACCAGGGCAGTGGCATTGGACACGGCACGACTCGACTCGGAGTTATGTTCCTATTTTGTTCCTATCGTGTCGTGAGTCAATCGGGCGCAGTGGAATCCCCCTGCCCCAGTGCACGCTGCAGGTAGACGGTGTCGAGCCAGCGGTCGAACTTGCGCCCGACCGATCGCATCCGCCCGGCATGGGTAAAGCCAAGTGCGGCATGAAGCGCGATTGAGGCGGGTTCCGGCCCGCCGACCACCGCCAGCATCTGGCGGAACCCGGCTGCCTCGGCCGCGTCGATCAGCGCGCTCAGCAGCACGCGGCCAATCCCGCACCCGATCATGTCGGGGGCCAGGTAGATGCTGTCCTCACAGGCATGGGCATAGGCCGGGCGATCGCGGAACTGCGTGGCATAGGCATAGCCGACCACGCGACCGTCACGGCACGCGACCAGCCACGGCCAGCCGCGCGCCGCGACCATCAGGATCTTCTCACGTGTCGCCACCGCATCGGGGGCGGCGGTATCGAACGTCGCGGTGCCGTGCGCGACGTGGTGCGCATAGATCGCCGCGATTGCCGCGGCATCGCTCTCACCGGCCGCGCGGATGACCAGTGCAGGATCAGGCGGGGCGGCGGACCGGGTCATGCCGCCGCCCCGCGCCCGATCAGTTGATCCGCGTGCGCAGCGACAGGCCGATGATGCGCGGTTCGTTGACGAAGGCGGTGTTGTTGTTGAAGTCGATGCCGCCCTTCACATTGTCCTCGTCGGTAATGTTGCGCGCGAACGCCGCGATTTCCAGGCTGCCGTCCTGCTTGGCATAGCCGATTCGCAGGCCGCCTTCGAACTGGGTGTCCGAATTGAACTCGCGCGATTCATAGAGGAAGAAGTTGGTCGGGCCCTGGAACGCCCAGTCGGTGAAAACGAACAATTCCGCATCGCCCTTTACCGGGACGGCATAGCGGGCGGTGAAATCGCCGATCCATTCCGGCGCGTTGGGGAACGGGTTGCCGTCGACCAGCGCGCGCCGCGTGCCCGCGATCGTCACGGTCGGATCGGTGACGGTGCACTGGGCACAGATGCCGACCGCGAGCGTGTCGTCGTTGATCTCGGTGTCGTTATAGCTGAAGCCGGCGGTCAGCGTGAACCGCTCGGTCACGCGGAACTCGCCGTCGAGCTCGAACCCCCAGGCATTGGCCTCGTTGGCGTTGAGCAGCTGGACGAGGTTGCCGCCGCCGCCGACTGCGGTGAACTGCGGGTTGTTGACGCTGTAGGTGAACGCGGCACCGTTCAGGCGCACGCGGCGGTTGAACAGCTCGCTCTTGAAGCCACCTTCCCATGACAGGATCGTCTCCGACGCGGCGACCGACGGCGGTGCGAAGAAGGCGACGTCACGGCCCTGGATCGACGGCGCACGGAAACCGTCGGCCACACGGCCATAGATGCTGAATTCGGGCGTCACTTCATAAAAGGCACTGACGTCCCAGCTGACGCGCTCGTCCGACACCTCGCGGTTGTCGAGCGGCGAACCACCGATCACGTTGAACAGCTTGCGATCGTCGGTGTAGCGCGCGCCGCCCGTCAGCTTCAGCGCTTCCGTCAGCTTGTAGCTCGCCTGACCGAACACCGCCCAGCTTTCGTTGCGGTGGCGCACCAGCGTCGGCGGGGGGAAATCGAAGCCCTGGGTCAGCACGGTGAAATCGCTATCGAAGAAGAATGCGCCGACCTGCCAGCCCAGCCGGCCGGTGCCGTTGCTGGCGAGGCGGACTTCCTGCGTGCGCTGTTCCAGGTCGATCGAATCCTGGGTGTCCGACGGGAACGGGATGAAGCCCGGCCCCGACACCGGCAGGAACGCCGCGCCGAAACCGCCGTCCACGTCGGCACGGCTGCTGCCTTCGCTCGATTCATAGGCGCTGATCGAGGTGATCGTCGCGAAATCGGCTTCGTAATCGACGCGCAGCGACCCGCCGGTGCCGCGATAGGCCTGGCGATTGCCGCCGCCGGCGTCGAGGAAGACGCGGTCGCGGTCGTAATTCTGGTTCAGCTCGTTATTGCCGGGCCCCAGGATGTTGGCGCGAAAGATCGCCGAGCCGCCGAAGGATTCGAGATTGCGATAGTGCAGATTGCCGAGGATGCTCAGCCGCTCGACCGGGGTGAATAGCAGCTGGCCGCGCACCGCGCGCTCCTCATAGGCGCCATAGACATCGTCCTGGCGCCGGAAGCCGTTGTCGATCCAGTTCTCGCGCCGCTGGATCAGGAACGACACGCGTGCCGCGAGCACGTCCTTGACGATCGGTGCGCCGACGCCACCGTCGAAGTTGAGCGAGCCAAAGGTGCCGAAGGAAAGCGAGCCCTGCGCGCTGAAATCGTTCGACGGCTTGACCGTATCGAACTTGATGATGCCGGCCGGCGTGTTGCGCCCGAACAGCGTGCCCTGCGGACCGCGCAGCACTTCGACACGCTCGATGTCGAACAGCGGAAAGCTCTTGAGCGAGACGTTCTCCAGCACGACTTCGTCGACGATCACCGACACCGGCTGCGACGCGGCGAGATCGAAGTCGGTGTTGCCGAGGCCGCGAATGTAGAAGCGCGGCGCGACGCGGCCGTTGGAGCTTTCGGCATACAGGCCGGGGACCCGAGTCGCGAGCGCGGTGATGTCGTTGCCCGAATCGAAAATGGTCTGCAGCCGCTCCGACGGCAGGATGGCGACCGACAGCGGCACTTCCTGGATGTTCTCCGAACGGCGCTGGGCGGTCACCACGATGTCCGCGAGCTGGCCGTCGTCGACGGTTTCCTGAGCAGGGTCGGCGGAAGTGCTCTGCGCCTGGGCGGTCCCCGCACCCAGTAGCGCCACGATGCCCAATGCCACACCCTGGTGCCAGCGACGCCGCATACGACCGTTCGATTCGTTCATTTCGATCCCCCGATAAGCGCGGCGACCGGCCTCTCCCAAGCCGGAATCCGTCGCTGTCAAACCCGTGAAACATCGCGCGAGCGGGTGCCGCCGTCGCTTGGCTCATCCCATTGTCAAAAAATTGAAGCAAAAACGAGGCGTGATCTTACGGCAACGAGCTTTTCGTCACTACAGCAGCAAGAATGCCACAGCACGCTCTGGCCGTCCGCGCCGCCAGCGTGCAGATTGTCGACGGCGTCCCGATGCGCCCGATGCGGCGGTCGGCTCGACAGCTCGCTTGAAACTTTATAACAGGCTGGCGCAATCAAACGCCACGGCCATGTTCAAGCCGCGGCGACCGTTCGGAGAGTGTATGAGGCTGCAGCACCCATGACGCAGACCCGCGACCGCGCCAACCTGCCGCCGCTCAGCCTGCACGTGCCGGAACCCAAGTTCCGGCCGGGCGATCCGGTCGATTTCAGCGACATCGACGTGCCGGCGGCGGGCGCGACTCGCCGCCCCGACACCGCCGAGCCCGCCGACCGTTTCCGCGAGCTCGCTTACGGCCTGGTCCGCGTGCTCGACGATTCGGGCCAGGCGGTCGGCGACTGGAACCCGCGACTCGACGGCGATCAGCTGCGCCGGATGCTCCGGATGATGGCGCTGACCCGCGCGTTCGACGAACGCATGTTCCGCGCCCAGCGCCAGGGCAAGACCAGCTTCTACATGAAGAGCATGGGCGAGGAGGCGGTGTCGGTCGCCGCCGCGCTGGCGCTCGCCCCCGACGACATGTGCTTTCCCAGCTATCGCCAGCAGGGCGTGCTCATCACCCGCGGCTACAGCCTGGTCGAGATGATGAACCAGATCTACTCGAACAAGGGCGACAAGCTGCAGGGCAAGCAGCTGCCGATCATGTATTCGGCGCGGGATTACGGGTTCTTCTCGATCTCCGGCAACCTCGCCACCCAATATCCCCAGGCGGTCGGCTGGGCGATGGCGAGCGCGGCCAAGGGCGACACGCGCATCGCCGCGACCTGGTGCGGCGAAGGGTCGACGGCGGAGGGCGACTTTCATTCCGCCTGCACCTTCGCGGCGGTCTATCGCGCACCGGTGATCCTGAACGTCGTCAACAACCAATGGGCGATCAGCAGCTTTTCGGGCTTTGCGGGCGCGGAGGCGACGACTTTTGCGGCGCGCGCGGTCGGCTACGGGATCGCCGGGCTGCGCGTCGACGGCAATGACGCGCTCGCCGTCTATGCCGCGACCGCCTGGGCGGCCGAGCGCGCGCGAACCAATCAGGGCGCGACGCTGATCGAACACTTCACCTATCGCGCGGAAGGGCATTCGACCTCGGACGATCCCTCGCAATATCGCTCGGCACAGGAAGCCGCCGAATGGCCGCTGGGCGACCCGGTCACCCGGCTGAAACAGCACCTGATCGCGATCGGCGAATGGGACGAGGACCGCCAGGCGGCGATGGATCTGGAACTGGCTGAAATGGTCAAGACCGCGCAGAAGGAAGCCGAGAAGAACGGCATCCTCGGCCACGGCCTGCACCAGCCGCTCGACACGATGTTCGAAGGCGTGTTCGAGGAGATGCCCTGGCACCTCAAGGAACAGCAGGCACAGATGCTGGCCGAGGAAAGCGCCTCGGGCCGGCCCTGGGCGAACGCGAAATGAGGGGGCGAAATCTTGTACGTCGTCCCGGCGCAGGCCGGGACCGCTCACCGAATGTCGCGCCTTCACCTGCCAGCGGCCCCGGCCCCCGCCGGGGCGACGGAGTTTTAGTCCGTGACTGACCAAGACCTCACCGAAACCCCCGCCACCACGCGGATGAACATGATCCAGGCGATCAATTCCGCCATGGACGTGATGATGGCGCGCGACCCCGACGTCATCGTGATGGGCGAGGATGTCGGCTATTTCGGCGGCGTGTTCCGCGCGACGGCCGGCCTGCAAAAGAAATATGGCAAGACGCGCGTGTTCGACACGCCGATCACCGAGATCGGCATTGTCGGCGTGGCGATCGGCATGGGGGCCTATGGCCTGCGGCCGGTGCCGGAGATTCAGTTCGCCGATTACATCTATCCCGCGCTCGACCAGCTTGTCTCCGAAGCCGCGCGGCTGCGCTATCGTTCGGCGGGCGAGTTCACGGCGCCGATCACGGTGCGGTCGCCGTTCGGCGGCGGCATCTTCGGTGGCCAGACGCACAGCCAGAGCCCCGAAGGCATCTTCACCCATGTCTCGGGCCTGAAGACCGTGATCCCGTCGACCCCCTATGATGCCAAGGGGCTGCTGATCGCCGCGATCGAGGACAACGACCCGGTCATCTTCTTCGAGCCCAAGCGCATCTATAACGGCCCGTTCGACGGCCATTGGGACCGCCCGGCCAAGAACTGGTCGCAGCATCCGGCGGGCGAGGTGCCGACCGGCTATTACCGCGTCGATCTGGGCAAGGCGGCGGTGGCGCGCGCGGGCAGCGACCTCACCATCCTGGCCTATGGCACGATGGTTCATGTCTGTCAGGCGGTGGTCGAGGAAGCCGGCGTCGACGCCGAGATCCTCGACCTGCGCACGCTCGTCCCCCTCGACATCGACGCGATCGAGGCATCGGTTCGGAAAACCGGACGCTGCATGATCGTCCACGAAGCGACCCGCACCGGCGGCTTTGGCGCGGAACTCTCGGCACTGGTCACCGAACGCTGCTTCTATCATCTCGAAGCCCCGGTCGAACGCGTGACCGGCTTCGACACGCCCTATCCCCACAGCCTGGAATGGGCCTATTTCCCCGGCCCCGTCCGCATCGGCCAGGCGCTCAAGAAGATCATGAAGGACTGAGGATGGCCCGCTTTTCGTTCCGCCTGCCCGATATCGGCGAAGGGATTTCAGAGGCCGAGATCGTCGCCTGGCATATCAAGATCGGCGACCGGGTCGAGGAGGACCAGCAGCTCGCCGACATGATGACCGACAAGGCGACGGTCGAGATGGAATCGCCCGTCGCCGGCATCGTGGTCGAACTGGCCGGCGAGGTCGGCGACCAGATCCCGATCGGATCGACCCTGGTGGTGATCGAGACGGATGCCGAGGTCGAGGGTGAAGTGGCTGCCGAAACGCCCTCTTCCGTTGAGGGGAGAGGGTTGGGAGAGGGGACCCCGCAGGTGCCGGAAGCGGCCGAACCCGCAGCCGAACCAAGCCCGCCCCCTTCTTCAGACACCATCGCGCCCGAACAACCTCTCTCCCCGACCCCCTCCCCTGAAGGGGAGAGGGAGAAGCCGATTCTCGCCTCCCCCGCCGTGCGCGACCGCGCCCGCACGCTGGGCATCGACCTGCACGAGGTGAAGCCGGCGGAGGGCGACCGCATCCGCCACGCCGATCTCGACGCCTATCTGCGTTACGGCACCGCCCAGGGCTATCACGCCCCCCATGCCAGCCGCGCGCGCGACGACCAGCCGGTCAAGGTCATCGGGATGCGACGCCGCATCGCCGAGAACATGGCGGCGGCCAAGCGCCACATCCCGCACTTCACCTATGTCGAGGAAATCGACGTCACCGCGCTGGAGACGCTGCGCGGCGACCTGAACGCCAATCGCGGCGCGCGGCCCAAGCTGACCATGCTGCCGCTGCTGATCGTCGCCATCTGTCGCACCGTCCCCGACTTTCCGATGATCAACGCGCGCTATGACGACGAAGCGGGCGTGGTGACGCGCCATGGCCGCGTCCATCTGGGCATGGCGACCCAGACCGACGCCGGGCTGATGGTGCCGGTGATTCGCGACGCGCAGGACAAGAACGTGTGGCAGCTCGCCGCCGAAATCACGCGGCTGGCCGAGGCTGCACGCACCGGCAAGGCGAAGTCGGAGGAGCTGTCGGGCGGCACGCTGACCGTCACCTCGCTCGGGCCGCTGGGCGGGGTCGCCACTACGCCCGTGATCAACCGGCCCGAAGTGGCGATCATCGGCCCCAACAAGATCGTCGAGCGCCCGGTCTTTGTCGGCGACGACATCGTCCGCGCCAAGCTGATGAACCTGTCGATCAGCTGCGACCACCGCGTCGTCGACGGCTGGGATGCAGCGAGCTTCGTCCAGGCGCTGAAGAAATTGCTGGAAACGCCGGTCCTGCTCTTCGCCGACTGAAAAAGCGTCATCAAGCGGGGTTAGGCGGGCGGGATGCGTTTCGATCTCATTCAGTCCCTCTCCCTTGCCGGCGATGCCGCCACGCCCAACGACGACCGCATGGGCAGCGGCGACCGCCTCGCCTGGGTGATCGACGGCGCGACCGATCTCGGCCCGCCGGGGCTGCTCGGCCCGCGTGGGGGCGCGGCCTGGCTAGCGATCGAGGCGGACGCCGCCTTCGCCGCCGCGGGTGACGCACCGGTCGCCCAGGTTTGCGCGGCGGCATTCGCCCAGATCGCGCAGCGTTATGAAGCGCAGCGCACGCGCGTTCCGCTCGGTCGCTGGGAGTTGCCGCGCGCTTCCTTCCTGATTGCGCGGGCGGGCGAGGACACCGTCGATTACGGCTGGCTGGGCGATTGCGTGGGGCTGCTGCGGTCGGGGGGCGAGGTGGTGCGGATCGGCGAGCCGATCGATCGCCGCGACCGTGAAACCGCGCATGCTGCGAGTCTGGCCGAACATGGCCTGGGCGACAAGCCGCGCGCCGGGCCGGTGCTGGACAGCCTGCGCGCCGCGCGCGACCGGTCGGAAAATCACGTGCTCGGGGTGGAGGCGGCGGCGCACGCGGTGCGCACCGGATCGGTCACGGCGGTGGCGGGCGACGACCTGCTGCTGATGACCGATGGCGTCAGCGTGCTGACCGACGCCTATGCCGCGCTCGACGCGGCGGCGATGATGACGCTGCTCGACCAGGGCGGCCTGCTCGCCATCGCCGCACGCCTGCGCACGATCGAGGCGGAGGATGCCGCGTGCACGCGTTATCCGCGCTTCAAACGTTCGGACGACGCAACCGCGATCTGGCTGCGCGTCGCCGACTGAACGCCCCCGGCGATCAGGCCTTCAACCGCGCGGCATGCCAGGCGACGTGATCCGCCATGAAGGTCGAGATGAAATAATAGCTGTGATCATAGCCCGGCTGGAGCCGCAGCGTAAGGTCGATACCGGCCCGTGCGCATGCCTGCTCGAGCAGTTCGGGCTTCAGCTGTTCACTCAGGAAATCGTCCGCCGCGCCCTGATCGACCAGGATTTCGGGCACGACCGCACCGTCATCGATCAGCGCGCAGGCGTCATAGGCGCGCCACGCCGCCCGGTCTGGGCCGAGATAGCCGCCCAGCGCCTTTTCCCCCCACGGGCAGGCCAGCGGCGAACTGATCGGGGCAAAGGCGGAAACGCTGCGGAACCGGGCGGGATCGCGCAGCGCGACCGTGAGCGCGCCGTGCCCGCCCATGCTGTGCCCGGTAATGCCCTGGCGCGTCAGGTCGGCCATCGGAAACGCGGCGGCGACCAGCGCGGGCAGCTCGTCCTCGACATAGCTTCGCATCCGGAAATGCGTCGCCCAGGGGGCCTGGGTCGCATCGACATAGAATCCCGCGCCCTGGCCGAAATCATAGGCCGGATCGTCGGGCACGCCGTCGCCGCGCGGGCTGGTGTCGGGCGCGACCAGGATGACGCCGCGTTCGGCGCATGCGCGGCGATACCCGCCCTTGTCAGTCACGTTGGCGTGGGTACAGGTCAGGCCGGAAAGATACCACAGCACCGGCAGCCGCGCCCCCGGTGCGTGCGGCGGGATATAGATGGAGAACACCATGTCGGTGCCGGTCGCGGTCGACGCATGGCGATGCACCTCCTGCACCCCGCCATGCGCGCGGTTGGCCGAAACCCGCTCGATGCTCATCGAAACACCACCGTCTTGCCGCCGTTCAGGAACACGCGCCGTTCGCCGACCGCGTTGACCGCGCGCGCCAGCACCTGCGCCTCGATATCGCGGCCGATACGGACCAGGTCGTCGACGGTCGCGCGATGATCGACGCGCTCGACCGCCTGTTCGATGATCGGCCCTTCGTCCAGGTCGGCGGTGACGAAATGCGCGGTCGCGCCGATCAGCTTGACGCCGCGCGCATGCGCTCGGTGATAGGGCTTCGCGCCCTTGAAGCCGGGCAGGAAACTATGATGGATGTTGATGCACTGCCCCGCCAGCCGCTGAGCAAAGTCGGCTGACAGCACCTGCATGTAGCGCGCCAGGATCAGCCACGGCGCGCCCGCATCCGTCATCACGCCCTCGATCGCGCGCTCCTGAGCATCGCGATCCTCGCCCACCGGCAGATAGTGAAAGGGGACGCCATGCCATTCGACCAGGTCGCGCAGGCTGTCATGGTTGGACACGATGGCGGCGATGTCGACCGCGAGCGACCGGGTCTGGCGACGGTGGAGCAGGTCGTTCAGGCAATGCGACCCGCGCGACACCGCGATCACCGCGCGCGGGCGATCGTCGGCATCGGCCAGCGCCCAGTCGAGCGCCAGCCGATCTGCCACGGGCGCGAACGCATCGCGAAGTGCGGCGGTGTCGCCGATGAAACGATCACCGCCGCCGGTGAAAACCACGCGCATGAAGAAGCGCCCCGTGTCCAGATCGGCATATTGCTGGCTGTCGACGATGAACCCGTCACGCTCGGCCAGGAAGCCGGCGACCGCGGCGACGATGCCGACGCGGTCGGTGCAGGCGAGCGTCAGGATCCAGCGTGGGGCCGGCGTCATCCCAGACGGTGCATCGCGCAGATCTTGTTGCCTGCCGGATCGCGCAGATAGGCGAGGTAGAGCTTGCCGAACGCGGCTTCACGCACGCCCGGCGGATCCTCGCACGGCGTGCCACCCGCCGCGACGCCCGCCGCATGCCACGCATCCGCCTGTTCGGGGGAGGCGGCGGCGAAACCGACGGTGCCGCCATTGGCGTGACAGGCGGGTTCGCCGTTCAGCGGCTTGGTCAGCAGGAACAGGCCGCCATTGTGAAGATAGATCACACGGCCGCTCGCGTCGGTCATGCCAGGCTTCGCGCCCAGCGCACCCAGCGTCGCATCGTAAAAGGCCTTGGACGCATCCATGTCATTGGCGCCCAGCATGATGTGACTGAACATTGAACGGCTCCTTGGTGGTTGATCGGTTGAAGGGGTCAGGGTCTCGATAGACGGTTCAATAGACGACGACGCTGCGGATCGATTCGCCCGCATGCATCAGGTCGAAGCCCTTGTTGATATCGTCCAGGCTCAGCACGTGCGTGATCATCGGGTCGATCTCGATCTTGCCGTTCATGTACCAGTCGACGATCTTCGGCACGTCGGTGCGCCCCTTTGCGCCGCCGAACGCGGTGCCGCGCCAGTTGCGCCCGGTCACGAGCTGGAAGGGGCGCGTCGCGATTTCCTTGCCGGCCTCCGCCACGCCGATGATGATGCTGGTGCCCCAGCCGCGATGACAGCATTCCAGCGCGGTGCGCATGACGTCGGTATTGCCGGTGCAGTCGAAGCTGTAATCGGCCCCGCCGCCGGTCAGTTCGACCACCTTTGCGACGACGTCGTCGCGGCTCATGCCGCGCGTGTTGAGGAAATGGGTCATGCCGAAGCGCCGGCCCCACTCCTCGCGGTCGGGGTTGATGTCGATGCCGATGATCATGCCCGCGCCCGCCAGCCGTGCGCCCTGGATGACATTGAGGCCGATGCCGCCCAGCCCGAACACGACCACCGTCTCGCCGACCTGCACCTTGGCGGTGTTGACCACCGCGCCGACGCCCGTCGTCACGCCGCAACCGATGTAGCAGCTGGTCTGAAACGGCGCGTCGGGGCGGATCTTCGCGACCGCGATTTCGGGCAGCACCGTGAAGTTCGCGAAGGTCGAACAGCCCATGTAATGAAAGATCGGCTCGCCTTTGTACGAAAAGCGCGTGGTGCCGTCGGGCATCAGCCCCTTGCCTTGCGTCGCGCGGATCG
Source organism: Sphingomonas sp. CCH21-G11 (assembly GCF_001555965.1). GTDB lineage: Bacteria > Pseudomonadota > Alphaproteobacteria > Sphingomonadales > Sphingomonadaceae > Sphingomonas. The sequence continues at coordinate 16,141 of NZ_LSHX01000018.1, forward strand.
CGGTGCACAAATTGGTCTTGCCGGACAGGCACGACTTACACTGGCGGCATTCGGGCGTGTAGAGCGGGATGACGTGGTCGCCCGGCACCACGCTGGTCACGCCGGCGCCGACCTCACGCACCACACCCGCGCCTTCATGGCCCAGCACCGAGGGAAACAGCCCCTCGCTGTCCAGCCCGTCAAGCGTATAGGCGTCGGTGTGGCAGATGCCCGTCGCCATGATTTCGACCAGCACCTCGCCGGCGCGCGGACCGTCGAGGTCGAGCTCGACGATCTCGAGCGGTTGCTTGGGCGCAAAGGCGACGGCGGCGCGCGTTTTCATGCGGAAATATCCTCGGCGGGTCTCGCTCCTTCTCCCCTAGCCGGGCGCGACGCGCGCGCAAGTGCCTGGTGTCGAAACGTTGCGCTTTGCGACCGATCCTGTCCGGCCCGGCGGGACCGCTCGCACCGCGACCATCGACGCCTTCATTCGGCGCTATCGGAGCCGAGCCTCACCGCCGGCCGGTCCCAGCGCATCGGATGGCCTGCGATCACGGCCGGTGGCCGCAGCCGCTGCGCCGGCCCCCAGGCGGTTGGTTCGACGTCGGGCGCATAGTCCGCATCGTCGGGCGGCGGCATGTCGCCGGTCATTGGCTCCCCCGGGTGATCGACGAGCAGCTTTGCAGTGCGCGCGAGCGAAAGGCGCGCGGCCGTCGCGCCCGCACCGGTGGTCCGCGCGATGAGCGCGCGCACCGCCGCGGCCGCCAACAGATATCCGGTGGCATGATCGAGCGCCTGAACGGGCAGCGAGACGGGCCGGTCGGCCCCGCGCCAGACCTGGCCGGACGCGGCGATGCCGCAGGAGAACTGGACCAGGCTGTCAAAGCCCCGCCGCCGGGACCACGGGCCGCTGTGCCCATAGGCGTCGAGCGAGATGTCGATCAGACCCGGACGGATGGCCTGACGCTCGGCCGCGCCAAACCCCAGCCGGTCGAGCGCATCGCTGCGATAGCCATGGACCAGGATGTCGGCGCGGCCGAGCAGCGCCGCGAGCGATGCCCGACCGCCAGCGGTCCTGAGGTCGAGCCGCGCGCAGCGTTTGCCCAGCGTCACTTCCGGCGCGACCGCGGGTTCGTCCCAATCCGGTGGGTCGATCCGCAGGACATCGGCACCAAACCCGGCAAGGAAGCGGGTGGCGACCGGGCCGGCCAGCACCCGGGTAAGGTCGAGCACCCGCAGCCCGGCAAGCGGACGGCCGGGCGTCGGCCGCCAGGCGCCATCGCCAGGCGCCGCCGGTGTATCCCACAGGATCAGCGGCTCGTGCGCCGCCGCGATGCCCTGGGGATGGTCCGACCATTGCTCGATGGTCCGTAGCCGCGCCGCGCAACCGCCGGCGGCGATGATGGCGGCTTCCAGCGCGTCGCCGTGCCATTGCGCCACGCATGCGGCCACGGCCGCGCGATTGGGCGCACAGCCGAGCACCCCGAGCGCCGCGGCCCGATGGTGCGGCGCGTTGGTGTGGAGCTTGATCCACCCGTCGCGCACTTGATAGTCGCCGGCGATCGCGTCCCACGGCGTCGGCATTTCCCAGCCCAGTGGCCGGATCGACCAGCCGAACCACAGCGACGCGAGCCGGTGCGAAACGGCTACCGGCGGCGCGACATCATATACGCCCACCAGCTCGGACACCGACAGGCACGCCGCCGCGATCGATGCCGCCGCCAGCTCCGATACCGCGAAACACGACGGCAGCCGATCTTCATCCGAAAAGGCAACCCGGCCCGACGCCGTGCGCGGCAGGGCCAGCGCATCCAGGATCGCGCCGAGCAACGCGTGCGAAATCGTGTCGGACATCCCATGCTCCCTCATCCGAGCATGTGGGCTAGCGCCTGATTGCCGCGCCGATCAATCTTGATACATATAATCAAGATGACCGAATGGATCGACCGCGACACCGTGTTGAAGCGCCTGGGGATCAAGGCGCAGACGCTTTATGCCTATGCCAGCCGGGGCCGCATCCGCATGCGGCCAGACCCGGCGGACGCCCGCCGCAGCCTGTACAGCGTCGACGATGTCGCCGAGGCGGGGGTGCGCAAGGCGCGCGGCCGCAAGCCCGCCGCGATCGCGTCGAGTTCGATGGCATGGGGCGAACCGTCAATCCCGACCCGTCTCTCCACGATCCATCGCGGCAAGCTCTACTACCGCGACGTCGATGCGCTGACGCTGGCGTCGACCGCAATGCTGGAGGAGGTCGCCCGGCATCTCTGGGCGGTCGACTGGCAACCGGCTTTCTCTGCCGCCGCCGGGCCTCACGCCGATGCGTTCTCGTTCCTGGCGGCGCGGATATCGACCGGCGCGTCGACCATCGGCCGCAGCGGCGACCACCTTGCCCGCGAAGCCGCGCAGATCATCGGCGGGCTGGCGTCGATCTGCGGCGCGGCGGATGTCCCCGGCCCGCTTCACCACCGGCTGGCGCGCGGCTGGGATGGCGACGACGGGACCGCCGACCGGTTGCGCCGCGCGCTGGTCGCGATGGCGGACCATGATCTCAACGCATCGACCTTTGCCGCCCGGGTCGCCGCGTCGACGGGCGCGTCGCTGCCCGCCTGCCTGCTCGCCGCGCTGTGCACGCTTTCCGGCCCGCGCCATGGCGGCGCAGGTGCGGCGCTGGCCGCGCTGGTGGAGGAGGCGCGCCGATCGGGCGCGGAACATGCCGTGCGGCACTGGCGCGAACGCGACGCGATGCTCCCCGGCTTCGGCCACCCGCTCTATCCCCAGGGCGATCCGCGCGCGGCACTGATGCTGGCGGGGCTCACGCCGCCCGAAGACCTGGCGGAATTGGCCGCCGACGTGCGCGAGCAGACCGGGGCATTGCCCAATTGCGACTATGCGCTCGCGGCGATCACCCGCGTGCTGCGCCTGCCCCCCGATGCGCCGTTCAAGATCTTTCTGCTGGGCCGCGCCGTCGGCTGGTGCGCGCATGTGATCGAACAGAGTCGCGATGGCACGCTGATCCGGCCGCGCGGCCGCTTCGATGGCGCGTTGCCCGATTGACCGCACGACAAGCCCCGCGGCGCGTCACGCCATTCTGTGCGCTCCACGCTTCACGGTAGCGCGATGGCCCGGCCCGGTGCGCGTCGAGCGTTCGCGGATGGTATCGGCGAACACCCATTCGTTGACCGCCTGATCCGGGGTGAGCGAGAGCGTCATGTAGCCCCGTCGCGACGTGTCGCACCATTTGAGTTCGGGATTGGCGGCGATCATCGCGGCGGCGACCGCCTTGGGATCGGCGGCGAGCGCGCTTTCATAGCCGGGCGAGGTCACACCCTGGCCGGCGAACTCGACCGCTGCCGGCCGCCCGTCCTGCGCCAGGTCATAGGCCCAGGCGTTGTGGCTGTCGCCGGCGATGACGATCGTGTCGGCGCCCATCGCCTGCACCGATTTGAGGAAGCGCGCCCGCGCCGCCGGGTAACCGCCCCAATTGTCGAGATTGGACGGCAGCCCGACCTTGCCCGCCAGCACCCCGGCGCGCACGAACGCCTTGGCGCGATCGGCGGCATCGGGTGCGAGGAAGTCGAGCGCGTTGGCCGGTGCGCGCGTCTCGCCCATGATCGTGCCGAAGCCGACGACCTGCCAGCGCGTCCCGGCGCGCACCGACGCGCGCATGGCATCCGCCAGCCAGGCTTCCTGCGTCGTCCCCAGCATCGTCGCGGCGGGATCACGCCACGCGCCGTCGCGAAATTCGACGAGCGCACGCGCCGGATCGGCGGACAGGAACAGCGGCGCGAGGCTCGGCGGCGCGCTGCGTGCGCTCAGCCGCGTGTCGGTGCGGTAAAGCGTCGCGAGCGCGCCGATCGGATAGGCCTTCCACGGCTCGTCCGACACCGGCATCCATTCGCGATAGGCCTGGATCGCAGCCATCTTGCGTGTCGACCAGTCGCCCTCGTCCTTGTCGTGGTTCTGCGCGCCGCCTTCCCAGCTGTCATTGGCCGATTCGTGGTCGTCCCATGACAGGATCATCGGCGCGGCGGCGTGCAGCGCCTGAAGATCGGGATCGGCCCGGTAGCTGGCATAGCGCAGCCGGTAATCGGCGAGCGCGAGGATCTCGCCCTGCGGCTGCGGTACCCGGGCGGCAATTGCCTGCTCGGCCGACGGATAGTTTCCGGCCGCATATTCATAGATATAATCGCCCAGATGCACCGTCAGGTCGATGTCGCCGCGCCGGGCGGCATGGGCATAGGCGTTGAAATAGCCGAAGCCGATGTTCGAGCAGGAAAAGACCGCGATGTTGAACCGGTCGACCAGCGCATCGGGCAGCGTGCGCGTGCGCCCCACGGGCGACAGGGTGCCGTCGGGCGCGATGAAGCGGTAATGATAGCGCGTGTCGGGCTTCAACCCGTCGACGGTGAGCTTGACCGTGTGATCGCGCCACGGCCCGGTGATCATTTCGCCACCGCCCGCGACGCGCGCGAAATCGGCGCTTTCGGAAAGTTCGACGCGCAGCTTCGCGGCCGCGCCGTCCGCGGGGACATAGCGCGTCCACAGCAACACCGACGTCGCGGCGGGCTCGCCGCTGGCGACGTTGTGCGTGAAACCCCGACCCGCGCCGACGCTTTGCGCCCAGGCGAAACCGGGGATGGCGAACGCGCCGAGCCCCAGTGCGCCGGTGGCGACGAACGATCGGCGGTCGATACGGATGGTCATGTGGCGTCTCCCCCTGGTACCCGTCGTCACGCCGCCAGACGCGGGCGGCGGCGCGCGTCGAGCAGCGACTGATAATAATCGATCAGCGCGATCGCATGATCGCGGTCGGTGCGCACCTGGCCTGCGGCATGGCGCGCGGCGGCGCGCAGGATGCGCGGTTCGCGCGTGAACAGGCGGCGGATCGCCGCGGCTGCCGAACGCGCGTCGCGGGCGCGATAGGTCTCGGCGAACAGTGGATCCGCCAGTTCGGCAAAGCCGCCCTCGTCGGGCGCGATCAGCGGCAATCCCGACGCGATCGCCTCCAGCCCGACCAGCCCGAACGGCTCGGCGTCGGAACCGTGGATGAGCGCATCGCAACTCGCCATGATCCGCGCCAGCCGCTGACGGTCATAGACCGGGCGGAACAGCTTGATGTGCGGGCTGCCCGCGACACGGCGCTGCACGACGCGGCTGTCGACGCCCGCGCCGATCTGGATCAGGCCGACCGGCATCTGCGCGCCCGCGCGCTCGACGGCGTCGAAGATCATCGGCCATCGCTTTTCGGGATGATGCCGGCCAATCCCGAGCAGCAGGTGCGCGTCGGGCGGCAGGTCGCACTGGGCCAGCAGCGCCCGGCGCAGGCCCTCGTCGCGGTGTTCGGGCGAGAAGATCCCGCGCTGAATGCCCAGCGGCATCGCGGCGTGAACGGTCAGCCCGCGCCGTGCATGACGCTTGGCCAGCGAGGGGCCATTGGTCACGAAGACATCGAACTTGGCCAGGAAACGCGCCATGTATCGCGTGTACCAGCCGAACGCGCGCTCGATGCGGTCGGGCGCGGCGAAGCGTTCGAACCAGCGCATCGGATAGGCGGCGACATTGTCGTTGTGCGCGAAGAAGACCTTGAGCGCGCGCCCCTGCCAGTTGCCGACGATCCAGCCCGGCCGCCACGGCGAGCTGGTTTCGACCACGTCCGCATCCAGCCGGTCGAGCAGCCGGCGGATCGGATCGCCATCGACGAAGATGCCGTAATTGGTGTCGAGGATCAGACGCGGGGCCTTCACCCAATGGATGCAGCCCCCGCCCGGCCGTTCCTCCACCGCGTCCGCGCGCCCCGGGGCGATCACGATCAGCTCGTGCCCCAGCTCGGCCATGATCTCCATCTTGCGATCGAGATAGGTGCGCACCCCGCCGCCGGTGGGGGAATAATATTCGTTGACGTCGACGACGCGCACGGGCGTCTCCTTCACTTCCCGCCGCGGATCGGACCGAAGCCGGACAGGCCGCGCAGATACTGGGCGCGGATGTTGGTGGTCGTGACGCCATCGCCGACGTTGATGACAGCTTGATGAAGCTTCGGCCGGGCGCGCCCCAGCTTGACGTTGCTCGGGAACCCCGCGCCGTCCTTCCAGAAATCGAACTTGTTCCTGCCGTCGCGGTCGTGGGTGAACAACAGCGCGTAGCGGCCCGGTGCCGGCGCCTTGATACAGATGGCGACGGGGCCGCTGGGCGGCATCGGCGCCCAGATGCGGCGGAAGAACTTGCCCTCGGCGCGTAGGTCGCGATCGTCCTTCAGGAAATCCTGTTCGTTCGCGGGATAGAGCTCGAGCTTCAGGCGACCGACGCGGTCCTTGAGCCCGGTGACGTTGACGCGGATGGCCGGCCCCGAATCCGCCGCGCAAACCGCGGCGTCCTCCCCCAGGATTGCCTGCGCCGTTGCGGGGGCGCCGGTGGCGGCGGCAGCCGCGAGCGCGAAGCCCCGCGACACTTTCAGGATCGTTGGCATCAGAACCTCGTCTTGATGAGCGAGAACAGGCCGAACAGTGCGATGAGGACGAGATGGCAGAGCAGGTTGAGCGCGGAGGTGAAGGCGACGAGATCGCCCAGCGCCTCGCTCTGGCCGATGAACAGGATGGCGAAGGTCGCGAACACCAGTTCCTTGTTGGGGATGAGCGGCATGCGGAACACCAGCAGCCGCCCCGCGACCAGGAACGACCACATGCCCAGCGACACGTCGGGCATGGCGAGATGCCACGCCAGCGCCAGCGCGGCGGAATCGAGGACGAAGCGCACCGCATGGATGCCGAACACCTGCCAAAGCTGACGACGGCCGAGCGAGAAGACGCGTTTGGAAAAGATCACGAACGGCGCGGACAGGGCAAAGATGATCGCCGCCGACAGCGCGACCATGCGCAGGTCGGACCGGCTGAGCAGGTCGGACGCGATCGGCAGCACCAGCGCGATCATCAGCAGCGTCAGCGAATTGGCCGCGATCCCCGACAGGATCGTCACGTCCTTGACCGCGCCGAAGGGCGACGTGACCATCTTCATGCGCTGGCGCGCCCAGACATAGAAATAGACGTCGCCCGAATAGCCGATGACCACGTCGTTCGCGATCCGCTTGCGCAGCAGCGCGCCCAGCCCGGCGACGGGCAGCTGCCAGAGCCGACGGAAGATCACGAAGTCGCCGACCGGCGACGCAAGGTAGGCGACGGCGAAGGCGAGGTAGAAGAGCGGGCTGTCGGGAACCGTCCGCGACAGGCCCGCCAACCCGGCCTCGAGGAGCTCGCGGGCCAGTCCGACGACCATCAGCACCGACAGCGCCGCGCCCAGCAGCACAGGCCAGCGCCGCTTGATCCGCTCGATCGGCTCCAGCCCGCCCATTGCGGCGAACTCCTCGGACTCGGGCGTGGCGGCAGGCGTAGTCACGGGGTGATCGCGGCTCCGATCAGACGAAATGATCGGGATGCGCCGCGGCGAATGCGGGCAATGCCGTCGCGGCGGCGTCGATCGCCACCAGGCGGGGAAACGCATCGAGCGGCACCGAAAAGCGCCGGGCATTGGCGATCTGGGGCACCAGGAAGACATCGGCGATGTCGGGGGCCTCGCCGCCCAGATACGGCCCGTCGCCCGCCATTTCCTCGATCGCGGCCAGCCCGGTGACGATCCAGTGCGCATACCAGGCCATGCGGGCGTCACGGTCGGCGTCGAACTGGGTTTCCAGGCGTTTGAGCACGCGAAGGTTGTTGAGCGGATGGATGTCGCACGCGATGGCAAGCGCGAGCGACAGCGCCCGGGCGCGGGCCAGCGGATCGGCCGGGATCAGCCGCGGTTCGGGATAGGTCGCCTCCAGCCAGTCGATGATCGCCAGCGACTGTGTCAGGATGGTGCCGTCGCCGATGTCGAGCGCGGGAACCAGGCCCTGGGGATTGGCGGCGAGAAACGCGGCGCTGCGCTGATCGCCATCGACCAGCGACACCGGATGGCGTTCCCACGGCACGCCCTTCAGATTGAGCGCGATCCGCACGCGATAGGCGGCGGAGGAGCGGGCATAGTCCATCAGTCGAATCGACGGCATCGGTGTTCCTTGGGCCGCGCGGACGGATCGGCCCCGCACGAATGGCCGGCCGCGACGGTGGGTTCGCGACGATGCCTATGACACGGCAATGACAGCACCATGACGTCCGCCGATCGGCCGGCCTGTCCGCACGCGCCGGCGGAAACGCTCAGCGCGCCGCGTCGGGATGGAGCGAATTGCCGGCCCGTCCGGGCCGGAACGCGCCCGGCCAGCTGCGCGGATCGATGGTCATTTCGCCGTTGAGCGAGAAGGTGATGAACTCCGCCCGGCCCCCGATATTCTCCCACGGCACCGGCCCGCCCAGACCGCGATCCTCGATCGAAAAGCGGCTGTCGGCGGAATTGTCGCGATTGTCGCCCATCAGGAAGACATGATCGCGCGGCACCGTGATCGGTCCATAATTGTCCCCCAGGCTGAGACCGATGTCGACGGTGTCGTAGCTGACGCCGTTGGGCAGCGTTTCGCGCACGATCGGGAGCCGGCAATAGGCGCGCCCGTCGGTTCCGGTGAAGCGCGCGCCGGGATATTGCGCGGCGTCGCACTGCGCATTGCGATCGACCGGCAGCACGCGGGGGGCGGCGATGCGGCGCTCGACCGGCACGCCGTTCAGGATGAGGGCGCCGTTGCGCACCTCCAGCCGGTCGCCGGGCAGGCCGATCACGCGCTTGATGTAATCGATCCGCGACCCCGGCGGCGTGACGATGACGACGTCGCCGCGTGCGGGCAGGCGGCCGAACAGCCGCCCGCCGACAAAGGGCAGCAGGTGAAAGGTCGGGGTCACGAACGAGAAGCCATAGGGGTATTTTGTGACGACCAGCCGGTCACCCTTCAGCAACGCCGGCACCATCGATTCGGACGGGATGTAGAAGGGCTTGGCGATGAAGCTGTGAAAACCGAGCACGGCCAGCACCAGCCACAACAGCCCGCGCGCCTCCGCGCTCCAGTCCACGCCGCGACGCTGGGCCGCGGGCGGCGTATCGGCATCCTCACGCGGCAGGGGAATCGTCGCGGTGGCGTCAGTCGAGGTCATTCACCTATCCTCTGGCGTCACCGGCACCGCTTCGATCACCACGAACGCCTGCGCCCAGGGGTGATCGTCGGTCAGCGACAAATGGATGCGCGCGACGTGACCCGGCGGCGTGATCGCGTCAAGCGCCGCGTGCGCGCCACCGGTCAGCGCCAGCGTCGGTGCGCCGGACCGTGCATTGACCACGCCGATGTCGCGCAGGAAAACGCCGCGCCGGAACCCGGTGCCCACCGCCTTGGAGAACGCCTCCTTGGCCGCGAACCGCTTGGCCAGCGTGCCCGCCATCGTGAACGGGCGCCGCGCCGCCTTCGCCCGCTCGACATCGGTGAAGCAGCGATGGAGGAAACGGTCGCCGAAACGGTCGATCGAACTCTGGATGCGGTCGATGTTGCACAGATCGGAACCGATACCGATGATCATGCCGCGCCCCCGAGCGCCGCCGCGGCGCAGGCCGGGGCCGCAAGCCGAACGATGCGCCCCACCGGCCAGCGGCCCCGGCCTGCGCCGGGGCGACGAGGGGTGGGCATCACCGCGCGCTGTCCATCAGGTCGCGCATCCGCTTCACCACCGGGGCCAGCCCGTCGAAAATCGCCTCGCCGATCAGGAAATGGCCGATATTCAACTCGCGCAACTGGGGGATCGCGGCGATCGGCACGACATTGTCGAAGGTCAGGCCGTGGCCGGCATGGACCTCGATCCCGTTCTTGGCGGCCAGCGCGGCGGCGTCGGCGATCCGGCGCAGTTCGTCGGCCTGCGCGTCACCCGCCAGCTCCGCATAGCGGCCGGTGTGGAGTTCGACGACGGGCACGCGCAGGCGCAGCGCCGCGTCGATCTGGCGCGGATCGGGTTCGATGAACAGGCTGACGCGCACGCCCGCATCCCCCAGCGCGGAGCAGAAGGGCGCAAGCTGGTTGTGGAGCCCGGCGGCATCCAGTCCCCCTTCGGTCGTGCGCTCCTCGCGCTTTTCCGGGACGATGCAGGCGGCATGGGGGCGGTGGCGCAGCGCGATGTCGAGCATCTCCGTCGTCATCGCCATTTCCAGGTTGAGCGGCACCGGCAACCCGTCCGACAGCCGCGCGATGTCGTCGTCGGTGATGTGGCGGCGATCCTCGCGCAGATGCGCGGTGATGCCGTCCGCGCCTGCATCCGCCGCGAGCAACGCCGCGCGCACCGGATCGGGATAGCCCGACCCGCGCGCATTCCGCACGGTGGCGACATGGTCGATATTGACGCCCAGGCGCAGGTGATGGGGGCTCATGCCACCGCCCGGCTGCCGGGCTTGACGGCGGGGATCGCCGCCAGTTCGGGCGGGAGTGCGTCGGGGGCATAGGTCGGCACGTCGAGCCGGATGAGCGGGTAGAACGGGACGCCCAGATCCGCCGTCCCGTTCGATCGATCGACCAGCGCGGCGGCTGCGACTACCTCGCCCCCCGCCATTCGGATCGCCGCGATCGCCTCGCGCGAGGACAGCCCGGTGGTGACGACGTCCTCCATCATCAGCACGCGCGTGCCGGGAGCGAGCGCGAAGCCGCGCCGCAGTTCGAACGTGCCGGTCGGCCGTTCGAGGAACATCGCGTCGACGCCGAGCGCCCGACCCATTTCATGCCCCGCGATCACTCCGCCCATCGCGGGCGACACCACCGCCTGGATCGCGCCGCGCACCGCATCGGGCAGCCGCGCGGCGAGCGAGTCGGCCAGCCGCGCGCCGCGCATCGGGTTCATCAGCACGCGCGCGCACTGCAGATACCTGCTGCTGCGCAGACCGGAGGAAAGAATGAAATGCCCCTCGAGCAAGGCGTCGGCGGCGCGGAATTCGGCCAGAACTTCGTCTTCGGTCATGCAGGATTTCCGGGGATCATCGGCGCTCATGTCTACGCCAGCCCCCCGGGCCGGGCAAGCTGGACCAAAAACCGTGCTGCATATGCTTGAGACGCCGGTAAACCCTCGATATAGGCCGCGACGTGAAACAGGACCCGTGCGCAATTACGGGCACGCTTGCGCAACCCGCGCCATGATGAAAACGGACGAAGCAAACCCATGCACCTACCCGGATTGAAGCCGATCCTGATCGCCGCCGCGCTGGCCCTGTCCGGCGCGACCGGCGCTGCGGCGCAACAGGCCGAAGCCCCGCCCGCCGCGGCGGAAGCGGCGCCCGTCGCCCCTGCCCAGGCGACCCCGGTCGTCACCGCCAGCGCTCAGCCGCAGGCCCCGGCCGATACTGCAGCGGCAGCGGCCACGCCGGCCAAACCTGCCGATCCCACGCTCAATCCCGACGGATCGCCGATCCTGCGCGCGACTCCGGGCCAGGGCCAGCCGACCGACGGGCTGGTCGGCCTGCAGACCCAGGTCACGCCGAACGGGCGCGAGGCCTTCGGCTTTCACAACTGGGTGCTGATGCCGATCATCACCGGCATCTCGATCCTGGTGCTCGGGCTCCTGCTCTATGTGATGGTGCGCTATCGCCGCGCCGCCAACCCGACGCCGTCCAAGACGTCGCACAACACGATGATCGAGATCATCTGGACGCTGGTTCCGGTGATCATCCTGGTGGTGATCGCGGTGCCGTCGATCCGGCTGCTCGCCAACCAGTTCAAGCCCGCCCCCGCCAATGCGGTCACGCTTAAGGCGATCGGCAACCAGTGGTACTGGACCTATGAATATCCCGACCATGGCGGCTTTTCGGTCACGTCCAACCTGCTGAAGGAACAGGGCGAGGTCGCGGCCGGCCAACGGTTCCGCACCGACGCCGACGGGCCCCGCCTGCTGGCGGTCGACAATCGCATCGTCCTGCCGGTCGGCACGCCCATTCGCCTGATCACCACCGCCAACGACGTGATCCACAGCTGGGCGATGCCGGCGTTCTGGATCAAGCTGGACGCCATTCCGGGCCGGCTCAACGAAACCAGCTTCACCATCGAAAAGCCGGGCCTGTATTTCGGCCAGTGTTCGGAACTTTGCGGCGCGCGTCACGCCTATATGCCGATCGCAGTCGAAGCGGTGCCGGCCGCGCAGTTCGCCGCCTGGGTCCGCGCCAAGGGCGGCAAGATGCCGGGCGAGGCCGCGCCAGCCGCCGCCACGACACCGGCCCCCGCGGCGACGCCCGCCGCCACCGAAGACGCGCCGGCCGACAATGCGATCGCTCCCGAAGCGGCGGCGATCGAGAACACGGAAAACTGATCATGACCGACACCGCACTCAACCCCTCCGCATTCCACGCGCATGATGACCACGCGCACCATGATGCGGACCACAAGCCTGGCTTCTTCGCGCGTTGGTTCATGTCGACCAACCACAAGGACATCGGCACGCTCTACCTGATCTTCGCGATCGTCGCCGGCATCATCGGCGGCGCGATTTCGGGAATGATGCGCGCCGAGCTCGCCCAGCCCGGCATCCAGTTCCTGGAAGCATGGTCGGGGCAGCAGGGCGACGCCGCGCTCCATTTCTGGAACGTGCTGATCACCGCGCACGGGCTGATCATGGTGTTCTTCATGGTGATGCCGGCAATGATCGGCGGTTTCGGCAACTGGTTCGTGCCGATCATGATCGGCGCGCCCGACATGGCGTTCCCGCGCATGAACAACGTGTCGTTCTGGCTGCTCATCCCGTCCTTCGCGCTGCTGCTCGCCTCGCCCTTCTTCGGCGGCGCGGGCACCGGCTGGACGGTCTATCCGACGCTGTCGACCTATGGTCAGCCCGACGCATCGGTCGACATGGCGATCCTGTCGCTCCACTTGGCGGGCGCGAGCTCGATCCTGGGCGCGATCAACTTCATCACGACCATCTTCAACATGCGTGCGCCGGGCATGACGCTGCACAAGATGCCGCTGTTCGTGTGGTCGGTGCTGGTCACCGCCTTCCTGCTGCTGCTCGCGCTGCCCGTGCTGGCGGCTGCCATCACCATGCTGCTGACCGACCGCAACTTCGGCACGACCTTCTTCGATCCGGCCGGCGGCGGCGACCCGGTGCTGTACCAGCACCTGTTCTGGTTCTTCGGCCACCCCGAAGTCTACATCATGATCCTGCCGGGCTTCGGCATCGTCAGCCACATCGTCGCGACATTCAGCCGCAAGCCGGTGTTCGGCTATCTCGGCATGGCCTATGCCATGGTCGCGATCGGCGTCGTCGGCTTCGTCGTGTGGGCGCACCACATGTTCACGACCGGGCTGAGCGTGAACACGAAGATGTACTTCACCGCCGCGACGATGATCATCGCGGTGCCGACCGGCATCAAGATCTTCAGCTGGATCGCGACGATGTGGGGCGGCTCGCTGAGCTTCAAGACGCCGATGATGTGGGCGATCGGCTTCATCTTCATGTTCACCGTCGGCGGCGTCACCGGCGTCGTGCTCGCCAATGGCGGCGTCGATGACTATATGCATGACACCTATTACGTCGTGGCGCACTTCCACTATGTGCTGTCGCTCGGCGCGGTGTTCGCGCTGTTCGCCGGCTTCTACTACTGGTTCCCGAAAATGTCGGGCCGGATGTACAGCGAGCTGCTGGGCCAGCTGCATTTCTGGGTGTTCTTCGTCGGCGTGAACGTGCTGTTCTTCCCGATGCACTTCCTCGGCACCCAGGGCATGCCGCGCCGCTATCCCGACTATCCCGACGCCTATAGCTATTGGAACGAGATCGCGAGCATCGGCTACGCGATCATGGCGGTCGGCATGGTGTTCTTCTTCTGGAACGTCCTCCAGTCGCTGCTGGCGGGCAAGAAGGCGGAGGGCAATCCGTGGGGCGAAGGCGCGACCACGCTCGAATGGACGCTGCCCAGCCCGCCGCCCTTCCACCAGTTCGAAACGCTGCCCAAGATCGACTGATCGACAGGCACTAACGCCTCGAAAACATGAACGACCCGGGTGATCGCCGTCACCCGGGTCGTTCACATGCGCGCAACATTCCCGATGTCTAAGGCGCAGGGTTCACGGGTGATTGCCGAAGGGCGTCGCGGCGGCGGACCGTGACCATGCCGGGGGGGAAGGCAGGGGCTTCGACAGGGGGTTCCGATGCGATGGACGATGACCGGCGCGGTAATGACGCTGCTGTGGCTGAACGCCTGCTCGGGCGGGGGCGATCCGGGCGGATCGACACCGATCGCCGCAACCCCGACGCCCGGCCCGACACCCTCACCCACTCCGACACCGGCGCCCACCCCGACGCCCGCACCCACGCCGACCCCGACACCCGCGGCCAGCCCAAGCTCGACCTATATCCGCTTTGCCGACATCTATGCGTACCGGCTCGGGTCGGGCGTGACGCTGCCCAGCGCGTGCAGCGCGGTGGCGTTCGACCGGCAGCCGCCATCGGTGCTGCCCACCAGCAGCTTCGGGCAGGGCGCGACCTTCCGTTTCGTGGTCACGCCCCAGGTCTGGGCGATCAACGGCGACGGCTTTCAGCTCTCGTTCGACGGCCGCACAGTCGACCCCTTCGCCACCGGTGCCGAAGCGGCCTATATGACCGAGGTGGCGGGTGAGCCGGTGCGCTTCACCATTGTCGTGCCGGACGCCGGGGGCCGGGCATTCGCCTATAGCCGGCTGGCATCGGTGGCGATCCCGGTCGAGCGGGTGTCCCGCCAGACGCACTGCATCGTCGGCATCTCGACCCTTTCCAGCGACCTCGCCACGGCACCGTCGACGCCCTATGGCGATGGCCGCATCCTGGCGACTGCCTATCTGGCCGATTCGGGTGGCGGGCCCGCCCGCGCATATGGCCTCGGCAACAGCATCGTCACAATCACCCCCGACTCCGCGGGCCGCCGCATCACGCTTACGCTCCGGTTGGTGGGCACGCCCATGGCCGGGGGGACCGACATCCCGCTGGGCAGCTTCGCCGCCACTGCGTCGATCGACGCCGCGACAGGCAATTTCACCGCGCCTTTGACCAGCAGCGACCGCGGCGTGACCGGAACGCTCAGCGGCCGGTTCTTCGGGCCCCAGGCGATCGAGGTGGCGGCAGCGTTCGGCGCGACCGTCGCGGCAGACGGCGCACAGCCCGCGTTCACGATCGCTGGCGGCATATTTGCCGCACGCTAAGCCGCCACCCGCTGCATCCGCCGGGTCGATATGCTATCAGCCGACGGCCGGTCACGATGACCGCGCCCTTCATGTCCAGGGAGCATGATCAGATGGTCGCCAACAGTCCATGGCAGCATCACCGTCGCGCAGGCGTCGCCGACGACATCGATTTCGAGATCAA
The DNA here is from genome assembly GCF_001555965.1 of Sphingomonas sp. CCH21-G11. Classification (GTDB taxonomy): domain Bacteria; phylum Pseudomonadota; class Alphaproteobacteria; order Sphingomonadales; family Sphingomonadaceae; genus Sphingomonas. The sequence continues at coordinate 31,383 of NZ_LSHX01000018.1, forward strand.
GGGCCAGGAGCTTCAATTCGTCGAGATCGAGCTCGACCCCGGCGAAAGCGCGGTGGCGGAAGCCGGCGCGCTCGTCTGGAAGGACGCGGCGATCGGCATGACGACGGTATTCGGCGACGGCAGTGGCGGTGCCGACGGCGGTTTCATGGACAAGCTGCTCGGCGCGGGCAAGCGACTGATCACCGGCGAAAGCCTGTTCACCACGGTGTTCACGCACAATGGCAGCGGCAAGGCGCGCGTTGCCTTTGCCTCCCCCACCCCAGGTGCCATCCTGCCGCTCAACCTTGCGCAGCTGGGCGGGCGGCTGATCTGCCAGAAGGACAGCTTCCTCGCCGCAGCCAAGGGCGTGTCGATCGGCGTCGAGTTCCAGCGCCGGGTGATGACCGGGCTGTTCGGCGGCGAGGGCTTCATCATGCAGAAGCTGGAGGGCGACGGCTGGGTCTTCGTCCAGATGGGCGGCACCGTGGTCGAGCGCGAGCTGGGGCCGGGCCAGGAGCTTCACGTCGATACCGGCTGTCTGGCCGCCTATACGCCTGGCATCGACTTCGATCTGGTGACGGCGGGCGGGGTCAGGAGCGTCCTGTTCGGTGGCGAGGGGCTGTTCTTCGCGCGGTTGCGCGGGCCGGGGCGGGTGTGGATCCAGTCGCTGCCCTTCTCGCGCCTCGCCGGACGGATGCTCGCCGCCGCCGGATCGCGCGGGGGACAGAATCGGGGCGAAGGATCGATGCTGGGCGAGCTCGGCGACCTGATCGGCGGCAATCGCTGACGGACGGACGCCACCTCTCCCGTCAACCGAGCGTCATGCCAAGATGCCCGGTGGCCCCCGGCACAGGGCTGGGGTGACGGACAAGTGCGACTCGACTTAGGCGATGATGCTGTCGCCCAGCGTCATCGTCTCGCCATTGGTGACGATCACCCGGTCGCCCAGCTTGACCGTGCTGAACAGCTTGCGCGCGAACGCGGTCGGGACGCCGATGCAGCCATGCGTCGCCGCGCCTTCCTCGACATCGCTGCCGTGGATCGAGATGCCGTCATTGGTCAGCCGCAGCATATAGGGCATCGGCGCGTCATAGAGGTTGGAAACGTGATCGGCGTCCTTCTCGGTAATCGGATAGATGCCGGTCGGCGTCGGCTTTTCATCCGCGCCATAGAGGATCACCGCCGCGCCGATCTCATGCCCGCCCCTGAACACCGACAGCACCTGCGCCTGCAGGTCGACGGTGATGACGATCGGGCCATCGGGCACGCCGGCATCATCCCAGACATGATCGCCATGGGTGAAGGGCGACGGCACGTCGAGGATGCGCTTGACGACGAAATCGGGATTGGCGGCGGGTGCCGTCATCTCGACCGGCGTCGTCGCAGCGATCGGTGAAGGCGTGGGTTCGGGCATGGATTGAATCGCGGGCGCAGCCACCGGTGCAGCCTCGCGCAATGGGTCTATGCCGCTGTTCATCGCCAGCAGCGTCGCACTCGTCCCGATCGCCAGCATCATGCCGGCGCGCATCGCATAGGTCCCAAAGCGGGTCATCAGCAGCTCCTGTTGCGCTGCTTATCGTCGATTGCCGCACGGTGCGCGAGGGGTTGGAATCGCGCTGTGCCGGGCTGGGACGTTTACCACGCCAACAGCAGAAGAGCCTGCATCGACCCGCTCATCCTGAGTAGGGACTAAGCTTGGCGAAGCCTGTCCTGAGCGACGCCGCTGGCGGCGTCGAAGGGCTCAGCGGCTACTCAGGATGAGCGGTTCGGGGATACGTCCTTGCGCGCAAACTCGCACGCAAGACTCGCTGGCGACCGGCCTCAAATCCCCTCCGCGACCACCGGGAAGCCGGCCGCTTCCAGCGCCGCCGTCAGATCCGCCACGCACTGATCGACCACCGCCGCATCCGTTGCGCGGACGACGAAGTTGGCGCCGACGCGGCCTTCGCGGAAGAAGGGGTAGCTGCCGATCGCGACGCCGTCATGGCTGGCTTCCGCGCGGCGGAGCAGGTCGGCGACTTCGCTTTCGGCGACCCAGCAGCCGATCGTGCGGCTGATCAGCGGCAGCCCGCCCTCCAGCGTGCCGGTCAGCGCGTCGAGCATTCCCGCCGCGATGTGCGGCACGCCCGCCAGGATCAGGATGTTGCCGATGCGGATGCCCGGCGCGCCCGACATGCGGTTGACGATCAGCTCCGCCCCCGCCGGGGTGCGCGCCATGCGCAGCCGCGCCTCGCTCAGGCCGCCGCGCGTCGCATAATAGGCGGCCAGCGCCGCGTGCGCCTGGGGGTGGATCACCACCTCGACCCCCAAGGCGGCGGCGATCGCGTCGACGGTGATGTCGTCATGGGTCGGCCCGATGCCGCCGGTGGTGAACAGGTAATCGTTGCGCGCGCGCAGCGTGTTGACCGCCTCCACGATCGAATCCTGGCGGTCGCCGACCACGCGCACTTCGGCCAGCCGGATGCCCTGGGCATTCAGCCAGGTCGCGATCTGGGCCACGTTGCGGTCCTGGGTCCGGCCCGACAGGATCTCGTCGCCGATCACGACCAGCGCGGCAGTCCAGATGCGTGTGCTCATGGCCGCGCGGCATAGCGCAAGCCCCGTCGCTGGCAAAGCCGGGCCTGTGCCGCTATATCCGTGCGATGACCGAATATGTGATGGCGGACGCGGCCACGCCGATGGCGCGCGACGGGGCAATCAAGCTGCACGGGCCCGACGGGTTCGAAGGGATGCGGCGTGCCGGGCGGCTGGCGGCCGGAATCCTGGATGCGCTCGTGCCCCATGTCGTCCCGGGCGTGACCACCGCCGAGCTGGACGACATGATCCGCGGCATGATGATCGCCGGCGGCGCGGTGCCGGCGACGCTCGGCTATCGCGGCTATACGCACAGCTGCTGCATCTCGATCAACCATGTCGTCTGCCACGGCATCCCGGGCGACCGAGTCCTCAAGGACGGCGACATCGTCAATATCGACGTGACGCCGCTGCTCGACGGCTGGCACGGTGATACCAGCCGCATGTACCTGGTCGGCGACGTGCCGCTGAAGGCGCGCCGGCTGGTCGAGGTGACGCACGAGTGCCTGATGCTCGGCATCGAACAGGCGCGACCGGGCAACCGGATGGGCGACGTCGCCAACGCCATCCAGCGCCATGCCGAACGCCACCGCTTCGGCGTCGTGCGCGACTTCTGCGGGCACGGCCTGGGCCGGCTGTTCCACGACGCGCCCGAAGTCGTCCATGTCGGCCGCCCCGGCACCGGACCCGAGCTCAGGCCCGGCATGTTCTTCACGATCGAACCGATGATCAATATCGGCCGCCCCGACGTGAAGCTGCTCGACGATGGCTGGACGGCGGTGACGCGCGACCGGTCGTTGTCGGCGCAGTTCGAACACTCGATCGGGATTACCGAGAGCGGCTGCGAGATCTTCACGCTCAGCCCCAAGGGGCTGCACCGCCCGCCCTACGCCTGACCGCCCGGACGGGGGGACGCGGAAATGTGGGATGCCCATGCCGCGCAACTGCGCGCGCTGGCCGACGCGGATCGGCTACGGGCGCTCGCGCCGCGTGCCGGCATCGACTTTTCGTCCAACGACTATCTCGGGCTTGCCGGGTCGGACCGGCTGCGCGATGCCGCCCGCGCCGCAATCGACCGGGGCATACCCGTCGGGTCGGGCGGATCGCGGCTGCTGCGCGGCAACCATCCCGAGCATGAGGCGCTGGAGGCGGAGGCCGCAGACTTTTTCGGCAGCGAGACGGCGCTTTTCCTGCCGACCGGCTATGCCGCCAATTCGGCGCTGCTCGCGACCTTGCCCCAGACTTGCGACCTGATCGTCCATGACGAACGGGTCCATGCGAGCAGTCATGAAGGGATGCGGCTGACGCGCGCGACGTCGCGAAGCTTTCCGCATAACGACGCGGCCGCCGCCGATGCGGCCATCGCGGCGTGGCGGCGGACGGGCGGCACCGGCACGCCGTGGATCGCGGTCGAAAGCCTCTATTCGATGGACGGCGACCGCGCACCGCTCGACGATCTCGCCGCGGTCGCCGCGCGCCATGACGCGATGCTGGTGGTGGACGAGGCCCATGCCACCGGCGTGTTCGGCACGGACGGTCGCGGGCTGGCGGCGGCGCTCGGCGGTGCGCACAACCTCATCACGCTGCATACCTGCGGCAAGGCGATGGGCGTGGAGGGCGCGCTGGTCGCGTTGCCGCGCACCGCGCGCGACTTCCTGGTCAACCGCGCGCGCGGCTTCATCTTTTCGACCGCGCCGTCGCCGCTCAGCGCCGCGCTGGTGCGGGCCAGCCTGCGTATCCTGGCCGACGCGCCGGAACTGCGCACCGAACTGCACGGGCTGATTGCGGTGGCGGGCGCACAGCTGCCCGGTGCGGGTGCCAGCCAGATCGTGCCGGTCATATTGGGCGAGGACGCACGCGCGATGCGGGTGGCGGCTGGCTTACGCGAACGCGGCTTCGACATTCGCGGCATCCGGCCGCCGACCGTTGCGCCGGGCACGGCGCGGCTGCGCATCTCGATCACCCGCAATGTCGATGCCACGCAGATCGCGACGCTGGGCGACGCCATTCGGGAACTGACGGCATGAGGCTGGTCGTCACCGGCACCGACACCGATGTCGGCAAAACGATGGTCGCGGCGATGCTCGTCCAGGCGCTGGGGGCGCATTACTGGAAACCGGTGCAGTCGGGACTGGCCGATGGCAGCGATTCCGATCGCGTCGCCGCGCTGACCGGCGTCGCGCACGACCGCATCCTGCCCGAGGCCTATCGCCTGACCGAACCGCTGTCGCCGCACCGCGCCGCCGAGCTGGACGGGGTGACGATCGATGCCGCGCGGCTCGTCCCGCCGCCCCACGATCCGCTGGTGATCGAGGGCGCGGGCGGCGCGCTTGTCCCGGTGACGCGCGACCTGCTCTATGCCGACCTGTTCGCGCGCTGGGCTTTGCCGGTCGTCATCGTCGCGCGGACGGCGCTGGGGACGATCAACCACAGCCTGCTGACGATCGAGGCGTTGCGTGCACGCGCCGTGACGATCCTGGGCATCGCGTTCAACGGCGACGCCAATGCGGACAATGAAGCGACGATCTGCGCGATCGGTGGGGTTCGCCGCCTGGGCCGCCTGCCCCGGCTCGACGCGCCGTCGCCGGATGCGCTGGCCGCGGCGTTCGCCACCCATTTCGACGCGGGCGATTTCGCATGACCTCACCCATATGGCACCCGTTCACCCAGCATGGCCTGGGCGAACCGATCCCGCTGGTCAGCCATGCGCAGGGCGCGGCGATCCACACCGTCGATGGCCGCCGGATCATCGACGCGATCTCGAGCTGGTGGGTGACGACCCACGGCCATGGCCACCCGCGCATCATGGCGGCGATCGCCGAGCAGGCGGCGCGGCTGGACCAGATCATTTTTGCCGGCTGGACGCACGAGCCCGCCGAAACGGTCGCGCGCGAACTGGTGGCGATCACCCCCGCGCCGCTGACCCGCGTGTTCTTCTCCGATTCGGGCTCGACCAGCGTCGAGGTGGCGCTGAAGATGGCGCTCGGGCATTTCGCCAATCGGGGCGAGGCGCGCCACCGCATCCTGGTGCTCGAACACAGCTATCATGGCGACACGATCGGCGCGATGTCGGTCGGCGCGCGCGGGGTGTTCAACCGCGCGTATGCGCCGCTGCTGTTCGACGTCGAGACCCTGCCCTTCCCCGCGACCGGGCGGGAACAGGCGACGATCGACGCGCTGGAGGCCGCGTGCCGCGACGATACCCCTGCCGCCCTCATCGTCGAGCCGCTGCTGTCGGGGGCGGGGGGGATGCAGATCTATCCGCCCGCGACCCTGCGCGCGATGCGCGACCTCTGCACCCGCCACGGCGTGCTGTTCATCGCGGACGAGGTGATGACCGGATGGGGCCGCACCGGCACGCTGTTCGCCTGCGACCAGGCGGGCGTGGTCCCCGACCTCATGTGCCTGTCCAAGGGGCTGACCGGCGGTGCGATGCCCCTTGCCGTCACGCTGGCCACCGATGCGATTTTCGACTCGCACTGGTCGCGGGACCGCGCCCGGATGTTCTTTCATTCGTCCAGCTACACCGCCAATCCGATCGCCTGTGCCGCCGCTGCCGCCAATCTGGCGATCTGGCGCGACGAACCGATGCTGGACCGCGTCGCCGACCTTGAACGGCGGCAGCGCACGCATCTGGCTACGCTGGCATCGCACCCGGCGGTCCATGGCGCGCGCCAGCTGGGAACGGTGACCGCGCTGGAGCTTGGCGACGGGACGTCGCGCTATCTGTCCGATCTGGCCCCGCGACTGCTGGCGTTCTTTCGCGACCGGGACATCCTGCTCCGGCCGCTTGGCAACACGATCTACGTCATGCCGCCCTATTGTATCGACGATGCCGACCTAGGCCTGATCTACGGCGCCATCGCCGAGGCCCTCGACCGGTTCGGCTGACTCCGCATCTTCGCGGACGCCGTGCAGATTGACGTCGGCAAAGGCCAGCAGCTGGCGGCGAAGCGTGCGCCAGTCGGTCAGCCCCCAGCGATCGGCGCGTTCGACCGACAGGATCGGATCGCGGCCGGGATCGACCATCACCCAGTCGATCGGGCGCTTGGCATGGGTCGAGAAAAAGGCACAGATTGCGGGCCGGAGCGGATCCTCGGTCAGCTCGTCTGCGACGATGCCCAGCCGCCCGCTTTGCAGCATCACCAGCGATCCCGGCGGGAACGCCCCGATCAGCTTGCGGAATTCGGCGAGCACGCGGCGGTCGAAATGGCCTTCGGCGGTGCTCATCCATTCCAGCGCCTCGGCCGGCGACCAGCTGCGCTTGTACGCGCGGGCCGAGGTGACGGCGTCATAGACGTCGCAGATCGCCGCCATGCGCGCGACCAGGCTGATTTCCTTGTCCTTCAGCCCGAACGGATAGCCCGATCCGTCGAGCCGCTCGTGATGGTGCAGACAGACGTCGCGCACCACCGCCGGGACTTCGGCCACGTCGTTCAGCAGCTCATGCCCGCGCACCGGATGCTCGCGCACCAGCCGGAATTCATCCACGGTCAGTTCGGCGGGCTTGTCGAGCACCGCGCGCGGGATACGCGCCTTGCCGATATCGTGCAGCAGGCCGGCCAGGCCGACATCCTCGAGCACCAGGCCCGGCTCGTCGAGCCGCCGGGCGAGCGCGACCATCAGGCCACACACCGCCACCGAATGCAGATAGGTGTATTCGTGCTTGGTTTTCAGCCGGCCCATGCCCGGCAGCGCCATCGGATGGCGCAATACCGACGCGGTGACCGATCGGACCAGCGCCTGCAGCGCGTCGTAATCGATGGGATCGCCGTCCGTCACTGCCCGGAAGGCCCCACGGATCGTTTCCTTGCCCGATTCGATGATCTGCTTGGCGCGCTCGCGCTCGCGGCCGAGCGACGCGGGACGCGCGCGCAGGAACATCGGTGCGGCCGGTGCCGGCGGGCCGGCATCCGTTTCCGTTTCCGGCGGCATGAACATGCGCCAGTCGCTGCGCAGCAGCGTGTCGTTGATAACCTTTGGCTCTACCCCGTCCATGACACCGGCATAACGCGGACATGGTTGCCAAGCCGTTACGAAAATCCGGGGGCGGATCAGCCCGCGGCGATCTCGCCGCGATAGCGCCGCGGGCTTACGCCGATCACGTTGCGGAAGCTGGTCGAGAAATGCGCCGGCGATCCGAACTGGTAACGCCGCGCGATTTCCGCGACCGGCATCGACGTCGCCCGAAGGTCCTCGGCCGCCGCGTCGATGCGCGCCCGGACAAGATAGGTGTAGACGGTCAGTCCGGTGACCCGGCGGAAAGGCCCGGCCAGCAAAGTGCCGTCGCGCCCTGCCGCGGCGTGGATGTCGGCGAGCGTCACCGGCGCGCGAAGATTTGCGTGAATGAACGCGATCGCGCGGGCGACGGCCGGGTCCTCGCTGCGCACCGCGATTGTCGCCATGCGCGTGGACAGGTTCGACCAGCGCAGCAGCGTGCGCAACGCGATCTCGTTGACGACCGCTTCGACCGTGACCGTCGAAAAATGCCCGGGCGCGCGGAAAAACGCCGCGAGCGCGGACTGTACGCGTTGCATGACCGGCCAAGGTGCCGGATCGGCATGACTGGCGAAGTGCACGGCGCGACCATCGGCCACGTCGGCAACGAGCGTCGCCATCCAGTCGGGTTCGATCGCCACCGCGATCGTGCGATGCGTGCCCGGCACCGCGTTGCTGGCGGTGGCATGACGGACGAGTTCGCTGCCCGACGGGGCGAAGCTGACCGCGTGACGATCGAACTCGAGCCGGCGAAGCGGGCCGTCATTGACCTTCATCATCGACCAGCCGGGATTGAAGTTGAAATCGATCACATGCGCGCGCGCCTGAAAGGAAAAGTCGAACACCTCGCTTTCCAGCTCGTGCAGCCGGACGCCCGGCGTTTCGATCTGAAGGCCGAAATCGGGCCGGCGCTCGATCCGTCCGTCGACGCGCGGGGCGATATCCTTGCGTCCCGCCCTGCCGACGACGAGCGGCTGGATGACGTGGTGATGCACCGGGGCGGTCGGGGGCGGGATGAGCAGGGGCATGATCTTTGTCCAATCGGCACTCGACCGCCCGGATTTCCGGCGGTGAGCCGACGGCGTTGGCAGCCGTCCGCAACACGACCATGACGGCCGCGCGAGAAATTCCCCGACGCTTTCGATTTATTGCGCTTGATTTCGGATGCTGCCCGCCGCGCGCATTCTTGCGAGATATATCGAAAATGGACCTACCCCGTTTTGCGGGGCTGTCATTCCACGCGCCTACCCGCCGCACCTTGTTGCGATGCAAAAAAGGGGAGCGCACGCCATGCAACGTCCATTCAATCTTGCCGCACTTGCCGCCTCGATCCGGCTGCTCGGTGGCGCGAGCGCCGCGGCGATTGCCGTCTGCGCGGCAATCCCGGCTGCTTATGCGCAAGTGACCTACGCCGAAATCGGCGGCGAGGTTCGCTTCGACGACGGCGCACCGGCGGCCGGCGCGACGATCGTCGTCGAACATGTCCCGTCGGGATCGCGCGTCACGACACGGGTCAACGCCTCGGGCCAGTTCACCGCCAGCGGCCTACGCATCGGCGGACCCTACACGATCCAGATCAGCGGCGACGGGGTAGTCACCTCCGAGATCAAGGACATCTTCGCGGTTGCGGGCGATCCGGTCACGCTGTCGGCCACCGTGGCCCGGCGCGACGCGGGCGCCGCGGACGAGATCGTCGTGCTGGGCGGATCGCGCAACCGGCTGAGCTTCGGGTCGATCAACACCTATGGCCAGGGCGAGATCAGCGACCAGCCGGTCGTCGAGCGCCGCCTCCAGGAAATCATCCAGCGCGACAGCCGCGCCTTCCTGGACTTCGGTCAGCCGGACGAGGATCAGGGCATTTCGCTGCTCGGTTTCAACACGCGGTTCAACAACCTGATCGTCGACGGCCTGTCGCAAGCCGACAGCTTCGGCGATAATTTCACCGGCCTGTCGACACGGCGATCGCCGATCTCGCTGGACGCCATCGAATCGCTGTCGGTCGAGACGGCACCGTTCGACGTCCAGAATTCGGGCTTCCAGGGCGGCCAGATCAACATCAACACCAAGTCGGGCAACAACCAGTTCCACGGCTCCGCCCGCTATCTGCAGGGCGGTGGCGGCCTGTCCGCGCGTGAGATCGGCACCGATGCCGCGGGCGCGCCGTTCACGATCGCGCGCGAACCGATCGAGCGCACCTATGGCGCGACGCTGTCCGGACCGATCATCAAGGACAAGCTGTTCTTCTTCTTCAGCTATGAAGAATTCAGCGAAAACGACACGCTGGGCGCCTGTCCCTCCGGCATTGCGTGCGAAACCCCCAGCCTGCTCGTCAGCAGCGCAGCCTATGACCGCATCCGTCAAATCGGCATCGACCGCTACGACTATGATTCGGGCGACTTCAACGACATCCTCAACACGCCCAATGGCGAGCGCAAGTTCCTGGCCAAGCTCGACTGGAACATCAGCGACAACCAGCGCGCGCAGTTGACCTATCAGCGCACCGAATCGAACAGCATCGACACGACGCGTGGCCCGGGCCTCAACTCGCCGTCGAGCGCCGCCGCTTTCGACGCCGACACCCCCATCGGCCTTTCCGGTCAGCTCTTCTCGCAATGGTCGGACAGCTTCTCAACCCAGATCCAGGTCGGCTATCTGCGCCAGGTGCGCAAGGCGACGCCTTTGTCGGCGAACGCGAATTTCGGCCAGGTGCTGCTCCAGGACGTCGACTTCACCCGCAATGCCGACGGTTCGCTGGTGCTCGATGCGAACGGCAATCCCATCCCCGACGGCGACCTGTCGATCGGGCCGGACGATTCCGATCAGAACAACGTGCTCGAGGCGGATCGCTGGCAGATCAAGACGCGCGGCGAATATGTCGCCGGCGATCACAAAATCTCGTTCGGATACGAATTCGACCGCCGCGACATCTTTCGTTCGCGTGCCCCGGCGGGCAATGGGGTGTTCACCTTTGCACCGATCACGGTCAACGGCACCGCGCTGACCACGATCCAGGCATATGAACAGGGCATCGCCACCAGCGTCAGCGCCACCGCGCCGACGACCGGCAATGTCGCCGACGCCGCCGCCGATTTCGCGCTGACCCAGCACTCGGTGTATCTGCAGGACCAATGGGCGGTCACGCCCCGGCTCGATATGCTGTTCGGCCTGCGTTACGAGCTGTTCACCAGCGGCGACGCGCCGGCGGCCAATCCCTTCTTCCTCGCCCGCTACGGCATCTCGAATCAGGACACGCTGGATGGCGTCGACGTGTTCCTGCCGCGCTTCGGCTTCAACTGGCGGCCGTTCGACAACACCGTGGTACGCGGCGGCGCGGGCATCTTCGCCGGCGGCACGCCGATCACGTGGTTCACCGAACCCTTCCTGACCAACGGGGTCAGCCTGGCAACGGTCACGCGGAACAACGCACAGCTTGGCGGGCCGGTCGATCCCAATGAATTGCCGGCCGCCATCCTGGCGCAGCTCGCGACGGTGCGCGCGGGGCTGCGCAACGGCACCGACAGCAGCGTCTCGTTCATTTCGGCCGACTTCGACATCCCCAAAAATGCGCGTTTCACGCTCGCGGTCGACCAGCGCGCCAACCTGCCGCTGCTCGGCGACAATTGGCGCTTCACGGCGGAGGCGACCTATTCGGACGTCATCGACGCGCTCCAGTTCCGTGACCTGCGGATCGTACCGAGCGGCGTGACGCTGCCGACGGGCACGCCGCGCTACGTCACCAACATCGCGTTGGATGCACGAACGCCGAGTTCGGTTACCAATCCGCGGACCGCCCAGACCGTGCCCGTCCAGGACATCGGCATCTTTAACACCAGCGAAGGCCATTCGCTGGCGCTGACGTTCGAGGCCGAAAAGGACTGGAACCTGGGCAAGATCGGCCGCGTCGGCTTCAACACCGGCTATACCTATGTCGAATCGGTCGACGTCTCGCCGAGCAACGACACCGCGACGCTGGCGAGCGTGTACGAAACCGGCGCCTATGACGACGTGAACAATCCCACCGCCGGCAATTCGATTCAGGCGGTGCCGCACAATTTCGTCTTCTCGCTCAACTATTCGAACGAGTTCGCGAAGGATTTCAGGTTCAGGTTCAATATCTTCGGCAACTATCGGACCGGTCGCGCCACCTCGCTCGTCATCGATGCGGACGATCCGCTCAGCGCCGCCGATCTTGGCGGGCTCCAGTCGGCAACCAACCCCGGTGGCATTCCCGCCGCCATCTTCAACCGGCTCCAGTTTCTCCAGCCCGCCTTTTCCGGGCGCGCCAACCAGCGCCTGCTCGCCTATCTGCCGACCGGGGCGGGCGATCCGCTGGTGCGCTATGCGGGGGGCGCCAGCTACGAGCAGATCCTGGCGATCGAGCAGGCACTGGGGCTCGAGCGGTATCGCGGCTCCTTCATCCCGCGGAACATCGTGCGTGCAGGCGACACCTTCCGGCTGGATCTCAATGCCCAGCTCGAAGTCCCATCGCCGCTCCCGGGCAAGCTGATCTTCGACGCCAGCATCCGCAATTTCCTCAACCTGCTCGACCGCGATTATGGCGCAGTGCGGCGCTACAATATCCGCCAGAATTTCTACGATGCGGTGTTCGATCCGGCGACCAACCAGATCGTGATCGACGATATCTCGACGACCGATTTCATCGAAGCGCAGCAATATGCGCCGAGCTCCGCGTGGCGGGCGCAGCTTGGGGTGCGCTATGTCTTCTGACGATCGCGCCGGGCGCTTCGCCGCCGGTCCGCCTTTCGCTTTGCAGCAATCGGCATCCAGCCGGTGATGTCCCGTTTATGAAGCAAGTGCTACAAACCCCCTTGCCGGCTTAACCCACCGGCGATCGGGCCGCCCGGACAAGACCGTGCGGCCCGATTTTGTTGGGGGCTATTCGACCGTCACCGACTTGGCCAGATTGCGCGGCTGATCGACGTCGGTGCCCTTGGCGACCGCGACGTGATAGGCGAGCAGCTGCACCGGCACGGCATAGACGATCGGCGCGATCAGCGGGTGGACGGCGGGCATCTCGATCGTCGCCATCGCGTCCTCGCCCGCCTGGGCCAGCCCGGCGGCGTCGGAAATCAGCACCACCTTTGCGCCCCGTGCCTGCGCCTCCTGCATGTTGCTGACCGTCTTGTCGAACAGCGGTCCCGATGGCGCGATGACGATCAGCGGCACGGCTTCGTCGATCAACGCGATCGGCCCGTGCTTCATCTCGCCCGAGGCATAGCCCTCAGCATGGATGTAGCTGATCTCCTTGAGCTTGAGCGCGCCCTCCAGCGCCAGCGGATAGTCGGGGCCACGGCCCAGATAGAGCACGTCGCGCGCGATCGCGATCGTCCCCGCCATCGCCTCGATCTCGGCGTCATGCGCCAGCGCCGCGTTGATCGCCGCGGGCACTTCGCGCAGGTGGCGGACGATCTCGCGCTCCTCGGCTTCGTCCAGCCGGCCCTTCGCACGCGCCAGATTGACCGACAGCGCCGCCATCACCGCCAGCTGACAGGTGAACGCCTTGGTCGAGGCAACCCCGATCTCCGGCCCGGCATGGGTCGGCATCAACAAATCGACCTCGCGCGCCATCGAGCTGGTCGGCACGTTGATGATGCCGGCGGTGGTGACGCCGTTCGCCTTCATGTGGCGCAACGCCGCCAGCGTGTCGGCGGTCTCGCCCGACTGGCTGACGACGACGCCCAGCGTGTGGGGCAGCAGGACGGGGTCGCGGTAGCGGAACTCGCTCGCCACATCGACCTCGACCGGCAGGCGCGCGAACTGCTCGATCCAGTATTTGCCGATCATGCCGACATAGCTGGCGGTGCCGCACGCGACGATGACGACGCGCTCGACCGTCGACAGGTCGAACTCCATGTCGGGCAACGCGACCTGCTCCTCGACCGGGCGCAGATAGCTGCGCAGCGTCTGGGCGACCACGACCGGTTGTTCGTAGATTTCCTTCTGCATGAAGTGGCGGTGATTGCCCTTGTCGATCAGCGCGCCCGTGATGCCCGACAGGGTTACGGGGCGCTCAACCGGCCGGTTGTCGCGATCGAATACCTGCGCGCCGCCGCGCGTCACCACCACCCAGTCGCCTTCGTCCAAATAGGCAATGCGCTGGGTCAGCGGCGCGAGCGCGAGTGCGTCCGATCCCAGAAAGGTCTCACCCCCATTTTCCTCGGCGCCATGCCCGACCACCAGCGGCGACCCCAACCGCGCGCCGATCAGCAGGTCGGGATGATCCTTGAACAGGATCGCCAGCGCGAAGGCACCGTGCAGGCGGGGCAGCACCGCCTTGACCGCGTCCTGCGGGCTGGCGCCGCGATCCAGTTCGCGATCGATCAGGTGCGCGACGACTTCGGTGTCGGTCTGGCTCAGGAAGGTGCGGCCGTCGGCGATCAGCTCGTCGCGCAGCGGCTTGAAATTCTCGATGATGCCGTTGTGGACCAGCGTTACGCGGCCAGCGACATGGGGGTGGGCATTGTCCTCGGTCGGCGCGCCATGCGTCGCCCAGCGCGTGTGCGCGATGCCGACCGTGCCGGGCAGCGGCTCCTCGCGCAGGCGGGTGCCGAGATTGACCAGCTTGCCACTGGCGCGCCGCCGCTCGATCGCGCCGTTGTGCAGCGTCGCGATGCCGGCGGAATCATAGCCGCGATATTCCAGCCGCTTCAGCCCGTCGAACAGGCGATCGGCGACTTCCGCGCCGCTGATGATCCCGACAATGCCGCACATGATTTGGAGCTTTCGTTACAAGGTGTAGGGGACGCGGATGCCCGGCATATTGGCCGGGAAGTCCTTGGTGTTGTTCGTGACCAGAATGCGATGATTGACCTGAGCTGACGCCAGAATGAGCGCATCGGCCAGGCGCAGCCGCGGTCGCTCGCGGCGCAGTGCCGCGGCATGTTCGGCGGTGCGAAGATCGATCTCGTCGATGGAAAAGCCGTTCAGGAAGGTCTGGATGGTGCGCATCGTCGCCCCGCTCTCCTTGGACATCACCTCGATCCAGGCAATCCGGCTGATCCAAGGGCGATCGACGCGCGCAATTTCGGCGTGCGCCACCCGGTCTCCGTGCAAGGCATAGATCAGGATGTTGGCATCAAAGGCATAGCTGCTCACCGGTCTGAGCGCTTCTGCCCGGTCGTCCTGCTCGCTGACATGTCGAGATAGCGCTGACGCTCGCGGTCATCCGTCTCATCGAACAGGTCGGGAAATTCTGCCCGCACCGCCTCGTAATCGTCATCCCACGGCCGCGTCCACGACGCCCGCTCACGGCGCTGCCATTCAACGGCATCCCCGATGTCGGTCCGGTCTTTCCAAATCCCGAAGGCTTGATCCAGCCACGCCTTGCCGTTCGGTGCCTGGTCTTGCGCTTTGTAGGTCGCGACGACATCCCTGAGCAACGACGCGCGCGATATGCCCCGCTCAGCCGCCCGCTGGTCGAGCCAACGAATATCCTCTTCAGGCAAATCAGCTAGAATGCGGGTCATGTCAAATTGATATCATGTGACGATATCATCGTCAATCGCGCGCCTGCTTGCGCGCTTTCATCATCGCGCGGAACTTCGCCGCCCAGCCCGGCCGGCTTTCCTGTTTGCCGCGCGCCAGCGCCAGCGCGTCGGCCTCGACATCGCGCGTCACCACGCTGCCCGCGGCGACGATCGCGCCCGCGCCGATGTTGACCGGCGCGACCAGCGCGCTGTTCGATCCGACGAATGCGCCCGCGCCGATTTCGGTGCGATATTTGAAGAAGCCGTCATAATTGCAGGTGATCGTCCCCGCGCCGATATTCGCGCCCGCGCCGATGCCGGCATCGCCCAGATAGGTCAGGTGATTGGCCTTGGCCCCCGCGCCCAGCCGCGCGTTCTTGACCTCGACGAAATTGCCGACGCGCGATCCCGCCTCCAGCACCGCGCCGGGGCGCAGCCGCGCGAACGGGCCGACCGAAACGCCGCCGGCGATCGTCGCGCCTTCGACATGGCTGAAGGCGTGGATGACCACCCCGTCCGCGACCGTCACCCCGGGGCCGAACACCACATTGGGTTCGATCACGACGTCGCGGCCGATCACCGTGTCGTGCGCGAACCACACCGTCTCCGGCGCGATCAGGGTCGCGCCATCGGCCATCGCCCGGACGCGCCGCTGCTGCTGCCACGCCAGTTCGAGCGCGGCCAGGTCGGCGCGGCTGTTGACGCCGGCGACTTCGACCTCGGCCACCTCGACCATCGCCGAATGGCGGCCATCGGTGGCAGCGATGGTGACGATGTCGGGCAGGTAATATTCGCCCGCCGCATTGTCGTTGCCCACGTGGTCGAGCAGGTCGAACAGATCGCTCGCCCGCGCCGCCATCAACCCGGAATTGCACAAAGTCACCGCGCGCTCGTCGGCGCTGGCATCCTTGTATTCGACGATCCGGTCGATGCGGCCGTCGGCGTCGGCGATCACCCGGCCATAGGCAGCGGGGTCGGCGGCGCGGAACGCCAGCACCACCACTGCGGGAGCGTCAGGGGCGTGCAGCCGGTCGATCATCGCGCGCATCGTCGCGGTCGCCACCAGCGGCACGTCGCCATAGAGGATCAGCACGTCGCCCGCGAACCCGGCCAGCGCCTCCCGGGCCTGGAGCACCGCATGCCCGGTGCCCAGCTGCTCCGCCTGATGGGCAATCGCGACGCCCAGCGGGGCCACCGCCGCCTCGACCTGGTCGCGCCCGGCGCCGACCACCACGACGGTGCGCGCCGGCGCGAAATCGCGCGTCGCGTCGATCAGGTGGCGCAGCATCGGCTTGCCCGCGATCGGGTGCAGCACCTTGTGCAGGTCCGACTTCATCCGCGTGCCCTTGCCCGCGGCGAGGATGATTGCAGCGGTTTCCATCACGATCCTCTCCACGCTCGTCGCAGGCGCGACTGCCACGAAACGGCGCGGGGTGCCAGTGCCGGGCGCGGGCTCAGCCGACCGGCCGGTGGCCGCCGCGCCACTTGATCCACAAATGCCGCGCCAGCATCGCCGGCGGCATCCGCAGCCAGTGCCCGCGCAGATAGAAGCCGAACTCGGTCACCTTGCGCGTCCGCCGGCCCCAGCCGTCACGCGACAGGATACGACGCAGGAACAAGGCGTCGAGCGCGTCGCCCCGCAGCCATTCCGGCGGCAGCTCCGTGCCGTAGAGCGCATGGGCCAGCCGCAACGACCGGGCGACCGCCGGCCACAGGCCATGATGGCGCGCGCGCGCCTCCAGCCCCTCGACCCCGAACTCCTCGACCAGACAGTGAATGTCCCACAGGTTGCGCAAACCGCCGGCCAGGTCGCCATCGGCGATCAGGTGCGCGGCCGCGTGCACGATGACGTCATCGGGGGCGAGCATGTGCAGCCCCGGCGCAATCTCCACCGCGTGCGCGATCAGGCCGGCGGCGTCGGGCCGCACCCGCGCGGTCAGCGGCAGGATGGTGTGGTGCACGTCGATCATGCGATCGCGATCGCGGTGGATCATCGGGGGCAGCTCGTGCATCCACCGGCGGTAATAGGCGTCGTCATAGGGATCGGGCTTGACCCATTCCCACCCCGCCGCGAGCAATGCTGCCTCCGCCGCGTCCAGCCGGTCGCGCGGCACCAGGATGTCGAGATCGCCGATCGAGCGCCCCTGCCCGGCCTTCAGCCCCGCCGCGACGAATGCCGTGCCCTTCAGTAGCAGGACGGGGATGCCGGCCGGTGCCAGCGCGCGCCGCGCCATTTCCGCTTCCCACAGCGCGGCGATGCGCCCCTGTTCGGCGGATGCGCGCGCGTCGGCGAGGACGCGCGCCGCGGCGGGAGGGATTTTCAGCCCGTCGACGCGATGGGCGAGCGTCCCGATAATCTGTTCGGCGCGCGCCGCCGCGATCAGCGCGGTCCAGCCCGCCGCGTCCAGCGACAGCGCGGATCCGGGTTCGCGCAGGACGCGGACCACCAGCTGCGCGCTCATGCGACCGCTGCCCAGAGCCGCTCGACCTCGGCCAGCGCGGTGTCGGTATCCGGATAGTCGATGGCATGCGCCGGCACCGATGCGACCAGCCGGGTGAGCGCGTCGAAGCCGCGTTCACCCAGCGCGACATAGTTGGTCGACGCCTGCGTCAGCCGCATGAACGTCTCGCTCGCGGGCACCGGGCGCGTCGCGGCGGCGAAGCCGAAGCTCGGAAACAGGATGAGTGCCGGCTGGGCGGGCGCATCCATCGCCGTGATCGCCCGCGCATCGGGCACCAGATGGCGGATGTCGCCCTTTGGCGTCTCCGGCTGGGGCGGACCGAAACGCGCGTCGGTCAGCGCAGCCGCGACGACATCGACCGCCCGGTTCTTCAGGCTGATCAGCCGGGGAAAGGCGTGCGCCAGGCCCGTGGCGGGATCGACCAGCAGGAATTCATCGCCCATCAGCCGCCACCCGCGCGCCATCAGCAGCGCCGCCAGCGTCGACTTGCCCGCCCCCGACACCCCGGTCAGGATCAGCGCGCGGCCATCGCGTTCGACCGCGGCGGCGTGGAGCAGCAGGTACCGCCGCTGGCCGAGCGCCATCTGCAGGTTCATGCCCATTTCGGCGGCGAGCAGGCCGAGGCGCAGCGGAAGCGGTGCGGCGTCGGGAATGGTGTAGTCGCCCGCGATCATCACGCTCGGGCGAACGATGCGTCGCCACGGGCGCGGCGCGAACAGCCTCACGGTGAAATCGGGAATGCCGTCGCTCGGGCGCGGATAGTCGCGATAGAGCGCCCCGAGCTGGGCGATCGGCGCGCGCCAGTCCGATCCGATGCGAAAGCCGACCGGACCGATGCGGAGCTGGACGACGTGCTTCACCGGCCGGCCGTCACGCGCGCGCGACCAGGCCCGCCTGCGCCAGCTCGTCGAGGCGCGCGGACAGAGCCGTGGCGTCCGGGTCCGCCAGGTCGAAATCGGCGACGAGGCGCTCGAGCAGAGTCGCGGCGTCGATCGCGGCATCGCCCATCGCCGCCAGCATCTCGGGCACCGGCGAGGCGACGAGATGCGTCTGGCCCGACGGCCGGTGATAGATGGCGGTCAGCACATCCATCGCCACGATGCGCAGATGTCCGGCAGGCGCGGCGCGATAGACCGGCGGCGCCATCGCGGTCAGCCGCGCGGCATCTGCAGCGATGCGAAGCAGGTAAAGCCGCTGGTGCCCTGCTGAAGCCGGCGGATATAGTTGGTATAGGCGCGATTGGTGGCGAAATCGGTATCGGGCAGACGTCCGCCCGCCAGCGCGCGCTTGACGTCCTCGCCCTTGAACGGGCGCGCCGCGGGGGGCACCGACCCCGGTGTGCCGGGCGCGACCAGCGTGCCGTCCGCAGCGATATAGTTGCCCGCCCGGCCCGGATCGGGAACCGGCACTTCGCAGGTCGAAACCGATGCCGCGGTTTGGGCGAGCGCGGGCCGGATCGAGACGATCGCCGACGCGCTGACGGCACCCAGCATCAGCGCGCGGCGGCGCGTGGAGGCGGGTCCGGGGGTGGGATCGTCGGTCATGATGCGCTTGTCATGCCCCGGGGCCGCTTTCGCAATCGTAAATTGCGGCGGTATCAAGTGCATTACGGGCGTTTTCGACTACAAACGGGACATGGGAATCACCTGGACGACCCGCATCGGCCTCGCGCTCGGGCTGATCGCCGCCGCTGCGGTCGGCATCGGCGCGCTCGGCGGCGACATCAACGGCATCGCCGTCGCACTGATCGGCGGCACCGCTGCCGTGCTGCTCGCCGGGCTCGAGGCGCGCGAGCGCACGATCGAACCGGAGCCGGTCGCGCCACCGCCGACCGAAATGCCCTTCGACGAGGCGGTCGAGGCGATCATCGACCCGGTGCTCGTCGTCGTCGACAATCGCGTCGTCCACGCCAATGACGGCGCGCGCACGCTGCTCGGCCGCCACATCATGGGCGAGGACGTCCGCCTGGCGATCCGCCATCCCGCTGCCGCCGAACGCCTGCTGAGCGGCAGCGAGCCGCCGAGCGAGCCGATCCACCTGGTCGGGCTGGGTACGCGCGACCAGCGCTGGGAGATGCGGGTGCGCGTCATCGCCAGCGGCGCCCGCATCGTCCACCTGATCGACCGGACGGGCAGCTACGCGACCGAGAAGATTCGCGTCGATTTCGTCGCCAACGCCAGCCACGAGCTGCGCACCCCGCTCGCCTCGCTGCTCGGCTTCATCGAGACGCTGCAGGACGAGGCCGGCGAGGACGCGGAAACGCGCGCGCGTTTCCTGAAGGTGATGCAGGCCGAAGCGGTGCGGATGCGGCGACTGGTCGACGACCTGATGAGCCTGTCGCGGATCGAGGCCGAAAAATATCGCGAGCCCGACCAGCAGGTCGACCTGCGCGCCTTGATCGAGGAAGTGCGCGAGGCGCTGGCCGCGACCAATGACGAACGCGGCGGCGACCTGATCACCGAGCTGCGCGACGCGCCGCCGGTCAAGGGCGATCGCGCGCAGTTGAGCCAGGTGCTCTACAATCTGATCGGCAACGCGATGAAATATGGTCGGCCCGGTACCCCGGTGACGATCGCGCTTCGCCACGACGGGGGACCGATGGTCCGGCTGGCGGTGGCGGACGAGGGCGAGGGGATCGCGCCCGAGCACCTGCCGCGCCTGACCGAACGCTTCTATCGCGTTGATTCGGGTCGCAGTCGTGCGGCCGGCGGCACCGGGCTGGGGCTGTCGATCGTCAAGCATATCGTCGAACGCCATCGCGGGCGCATGGATATCGCCAGCACGCCGGGCGTCGGCACGGTCGTTACGGTGCTGTTGCCATCGTCGCAGCTGTCATCAAGCCGTAACGTCGCTGCAACACAGGCACCATGACGCGATGCTAGCCGCCGGCCGGGGGCCGAACCGGCATCAGCGATGGAGATACTCATGACCAGCCGTCTGGCGATTGTCGCGGCATCCTCCCTTCTGCTCGTTTCCTGCGATCAGGGGGCGGCACGCGACCAGATCAAGGTCGTCGGGTCTTCGACGGTCTATCCCTTCACCACGATCGTCGCCGAGCAGCTCGTCAACAACAATCCCAACCTGAAGGCCCCGGTGATCGAATCGACCGGTACCGGCGCGGGCATCAAACTGTTCTGCGCAGGCGTCGGATCGCAGCATCCCGACATTCTCAACGCCTCGCGGCGCCTTTATGCCTCAGAGCTTCAGAACTGCACGGAAAATGGCGTGACCGGCGTGATGGAGGTGCAGGTCGGCACCGACGGCGTGGCGCTCGCCGAATCGCTCCAGGGGCCGAAGCTGTCGCTGACCAAGAAGGACATCTATCTGGCGCTCGCCGCCAACCCGATGGGCCAGCCCAACACGCGGCGCACCTGGCGCGACGTCAATCCCGCGCTGCCGGCGCTGCCGATTCAGGTGTTCGGCCCCCCATCCACCAGCGGCACGCGCGACGCGTTCGTCGAGCTGATCCTGGCTCCGGGGTGCGAGGAAGCCTATCCGGAGGCCGCCGCGATCAAGAAGGGGCCGGACCCTGACCGCTATGCCAATGTCTGCACGCGCATCCGCGACGACGCGGCCTATGTCGACAAGGGGGAGAACGACAATCTGATCGTCCAGAACCTGTCGACCAACCCCAACGCGATCGGCATTTTCGGCTTCAGCTATCTGGAGGAAAACGACGACCGGCTGCGCGGCGTGCCGATCGACGGGGTCGAGCCGACCTATCAGACGATCGCGACCAACCGGTATCCGGGCGCGCGTCCGTTGTTCATCTATGTCAAGAAACAGCATATCCGCCCGATCCCGGGCATGCGCGCGTTCCTGGAGGCGTATGCGAACGCGTGGGCGCCGGACGGCCCGCTGGTCAAGCGCGGCATGATCGCGGCGTCGACGAATGTCCGCTTCAACTCGAAGAACATCATCGACAACGAAATCACCCTCAAGCCCGAGGACCTGAACTGATCGTGCCGCCCGCCCGCCTCACCGCGACGGCCGCCGCCGCATCCGGCGTCCGCCCCGACACGAAGACCCGTCGTTCGTGAACATCTTCGTTCTGTTGTTCCTGATTCTGGGCATGGGCCTGATCGGCTGGCTGGTGGCGCGCGCGCGCGCCGCCGGTTTCGATGCCGGTGCCGCGAAACGGTTGCACTCGCTGCCGTCGCAGCATGGCTGGTACATGGCGATGTGGACCGTCCTGCCCGGGCTGATCTTCCTCGCGGTGTGGAACATCCTCTCGCCCGCGCTGGTGCAGAGCGCGGTCATCGCCAGCCCGGCCGCCGCCGGCCTGCCCGCGATCGATTTCGAGCGCGCGGCGGTGATCGCCGAAGCGCGCAACCTGGCCAACGGCACCGCCTATGGCGCCTTCAACCCGCTGGCGGAGACGCTGGCGCCGATCTATGCCGACGCACAGGCACGCTATGGCTGGATCGGCACCGCGGTCGCGCTGCTGCTGACCTTTGCCGGCGGCGCCTTTGCCTATACGCGCGTCCAGCCGCAGTTCCGCGCGCGCACGCGCGTCGAGAACACGGTGATGCTGGCGCTGCTCGTCGCATCGCTGATCGCGATCCTGACGACGGTCGGCATCTTCGTCTCGCTCCTGTTCGAAAGCGCGCGCTTCTTCGCGATCGTGCCGGTCACCGATTTCCTGTTCGGCACGCGCTGGAGCCCGCAGGTGATCAGTGCCACCGATCCGGGCGAGACGCTGGGCGCGGTGCCGCTGTTCTGGGGCACCTTCTTCATCGGCGCGGTCATCGCGATGCTGGTGGCGATCCCGTTCGGGCTGATGAGCGCGATCTATCTCACCCAGTATGCCGCGCCGCGCGTGCGCGCGTGGATGAAGCCGATCCTGGAAATCCTCGCCGGCGTGCCGACCGTCGTCTACGGCTATTTCGCGGCACTGACCGTCGCGCCGCTGGTGCGCGACTTCGCGGTCGCGATCGGCTTTACCTATGCCAGTTCGGAAAGCGCGCTCGCCGCCGGGCTGGTCATGGGGGTGATGATCATCCCGTTCGTGTCGTCGATGGCCGACGATTCGATCGCCGCGGTGCCGACCGCGATGCGCGACGGGTCGCTGGCGATGGGCGCGACGACATCGGAAACGATCAGCCGCGTGCTGTTGCCCGCCGCGCTGCCGGGCGTGGTCGCCGGCATCCTGCTGGCGGTCAGCCGCGCGATCGGTGAGACCATGATCGTCGTGATGGCCGCATCGGGCGCGGCGACGATCACGCTCAATCCGTTCGAAAGCGCAACCACCGTCACCAAGCAGATCGTCGACCTGCTGACCGGCGAGGCCGAGTTCGACAGCCCGAAGACGCTCGCCGCCTTCGCGCTCGGCCTGACGCTGTTCGTCATCACCTTCCTGCTCAACATCGTCGCGCTGCGCGTCGTGAAACGGTATCGCGAGGCTTATGAGTAAGTCGATCGTCGCCCCCGTGCCGACCGGCACCGCCGAACCCGCGATCCGCGCGCCGACCGACTGGACGACGTCGGCGATGCAGCAGCGCATCCGCAGCCGCTATGCCGCAGAGCGCCGCTTCCGCCTGCTCGGGCTGGCGGCGGTGACCCTCTCCGCCGGATTCCTCGCCTTCCTGCTGATCACCATGCTGATGAACGGCATCGGCGGCTTTTCGCGGGTCGAGGTGGCGCTTCCCCTCGACCTCGCCGCCGCCGAGCTGAAGGTCACCGCCGACCGCCTCGATGACAAGGGCGCAGACCTCGCGCTTGCCGGCGCGGGGATCGAGGATGCGACCGCCAACGCCGCGGTCAAGGCGTTCGGTCCGGCGGGGCTCGACATCATTTCGCCCACCGCCTGGCTGGAGGTACGCGAGGCGGTGAAGCGCGATCCCACGCTGCTGTCGCGCAAGGCGGCGGTCGACGTACCCGTCGCCTCACCGATCGCCGAGGCCGCCAGCGGGCAGGGCACGCCGGAGGCCGAGGCGCTCGTCGCGACGCTCGAACAGCGCGGCGTGCTGACCCGCGGGTTCAACTCGACCTTCCTGACCCAGGCCGACTCGACCGACCCGACCGCCGTCGGCATCTGGGGCGCGCTCAAGGGGTCGCTGCTGACCATGATCGTCACGCTGCTGATCGCCTTTCCGATCGGCGTGCTGTCCGCGATCTACCTCGAGGAATACGCGCCCAAGAACCGCTGGACCGACCTGATCGAGGTGTCGATCAACAATCTTGCCGCGGTGCCCTCGATCATCTTCGGCCTGCTCGGCCTGGCGGTGTTCCTCGGCACGCTCCACCTGCCGCGCTCGGCCCCGATCGTCGGCGGGCTGACGCTCGCACTGATGATCATGCCGGTGATCGTCATCGCCGGGCGCAATGCGATCAAGGGCGTGCCGCCGTCGATCCGCGACGCCGCGCTCGGCATCGGCGCCAGCCGCATTCAGGTGGTGTTCCACCATGTCCTGCCGCTCGCGCTGCCCGGCATCCTGACCGGCACGATCATCGGCATGGCGCGCGCGCTGGGCGAAAGCGCGCCGCTGTTGATGATCGGGATGCGCGCCTTCATCTCGCAGCCGCCGGGCGGCTTCACCGATCCCGCGACCGTGCTGCCGGTCCAGATCTTCCTGTGGTCGGACCAGATCAGCCGCGGCTTTGTCGAAAAGACCAGCGCCGCCATCCTGGTGCTGCTGGTCTTCCTGCTCGCGATGAACGCGATCGCCATCTATCTCCGCAACCGATTCGAGACCCGCTGGTAATGAATGAACTCGCCACCCCGCTCGCCGCGCCCGCGCTGCGCAACGCGCCGCACACCAAGATGGCGGCGCGCGACGTCAACGTCCATTACGGGTCGACCCACGCGATCAAGGGCGTGTCGATCGACATCGACATGGAGAATGTGACCGCGTTCATCGGCCCGTCGGGCTGCGGCAAGTCGACCTTTCTGCGCTGCCTCAACCGCATGAACGACACGATCCCGATCGCGCGGGTTGACGGCGAGATCACGCTGGAGGGCGAGAACATCTATTCCCCCGCGATGGACGTGGTGCAACTGCGCGCGCGTGTCGGCATGGTGTTCCAGAAGCCCAACCCGTTCCCGAAGTCGATTTATGAGAACATCGCCTATGGCCCGCGCATCCATGGCCTGGCCCCGGGCAAGGCCGACATGGACCGCATCGTCGAACAGTCGCTGCGTCGCGCGGGGTTGTGGGACGAGGTCAAGGACCGGCTGAACGACAGCGGCACCGCGCTGTCGGGCGGCCAGCAACAGCGGCTGTGCATCGCGCGCGCCATCGCGGTCGATCCCGAAGTCATCCTGATGGACGAGCCCTGTTCGGCGCTCGACCCGATCGCCACCGCCAAGATCGAGGAGCTGATCCACGAGCTGCGCGGCAAGTACGCGATCGTCATCGTGACGCACAACATGCAGCAGGCCGCGCGGGTGTCGCAGCGGACCGCCTTCTTTCACCTCGGCAACCTCGTCGAATATGGCGTGACGTCGGAAATCTTCACCAATCCTCGCGAAGAGCGGACCAAGGATTATATCACTGGCCGTTATGGCTAAGGCGGGGTTGCGTAGCGTGAGCGAGCATACGGTCAAGATTTTCGACGACGAGCTGGGCGAGCTGCGCGGGCTGGTCGCGCAGATGGGCGGGCTGGCCGAAGCCGCGATCGGCGCGGCGATGGAGGCGCTGGTCCAGCACGACGCCGCTGCCGCGCAGCGCGTCGTCGACGGCGACAAGCGCATCGACGCGCTCGAGCACGAGATCGAGCGGCTGGTGATCCGTCTGATCGCGCTGCGCGCGCCGATGGCCGACGACCTGCGAGAGATCGTGGCGGCGATGAAGATCGCCGGGGTCATGGAGCGCGTCGGCGACCATGCCAAGAACATCGCCAAGCGCGTGACCGCGATGGAGGACAACCGCCATATCGAGCCGCTGTCGGTGCTGCCGGCGATGGCGATCGTGGCGAGCGAGATGCTGCACGACGTGCTCGACGCCTTTGCCGCGCGCGATGCGCAAGCCGCGATGGATGTCTGCGAGCGCGACCGCGCGGTCGACGATTTCTACAACAGCATCTTCCGCGCGCTCGTCACCTTCATGATGGAAAATCCAAAGAGCATCAGCCAGGCCGCGCACCTGTTGTTCATCGCCAAGAATCTGGAACGGATCGGCGATCAGGCGACCAACGTTGCCGAGATGGTCTATTATGCGGCGACCGGCGATCACATGGCCGAACGCGAGCGCATCGAGACGGTCGCCGATCAGTGAGCACGACCGAAGGACAAGGGTGGAACATATGGCGCGGGTGAAGATGCTGCTGGTCGAGGACGACGCGGCGCTGGCCGAGCTGCTGATCTGGCATTTCAAGCGGGAAGATTTCGAGGTCAAGCAGACCCCCGACGGCGAGGAAGCGCTGCTGCTCGCCAAGGAAGCGACGCCCGATATCGTCCTGCTCGACTGGATGGTCGAGGGGCTTTCAGGGATCGAGGTCTGCCGCCGGCTGCGCCGGATGCCGGAGACCGCCAACGTCCCGATCATCATGCTGACCGCGCGCGGCGAAGAGGAGGACCGGGTCCGTGGCCTCGAAACCGGCGCGGACGATTACGTCACCAAGCCGTTTTCGCCGCGCGAGCTGGTCGCGCGCGTCGGCGCGGTGCTGCGTCGCGTCCGTCCCGCGCTGGCGGGAGAGCAGCTGACCTATGCCGATATCGAGATGGACACGGTCGGCCACAAGGTCCGGCGCGGCGGCGAAGTCGTGCCGCTCGGTCCCACCGAATTCCGGTTGCTCAAGCATTTCCTCGAGCATCCGGGCTGGGTGTTCAGCCGCGAGCGCCTGCTCGACGCGGTGTGGGGGCATGACAGCGACATCGAAAGCCGCACCGTCGACGTGCATATCCGCCGGCTGCGCAAGGCGATCAACCGCGGCAACCGGCCCGACATCATCCGCACCGTCCGCTCCGCCGGCTACGCGCTCGATTCGGGCGCCTGAGCGCCAGCAGGTGCCGCTGGGTCGGGCGTCGGAAGCACCAAACCCGCTCATCCTGAGTAGGGGCTGAGCTTGGCGAAGCCTGTCCTGAGCGCCTGTCTTGGCAGGCAGTCGAAGGGCTCAGCGGCTACCCAGGATGAGCGGGTCAATGGGGTGCGATCAGACCATGAGGGATAAAATTCCCGCGCGGATCGTTCCTCCTTTCGCGTGCGCTCGATTGCGCGCCTGTATGCGTAGGAGGAACACCATGAAACTCATCGCCCTTGCCGCGGCGCTTGCGGTCAGTGCGCCCGCGTTGGCGCAGACCATGCCGCAGACCCCCACCCAACAGCCGACGACACCGACTGCCCCCGCTCCAGACGCGGGGATGACCGCGCCCGCGCAGGAGCCGATGGCCCAGCAGCCGATGAACGGCCCGACCGCATCAACATCGCCGATGACGCCCGCACCCGCCGCCGATGCGGCCGATCCGGCAGGCGGCTATATGCCGTCCGGCCCGGCGCTGCAGGGCACGCCTCAACCGGGCGCGAAGGTGATCGTGCAGCAGTCGGTCAGCCCCGACCAGGCGTTCCCCGCGCCCGCCCCGATGGAGAAATATCCGCTGTGCAAGCGCGGCCAGTACGACAATTGCCGCCAGCGTGGCGGCTGATTGCCGGCCCCGGATGCGTGGTTCGGATGCACGGCCCGGATGCCGGGCCGTGCATCCCGTAACGGATTTGACGAACCGCCTGCCTCACGTCACCACTCGCGCCAACTGAACTGCGCGAGAGGACGACGCCCATGACCATCCGTTTCGACAACCAGGTTGCCATCGTCACCGGGGCGGGCGGCGGCCTGGGGCGCGCCTATGCGCTCGAACTGGCGCGGCGCGGCGCGAAGGTGGTCGTCAACGATCTCGGCGTGGCGCGTGACGGCACTGGGCACAGCGACGCCGCGCTGAAGGTGGTCGAGGAGATCGTCGCGCTGGGCGGCGAAGCGATCGCGAACGGGGGCAGCGTCACCGATTACGACCAGATGGCCGCGATGGTCGCCGAAACCTGCGACCGCTGGGGCGGCGTCCACATCCTGATCAACAACGCCGGCGTCTTGCGCGACAAGAGCTTCGCCAAGATGGAGCCGGCCGATTTTCGCTTCGTCGTCGACGTGCACCTGAACGGTTCGGCGCATTGCACCAAGGCGGTGTGGGAAACGATGCGCGCGCAGAATTACGGCCGCATCCTGATGACCGCGTCGTCGACCGGCCTGTTCGGCAATTTCGGCCAGGCGAATTACGGCGCCGCCAAGCTCGGCCTCGCCGGCCTGACCAAGACGCTCTATCTCGAAGGGGCGAAGAACAACATCCGCGTCAACACGATCGCGCCCGTTGCGGGCACGCGCATGACCCAGGACATTTTTCCCGAAGCCGCGTTCGACGCGTTCAACCCAGACGCCGTTGTCCCCGCCGCGCTCTATCTGGTCAGCCAGGATGCGCCGACCAACGCGATCGTCGGCGCGGGCGCGGGCGTGTTCCAGGCGAGTTATGTCACGCTCACCCGCGGCATCAGGCTGGCGGGCGAAGATCTGACCCCCGAGGGCGTCGCCGCGCACTGGGGTGCGATCACCGACCGCACGGGCGAGATCGTGCCCCAGTCGGGCAGCGAGCAGGCGCAGTCGATCTTTGCGCGGCTGGCGGGCAATTGAGGGTCCGGCCAGGAAAAAAAGCCCGGCCACCTTCTCATCGTCACCCCGGCCTTGTGCCGGGGGGCGACAGAAGAACTTGGCTGAAGTTCGTGAAAGCCTCCATTTTCCGCTTAGACTCAGCATATGCGGCCAAAACCTTCGCCCGCACGAGCTGTATTGCCTGATTAAGACACCTCTGGCATGATCGCTTCCGCACACGAAGGAGGAAGAGGCCATGTACAGCGAGTCCGATCTGGACAATGCCGTGGAGGCGGGGGTGGTCCCGCGCGAAACGGCGACCGCGTTTCGCAACCATGTCGCGTCGCTGCGGCTGGCGCCGACCGTCGATGAAGAACATTTCCGGCTGCTGACCGGTTTCAACGATATCTTCGTCGCCATCGCCCTTGTGCTGGTCCTGTTCGCGATCGGTCAGGTCGGCCAGTCGATCACGCCGGCGCTCGGCGGGGTCGGCGTGGCGGGCGCGGCGTGGTTCCTGGCCGAATATTTCACGCGCAAACGGCGCATGGCGCTGCCCAGCATTCTGCTGCTGCTCGCCTTTGCCGGCGGGGTCGGCGGTGCGCTGGTCGGCGCGCTGGCCACGCTCAACCCCGACCTGCCCGACCGCCTCGACGCGGCGATCGGGGCGGGCATCGCGCTGATCACGGCTGGTGCGACCTACATCCATTGGCGGCGCTTCATGGTGCCGATCACGGTCGCCGCCGGTGCGGTCGCGCTGGCCGCCACCGCGATCGGGCTGGTTTTCTCGGCATTTCCGGACATGGGCGCGCGCGCCTGGCCGCTCGTCCTGATCGGCGGCCTTGCGATCTTCGCGCTGGCGATGCGCTGGGACATGAGCGACCGCGAACGCCGCACCCGCCGTTCCGACGTCGCGTTCTGGCTGCATCTCGCCGCCGCGCCGATGATCGCGCATCCGATCTTCCAGATGCTGGGCGTGTTCGACGGCGATGTCGGCGTGCCCGTCGCCATGATCGTGTTCGCGCTCTACATCCTGTTCGCGATCGTCGCGCTCGCCGTCGACCGCCGCGCGCTGCTCGTCTCGTCGCTCGCCTATGTGCTGTATGCGCTCTACGCGTTGTTCCGCAGCGCGGGCGCGGTCGAGCTGGGTACCGCGTTCACCGGGCTGGTGATCGGGTCGGCGCTGCTCACCCTGTCCGCATTCTGGCAGCCGATGCGGCGGCTGGTGGTCGCCCGGCTGGGCAGCCTGAGCCACACCCTGCCACCCACCCAGATGCCGGCGCGCGCCTGAACGCGCGATCATCGGGTGTTGCTCGCGGGCTGATCGGCGACGTGCCGGTCAGCCCGCGACCAGTTTGACCAGTCGCCGCTCGATCGGTGCCAGCACCGGGCCCAGTTCGTGCCCGCGCTTCAGCACCGCGCCACCTTCGGCGATCAGCGCCCATTGTCCCTGGCGCTGGCGCAGCGCCGGACGCTTCTCGATCCGGAATTCAGGGCGTTCGGCGGCGCGGCGAAAGGCGGCGAACATCGCCACCTCCGCATCGAGCCGCATCGCATAGTCGCGCCAATGGCCGGCCGCGACCATCCGACCATAGAGATCGAGGATGCGGGCAAGCTCGGCGCGTTCGAACCCGACCTGCCCGGGCACCCGCGCGGCGGGAAACGGCGTGACGATTCCCATCAGCCGTGGTCGCGCCGCTCCGCCTGGCCGCGTTCGGCCATCGCTTCGTCCAGCCGCTTGCGCAGCGTCTCGATCTCGCAGCGCAACAGTTCCAGCTTTTGCGTCTGGGGATCGTACATTTCGCTGCACGGCGTGCCGTACGGCATGAAGTCGCGCTGATAGGTCGCCGCTTCGACCAGGGTCGGCTTGGCCGGAATGCCGACCATCGTCGCGCCTTCGGGCACGTCCTTGGTCACGACCGCATTGGCCCCGATTCGCGCGCGCGCGCCGACCGTGATCGGCCCCAGGACCTGTGCGCCCGCCCCGATGATCGCGCCGTCGAGGATGGTCGGATGGCGCTTGCCGCCCTCGCCGGCGACCGGGTTGGCACCGCCCAGCGTGACGTTCTGGTACATGGTGACGTCGTCGCCGATCTCGGCGGTTTCGCCGATCACGCTGAACCCGTGTTCGATGAAGAAATTGCGGCCGATCGTCGCGCCGGGATGGATATCGATCGCGGTCAGAAAGCGGGAAAAATGATTGACCACCCGCGCCAGGAAAAACAGCCGGGCGCGATACAGGCGGTGCGCGACGCGGTGCAGCGCCATCGCCCACACGCCCGGATACAGCAGGATTTCGGCCCGGGATCGCGGCGCCGGATCGCGGGCCTTGATCGATTCCAGATACTCGCTCAACCGCCGCAACATGGCGCGTCCCCCTGTTCGATCCGCTAATTTAGGCGTGCAGTCGCCCGATTTCCAGACACATGGCGGCATGGCTTGCACGCACTAAACTCGATCTATGTTGTCGGGTATGGCAGTTTCGGGAAGAAGCGCACGGTTGGTGCCGGAAGGATGGCGGTGTTGATGGGATTTGACATTGCCGGCCTCCTTCCCTTCATCGCGGTCGGCTTTGCCGCGCAGATGGTCGACGGCGCGCTGGGCATGGCGTTCGGCGCGATTTCGACGACGCTGATGGTCAGCCTGCTCGGGGTGCCGCCGTCGCGCGCCTCTTCGGCCGTCCATCTGGTCGAAATGTTCACGACCGCTGCGTCGGGTATCAGCCATATCGTCCAGCGCAACGTCGACTGGCGCCTGTTTGCCCGGCTGGTCATTCCGGGCGTGGTGGGCGGGGTGATCGGCGCCTATGTGCTGGTCAAGGTCGGCTCGGGGGCGCGGCCGTTCGTCATGGCCTATCTTGCCGGGATCGGCCTCTACCTGATCTTCCGTGCCTTTGGCGCGCCGCCCCGGCCACGCCAGCCGCGCGTCATCGCGCCGCTCGGGCTGGTCGGCGGCTTTCTGGACGCGGCGGGCGGCGGCGGATGGGGGCCGGTGGTCACGTCCAACCTGCTGGTTCAGGGCGCGAGCCCGCGCATGACGATCGGCACCGTCAACACGGCGGAGTTCGTGCTCACCACCGCGATCTCGATCACCTTCCTGATCACGCTGGGGATCGAGGCGTTCACCCAGGCGACGATCGGCGTGATGATCGGCGGGATCGCGGCGGCGCCGCTGGGGGCGATGCTGGTCAAGCGCGTCCGCCCGCGCTTCCTGCTCGGGCTGGTCGGCGTCGTCCTGACCGCCACCAGTGCGCTCAGCCTCTACGCCGCCCTCGCCTGACCGATTCCGACGTTCAGACCGCGACGGCGTGAACCGTCGCGACCGCCTTCATGACGGAGGCGATGCGCACCGCATTCTGGATCGTCTCCGCGGTCGTGCCGGCGCGCTTCAGCACCTGCTCGTGCGCGTCGATGCACTTGCCGCAGCCGTTCATGGCACTGACCGCCAGGCTGAACAGCTCGAAATCGACCTTGTCGATCCCCGGCGCGCCGATGACGTTCATGCGCAGCCGCGCGGGCAGGTTGGCATATTCCTGGTTCCCGGCGAGGTGAGTGAACCGGTAATAGACGTTGTTCATCGCCATCACCGCCGCCGCGGCCCGCGCGGCATTGGCCGCCTCGGGGGTCAGCTTGCCGGCCGCCTCGGCCTCGGTCGCGTCGACCAGCGGCTTGTGTCCGCTGCCATGGGCGCAAGCCAGCAACAGGCCGTATTTCTTCTGATCGTCGAGCGTCGCCTCGTTCAGCAGGGATCCGACATTCAGGCGGATGTCCTTGGCGAAATCGGGCAGCGTCGCGGCAAAATCCTTGAGCGACATCGGTCAGTCTCCGGTCAAATGACTCCCGCGCCCGGCAACGTCGGTGCCGGGACGGGAAGCGGTAAGGGACGATAGCTGGAAAGGGTAAAGCAGGGCGCGACCCGGCGGGAGGGAGGAGGAGCCGGCCGGATCGCGCCCTTTGGCAGGGGTAGGAACGCTTACGCCGCGGGGCGCAGCAGTTCCTCGCCCTTGTTCCAGTTGCACGGACACAGTTCGTCAGTCTGCAGCGCGTCGAGCACGCGCAGCGTTTCCTGCGGGTTGCGCCCGACGTTCAGGCCATTGACCGTCACGTGCTGGATAATGTTGTCCGGATCGATGATGAAGGTCGCGCGGAACGCGACATGCTCGTCCTTGTCGACGATGCCGAG
Organism: Sphingomonas sp. CCH21-G11; assembly: GCF_001555965.1. Lineage (GTDB taxonomy): Bacteria > Pseudomonadota > Alphaproteobacteria > Sphingomonadales > Sphingomonadaceae > Sphingomonas. Next base: position 63,634 of record NZ_LSHX01000018.1, read on the forward strand.
CGCATCGGCAAGGACGCGGCCATTGTCGGCGATCCACGGGAAATCGGCCTTGGCCAGATCCTCGTCCGACCGACGCCACGCAAAGTGGACATGCGCGGTGTCGGTCGACGCGCCGATCAGCACGGCGTCACGATCCTCGAAATCGGCCTTGAGGCCGGCATAGCCGACGATCTCGGTCGGGCATACGAACGTGAAGTCCTTCGGCCAGTAGAACAGCACCTTCCACTTGCCCGGAAAGGCGGTGGTGAGATCGATCGTCTCGCCCGCGGGCAGCGCGTCGGTGCCCTGCTGGACCGGCAAGATGAACTGCGGGAGCTTGTCGCCAACGGTCAACATCGAAAAATCCTCCAAAATAGTGATCCAGCGCGAATGACCGGCATCGCCTCGCTGCGTCGCCGCATTCATGCTGCATTGCGATATAGGTCACTCGGCTCAGTGTTCAAATCGTTTATTTTCTGGAGATTGATTGACGCAGGCGATAAATGGGTCGGCATGAGCACCTCCTATCTGCCGACGTTGAAACAGCTCCAATATCTGGTCGCATTGCGCGACGCGGGGCATTTCGGCCGCGCCGCCGAAACCTGCTTCGTCACGCAATCGACGCTGTCGGCCGGCATCCGGGAGCTGGAGACGCTGATCGGCATAGTGCTGGTCGAGCGCACGCGCCGGGTCGTGCGGTTCACCCCGCTGGGCGACGCGATCGTCGACAAGGCGCGCAAGGTGCTGCGCGAGGCGGAAGAACTGAGCGACATGGCGCGCGCGGCCGGCAAGCCATTGTCGGGCGACATGCGCATGAGCGTCATTCCCACGATCGCGCCGTTCATGCTGCCCCGCATCCTGCCGCGGCTGCGCGCCGACTATCCCGACCTCAAGCTGTTCCTGCGCGAGGAGCCGAGTGCGGCGGCGTGCGAGGGGCTGGCGCATGGCCGTACCGACTGCGTCCTGCTCGCGCTGCCCTATGTCTGCGGCGATGTCGAGGTCGCGCCGCTGTTCGACGACCATCTCTATGTCGCCTTTCCTGGCGGCGAACCGACGACGCCCACCGGTCCGGTGGTCGCGGAGGATATCGACGAGACCCGCCTCCTGCTGCTGGAGGACGGCCATTGCCTGAAAGATCATGCGCTGGCCGCGTGCAACCATCCCGAACTGCGCGGTCAGGCGACGATGCTCGGGACCTCGTTGCACACCATCGTCCAGATGGTCGACAATGGCCTGGGCGTCACGATGCTGCCCAAGATGGCGGTCGATGCCGGCATCCTGGCGCACACCCGCGTCGTTGCCCGACCGCTCCATTCGGAGCGCGCGACCCGCAGCATCGCGCTGATCTGGCGCAGGGCGAGCCCGCGCGAGCGCGATTTTCGCCTGCTGGCCGGCGTGCTCGCCGCGCTGCGCTGAAACAAAAACCGGGTCGGGCGACGAAACCAACCAGCCTTTCGCCCGTATTTTTACAGCGCGTCAAACGCGGTTCCCTTTTCAATCACCGAAATGTCCGGAGTATCGCCCATGAAACCCCTTTCAGCCTTTCTGACCCTGACCCTCGGCGGTGCGGCGCTGGTGTCGCTGCCCGCATCGGCACAGACGGGCACCACGCCCGCCACGACGCCCGCAGCCACCGCGCCAGCCACGGCGAACCCGACGGTCGGCGGTGCGGAAATGGTGCCGACCAAGACCATCGTCGAAAATGCGGCGGCTGCAAACAATCTGAAAACCCTGGTCTCCGCGGTGAAGGCGGCTGGCCTTGATGCGACGCTGTCGGGTCCGGGTCCCTTCACCGTGTTCGCGCCGACCGACAGCGCCTTTGCGCGTCTCGCGCCCGGCACCGTCGACACGCTGCTGAAGCCGGAGAACAAGCCCCTGCTCACCAAGGTACTGACCTATCACGTCATCGCGGGTGCGCTGGATGCACAGACGCTGGCGAAACAGCTGACCGAAGCTGGCGGCACGCTGACGCTGACCACGGTTGCCGGCGATCCGATCACGGCGAAGCTCGAGAACAACGCGGTCGTGCTCAACGACGTCAACGGCAACAAGAGCTATGTCACGCAGTATGACGTGAAGCAGGCCAATGGCATCGTCCATGTCGTGAACGGCGTGCTGATCCCGCGCCAGGATGCGCCGGCGGCCGCGCCTGCCGAAACCCCGGCCGAGTAATCGGTCGTCCGCGCCGCCCCGGCCCCAGTGGCCGGGCGGCGCGGAGCGTTACGCCGTTCGCCAGCGATCCGCAGCTTCCGCGTCGGCAACGCGCGCAGTTACCCAGTCGGCACGCTCCCCGCGCTGTTCGCGCTTCCAGAACGGCGCGTCGGTCTTGAGCCGGTCGATCAGCATTGCGCACGCGGCCAGCGCGTCGCGGCGATGGGCGGCGGCACAGGCAACCAGCACGACCCGGTCGCCGGGAACCATCGTCCCCACCCTGTGCGTCACACTCACCGCGGCCAGCCCGAAACGTTCCGCCGCTTCCTCCGCGATCGCCGCCAGCACTTGCTCGGTCATGCCGGGATAATGTTCGAGCGTCAGCGCGGTCACGCCGTCGTCGGGGCGGACGATACCGGTGAAGCTTGCCACCGCACCGGCCCCGTTGCCCTCGACCTCCGCCAGCGTGGCAGCGACGTCGATCGCCGTCGTCATGACCGCGATCCGGATCATCCGCCGGTCACCGGGGGAAAGATCGCAACCTCGCGCGCGCCGGCGAGCGGCGTATCGAGCGCGGCGAATTTCTGGTCGATCGCGACGCGCAGCCGGTCGCGGTCGGCGAACGCCGCGGCATGCGCTTCGGATTGTTTCGCCAGCCAGTCGATCAGCTGCACGGCGGTGGTGACCGCTTCAGGCGGCGTGACCTGCTCCTCGCCCGTGCCGATACGTTCGCGCACCCACGCGAAATAGAGGAGCCTGAGCGCCATTCAGCTGTCCATGTGCTTCAGGCCGACGCGCAGATAGTCCCAGCCCGTCACCAGCGTCAGCAGCGCCGCCAGCCACAGCGTGACGATGCCGACCGTCAGCACCCAGGCGAGGTGCGGAACCGCCCCCGCCAGCACCAGCGCCCCGAGCGCGATCAGCTGCAGCGTCGTTTTCCATTTGGCCAACCGCGATACCGGCACCGAAACGCTGAGCTGCGCCAGAAATTCGCGCAGGCCCGACACCATGATCTCGCGCAGCAGGATGATCAGCGCGGCGATGACGTGCACCCCCTGGATCCACGCGGTCGCGACCAGCATTAGCACGACCGCGGCGACCATGACCTTGTCGGCGATCGGATCGAGAAACACGCCCAGCTTCGACACCGCCCCCTGCGCGCGGGCGAGATAGCCGTCGAAATAATCGGTGATGCCCATCAGGCAGTAGAGCGCGAACGCCGCCGCATAGCCGCTCGTCCAGTCCGGCCACCACAGGCACCAGACCAGCAACGGCACGGCAAAGATGCGCGAGAGCGTCAGGATGTTGGGCAATGTCAGCATGTCGCCGCCTGTCCTAGTCGAAATCCCGCCAGCTGCCAGCCCATTGCGGCCTTTCCCCGCCCTCGGCTATGGCAAGGGCCGTTCCGGTATTTCAGCAGGTCGCACCAGACATGAACAACGCGCTCGGATTGCTCAAGGAGCGCCGTTTCCTGCCGCTTTTCATCACCCAGTTCCTCGGTGCCTTCAACGACAACCTGTTCAAGACCGCGATGGTCCTGTTCGCGACCTATCACATCTTCAACGATCCGGCGGTCGAATCCAATTTCAACGCGCTGGCGACGGGACTTGCGCTGCTGCCCTTCTTCGCGCTGTCGGCACTGTCGGGGCAGCTGGCCGATACGATGGACAAGGCGCGGATCATCCGGCTGGTGAAGACCGCGGAAATCGTGATCATGCTGTTCGGCGCGGCGGGCCTGATGCTGGCGCAGATGGGCCAGGTCACCGCGGGCCTCGTCATCATGCTGAGCGCGGTGCTGATGCTCGGTGTGCACTCGACCTTCTTCGGCCCGATCAAATACGCGATCCTGCCCCAGCATCTGAAGGAGGACGAGGTGCTCGGCGGCACCGGCATGGTCGAGGCCGCGACCTATCTGTCGATCCTGATGGGGACGGTGATTGCGGGCTGGATCGCGGTCGAATGGGCGGCGGCGCTGGTGATCGTGGTGGCGCTGATCGGCTGGTGGGCGGGCCGGTTCGTGCCGCCCGCACCGCGCATGGGCCCGCCGCTCGCGCTCAACTACAATCCCTTCACCGCATCGTGGCGGCTGGTCTCTGCGACGATGCACATCCCCCGACTCTTCCTCGCGATCTGCGCGATCAGCTTTTTCTGGGCGATCGGCGCGGTGCTGATTGTGATCTTCCCGCCGCTGGTCAAGAACGTGCTGACCGCCGACGAACGCGTCGCCAGCCTGACCATCGCCATCTTCTCGATCGGGGTGGCGGTCGGATCGGTGATCATCAACGCCATGCTGCGCGGTCGCATCTCCGCCAGATATTCACCGGCATCGGTGCTGGTGATGGCCGTGTTCATCGTTGCCTTCTCGATCGAGTCGCGGATGTGGACCGCCGCCCCGGCTGGCACGCTCTATGGCATCGACGCCTTCATCCTTCAGCCCCAGGCGATGCTGGTGCTCGGCACGCTGGCGGCGATCGCGATCTTTGGCGGCATGTTCGTGGTGCCGCTCTATGCGTTCCTGACCACGACCGTGACCAAGGATCAGACCGCGCGCACCGTCGCCGCGAACAACGTCGTCAATTCAGGCGCGATGGTCGTGGGGGCGGCAACGGTCATCACCGCGACCACCGTGCTGAAGGTCACGCCGGAGGACATGCTGCTGATCGTCGCTGGAATGTGCCTGATTTCAGCGTGGATCGCGCAGAAACTGCACCGCGTGTGCGACTGAACCCCGCGCTGCGGGTCAGGCGATCATCGAATAGAAACAGATGAAAAAGGCGGTGAAGCTCATCACGAACAGCTTCAGGTCCTGATCATCGGCGTTCGACGCACGCACCCGCGGGCGAACGAGCTTAAGCCGTGCGCGCAGCGGGTGGCGGGGCGCCGGGGCGAATGCGGTTTGCCCGCGTTGGATCAGGTGCGACATGGTGCGAAGTTAACGCTTTGTTTACGATTTCGCGCCTGAAAAATCATGGTTAACGCCCGTCTCGAAACGGGACGCAGCCAGCGGGGGCACCGTGTCCGAGCCGGCCCATTCCTATCGGCGGAGCGTCTTGCTAGACCGTCGGCATGACCAATGATCGGATCGAGCGGATTGTGATCCTGGGCGGCGGGACCGCCGGGTGGATGACCGCGGCGGCACTCGGCCGCACCCTGGGCGCGACGGCCAGGGTGACGCTGCTCGAGTCGGAGGATATCGGCAGCGTCGGCGTCGGCGAGGCCACGATCCCGCCGATCCACTGGTTCAACGAGCTGGTCGGGATCGACGAAGCCACTTTCGTTGCGGAAACCAAGGCGAGCTTCAAGCTCGGCATCGAATTCGCCGACTGGACGCGGCCCGATCACCGCTACTTCCACCCGTTCGGCCAATATGGCGTCAACCTGCCCGGCGTCGCCTTTCACCATCGCTGGCTCAAGGCGCGGCGCGAGGGACTCGATATGCCGCTCGATGCGTTGTCGCTGCCCACCCAGCTGGCTTACGACAACCGCTTCGCCAAACCCGCGTCGGATCCGCGCTCGATCCTGTCGACGCTGGGCTATGCCTATCATTTCGACGCCGCGCTCTACGCCCGCTATTTGCGCGGCCTTGCGGAGGCGCGCGGGGTCACGCGCGTCGAGGGCAAGCTTGCCCATGTCGAGCGCAATGGCGAAAGCGGCTTCGTCACCGCGCTCGTCACCGAACGCGGCGAGCGGCTGGACGGCGACCTGTTCATCGACTGCTCGGGCTTTCGTGCGCTGCTGATCGAGGGTGAGCTGGAGGCGGGCTATGACGACTGGTCGCACTGGCTGCCCTGCGACCGCGCGGTCGCCATGCCATGCGCACGCGTGGCGGAGACGACGCCCTATACCCGGTCGACCGCGCGTGCCGCGGGCTGGCAGTGGCGCATCCCCCTCCAGCATCGCACCGGCAACGGCTATGTCTATTCCAGCCAGTTCGTCAGCGACGACGAAGCCGCCGCCACGCTTGCCGCGAATCTCGATGGCGAGGCGCTGGGCGATCCCCGCTTCCTGCGCTTCACGGCCGGGCGGCGGCGGCGTGCCTGGATCGGCAATGTCGTCGCGATCGGGCTCGCGGCCGGCTTCCTCGAGCCGCTGGAATCGACCAGCATCCACCTGATCCAGTCGGGGATCGTCAAGCTGCTCGCGCTGCTGCCCGACAAATCGTGCGATCCCGCGCTCGCCGATCGGTTCAACGCGGTGTTCAGCCGCGACATGGACAATATCAAGGACTTCCTGATCCTCCATTACCACGCGACCACCGACAAGCCCGAGCCGCTGTGGGAGTACTGCCGTCACATGGCGCTGCCCGACGGGTTGATCGAGCGCGAGCATCATTTCCGCACCACCGGGCGGATCATGGTCGAAACCGATGAACTGTTCCGCGAAGCGAGCTGGCTCGCGGTGTTCCACGGCCAGGGCATCGTGCCCCGCGGCTACAACCCGATCGCGGACACGTTCGATTCCGAAACCAACCGCCGCCAGGTTGAACAGGTCGCCGCGGCGATCGCGCGCGCGGTGCCGGCGCTGCCGCGCCACGATGCCGCCATCGCCAAGTTGATCGGCGCGACGCGCGCGGTCGCCTGACCATGGCGGCATCCGCGGTGCCCGCGCCCACGATCGTCGGTCGACGGATCGGCAACGAACATGAGCCGATCGTGATCGTCGACGATTTCGCGCCCGACCCGGCGGCACTGCGCGACTTTGCCGCCGAGCGCACGTTCGGCGTCCCGGTGACCGCCTATCCCGGCATTCGCGCGCCCGCGCCGCGGACCTATCTCGACGCCGCGCGGCCGATCCTGGCGACGATCTTCGGGCAGGCGTTCGGGCTCACCGGCGCGGCGCGCGTGATCGACCTCTGCTTCGCGATCGTGACGACGCCGCGCGAGCGCCTGACTCTCGAACAGCGCATCCCGCACATCGACGGTGCCGAGCCGGGGCGCGTGGCGATGGTGCATTTCCTGAGCGAGGCGGATCACGGCGGCACCGCGTTTTTCCGGCATCGTTCGACCGGGTTCGAAACGATCGGGCCCGACCGTACCGCAGCATATTATGCGACGCTCGACCGCGAGGTCCGCCGCGACGGCCCACCGCCCGCCGATTACATCCGGGGGTCCACCGCGCAATTCGAATGCCTGTGCGAAGTCGTGGCAAAACCCAACCGCGCGGTATTTTACCGCAGCGCACTGCTGCACAGCGGGGTGATTCCGCCGGACCTGCCGCTCAGCCCCGACCCGCGCGTCGGCCGGCTGACGATCACCGGCTTCTTCGCGGCGCGCTGAGCGTCAGTTCGCGGGCGGCTGGACCGCCAGATACACCGTGCTCCACAACTGCGCGGCGTTGGATTCGTCGACATCCTGCTTGCCCGCGCCGAACGCCACGACCTGATAGCGGCCATCGGCGAATGCCCAGGACCAGAGCTCCGAATTCTGGACCTCGCGCCCGACCTCGATCACGCGCCACAGCTCGGCCTGCGCCGTGCGCAGCCGCGCCCGCGTCGGCGGCGGCAAGTCGTCGCGCGCCAGCTGGCGTTCGAAACCGGCGGCGAGCAGCGCCTGCTGCCATGACCACACGACCGCGCCATGATATTTGGCGGGGGTGAAGTCCGCCTGGAGCTTGGGGCTGGCCAGCGCGGCATTGGCGACGACCAGTCCGATATCGGTCATCAATCCGGCCGGGAAAGGGCGCATGATCGACTGGACCATGACATCCAGGTCGGCGGGCGCGGGCCGTGTGAACAGCAGCGCGAAGCCCTCGTCCGAATGCAGGATCGGCACCGGCTTGCCCAGCGCATCGAGCGCGATTGCATGATAGACGAGCGGCGTGCGGCCCAGCGTCGCCAGCGCGGGTTCGGCCGGAATGCCCAGCGTCGCGGCATAGCTTTTGATGGCACTGCGCGCGCGATCGGCCGGCATCGTCACCCGGAAACGCGACGGCGCCTGGCCGCGCCATACCCGCGCCATCCGGCCGGCGTCGGCCAAAGCCTTGCGGTCGTCGGGGGTCAGATAGGGGTCGAGCAGCCCGCTGGCAGCCAGCCGCGCGGCGGCATCGAGCGCGGCGGGAACGAACACTGCGTTGACGTCATAGGCGTAACGCCCGCCGCCCAGCCCTTCATTGCTGTCGCGCCACTGCCCAGCCTGACGCCCGGGCTTGAGCGCGATCAGCTTGGCGGTGGTTGGCGACGCGGCAAAGGGGCCGGCCGATTTCAGGACGAAGCGAAGGTTGCGCACCAGCAGCGCACCGGCCGGGTCGCGCGCGCCCGGCTGCGCCTCGCTCACCACTGCGCGGGCGAGATAGGCGCGCGCCGCCGCCGCGTCGCCGCGCTCGAGCAGATAGCTCGCCGCCACCGGCGCCAGCATGTAATCGTCGTCGACCATGGCGTAGTCGAGCGTCGCCGCGTCGCTCGCCTCGCCCTTCGCGCCGCGCTCCAGCAGGGCAAACTCGCTCAGCGCTTCTTCGTGCGCCACCTCGCCATCGCGATCGAGCCGCGCGAGCACCGCGTTCAGCCCCGCTTCGATGGCGCCGGGCTGCAATGCGGGCATCAGCAGCCGCACCGACATCAGCGTATCGCGTCCGAAATAGGTGTTGAAGCGCCACGAGCCCGCCAGGAACTTCTCGCGATAGCTGAGGAAGCGCAGCGCGTTGCGCGCAGCCGGGTCGGCGGCGGCGCGATCGTTCAGCAGCTCGGCTTCGCTGAGGCCGGTCAGCGCCGGGTCGCCGGTCGCCGCGATGATCTCCAGCCGGATCCGCCCCCC